>NC_015514.1:0-609477 GCF_000212695.1 Cellulomonas fimi ATCC 484 | reverse complement strand
CACCACGGCGACAAGCTCGTGCGCAGGTTCGACGCGAACAGCTACGTCGTCCTCACGCGCACGATGATCACGCACGACCTCGGCCGGGACCGCGGCGGCGTCGCGGCGGCGCTCGCGCAGGTCACGGCCCGTGCGCTCGTGGTGGCCGTCGACTCCGACCGGCTCTTCCCGCCCGCGCAGTCCGAGCGGGTCGCGGCGGGCATCCCCGGCGCCGGCCCGGTCGCGACGATCCACTCCGACTACGGGCACGACGGGTTCCTCATCGAGGAGGACCAGGTGGGGCGTGTCGTCGCGCAGTTCCTGGCCGACGAGGTCCGCGCGCGCTGACTCGGGCACGATGGGCGGATGGCCCACACCGACCTCGCCACCGCGTCCGCCGCCCTGCACGCCCAGTGGGACCGGCTGCGCTCCTGGGTCGGGGAGGTCCTCGACGACGACGTCGTGGACGCCCCGTCCGTGCTCGACGGCTGGTCCGTCGCGGAGCTCGTCGCGCACCTCGGCCGGGCGATGGACGCGCTCGCCGCCTGCACACCCCTGCCCGACGGGACGGTGCCGTTCACGCTCGGCGAGTACGTCGGCACCTACGTCGCGCGCTCGCAGGACATCTCCGACACGACGCGTGACCTGGCCCGCCAGATCGCGCCCGACCCGCTGCGCGCCGTCGACGCGATGGCCGCCGCCGCGTTCGCGAACCTCGACGCGCTCGGGCCGCGGGACCGGGTCGTGCAGGCCCGGCGCGGCCCGGTGCTGCTCTCGACCATGACGGTGTCGCGCGTGCTCGAGCTCGTCGTGCACGCCGACGACCTGGCGCGCTCGGTGCGCCGCGTCCGTGGCGCGGGCCCCGGCCGCGACCCGGTGGACCCCGGCGCGCTGGACCTCGTCGCGGGCGAGCTGCTCGCGATCGTCGTCGCACGCGGCGGCTGGAGCGTCGACGTCGCCGACCCGCGCCGGTGGGTCCGGCTCGCGGCGGGGCGCACGCCCTACGACGTCGACGAGCTCGCGCTCGCGCTGCGGCCCGAGCACACGTCGGAGGCCGTGCCCGACCTCGGGCGGATGCTGCCGCTGCTCTGACACGCCTCGCGCGGCAGCCCCCCGGCCTGCGACCTGGGCGTACGGTGGCCCGGTGATCGCCGCCTCCGTGAGCCGCTTCGCCCCCGACGACCCGCTGGACGGCCTGGAGGTCGGCGAGCGACCGGCCCCCGAGGCACGCGACGGCTGGAGCGTCGTCGCCGTGCGCGCCGCCGCCCTCAACCACCACGACCTGTGGTCCCTGCGCGGCGTCGGGCTGCGCGCCGAGCAGCTCCCGATGATCCTCGGGACCGACGCCGCCGGGGTGACCGCGGACGGCCGCGAGGTCGTCGTGCACGGCGTCGTCGGCGGCCCGCACGGGCGCGGCGTGCCCGCGGACGAGCCCCGCAGCCTGCTGTCCGAGCGGTACCCCGGCACGCTCGCCGAGCAGGTCGCGGTGCCCACGTGGAACCTCGTCGACAAGCCCGCGGAGCTCTCGTTCGTCGAGGCCGCGTGCCTGCCGACCGCGTGGCTCACGGCCTACCGGATGCTGTTCACGACGGGCCGCGCCCAGCCCGGCCAGCGCGTGCTCGTGCAGGGTGCCGGCGGCGGGCTCGCGACCGCGGCCGTCGTGCTCGGCGCCGCCGCGGGCCTCGAGGTCGTCGTCACGTCGCGCGACGCCGCGAAGCGGGAGCGCGCGCTCGGGCTCGGCGCCGCCGCCGCGGTCGAGACCGGCGCGCGCGTGCCGCGCGTCGACCTCGTGCTGGAGAGCGTCGGACGGGCGACGTGGTCGCACTCGGTCCGGTCCGTGCGCCCCGGCGGGACGATCGTCGTCGCGGGCGCGACCAGCGGCGACGCGCAGGCCGCCGAGCTGCAGCGGATCTTCTTCCAGGAGATCGCCGTGCTCGGGACGACCATGGGCACGCGCGACGACCTGGAGCACCTGCTCGCGTTCCTCGCCCGCACGGGTGTGCGCCCCCTCGTCGACTCCGTGCACCCGCTGGCCGACGCGCGGACCGCGCTCGCGCGCCTTGCGGGCGGGGAGCAGTTCGGCAAGATCGTCCTCGAGGTCTGAGACGGCCGGCGGCCGCGGGGCCGCACGGCGACGGGAGGCGCGCGTGGGCGGGTGGTCGCCGGACGTGCTCGGCGACCCCTTCCAGGTGCGCACGCTCGAGCTGCGTCCCGACGACGAGGGCGACGTCGTCGCGAGCCTCGTGCGGTACGCGCCCCCGACCGACGAGCCCGTGCGGCCCGTGCGGGCGGTGCTGTACGTGCACGGGTGGTCCGACTACTTCTTCCAGACCGAGCTCGCGGCGCACTGGCACGCGCGCGGCGCCGCCTTCTACGCCCTCGACCTGCGCAAGTACGGTCGCAGCCTGCGCCCGTGGCAGACGCCCGGCTACGTCGACGACCTGACCACCTACGACGAGGATCTCGAGGCCGCGCTCGGCGTCGTCCGCGCCGACCTGGGCGTGCACGGCCGGATCATGGTCATGGGCCACTCCACCGGCGGGCTCGTCGCCGCCCTCTGGGCCGACCGGCACCCCGGCGAGCTGCACGGGCTCGTCCTCAACAGCCCGTGGCTCGAGCTGCAGGGGTCGTCCGTCCTGCGGCACGTGTCCGGGCCTGCCATCGCGCAGCTCGCGCGCTTCCAGCCGAAGGCGCCGCTGCCCAACATCGACCCCGGGTACTACGCCCGCACCCTGAGCGCCCAGAGCGGCGGCGAGTGGACGTACGACCTCACGTGGCGGCCCGTGCCCTCGTTCCCCGTGCGCGCCGGCTGGCTGCGCGCCGTCATGGCCGGGCACGCGACCGTCGCCCGGGGGGTGCACGTCGCCGCGCCGGTCCTCATGCTCGCGTCCGCGCGCACCGTCATCAGCCCCCGCTGGACCGACGACATGCGCGCCGCGGACGTCGTGCTCGACGTCGAGCTCCTCGCCCGCCGCGCCGTGCAGCTCGGGCCGCTGGTCACCGTCGTCCGCATCGACGGCGGCCTGCACGACCTCACGCTGTCCCCGCCGCCCGTGCGGGCGCGGTTCTACGCCGAGCTCGACCGCTGGACGGCCGCGTACGGCTGGGGCTGACACGAGGTCGGCGGACCGGGTCCGACGCACCTCGACCGGCGTCAGGCGCGGTCGACGCCCGTCGCCTCCGCGAGCGTCGGGCCGCCGTCACCCAGCCGCCACGCCCGCCAGCCGTCCACGCTGCTCTCCGCACCGATGACGGCCGCCGCGGCGACGTCCGGGTCGGCGTGCACCGAGCCGTCCTCCAGCTCGACGTACCCGTCGGGGCGCAGCATCGCCTCGAACCGCTGGCCCCGGCGCTCCCGCACCCAGACGAGCGTCGTCACGGCGCGGCGGCGCTTCGCGAGCGTCGCGAGCTCCGGGTGCGGCGCGTCGAGGAAGGTCGGCGCATCCTGCGGCTCGTCGTCGTCGAGCGGCAGGAACACGGCGGTCGGGGCCGTGACCGCGTCCTTCTCGCGGGCGACGTCGATCCGGTACGCCGGGAGCTCCGCCGACGTGGACGGCTCCGACGCGGCCGACGTGGGCGTCGCGGCCGGCGCGACCGGCTCCACGTCCGTCGGCTCGGCCACGCGGTCCACCGGCGGTTCGGCCGCGGCCGTCGGGGCGGTCGGCGCGGGGCGACGGCCGTGCACGTCGGTGTCCGACGGCAGCGGCGCCTCCGACGCCGGCACGAACGGCCGCGGACCGGCGACCTCGGGCGGCTCCGCGGCGGTCCGCGGGCGCAGCTGCTGCTCCGCGGCCGTGCGCAGCCCGTAGATCGGGGTCAGCGTCATCGGGGCGGGCGCGGTCGTCGTCGTCGCGGGGGTCGCACGCGTCGGCGGGTTGGTCAGGTTGGCGGGCGTCGGCCCCGTGCGGGCGAGCGACGACGGGCGGCCGTCCTTCGTGACGTCCTTCGGCTCGCGCGCCGGCCCGAACGGCAGCGGCGTCGGCTCGGTCACCGTGGTGCGCCGGGCGATCGGCGTCGGCGCGGGCGGGTTCGGGCGCGGCGGCGGCGTCACCGACCGCAGCTCACCCGTCATCGGGCGCCGCCCCGTCGTCCCGCGCTCCGGCTCGTAGGCCATCGCGGTCGCGAACGCCTCGCTGGACCGCACGAGCCGCAGCGCCGTGGGCTCGACCGGACGGCGCGCGCCCTCGTGCGTCGCGAGCGGGGACACGTCGAGCAGCCGGCTGTCGTCGACGCCGCGCACGACGCCGACCTGCAGCACGTCGACGTGCCGGCCCGGGCCGCGCAGGAAGCCGAGCGTGTCGGACGCCTCGGCCGCGACCTCCGAGCAGAGCACCACGAGCCGTACGCCCTCGCGGCGGCTGCTCGTCGTCCCGGACGCGACCTGCTCACGGAACGCCGCGAAGTCGATCCCGAACCGGCTCGGGTCCGCGTGGTAGGCGCGGGCCAGGTCCGTCGTCGTCATCCGGCCCGCCGCACCCGCGTGGCGCAGGGCCGCGACCACGGCGTCGTCGTCCACGACCTGCACGACCTCGACCACCACCGGGCGGCCCGTGGCGTCGAGCGCGAGGAGCTCCGGGAGGTCGGCGTGGTCCGGGGCGCTCGCGCGCCAGCGGACCGCGAACAGCGGCTCACCGGCGACCGCGCTCAGGTGGTGGGTGAGGACCGCGGCGCACTCCTGCGCGAACGAGCCCGCCAAGGGCTGCATCGGCTGGACGAGGCGCGGCCGCCCCTCGTCGAGCTCGAAGATGGGCATCGCGGTCCCCGGCCTTCCTGGGCAGGCGACGGCCGATCGCCAACCCCGTAGTCGCTCGCGGCATCCCCGACCGGATGCGCGTGCGACCACACTGTCCCACAGCGTGCTGGGCTCGTCAGCCCGTCGAACGGGTGGTGCGGCATGATTCCGCCGCACCCGCCCGGTTTCACCGGGTGCGTTCTTGGTCACCCGTCCGAGTGCTGGGCACCCGTCCCGGTTCGTCCCCCGCCCCGGCGGCGGTCCCGGACCGCCGGGTCAGCCGTCCGCCAGCGCCGCCTCGACCCGCTCGACCTTGCCCGTGAGCTCGCCCGAGCGGCCCGGCCGGATGTCGGCCTTCAGGACGAGGCTGACGCGGTGACCGTGCCGGCCGACCGCCGCGGTCGCGCGCTTGACGACGTCCATCACCTCGTCCCACTCCCCCTCGATCGTGGTGAACATGGCGTCGGTGCGGTTGGGCAGCCCGGACTCGCGCACGACGCGCACGGCGTCCGCGACGGCCTCGGTGACGGACTCACCCGCACCGAGCGGGGCGACGGAGAAGGCGACGAGCATGCGGCCACCCTGACCCGTCGTCGCCCGGGTGTCCAGCCGTGGCCGGCGGGTCAGAGGTGGGACGCCAGGAGCTCGGCGAGGTGCAGGCCCTGGACGCCCGCGAGCTGGTCGGCCTGGGTGCGGCACGAGTAGCCGTCGGCGAGGTACACGTCGCCCGGGGCGGCGTCGCGCAGCGCGGGCAGCAGGCTGTTCTCGGCGACCGCGACCGACACGTCGTAGTGGCCCTTCTCCATGCCGAAGTTGCCGGCCAGGCCGCAGCAGCCCGCGAGCGCCGAGAACTGCGCGCCCGCCTCGGTGAGCAGGCGGCGGTCCGGGGTCCACGTCATGACGGAGTGGTGGTGGCAGTGCGGCTGCACCACGGCGGTCACGTCGGACAGGTCGGGGAGCTGCCAGCGGTCGCCGGGGCCGATCGGCGTCGGGGCCGTGAGCAGCTCGGCGAGGGTGCGCGTCTCGCGCGCGACCGCGACCGCGCGCGGGTCGTCGGGGAGCAGGTCGCGCAGGTCGCTGCGCAGGACCGCGGTGCACGACGGCTCGAGGCCGACGATCGGGACCCCGTTGACGGCGAACGGGCCGAGGACCTCGAGCAGGTGCGTGAGCTGCTTGCGCGCGCCGTCGAGCTGGCCGGTGCTGATCCAGGTGAGGCCGCAGCACGCGTCGTGGTCGGGCACGAGCACCTCGTAGCCGGCCGCCCGCAGCACCTTCACCGCGGCGTGCGCGACGGACGGCGCGAGCGTGTCGCTGAACGAGTCGACCCACAGCAGGACGGGCGGGCGGCCGGACGACGAGGTGTCCGCCGCCGTGCCCGACGCGACGGTCACCGCGCCGTCCGCGCCGTGCCGCGCCCACGCCCGGAACGGGGTCCGGGCGAACGTGACCATCTTCCGGCGCGTGTCCATGCCACCCGCAGCGAGCACGAGCTTGGCGACCGGCCGGATCCCGAGGACCGCGTTGACCAGCGACGACACCCCGGGGACGGCGGTGATGAGCCGGGCCCAGCGGGGCAGCCAGCCGAGCGCGTAGTGGTTCACGGGGCGCAGCCGCCCGCGGTAGGTCCGGTGCAGCACCTCCGCCTTGTACTGCGCCATGTCGACGCCCGCGGGGCAGTCCGACGAGCACGCCTTGCACGACAGGCACAGGTCGAGGACGTCGTGCACCTCGGGCGACGACCAGCCCCGCGAGACGAGCGAGCCGTTCGCCATGTCCTGCAGCACGCGTGCGCGGCCGCGGGTCGAGTCCTTCTCGTCCTTCGTCGCGAGGTACGACGGGCACATGAACGCACCCGTCTCACGGCCGTCGGCCCGGCACTTGCCGACGCCGACGCAGCGGTGCACGGCCGTCGTGAAGTCGCCCGCGTCGTGCGCGAACGCGAAGCCTGTCGTCGCGGGCAGGGGCTTCGCAGCCGGGCGGCGCAGGTCGGCGTCGAGGGGGCGCGGCCGGACCAGCACGCCGGGGTTGAGCAGGTCGCGCGGGTCGAGCAGGTCCTTGAACGCGCCGAACACCTCGATGGCGCGCTGGGAGTACATGACGGGAAGCAGCTCCGAGCGCGCGCGCCCGTCGCCGTGCTCGCCGGACAGCGAGCCGCCGTGCGACGCCACCAGGCGCGCGGCGTCGGTCATGAACGCGCGCATGGGGTCGCCCGAGCGCTCGAGCGGCACGTCGATCCGCAGGTGCACGCAGCCGTCGCCGAAGTGCCCGTAGGCGAGCCCGTCGACGCCGTGCGACGCCATGAGCGCCTCGAGCTCGCGCAGGTACGCACCCAACCGCTCGGGCGGGACGGCGGAGTCCTCGAAGCCCGGCCACGCCTGCTCGCCCGACGGCGTGCGTCCGCCGAGGCCCGCGCCGTCCTCGCGGATGCGCCACATCGCGGTCGCCTCCGGCCCGGGCGGGAACAGCCCGACGGCCGTCGTGCCCGCGTCGGCCGCGAGCGCGCGCGCCCGGTCCAGCGCCTCGTCGAGCGTGTCGCCGCCGACCTCGACCATGAGCCAGCCGGCCCCCGGCGGGAGGTCCGGGACGGCAGCCGCGCCGCGCACGCGCCGCACGACGTCGACGAGCCGTGAGTCCATGCCCTCGATCGCGAGCGGGCCGTGCGCCAGCAGCGCCGGGACCGCGTCGGCCGCCGCGGGCATGTCGGGGTAGCCGAGCACGACGAGGACGGGGGCCGCGGCGACCGGGACCAGGCGCAGCGTGGCGCCGAGCAGCGTCGTCACGGTGCCCTCGGTGCCGACGAGCGCCTTCGCGAGGTCCGTGCCCCGCTCGGGCAGCAGGTGCTCGAGCGAGTACCCCGACACCTGGCGGCCGAACCGTCCGAGCTCGGTGCGCAGCAGCTCGAGGTTGCCGCGGACGAGCGCGTCGAGGCCCGGCACCGCGTCGAGCGCGCCCGCACCGGAGCGGGCCTCGAACCGGCGACCCGTGCCGTCGAGCACGTCGAGCGCGAGCACGTTGTCGGCCGTCCGGCCGTAGGCGACGGCGCGCGGGCCGCACGCGTTGTTGCCGATCATCCCGCCGAGGGTCGCGCGGGTCCACGTCGACGGGTCGGGGCCGAAGCGCAGGCCGTGCGGGGCCGCGGCCTTCTGCAGGGCCGCCATGACCGTGCCCGGCTCGACGCGTGCCGTGCGGGCCTCCGGGTCGACCTCGAGCACGCGGTTCACGTGGCGGGAGAAGTCGAGCACGATCCCCGGGCCGACCGCGTTGCCCGCGACCGACGTGCCCCCGCCGCGGGACGTCAGCGGGACGCCGAGGTCGCGCGAGACCTCGGTCGCCGCGAGGACGTCGTCGACGTCGCGCGGGAACGCGACGACCTGCGGCACGACGCGGTAGTTGGACGCGTCGGAGGAGTACTCGGCGCGGCGGCGGGACGAGTCGTCGACGACGCCGCGCAGCGCGGACCGCAGGGCGTGCACGACGTCGTCGGTACGCACGGCGGTGTCGGTCGGGGCAGCCACGGGGTGCAGTCTGGCACCGCCCACCCAGGACCCCGCCCACCACCCCGCAGGCTGGACACCCCGCATCCCCCGCCGCCGAGCGCGACGCGTCCCGGCGAGACCGCGACGTGCATGCGCCGGTCTCGAGGGGACGTGCCGGTCGGGGCGGGGCGCGGAGCGGGACGCGCCGGCGGGGTCAGTCGAGGGCGGCGTCCAGGGTGATGTCCGTGCCCGTCAGGGCCTTGCTCACCGGGCACGTCGCCTTGGCCTGCTCGGCGGCGCGGACGAACCCGTCGGCGTCGAGGTTCTCGACCTCGCCGCGGACCGTGAGCGTGATGCCCGAGATGCGGAAGCCGCCCGCGGGGTCGGGGCGCAGCGTCACGTCGGCGGACACGTGCAGCGCGACCGGCGTGCCGCCGGCCTCCGCGATGACCGCGGACAGCTGCATCGCGAAGCACGACGAGTGCGCGGCGGCGACCAGCTCCTCCGGGCTCGTCGTGCCGCCGGCCTCCTCCGCGGCGCGCTTCGGCCACGAGACGTCGAACGTGCCGGCCCCGGAGCTCGTGAGCTCGACCTGTCCACCGCCCTCGTTCAGGGTGCCGTTCCAGGCGGTGCGTGCGGTGCGCGTGGGCATGCGGGTCTCCTCGGTCGTCGGCGGCCCGCCCCTGCGACGGGCCGCGACCCACGCTAGGAGCCGGTGCGCGTCAGCGCGCGCGCTCCAGGTGCTGCGACACGATCTGCGTCGGCGCACCTGCCTCGCGCAGCGCCCACGCCGCCCGCGCGTGCATCGCCCGCCTCCGACGCTCCTCCAGACCCGCGTACAGCGCGCCCCGCACGATGTCGTGCCGGAACACGAGCCGGTCCGCCCGCGCGTGCACCAGGCCGGCCGCGAGCGCCGTCCGCAGCGTCCGCCAGCAGTCCGGCAGCGGGCAGCCGACGAGCGCCGCGAGGTCGGTGACGACGAACGACGTGCCGAGCACCGACGCGTGCGCGAGCAGGTCGACCACGTCGTCGTCCAGGTACTCGAGCCGGCCCCGCACGACCGTGTCGAGCGCCGGCAGCCACGCGGACCCCTGCACGTCCACGACGCCGTCGCGCGTCTCCAGCGCGCCCGCCGACCGGGCGGTCCGCACGACGTCGGTGACGAAGCGCGGGTT
Source organism: Cellulomonas fimi ATCC 484 (assembly GCF_000212695.1). NCBI lineage: Bacteria > Bacillati > Actinomycetota > Actinomycetes > Micrococcales > Cellulomonadaceae > Cellulomonas > Cellulomonas fimi. Next base: position 600,115 of record NC_015514.1, on the reverse strand, counting down.
GCCCCCGGTCGTCGCGAGCGTGCCGCGCAGCGCGGGACCGACCGAGCCGCCGACGAGCCGCTGCGCGAGCTCCACGGTCGCGACCGGCCCGAGCGGCCGCAGCTCGACGTACCGGGCCCCGGCCCGCACCCACGCGTCGACGACGCCGGACAGCTCGGGGCTCGACGGCAGGGGGCGCATCGTCAGCACGACGAGCGCGCCGGGCAGGTGCCCCTCGTGCGCGAGGTCGAGCAGCACCCCCAGCGACTCCGCGTCGGCGTGGTGCACGTCCTCCAGCACGAGCACCCACGGCCCGCTGTCGCCGCGCCGCCGCAGGAGCGCCGCGAACAGCTCGGTCGCGCGCGCGGTGCGCTGCGCGGCGAGCGGCGCCCGCTCCCGGCCGGCGTCGGTGCGCTGCGCGTCGAGCAGGTCGGCGAGCTCGGCCTCCACGGGACCACGGGCCCCGACGCCCGGCGGGTGCGTGAGGACGGCGTCGGCGAGCAGCGTGAACGGCGCGCGCCGCTGCGTCGTGGCGCGGGCGGCCCGCAGCTCCAGGCTCAGCAGGCGCGCGCTCGACGCCAGCGCCTCGACGAGTCCCGTGCGCCCGATGCCCGCCTCGCCCTCGACGAGGACCGTGCCCCCGTCACCGCCCGCGGTCGTGGCGAGCAGGTCGTCGAGGTCGTCGAGCTCCGCGGCCCGCCCCACCAGCGGCCACGTCCGGCCGGGCTCGGCCGAGGTGCTCATGCGCCCGATCGTAGGACGCGACCCCCTGCCGCGTCCGGACGACCTGCGGTACGGCCGCGGGACGACGACGGCCCGGTCGCGCAGGGAGCGACCGGGCCGTCGGGCCGGTGGTGGGGGGACGCCACCGGCGGGGGGGAAGGGCTGTCAGCCCACGTACTCCCAGTGCCACGCCTCGGGCTTGCTGCCCGTGCGCGCGGCCCACGTCGGGTGGGTCCAGGAGAACGACGGGGCGTGGGACTGCATCCAGGCGAACTGCTTGGTCCCGAACGTCTCGATGCCGCCGCCGAAGTCGACCGCCACACCGGTGCCGTGGTTCGACGTGCCGGGCGCGGCGCACAGCCAGCCCTTGGTACGGCGGCACGCGACCTGCCCCGCGTACGAGCGGTAGGAGTCGGAGATCGTGAGGTTGGCACCGAACGCGGCGACGTACTCGGCGTTGAGCTGCTCGAGCGCCTCGGCGGCGTCGCAGCGCAGCTGCACGGACGAGTCCCACGAGACGCCGCACAGCGCCTCGCCGGGGATCCGGCCGTTGGCGTAGCCGAGCAGGGACCGCTTCCAGGCCTCCCGCTGGGCGGCCTGCTCGGCGGCGACGCGGGCCGCCTCCGCCGCGGCGGCGGCCTCGGCCTCGGCCTGCGCCTGCGCGGCGGCGGCCGCGGCGCGGTTCGCCTCGGCCATGCCGCGCACCTCCTGCGCGAGCGCGGAGACCTCGGCGGCCGCGGTCCGGACGGCGTCCGTGGTGGCGGACTGCGGGTCGACCACGGCGGCTGCCGCACCGTCCGTGGCCGGAGCGACGGGAGCGACGGCCTCGGGGGCGGCCGGGGCGGGAGTGACGTCGCTGCCCGCGGCCGAGGAGCCGGAGGTGGTGTCGACGCTCGACGGGTCGACCTCCTCCTCGACCGGCGCACGCTCGTCGCTGCGCGACGCGGAGTCGCGCGTGCGCGCCTCGAGCGGGTCGTCGATGGCCTCGACCAGCGCCTCGAGGTGGGCGGCTGCCTGGTCGAGCTCGGCCAGACGGGCCGCGTCAACGGCGGCCTGCTGGGCCTCCGTGCGCACGACCGTGCTGTCGGCGAGCACGTCGTCGGCGATGTCGACGGCGTCCGCGACGTCCGCGCGCTGCGCCGCGGCGGCGTTCTCGGCAGCCTGCTCGGCGGCCTCCGTGGCGGCCTGCGTGGCCTCGGCGCGCGAGGAGACCGTCGCGGTGAGGCCGCCGCCGAGCCCGACGGCGAGCGCCGCCACGACGCCGACCTGGGCGAGCCGGGTGTGCGGCCGGCCGCCGCGCGGCAGGACGTGCACGCGCGGCTGCTGGGCGCGGCGTCGGGCGACGCGTGTCGCAGCCGTGTCGGTGGTCGGCTGGTCGGCGGTCGGCTGGTCGGCGGTCCGCTGGTCCGTGGTCCGCGGGTCCCCGGTCGGCACGTCGGCGCGGCGGACCGCGGACGAGGACGACGGGTCCGACGACGACGCGGGCGACGAGGCGACGGACCACGAGGCCGTGGGCCACGAGGCGACGGACGTCGAGGTGGCGGACGACGCGGCAGCCGACGACGCGGCGGTCGATGCCGTGACGACGGGCACGGCCCCCGTGCGCAGGGCCCGGCGCGTGGGACCGGTCGTCGTGGGTACGGCGGGCGCGGCGGGCGCGGCAGGCGCGGCAGGCACGGCGGTGCGCGCCGCGGTCGCCCACGCCGGCGTGCGGCCTGCGGCGGGGGCGGTGCGCGGGACGTCGGCGGCCGCCGCGGGCGCGACGGAGGACGCCTCGGGGACGGCGGGACCGGCCGGGTGCGTGGCCGAGGGGACGACGGGTACGGCGGCGGTGCGCGGCGCGACGTGCTTGCCGCCCCGCGACCGACGCGCCGGGATCGGCAATCTGTCACTCACGCGTTTCACGTTAAGTGCGTCGGTCGCCCGGTCCGACCACTTGAGGCGCAGATCATGTGCGGATCCCGTCACACTCGCGTCACAGAATTCACAGGCGCCCGGATGGCAAGCGCGTTCCTGCAGGTCAGAGGCTTGTGTTTTGCGCATTTCGGACATATGTGGTGCCGCGCGGCGGGCGATCTCGGTCGGTGTGGCATTCGTCACGCAAGCGCGACAGAGAGGGCCCTTGCGCGCCCGCTAGGCTTCCGCCGTGCCCGCCGACCGCCCCACGCCGCCCGCCCCGCGCGGCCTCGACGACCTCTACGACATCGGCCGCCTGGCCGCGCGTCTGGGCGTCGAGCACTCGACCATCCGGGTGTGGCTGTCCCGCAAGGTGCCGTGGCTCCCGCAGCCCGACGGCCGCCTCAACGGCGGCGCCGTGTGGCGCGCCAGCACGCTCGAGGGCATCGAGGAGCGGCGCACGCCCGGACGCCCGGGTCGCAAGCGCGCCTTCGCCCCTGCGACGGCGTCGGCCGACATCGCGCGCACCGGGCCGCTGCCGGTGGTCGACGTCGCCACCGGCAGCATCCCCGTCGTCGCGACCGTCACCGGCTCCCTCCCCGCCGTCGCCGCCGTCACCGGCTCCCTCCCCGCCGTCGCCGCCGTCACCGGCTCCGTCCCCGCGGTCGCCACCGTCACCGGCTCCCTCCCCGCGGTCGCGGCCGTCGCCGCGGTCACCGGCTCCGTCGCGGCCGTCACCGGCTCCGTCCCCGCGGTCGCCACCGTCGCGCACGGGTACCCCACCGTCTGACCGCCCGAGCGGCCCGCCCGCCGCGGCCGCCGTACGCTCGCACGGTGGGTGCCGCACCGGACCCCGGACGCGCGGACGACGTCGCCGACGCGATGCGCGCGCTCGCGCGCGAGCACTTCCTGCCCCCCGACCAGCGCGGCCGCGCGGCCGAGGACCACCCGCTCCCGCTGTGGCACGGCCAGACCAGCTCGCAGCCGAGCACCGTCGCCGCGATGCTGCGGCTCCTCCAGGTGCCCGTGGGTGCCCGTGTCCTCGACGTCGGCAGCGGCTCGGGGTGGACCACGGCGCTGCTCGGCCGGCTCGTGGGCCCGACCGGCCGCGTCCTGGGGCTCGAGCTCGACCCGCAGCTCGCGGCCTGGGGTGCGGGCAACGTCGCCGCGTGGGACATGCCGTGGGCGCGCGTCGAGCAGGCCGAGCCCGGCGTGCTCGGGCGGGCCGTCCCCGGCGGCTGGGACCGCGTGCTGGTCTCGGCGGCGCCGCGCGAGCTGCCGCCCGCGCTGGTCGAGCAGGTCGCCGAGGGCGGGCGCATGGTCATCCCGGTGCGCTCGACGATGCTCCTCGTGGAGCGCGAGGGCGGGCACGTGCGGGTCAGCACGCACGGGTCGTACACGTTCGTGCCGCTGCGCTGAGCGGGACGGCCCCGCCCCGGGGAAGACCGGCGTAAGAGACATCCCTGCACAGGGGTGACGAATCTCGTGACTGGTCAGTAACGTGCACGAGGCACCCGGTGGTCCTCGGCGCAGGAGGCGCGACGCGGACGGGTGCCTCGGTCCCATCGAAGCCAGGGATGTGTCCATGTCACGTCGTCCGTTGCTAGCCGCGATCACCGCCTTGTCCGTCACCCTCGGCACCGCCGTCCTCGGCGCGCAGGCCGCGGTGGCGGCCCCGCCGCCGGACACGCCCGCGGCGGGCGACCCGGCCCTGATCGACCCGCGCGCCGCGGCGCGCGTCAGCCGTGACCTGCAGTCCGCCACCGGGCGGGTCACCGCGTTCGTCCAGCTCGACGCCAAGTCCGCCGCCGATGTCGTCGCGGACGGCGGCTCCCCGGCCGCGGTGCGCGCGCAGGCCGCGCAGACCGAGGAGATCGCCGAGGAGGTCGTCCCGCAGGAGCAGACGGCCCGCGCCGCGAAGAGCGCCGAGCCGCAGCGCATCGCGACCCTGACGAACCTCGTCGCCGGCACGCTCGTCACGGGCGACGCCGCGGAGGTGCGCGAGCTCGCCGAGAGCCCCGACGTCGTCGCGATCTACCGGGTCGCGCGCAAGACGGCCGACAACGCCAACCAGGTCGCGTTCACCCGGGCGCTCGAGACGTGGCAGGACACCGGCGAGACCGGTGAGGGCGTGCGCATCGGCGTCATCGACACGGGCCTCGACTACACGCACGCCGACTTCGGCGGCCCGGGCACGGTCGAGGCGTACGAGGCGGCCTACGGCGAGGACGGCTCCCAGCCCGTCCCCGCGGGCCTGTTCGACCCCGCGAAGTACCTCGGCGGCTACGACTTCGCCGGACCGCTGTACGACCCCAGCACCGACCCGCTGCCGGGCTCGACGCCCGTGCCCGCGCCGGACGAGAACCCGATCGACTCGCTCTACCTGTCCGACAACTCCGGGCACGGCACGCACGTCGCCGGCACCGCCGCCGGCTACGGCGTCACGCCCGACGGCACGACGTTCGAGGGCGACTACAGCGAGCTGACCGACGTCTCCGACTGGATGGTCGGGCCGGGCACCGCACCGGGCGCCGGGCTCTACGCGTTCAAGGTCTTCGGCGACATCGGCGGCTCGACGGAGCTGACGTCGCTCGCGCTCGACCGCGCGGCCGACCCGAACGGGGACGGCGACCTGGGCGACCGGCTCGACATCGTCAACCTGTCGCTCGGCTCCGACGGCGCCCCCGCCGACGACCCCGACACGCTCATCGTCGACGCGCTCGTCGCGCTCGGCACCGTCGTGGTCAACTCCGCGGGCAACGCGGGCGACCTCACCGACATCGGCGGCTCCCCCGGCAACGCCGCGGGTGCACTGACCGTCGCGAACTCCGTCGGCGCCCCGCAGACGTACGACGGCATCGAGGTCACGGCCGCGGCGAACCCGGCCCTGATCGGCATCCACCCCGGGCAGAACTCCGTCGCCTACGGCGGCCCGGACGTCACGGCCCCCGTCGGCTTCGTCGGCGCCACGTTCGACGGCTGCACGGCGTTCACGCCCGCGCAGGCCGCGGCCGTCGCCGGAAAGATCGCCTACCTGTGGTGGGACGACGACGACGCGACCCGACGCTGCGGCTCCGCCGCCCGGTTCAACAACGCGCAGGCGGCCGGTGCCGTCGGCGTGCTGCTCCCGACCGAGGAGACGGTGTTCCCCGCCGGCATCGCCGGCAACGCGAACATCCCGGGCGCGCAGCTCACGGCGACCGCGACCGACCTGCTGATGCCGGAGATCACCGCCGGCACGCTCACGGTGCACATCGGCCCGTCGCTCGCGGGCGCGGTCGTCACGGACATCGCGGGCGACGCGCTCAACCCGGGCTCGTCGCGCGGTGAGCACGGCTCGCTCGGGCACGCCAAGCCCGACGTCGCGGCGCCCGGCACGCTGATCTTCTCGGCGGCGTCCGGCACCGGCAACGAGCCGCACTCGCTGTCCGGCACGTCGATGGCCTCGCCGCACGTGGCGGGCATCGCGGCGCTGGTCCGTGGCGCGCACCCGAGCTGGGACGCGACGCAGGTCAAGGCGGCCGTGGTGAACACGGCGACGCACGACGTCTACACCGGCCCGCAGCAGACGGGCGAGGTCTACGGGCCGCGGCGCGTCGGCTCCGGCCGGGTCGACGCGGTGCAGGCCGTCGGCACGAACGTCGTCGCCTACAACACGCAGGACCCCAAGCAGACGTCGGTCGCGTTCGGCGTGGTCGAGGTCGGTGCGGAGACGGTCGTGCAGAAGAAGACCGTCACCGTGAAGAACCTCGGGTCCGCGAGCGCGCGGTACACGACGTCCGTCACCACGGCGACCACCACGGGCGGGGCCACGATCACGGCCTCCCCCGCGTCGTTCACGCTGCCGGCAGGCGGTTCCGCGATCGTCACCCTGACGCTCACGGCGGACCCGTCGACCCTGTCGCGCGACCTCGACCCGACGTCGTCGGCGACGACCGCGGGCGTGCCGCGCGAGTACGTGTCCGAGGTGGCGGGCCGCCTGGTCCTCACCTCGGGCAGCCAGGAGCTGCGGGTCCCGGTGCAGGCCGCACCGCGTCTCGTCTCCGACCTCACCGCCACGCCGGTCGCGTTCGCGGACGCGGCGGCCGACACGGCGGCGCTCGAGCTCGACGGCCGCGGGGTCGCCGAGGGCGGCTGGTACTCGCTGACCACGCCGCTCGTCCTGGGCGCGACCGACGCGCGGCGTGACGCCACGCCGACCGGGGTCGTCACGTCCGAGTCCACCGTCGCGGCCGGTGACATCCGGTACGTCGGGTGGGCGTCCACGGCTCCCGAGGTCGCGGCAGCAGGCGGCGACCCCGCCGCGGAGGGCGTCCTGGGCCTCGGCCTGGCGACCGACGCGGAGTGGGCGGACCTCGGGCTGAACTGGCTGCCGGTCTTCGACATCGACCTCGACGCCGACGGCACCCCCGAGTTCCAGACGGTCGTCGAGAAGCTGCCGGACACGGACATCACGCTGTCCAACACGTACGACTTCGCGTCGGGCGACGTGGTCAGCCAGTGGCCGGTCAACGGCTTCTTCGGCGACGTCGAGGCGGGCGTGTTCGACAACAACGTCCTCGTGGCGCCGGTGGACCTGGCGGGCATCGGCGTGACCCCGGGCACGACGCCGGAGATCACCGCCTGGACGTACTCGCCCGACTACGCGGTGACGCCGCCGTCGATCGACTCGGCGGAGCCGTTCACGATCGACCCGTTCGCACCGCCGTTCTGGTTCGAGAACGACATCGCGGGCGCGTTCTCCTCGCTCGGCACGGACGCCACGGCGATCCCCGTGCACCGGTCCTCCGGTGCGATGTCCGGGCAGCTGCTCGTCCTGCACCACCTGAACGCGGACGCCGCGTCCCGCGCGCAGGTCGTCGACGTCACCGTCCCCGAGCCGACCGCGACCACCACGACCCTCACGGCGAGCGGTGCGTCGCAGGCCGGCCAGGAGATCACGCTCACCGCCACGGTCGCCCCGGCGGCCGCGACGGGCACCGTGGCGTTCCTCGACGGTGACAAGGAGGTCGCGTCCGCACCGGTCGCGTCCGGCAAGGCGACCGCGAAGGTCCGGCTCGGCGCCGGCTCGCACGCGCTCACGGCGGTGTTCACGCCGGACAGCGCGCTGTACGCGGGCTCCACGTCGGCCGTCGTCACGGTGAACCTGAAGAAGTCGGGTTCGTCGACCGCGCTCACCCTGTCCCGCAACTCGGGGCCGTTCGGCGCAGCCGTCACCGCGACGGTCACCGTCACGGGCGCGACCGCCGCCCCGTCGGGCACGGTCGAGATCCGCGAGGGCTCGAAGGTGCTCGGCACCGGCGAGCTCACGGTGCAGGGCAACGTCGGCACGGCCACCGTGGCCCTGCCGCGGGACCTGACCGTCGGGAGCCACCAGCTCACGGCCGTCTACCCGGGCAGCGCCGACGTCGCTCCGTCGAAGTCCCAGCGCTCGTACCGGGTGACGCCGGCCACGGCGAAGGCGACGCTGTCCGCCGAGTCGTGGACGGTCGTGCGGGGCTCGAAGCCCGTCGTCACGGTCACCGTGAGCGGTGCGGCCGGTGCCCCGGTCCCCACGGGCAAGGTCACCGTGCTGCACAACCTGACGACCGTCGCCACGGTCACCCTCAAGGACGGCACCGCGACCGTCACCCTTCCGGCCGTCAAGGTCGGGGGTTACGTCACCGCGCTGTACAGCGGCGACAAGGGCTACCTGCCCACCGCGACCGCGCAGGCGATCACCGTCACACGGTCCTGACGGTCGGGGCCGAGGGGCCCTGACCTGCGGTTCCACGCCCGGGGGCGCGCTCCCGACCGGCACGGCTCACGTCGTCCGGTCGGGGGACGCGCCCCCGTCGCGTGTCAAGTCCTGTGCACGACGCGTCGATGCCTGACGTATGCCGATGTTCCGACGCAGTCCCCGGCCCACGGACGGGTCCGTGGTGCCCTCGCCGCACGGTCCTGCGGGCGCCGAGCGCGTGGACACCGCGCCCGGTGTCGTCGAGCCGCTGAACGCCGCCGAGCTCGTGTGGACCGCCCAGCAGCGGGGCCTCGTCGAGGAGCTGTGCGACGGTGCCGTCGAGCCGCGCACCGTGGGTGACCTCTTCGACCGTGTGCACGCCACGTGGCTCGCGACGCAGGACCGGCCCGACCCCGAGCCGCTCATCAACGCGTTCGGCGTCGCCCTCGGCGACCTGCTCACGCACCGCGTCCCCGGGCTCGCCTGGGCGTCGTTCCGCGACGCGGACGGCTCGGAGCTCGTCGTGTCCCACCCGACGAACGACCTCGTGCTGTTCCCCCTGGCCGCGGTCCGTCGGGAGTGGGGCACGGCGCCCGAGGGCTGGCTCGTGTCGTCCGTGCACCGGTCCGCCGGTGCCGCGCTCGCCGTGCTCGCGGGCGGTCAGCCCGAGGCCTGAGCCCCCGGCGGAGCGCGCGGCGCAGCGCCCGGAGCCGTCAGAACAGCGTCTCGACGACCGCGTCCGGCACGGGCTGCCGGGTGACGGCGACGGGCGCGAGCGCGAGTTCGACCTCGTGCGCGGGTGCCGTCGCAGCCCGGCGCACGTCGGACCGGTGCTCACCCCGGCCGTCGCGCGCCTCGCGCGCCGCGATGCCGGCCAGCTCGTCGGCGCGCTCGTTGAACCGGTCGCCGCGGTGCCCGCGCACCCACGCGAACGCGACCGGCCCCGGGCGCTCCGCGATGGCGCGGTCGATCGCCTGGACGAGGGCGAGGTTCTGCACGGGACCGCCGCTCGCGGTGCGCCACCCCTTGCGCTTCCAGCCGTGCACCCACTCCGACGAGCACTTGATCGCGTACTGCGAGTCGGCCTCGATCCGCAGGGGCTCGTCGCCGGGGTGCGCGAGGATCGCCTCGAGCACCGCCGTGAGCTCCGCGACCTGGTTGGTGCCTGACGGCCCGCCGCCGCTCGCGCACGTCCCGTCGTGGTTCGCCCACGCCCAGCCGATCGCCCCGCCGGGGTTGCGCAGGCACGAGCCGTCGGTGCTGACCGTGATCACGAGGGTCGATTCTGCCGTGCCGGACGACCTGGTCCGCGCAGGGGCTCAACCGTGGCGTGGTGCGCGCCGATGCAGGACGCATGACGACGATCGACGACGCCGACCTGTTCGGCGAGGCCTTCGGGGGCTTCCGCACGCTGGGCGAGGGACGCCGCCCCCGGCACGGGCTGCTGACGGCGCTCGTGCTCGTCGCCGGTCTCGCGCTCGTCGCGGTCGCGTTCGTCTGGGCGCGCGACGCGCGGGCCGCCGACGCGCCGGCGCACGTCGAGCCGCTCACGCTGCTCGCGGCGTTCGGGGACGCGCAGACCGCGGTGGACAGCATCCCCGCGGACGCCGCGAGGGCGCTGCTCGTCGAGCCGTCGTCGACCCGGTTCCTCGTCGAGACGGCGTCCGGCAAGCACTACGCGGCCGTGAGCCGCACCGGCGAGCTGTGCGTCGTGACGCTGCCGTCGGGCGACGTCCCGGAGGCAGGCTGCGTCGCATCGGTCGCCGACGCCCGCATCGCGAGCGGCGACGTGTGGCTGGCGGCCGACGCCGACCGTGCGCCGACCGACGAGGGCTGGCGCTCGGCGGGGCCGAACGTGTGGGTGCGCGGCTGACCCTCCGCCCGGCGGACGCCCGCCGCAGCGGCCCGACCGCGCGCGCCGGCCGGGGCGAGCACGTCGCCGGCCCGACCGCACCTCAGTCGGCCGAGGCGAGCGCGTCGACGACGCGCCTGACGCTCGACGCGAGCCCCCACCGCTCGGCGAGCGCGACGAGCCGCTCGGGGTCGGCCGCGACCCGCGGCAACGCGTCGTCCACGTCCGCGACGGGCGCGTCGTGCGCGACCGTGACGACGCGCGGCGCGACGGCCAGGTAGTCGGCCGCCTCGACGAGCCGCCGCCGCTGCGTCGCGGTGAGCCCCGCGTCGCCCGTGTCGCGCGCCGCGAGGATCCCGTCGAGCGAGCCGTAGCGGTGCACGAGGGTGGCCGCGGTCTTCTCCCCGATCCCGGCGACGCCCGGCAGCCCGTCGCTCGGGTCGCCGCGCAGCACGGCCATGTCGGCGTACGCGGGCCCGGACGCGACCGCGTAGCGCTCGGCGAGCCGCGCCTGGTCGACGACCTCGAGGTCCTTGATGCCGCGCACGGTGTAGAGCACGCGCACGTGCGCCTCGTCGTCGACGAGCTGGAACAGGTCCCGGTCGCCCGTGACGACGTCGACGGCGGCCCGCTCCCCCGCCGGCCGCGCCTTCTCGCGGGCGACGAGCGTGCCGATCACGTCGTCCGCCTCGAACCCGGGGGCACCCACGCGCGCGATCCCGAACGCCTCCAGGACCTCGACGATGACCGGCACCTGGGGCGTGAGCAGGTCGGGCACCTCCTCGACGTCGGACCCCCCGGGCACGGGCACCGCGACGCGGTGCGCCTTGTACGACGGGATCGCCTCGACGCGGAACGCGGGCCGCCAGTCGTCGTCCCAGCACGCGACGAGCCGGGTCGGGCGCCGGTCGACGACGAGCCGGGCGATCATGTCGAGCAGCCCGCGCACGGCGTTGACGGGCGTGCCGTCGGGCGCCTTGACCGAGTCGGGCACCCCGAAGAACGCGCGGAAGTACAGCGAGGCGGTGTCGAGCAGCAGCAGCCGTCCGTGCGCAGTCATGCCCGGGACGCTACCGGGGCGGTCCGACGCGGCGCCGCACGACCGCGCGTGCCCACGACACGGGCCGGCGCCTCGCGCGCGACGGAGGTGGCATGCTGCTGCCGCACGCGCACGGCGGCAACGGAACGGCGGCAGGGAGGGGGAGGACGTGCCTCGCATCGACGCCCCGACGGTGGCCGAGCACCGGGCCGCGCGGGAGCGCGCGCTGCTCGACGCGGCCCGGGAGCTGCTCACGGCGCAGCCGGACCGCGTGCCGACGCTCGCGGAGGTCGGTGCCGTCGCCGGGCTGTCACGGTCGAGCGTGTACGAGTACTTCCGCTCGCGCGAGGACCTGCTCCGCGCGCTCGTCAGCGACTCGTTCCCCCGCTGGCAGCGGCGCCTGGACGCGGGCCTCGCCGCGGCGGACGGTCCGGGCGGCCGGCTCCTGGCGTTCCTGCGCGTCAACCTCGAGCTCGTGGCGGACGGCGAGCACGCCCTGGCGCGCGCGCTGTCACTGGTCGCGCCGTCGGACGACCTCGCGCGCGAGTCGCGGGCGTTCCACGAGCGGCTCCTGCTGCCCGTGGCCGAGGCGCTGACGGAGCTGGGCGTGGCCGATGCCGAGACGGCGACCGAGCTGGTGAACGCGGTGGTCCACGCGGCGTCGCGCCGGGTCGAGCAGACCGGCGACCTCGAGCGGGCCCACGAGGCGGCGCGCGCGCTGCTCGCCGCCTACGTGGACGCGCTCGCTCCCGGCGGCGACGCCGCCTGAGGACGGGGTCAGGCGGGCCGCAGGCGCCCGTCGACCATCTCGAGCACCCGGTCGCAGTGCTCCAGGACGTCGTGGTCGTGCGTGACCATGACGGTCGCGACGGCGTGCTCGTGCGTCTGCCGGGCGAGCAGCTCGACGACCTCGTGGCTGCGGCGCCGGTCGAGGGCCGCGGTGGGCTCGTCGACGAGCAGCACCGAGGGCGACGCGACGAGCGCGCGGGCGATCCCGACGCGCTGCCGCTCCCCGCCGGACAGCCGCCCGGGACGCCGGTGGGCGTGCTCGGTCATGCCGACGGCGGCGAGCAGCTGCTCGGGCGGCGTGGCGGCGCGGCGGCCGGTGATCGTCTCGACGAGCCGGAGCTGGTCGATCGCGGTGAGGGCGGGGACGAGGTTGCCGGACTGGAAGACGAAGCCGACGTGGTCGCGCCGGAACCGTGCGAGCGCGCGCGTGGTCAGCGTCGTGAGGTCGGTGCCGTCGACGACCACGGAGCCGCCGGTGGGCCGCGTGAGGCCGCCGGCGACGGCGAGCAGGCTCGACTTGCCCGCGCCGGACGGGCCGACGACGGCGACGAGCTCGCCGGGCGTGACGGCGAGGTCGACATGGTCGAGCGCGGCGACCTCGCGGTCGCCGTCGCCGAAGGTCAGGGTGACGTCCGCGAGGGCGAGCCCGGTGCGGGTGCGGGGTTCGGTGGTGGTGGTCATCGGTGCTCTCCGAGTGCGGTGACGGGGTCGACGGACGCGATGCGGGCGGTCGCGACGGTGGCGCCGACGAGCCCGAGCCCGAGCAGGAGGGCCGCCCCGGCGGCGATCGGGCCGCCCTCGAGCGCGAACGGCATGCCGGTGCCCTGCAGGAGCGCGCCGAGGCCGAGCCCGGCGGCGACGCCGAGGGCGACGGACCCCGCGAGCAGGATCGCCGCCTGCAGGACGCCGTCGGTGAGCAGGTACCGGGTGGAGGCGCCGATGGCGCGCAAGACGGCGAGCTCGCGGGTGCGCTGCACGGTCCAGAGCGTGAAGAACGCGCCGACGACGAGGGCCGAGATCGCGTAGAGGAAGGCCTGGATGAGCTGCATCGTCATGAGCTCGGCGGTGTAGCCCGGGGAGGAGTCGAACGCGGCCTCGATCGTGCGCGCGGTCGTGCCGGCGGCCGCGTCGCCGGCGGCGAGGTCGGGGGTGCCGTCGACGCCGCGGAGGGCGACGACGCTCGCGACGTCGTACGCGTCGGGGTCCGCCGTCTCGCCGACGGCGACGCCCGCGTGGACCTCCTGCCAGGTGCGCAGGGGCACGAAGCCGATGTCGACGTGCCCGAAGGTGCGCTGGTCGGTGGTGAAGCCGACGACCTCGAGCGGGATGCCGAGGCGGTCGACGGTCACGACGTCGCCGAGTGCGACGCCCTCGTCCTGCGCGGACACGCTGAGCAGGACCTCTCCCTCGGCCCCGGGGACGCGGCCCTCGCCGGCGGCCGGCAGGACGAACCCGCCGGGCTCGACGCCGAAGAGGGTCAGGTCGAGCGCGGTGCCGTCGTCGTCGTGCGCGTTGACGATCGCGGTGCCGAGGAGCTCGGCGTCGCTGACGTCGGGGCGTGCGGCCCACGCGTCCCGCTCGGCGGCGGTGACCTCGGAGCGCGTGAACGCGGAGTCGGTCCTCGTCCCGGAGGAGAACGCGACGGCGTCGACCGGGCTGCGCATGAGCCCGGAGACGCCGTCGACGACGAGACCGGAGGACAGGCCGGACAGCAGGACCATGAGGACGGCGATGAGGGCGACGACGGCGCCCATGAGCCCGAACCGGGTGCGGGCGAAGGCGAGCTCGCGCAGGGCGAGGAACACGGTGGACCTCTCGAGAGGGCGGACGCGCCGGGTTCCCGACACGATGTCGCCATCTTACCGACATGCTGTCGGCGCCCGTGCCGTCTGCTGCGTCACACGTTCCGCAGCCGAGGCTCAGACAGTCGCCGGCTCGCGCGGTGGCAGGCCGAGCTGCTTGCGGAACAGGCGGCGCTGGACGACCCACCCGGCGGCGGCGACCGCGAGCCAGACGACGAGCAGCAGCACCTGCTCGGCGCCCTCGTCGGGCCGGCGCAGGAAGCCGAGCGTCGACGGCCACAGGAGCGCGAGGCCGGTGAGGATCACGCTGGCACCGCCCAGGACGGTGAGCCACAGCAGCGCGCGGCGCCGGTACTTCTCGGCGAGCGTCGCGGACGCGACGGCCACGGCGGCGACGAGCACGAGACCGAGGACGGCGCTCGTCCCGTCCGTGGCGAGGGCGGACCACAGCTTCGCGCCGATGACCGCACCGGCGACGAGCCCGACGACCACGGCCGCGAAGCGGAACACGAGCGACACGACCAGCCAGACGAGGACGGCGGTGATCCCGCCGACGAGCAGCGCCGTGCCGGTCGACTCGCCGAGCGCGTCACCGGCGAGGTACCCGACGGCGAACCCCGACGCGAGGAGCGCGAGGTTGACCGACCGGATCCCGAAGAAGCAGAGCAGCACCCCGACGGCAACGACCACGAGCGCAGTCCCCATCGCGCACCCCCTCGCGTCTCACGGTAGCGACGACGCCGGTCGCCGCCCAGAGGCGTGGAGGGGGACCTGTCAGGTGGAGGCGCGCACGACGAGCGACGTCGGGAGGGTGATCGCGGCGGGCTCCTCGCCCTCGACGACCTCGAGCAGCAGCCGCACCATCTCGGTGCTGATCCGCTCGAACGGCTGGCGCAGCGTCGTGAGCGGCGGGTCGAGCGTCGCGGCGAGGCCCGAGTCGTCGAACCCGCCGACGGCCACGTCGTCAGGCACGGTGCGCCCGGACTCGCGCAGCACCGGGATCGCTCCCGCCGCCATGAGGTCCGACGCGACGAACACGGCGTCGAGGTCGGGGCGGCGGGCGAGCAGGTCGCGCATGCCGGCGGCCCCGCCCTCGCGCGTGTAGTCGCCGTGCGCGACGAGGCTCTCGTCGTAGGCGTCGCCGAGCTCTGCCCGGTACCCCTCGAGGCGCATGCGGCCGCCGGGGGTGTCGAGCGGGCCCGTGATCGTCGCGATGCGGGTGCGGCCCCGGTCGAGCAGGTGGCGCACCATGCGCCGCCCGCCGCCCAGGTCGTCCGCGGCGACGTACCCGAGCTGCCCCTCGAAGCCGAGCGGGATGCCGCAGGCGATCGTCGGTATGCCCTGCCGGACGAGCTCGGCAAGCACCGGGCTGCCTGCGTGCGACGAGATGAGCAGCACCCCGTCGACGTGCCCGGCGCCGACGTAGGACAGGACCTGGCTCTGCTCCTGGGGCGTGCCCGCGACCATGAGCAGCAGCGGCATCGACCTGCCCGCGAGGGCCTGCGCGGCGCCGCGGAGCAGGATCGAGAACGTGGGGTCCTCGAACAGCAGGTGCTGCGGCTCGGTGAGCAGGAACGCGACCGAGTTGGACCGGCCGGTCACGAGCGAGCGCGCGTGCTGGTTCATCGAGTAGCCGGTGGTGCGGATCGCCTCCTGCACGGCGGCGAGCGCCTCGGGCGAGACCCAGTGCCCGCCGTTGATGACGCGGGACACCGTGCCGCGGGACACGCCGGCGGCGGCGGCGACGTCGCGGATCGTCGGCCGTCGTCGCTGCGCGGGGGCGGAGGTCGTCGCGTCCATCGGACCAGACTCTATGCGGCGGACCACGTCGTCAGGCCTTGACCGAGCCGGCGGCGAGGTCGACCTTCCAGTACCGCTGCAGCGTGAGGAAGAGGGCGGCGAGCGGGATGATCGACAGCAGCGAGCCCGTGATGACGGAGGTGTACATCGCGGGCTGCGACGCACCCTGGTTGAGCAGGCCGTTGAGGCCCACCGTGAGGGGGTACAGCCGGTCGTTGCCGAGCATGATGTAGGGCAGCATGAAGTTGTTCCAGATGCCGACGAACTGGAACAGGAACACCGTCACCAGGCCGGGGCCCATGAGCGGCACGGCGATCCGGGAGAACGTGCGCCACTCGCTCGCGCCGTCGGTCCGCGCGGCCTCGAGCAGCTCGTCCGGGACGGACGCGGCGGCGTAGATGCGGCACAGGTAGATGCCGTAGGGGCTGATGAGGCTGGGCAGGAGCACCGACCAGTAGGTGTTGGTCAGGTTGATCTCGGCCAGCAGCAGGTACTGCGGGATCGCGAGCACGACGCCGGGCACCAGCACGCCCGCGAGGATGAGGTTGAAGACGAGCTTCTTGCCGCGGAACGGGTACTTGGCCAGCGCGTACCCGGCCATCGCCGAGATGAGCACGGACAGCCCGCCGCCGACGCCCGCGTACAGCGCGGTGTTGAGCATCCACCGCCAGTAGAGGCCCCCGCGGTAGCCGGAGAGCTCCGCGACGTTGTCGAGCAGGTGCGTCGACGGCAGGAACGTGAACGTCGAGAACAGCTCGTTGGCCGACTTGGAGGACGCGACGAGCACCCACAGCACGGGCAGCAGGCAGTACACGGCGCCGACGACGAGCACGGCGCTGCCGAGCACGGACGGGCGCTCCCGGCGCTCCGGCCGCAGCGGCTGCGCGACGCGCACGACGGGACGCGTGAGGCTCGTGGTCGTCATCGGGACTCCTGGGAGAAGGCGCGGCCGTCCTGCACGACGCGCAGGAACAGGTAGGAGAGGGCGAACGTCGCGAGCGCGATCACGACGGACGTGGCGGCGGCCGAGTAGATGTCGTCGCGCGTGAACGCGTCGCGGTACACCTTCATCAGCGGGCTCCACGTGGTGGAGATCGTGTTGGTCAGGGGCCGCAGCGTCATGGGCTCGGCGAACACCTGGAGCGTCGCGATCATCGAGAACAGGAAGGTCAGGACGAGCGACGGCAGGACGATCGGCACCTTGATCCGCAGCGCGACCACGAGCTCGGACGCGCCGTCGAGGCGCGCCGCCTCGTACAGCTCGCTCGGGATCGCCTTGAGGGCGGTGTAGATGACGATCATGTTGAAGCCGACGCCGCCCCACAGGCCGATGTTCGCGATGGCGAAGACCACGAGCTGCGACGACAGGATCTGCGGCGCGTCCCAGCCGACCTTGTCGAACAGGAAGTAGAACGGGCTCACGCGCGGCAGGTAGAGGAAGCCCCACAGGAGCGACGCGATGACCGCCGGGACCGCGTAGGGCAGGAAGATCGAGACGCGCGAGAACCCCTTGGCGCGCGTGCGCCGCGCGTCGAGGAGCAGCGCGAACAGCAGCGCGAGCCCGAGCATGGTGGGGACGAGCAGCAGGCCGTACAGGCCGACGCGGCCGACCGACGCGAGGAACTCGGGGTCGTCGAGCGCGCGCGTGTAGTTGTCGAACCCGGCCCAGACCTCGGTGCGGGCGCCGGCGCCGAGGCCGAGGCCCTTGACCTCGACCGTGCGGAAGCTGAGGTAGAGCGCGTACCCGATGGGCAGCGCGAGGAACAGCGCGAACAGCGTGAGCGCGGGCGCGAGGAACACGTACGGCGCGGCCGTGCGCCGGCGGGGACGCCGGTGCGTCCGCGCGGGGCGGGTGTCCGCCGCCCGGGGCGAGGCGAGGGTGGTCACTGGGGGTCCTTCCGGGACGCGGGGGCGCGAGCGCGGGCCGACGGTGGCGACGGGGTGGGCGGCCGCCCGGCGGAGGGGTGCCGGGCGGCCGCGCCGTCAGGAGCTGCTCACTCCTTGACGGTGAAGCCCGAGCTCTCGAGGTCCTCGACCGTCGCGGTCTGCATCGCCGTGACGGCGTCGAGGAACGCCGCGGCGCTCTTGGCCTCGGTCGCCTTGCCGAACTCGTCGTTGTACGCGGAGTACGCGACGTTGACGTTGGGGCCGTACGTGAACGGCTGCACCGACCCGGCGATCTCCGAGGCGATCGTGTAGAAGTCCGGCTGGTTGCTGAAGAACGCCGGGGGCGCCGACAGGGCCTCGGCCTGGCTGGGGATGTCGGCCGGGTACAGGCCACCCTCGGAGACGAGGAGGTTGACGCCCTCCTGGGAGGCGTTGAGCCACGCGATGAACTTCGCGGCCTCCTCCTTGTGCGTCGACTGGGACGTCACCGAGGTGGCCGAGCCGCCCCAGTTGCCCGTCGCGGCGTCGCCCTCCTCCCACTGGGGCATGGGCGCCATCTTCCACGTGCCGGCGGTGTCGGGAGCGTTGCCCTCGAGCACGCCGGGAGCCCAGATCGCGGAGATCCAGCCGACCTGCGTGCCGTCGTTGAGCGCGGCGTTCCACTCGGGCGTGTACATCGGCTTGTTGTCGATGACGCCCTTCTCGACGAGGCCGCCCCAGTACTCGGCGACCTTCTGGACGGGCGCGTCCTCGATGTCGACGGTCCACGCGTCGCCGTCGATGCCCCACCACGAGGCGCCGGCCTGCTGCGTGAGCCCGGTGAACCAGCCGGCGTCGTTGGCGGAGAACGTGCCGAGGTACTTGGTCGGGTCGGCCGCGTGCAGCTGCTCGGCGACCTGCGCGTACTGCTCCCACGTGGTCGGCACGGCGAGGCCGTACTGCTGGAAGATGTCCTCGCGGTAGTAGAACTCCATCGGCCCGGAGTCCTGCGGCACGCCGTAGACGGCGTCGGAGCCGAGCGTGACCGACTGCCAGGTCCCGTCGGCGAACCGCTCGGCGGTGCCCTCGGGCAGCACGTCCGCGATGTCGGCGAGCGCGTCGGACGAGACCAGCGTGGGGATCTTCTGGTACTCGGTCTGGAACAGGTCGGGCGCACCCGAGCCGGCCTTGATGGCCGTGAGCAGCTTGGTGACGGCCGGGTCGCCGCCGTCCTGCTTGTTGACCGTCACCTGGATGTCGGGGTTGGCCTCGTTCCAGACGGCCGCCGCCTCCTCCATGCCGGGGGCCCAGGTCCAGAAGGTCAGTTCGACCTTCCCGCCGTCGCCACCGCCGTCGCCGGAGCCGCCGTCGTCCGTGCCGGAGCACGCGGTCGCGAGCAGCGCGGTCGCGGCGACGACCGCCGCGACGCGGATACCTGTGTGCAGGCGCATGTGACCTCCTCGTCAAGGGTCCGCCGCTGCGTCGCGACGGACAGGCGCCGTCTGTGGCGCCGTGCCTGTGCGCGTTCACAGTGAGGCAGGCCGCGGAATCTTGTCAACACGGGTCGCCCTGGTGTTACCTCCTCGTTGTGAACGGTCCCAGCGGCGTCCCATGGCGCTTCCAGGCTGGGACCGATCACAGCAGACGAACCTGACTCGACGGAGTGTCATGTCTTCCCAGCCTTCCTCCGAGCCCGTGCGCCCCACCTGGCCGCTCGGGCTCGACCGCATCGCCTACGGCGGCGACTACAACCCCGAGCAGTGGCCGGAGGAGGTCTGGAAGGAGGACGTCACCCTCATGCGCGAGGCGGGGGTGAACCTCGTCAGCGTCGGCATCTTCTCCTGGGCGCTGCTCGAGCCCCGCGAGGGCGAGTTCGACTTCGGCTGGCTCGACCGGCTGCTCGAGCTCCTGCACGACAACGGCATCCGCGTCGACCTCGGTACCCCCACCGCGTCCCCGCCCGCCTGGTTCTTCGCCGCGCACCCCGACGCGCGTGTCGTCACGCGTGACGGCACCCCGCTCGGCTTCGGCTCGCGCGGCATGGCCGGCCCGTCGCACCCCGCCTACCGCGCGGCCGCCGTGCGCATCGCCGACCAGCTCGCGCGCCGCTACGGCCGCCACCCCGCCGTCGCGCTCTGGCACGTCCACAACGAGTACGGCGCACCCGTCTCCGAGGACTACTCCCCCGCCTCAGCCGGCGCCTTCCGCGCCTGGCTGCAGGGCCGCTACGGGACCCTCGACGCGCTCAACGCCGCGTGGGGCACCGCGTTCTGGGGCCAGCGGTACGGCGACTGGGCGCACGTCGACGTGCCCGCCGTCGCCCCGAGCGTCGTCAACCCCGCGCAGCGCCTCGACTTCGCACGGTTCACCGACGACGCGCTGCGGGCCTGCTTCGTCGCCGAGCGTGACGCGATCCGCGCGCACTCCGACGTGCCCGTCACCACCAACTTCATGACGACCAACTGCCCGTCCACCGACCTGTGGAAGTGGGCCGACGAGGTCGACGTCGTCTCCAACGACCACTACCTCACCGCCGCCGACCCGCGCGCGCACGTCGACCTCGCACTCGCCGCCGACCTCACGCGCTCGCTCGCCCGCGGCCGCCCCTGGATCCTCATGGAGCACTCCACGTCGGCCGTGAACTGGCAGCCCCGCAACATCGCCAAGCGTCCCGGCGAGATGGCCCGCAACGCCCTGTCCCACCTCGGCCGCGGGTCCGACGCGATCCTCTTCTTCCAGTGGCGCGCCTCCCGGTCCGGTGCCGAGAAGTTCCACTCCGCGATGCTGCCGCACGCCGGCACCACGTCCCGCGTGTGGCGCGAGGTGCGGGCGCTCGGCGCCGACCTCGGCCGGCTCGACGAGGTGCGCGGCTCCACGGTCCGCGCCGACGTCGCGCTGCTGTGGGACTGGGAGTCGTTCTGGGCGCAGGACCTCGAGTGGCGGCCGTCGGTCGACCTCGACCACCGCGAGCGCGTCCGGGCCTACTACGAGCGGCTGTGGCGCGACGGCCTCACGGTCGACCTCGCCCACCCCGGCGCGGACCTGTCCGGGTACCGGCTCGTCGTCGCGCCCGCGTCGTACCTGCTCACGGCCGCGTCCGGGGACAACCTCAGCCGGTACGTCGCGCAGGGCGGCACGCTCGTCGTGTCCTACTTCTCGGGCATCGTCGACGAGCACGACGCGGTCCACCCCGACGGGTACGGCGCGCCGCTGCGCACCACGCTCGGCGTGTCCGTCGAGGAGTTCCTGCCCCTGCGCGAGGGCGAGACCGTCCGTCTCGCGTGGGACCACGACGGCGAGCGCACCGAGCTCGTCGCGGACGTCTGGGCCGACGACCTCGTGCTCGAGGGCGCCGACGTCGTCGCGACCTACCTCGACGGTCCCGCCGCGGGCCGCGCGGCCGTCACGCGGCACCGGCACGGCGCCGGGACGGGCTGGTACGTCTCCACGCGGCTGGACGTCGACGCGCTCGCGCACGTGCTCCGCGGCGCCTACGCCGACGCGGGACTGACCCCGGCCGGGCTGCCGGACGAGGTCGAGGTCGTCCGGCGGGACGGGCCCACGGCGCGCTTCGTCGTCGCGATCAACCACGCCGACGCGCCCGTCGACGTGCCCGCCGACGGGACCGAGCTGCTCACGGGGACGGCCGTCCGCGGCCGCGTGACCGTCCCCGCCGGGGGCGTCGCCGTCGTGCGGGAGCACCGCGGAGGCTGATCGGCCCGCGCCCGTCGGCGCCCCGGGTCCCGGGCCGCCGACGCCGGGCACGACGAGGCCCCGGCGGCGTCCCTCCACGCCGACGGGGCCTCGTCGTCACTCCGCCCGGGTCACCCCACGGCGGAGAAGTCCAGCTCGTCGTCCGCGACCGCGACGACCGTCCACGTCCGCCCGTCGTCCGCGCTGAGCTCGTACGTGGGCAGCAGCACCGCGGCACCGTCCGGCAGCGTCGTGAACGCCACGCCCAGGCGCGCCGACGTGATCGTCACGTCCTCCACGGGCCACGCGATCGGGCCACCGGTCGCCGTCGGCGGGACCGTCGGCTCCGCCGGCGCCATGTCGGTCGCCGCACCCTCCTCCGCGATGCGGGCCGTGTCGTCCATGAACGGCATGATCCCGCCGGACGCCCCGAACCGCGGGTCGCCCAGACGCGCCACGGCGTCCTTCGCGCTCACGACGTCGTACTCGCCGAGCTCGACGAGCGGCGCGAGCGAGCCCCACAGCGACTGCACGCCGTCGCCCACGAGCGAGACGTTCCACTGGATGCCCGTGCGCTGCCCGGCGACGACCTGGTGCGCCGTCACCTGGACCAGCTGCGGCGTGCCGGTGTCCGACGCCACGTCGAGCTCGAAGCCCGCCGGGTCCAGCCCCAGCGACGCGAGCACCTCGCGCGCCTTCGCGAGCGCGGCGTCCCCCGTCGGCGCGGCCGGGAGGTTCGGGTCGGTGCACTCGACACCGAGACCGGGGTCGACGACCGCGGGCTCGGGCTCGCCCGTGGCGCCCGCGAGCTCCTCGGCCCCGTCGATCGTCTCCTGGGCCGAACGCACGCACGCCCACGGGTCGAGCGACGGGTCGTAGTACGACACGCTCGCCGACCCGTCCGGGGACACCGACACGCTCGGTCCGGAGCCGTCCGCCGAGCCGACCGTCCACGACCCGTACTCCTGCCGCGGCTCGCCGCTCACGCCCAGCGCCGCCGCGACCCGGGCAGCCGTCTCCGCCGAGACCACGCTCGCCGCGTCCAGCGCCCACGCCGTCCCGCGGCCCGCCTCGTCCGAGAGACCGTCGCCGGCCGTGAACACGACGCGCCCGCCGAACCACGCGAGCTTCGACGCCGCCGAGTCCTCGGCCGCCATCGCGGTGTCCGCGGCCCCGGCCATCGACTCGGCCCGCCCCTGGACCGGCTGGTCGAGCGCCATCGCCGGCGCCGCCTGGTCGCCCGCCGGCGTCCCGCCGTCCTGCGCGGCACCGACCGCGTACCCGCCGCCGCCCACGACCACGAACCCCGCGACGGCCGCCGCGACCGGCAGCCAGCGCAGGCGCGCCGTGCGCCGCGACCGGGCCGCCGCGAGCTCGTCCGGCACCGCGGGTGCCGCCTGCCGTCCGGCCTCGTCCGGCGGGGCCGTGGCCGCCGTGGCCGCCGCGACGACGGCGCGCAGCCGGTCGGCGTCGGGCGTCGCGTCCACCGCCGGGTCCGCGGCCCGCAGCCGCGCGAACGCGACGTCGTCCTCGTCTCCCGCCGCGTCGAGGTGCTCCGTGTCGAGGTGCTCCGCGTCGAGGTGCTCCGCGTCCGTCACGTCCCGGGGCGGGGCGGTCGGCTCGCCAGCCGGCGTCGGCTTCGGCGGCTGCGGGGCGTCGGGGACGGGACCGGGGGTCTGGTCGTCAGGCACGGGGGGCTCCTGGGAACGTCGGGATCCTGCTCTGCCCTGCTTGTGTCCCGAGCGCCCCGCCGCTTGCACCCGCCCCAGCACAGGCCCTCACGAGACCTCGGCTCCGCCGGGTGACGACGCCGATCAGGCGGTCGAGCCCGCCGGGGTGTCGGCGTCATGGGCGTCCCACGCCTCACGGAGGCGGGCGCGGGCGCGGCTCAGCGCGGCGTCCGCGCCGCCGCGGGAGATGCCGAGCACGTCCGCGAGCGCCTGACCCGCGAGACCCTCCCACGCGTTGAGCAGGAGGATCTGCCGGTCGCGCACGCCCAGCGCGGCGAGGACGGTGCGGACCTGCTCGTCGCGGACCGCGAGGACCGCCGGGTCCGTCGGGTCGAGGCCCTCGGGCACGTCCGCGACGGGCACCGGGCGGGACTTGCGCACGTGGTTGGCGAGCACGAAGCCCGCGGTCCGGTAGAGCCACGGCAGCTCCGCGCCGCGCGGTACGTCGTCCCGACGCCGCCACGCCACGGTCAGCACGTCGGCCGTCAGGTCGTCGGCGTCGTTCCGCCCCACGCGGCGCACGACGAAGCGGTGCACGGCCGTTGCGTGGTCGCGGACCAGCGTCTCGAACCACGCGGTGTCGGCGGGCGTCGGCGCCGCCGCAGGGGCGCTCGTGGGGGCCGGTCCCGCGCCGGCCGCGTCCTCGGGCGTCTCGAACCGGGGTTCGTCGCCCTCGTGGGGCGTCTCGTCGCGCACGGCGTCCTCGTCTCCCGGGCCGGTGCCCGTGCGCGCGGCAGCCGCGTCGCCGTCGGCGGTCACGTCGGCGACCGGTGTGGTCGGTGTCGGCGTCGGCACGCTGCTCCCCCGGGGTGGTCGGACGTCCTCACCCGCTCTCTGTGCCGACCGGCCCGGATCTTGCACGGCACGTGCACCGACTTTCGCGACGTCGTCCCGGCGGACGTGTCAGGCGACCGCGACCTCCGGGCGGGCACGGAGCGCGTCGAGCGCCCCCGCGAGCGAGCGCCGAGCGGCGACCGCGTCCAGCCGCACGAGACCGTCGCGGCCCTGCCGTCCGAACTCGTCGACCAGCTCGGCGAGCAGGTCGCGCTCGACGAGCGGCTCGTCCACCTCCAGCACGGTGCCCGCCTCGTCGTGCACCACGTAGGTCACGTGCGGGACGTAGCCCTGCGCGGGCGCCACCCGGAACCACGTGCCATCCACCAGCACCGGCGACGGCAGCGCACGGCCCGCCACCCGGGTGCCACGCAGCGCCGCGCGCAGCCTCCGGGCCTCGTCCTCGTCGAGACCCGCGCACGCGTCGAGCTCGTCCAGGTCCACGAGCACCACGCACGCCGGACCGGGCTCGTCCGAGCCGGGGTGCCAGGCCGCGTCGAGCTCGAGCGTGAGGAAGCCGTCGTGCGCCGAGAACGCCGCCTCGACGAGCCTCAGCCGCTCCGCGACGTCGAGCCCGCGCAGCGGGTTGCGGCGCGAGTCGCACACCGACCCGCAGGAGCAGGAGATCGTCACCATGCGCACCAGGGTGGACCCGACCACCGACATCGGCCCGCACGCGCGGCGGCGTGCCGGACGATCCGGCGCGACCCTCCACAGCTCCAGAACACGGCAGCCGCAGCGTTGATGTAGCCGAGCAGGATGTCGTCCGGCTCACCCGGCACACGGGAGAACACCGCCCCTTGACCGCGCGGCCTGCGGCCCTTCGGCTCATCCCCGCACGCGGGGAGACGACCGGACCGACTCGGCCGACCGCCACGCCTTGTTGGGCTCATCCCCGCACGCGGGGAGACGACGGCATGACGTCGCTGGCCTTTGACGTGCTCGGCGGCTCATCCCCGCACGCGGGGAGACGACGAGGGTGACATCGTCGCCGACGACGCGTCGCCGGGCTCATCCCCGCACGCGGGAGACGACCACGGGCAGCAGTCGATGCAGGCGTCTCCGGCGGGCTCATCCCCGCACGCGGGGAGACGACTTCGCGTCGATGTGGGACTTCCTCAAGACGGTGGGCTCATCCCCGCACGCGGGGAGACGACGGACTCCACGCGCGACAGGTCCGACAGGGCGCCGGCTCATCCCCGCACGCGGGGAGACGACTTGTTCGAGCCGGTCGTCGTCGCGAGGTACTCGGGCTCATCCCCGCACGCGGGGAGACGACCAGACGGCCGCGTTCGCCGCGACCCTGGACGACGGCTCATCCCCGCACGCGGGGAGACGAGTCGCCAGGGAAGTACGCGACGTCCCGGCCCTTGGGCTCATCCCCGCACGCGGGGAGACGACACCAGCCGCCCCCGGACCGTGACCCGGTTCCCCGGCTCATCCCCGCACGCGGGGAGACGACTCGAGCTCGCGAGGGGCCCCGCTTGCGGGGACGGGCTCATCCCCGCACGCGGGGAGACGACTTCTGCAGGGCGGTCAGGATCTTCGAGTCGAACGGCTCATCCCCGCACGCGGGGAGACGACGTCATGACCCCGGTCACCCCGAGCACGGCGGCCGGCTCATCCCCGCACGCGGGGAGACGACCGGTTCGTCGGCTGCGTGGTGCCGACCTCGTAGGGCTCATCCCCGCACGCGGGGAGACGACGGCCGCTGCGACGCCTCCCGCAGGTGCCAGTCGGGCTCATCCCCGCACGCGGGGAGACGACGCGGTGGACGGGTCGACGCTGACGGCTCAGTCGGGCTCATCCCCGCACGCGGGGAGACGACCACCCCGGCGTGCCGCCCGCCGGGACGTCGGAGGGCTCATCCCCGCACGCGGGGAGACGACGCCGGCACCACGGTGTTCAAGCGCCTGGCCACGGGCTCATCCCCGCACGCGGGGAACCGACACCCGCCACGGGCCCACCGCGCGCTCCCAGCGCGGCTCATCCCCTCACGCGGGGAGACGACTTCTCCGCGTCGTTAGCAGGCGACCGGATCTCGGGCTCATCCCCGCACGCGGGGAGACGACTACGAGTGGGCGCGCCCGGCTGAGGTCGGAGCGGGCTCATCCCCGCACGCGGGGAGACGACGACCGGGTACGCCAGTCGATCGACCACGAGGAGGGCTCATCCCCGCACGCGGGGAGACGACATGGGCCGTGCGCTGTTCGGGATCGTCGCGGTGGGCTCATCCCCGCACGCGGGGAGACGACGACCACGTCGGTCTCCCGGGGCTCGCTGGGGACGGCTCATCCCCGCACGCGGGGAGACGACTACCGGGACCGGGCGACGCAGGAGCGGATCTTCGGCTCATCCCCGCACGCGGGGAGACGACGACGGGGCGTGGATCTTCCACCAGTGGTTCCAGGGCTCATCCCCGCACGCGGGGAGACGACCACAGGGCAGGCACAGCGCACGGGGCCACGGTGGGCTCATCCCCGCACGCGGGGAGACGACCACGCGGCCGACTCCGCCGCGGCGTCATCGGTGGGCTCATCCCCGCACGCGGGGAGACGACGCGCAGACGGTGCCCTTGTAGTACCACCACGGGGGCTCATCCCCGCACGCGGGGAGACGACGCCATCGCAGCACTACTCAACGCAGTTCAGACCGGCTCATCCCCGCACGCGGGGAGACGACATGTCCTTGCGCGGGTTCGTGGCGTCGGCCGCGGGCTCATCCCCGCACGCGGGGAGACGACCAGGTGTGGGACGAGGCCGCCTACGAGCGCAAGGGCTCATCCCCGCACGCGGGGAGACGACCTCCCCCCTAGGGGTGGGGAGGCTCCCACTCAGGGCTCATCCCCGCACGCGGGGAGACGACGGCGTAGGCCAGGGCGACTTCCTCGGACGACGTCGGCTCATCCCCGCACGCGGGGAGACGACCAGCTCGGCGCCGACGGGATCGCGGTGACCGTGGGCTCATCCCCGCACGCGGGGAGACGACTTCGCGTGGGAGTCCGACGCTCTGATCGCGTCG
Organism: Cellulomonas fimi ATCC 484; assembly: GCF_000212695.1. Taxonomy (NCBI): domain Bacteria; kingdom Bacillati; phylum Actinomycetota; class Actinomycetes; order Micrococcales; family Cellulomonadaceae; genus Cellulomonas; species Cellulomonas fimi. Next base: position 573,372 of record NC_015514.1, on the reverse strand, counting down.
GGCTCATCCCCGCACGCGGGGAGACGACCTCCCGGCTCGCACCAAGCGCGGCCGGGTCGTGGGCTCATCCCCGCACGCGGGGAGACGACCCGACCGCTGACCCAGATCACCCCCGCCCGACCGGCTCATCCCCGCACGCGGGGAGACGACCCGGGGCGGGATCCTGTGATGATGGTGCCGGAGGGCTCATCCCCGCACGCGGGGAGACGACGCCCCGGCACCGATCGTGACGGCCCCGATGACCGGCTCATCCCCGCACGCGGGGAGACGACTGGCTCGGGCTCGAACGGCCCGTGCGTGGACCGGGCTCATCCCCGCACGCGGGGAGACGACACCCCCCGGGGGTCGACCCCATCGAGGAGGACGGCTCATCCCCGCACGCGGGGAGACGACGGTGACACGCCGGTCGTCGGCGGGCAGATCCGGGGCTCATCCCCGCACGCGGGGAGACGACTGCGACCCGGGGTCGCCGCGGCGTGGGCGCGGCGGCTCATCCCCGCACGCGGGGAGACGACAAGTGACCAAGGGAGGCGGTGAGCATGGGCCAGGGCTCATCCCCGCACGCGGGGAGACGACACACGCCGGCGCCGACCGCTCTGCCGTCTGCCAGGCTCATCCCCGCACGCGGGGAGACGACGACACCTGGGACTGGACCGTGATCGCGGCGACGGGCTCATCCCCGCACGCGGGGAGACGACGTGTAGCCGAACACGGCGAAGTCCTTGCCGCCGGGCTCATCCCCGCACGCGGGGAGACGACTCCTGCCCGGCGGTGCCCGTGTCGTCGGTGGCCGGCTCATCCCCGCACGCGGGGAGACGACGTGGGCCAGGTGTTGGTGTGGTGGACGTCGACGGGCTCATCCCCGCACGCGGGGAGACGACGCGCAGGAGCTGTCCGACGAGCAGTTGGAGGCGGGCTCATCCCCGCACGCGGGGAGACGACGAACCCATCGCACGCGACCTCTACAGCAAGCACGGCTCATCCCCGCACGCGGGGAGACGACCGCCGCGAGGGCACGTACAAGGTGACTGTGCCGGGCTCATCCCCGCACGCGGGGAGACGACGTCCGCCCGCGCAGCACGAACAGGGCGGCCTTGGGCTCATCCCCGCACGCGGGGAGACGACCACCGGTGGCGGTGTGAGTGGGTCGCGGCGTCGGGCTCATCCCCGCACGCGGGGAGACGACATCACGCCGACGACGCCGAGCACGACGCCCTTGGGCTCATCCCCGCACGCGGGGAGACGACGGGCATCTACTCGGCTGCGGGCGTCGGGTTCTCGGCTCATCCCCGCACGCGGGGAGACGACTGGGTCGAGTCCTGCCCGGACGAGTGCGACGCCGGCTCATCCCCGCACGCGGGGAGACGACTGGCGTGCGGCCTGGCGTGCGTCCTCCACGGCGGGCTCATCCCCGCACGCGGGGAGACGACTGCCGGCGGCTGCGGCGGTGTACCGCGGTCAGGGGCTCATCCCCGCACGCGGGGAGACGACCGTGCTGCCGCAGGGCTCCCGTGCGGACCAGGAGGCTCATCCCCGCACGCGGGGAGACGACGCCGGCCTCAACGCGGAGGACATGGCCGCGCGGGGCTCATCCCCGCACGCGGGGAGACGACCCCATGGTCGGCATCGGCGACCCCGGGTCGAACGGCTCATCCCCGCACGCGGGGAGACGACCGCACCGTCGGACCGTCACGCGACCGCTACCCGGGCTCATCCCCGCACGCGGGGAGACGACGGCGACTCCACAGGGGACTCCGACACCGAGTGGGGCTCATCCCCGCACGCGGGGAGACGACGGACTTCGCCCGCGAAGTTCACTCGGGCTCGACGGCTCATCCCCGCACGCGGGGAGACGACAACGCGTTCAACACCTCGCGTGTCACGGCCGCGGGCTCATCCCCGCACGCGGGGAGACGACGAGTACACCCTGACCCTCCCGGTCACGACCGCGGGCTCATCCCCGCACGCGGGGAGACGACATTGTGCGCGGCCCGGTGGTCGTGAGCCACGCCGGCTCATCCCCGCACGCGGGGAGACGACTGGTGCCCAGTGAGCGCCGCAGCCCGTGTGTGGGGCTCATCCCCGCACGCGGGGAGACGACGAGTACACCGGCCGACCGGCGCGGAGGTCGTCAGGCTCATCCCCGCACGCGGGGAGACGACGCCGGCGTCCGGGAGCCGGTCGACGGCCTGTTCGGCTCATCCCCGCACGCGGGGAGACGACACGCGCGGGTGGCTCACCGGCGGCGACTACTGCGGCTCATCCCCGCACGCGGGGAGACGACCAGTTCGCCCGCGAGTACGGCGGACAGTGGCCGGGCTCATCCCCGCACGCGGGGAGACGACTGCGAGTGCCGCAGGTCGTGGATGCGCGGGACCGGCTCATCCCCGCACGCGGGGAGACGACCCGGACGGCGCGTCGAGCGCCTTCTCGATCGCCGGCTCATCCCCGCACGCGGGGAGACGACGACTTGGTGCGGTGCCGACGCGCCTCGGCGTCGGGCTCATCCCCGCACGCGGGGAGACGACAGTGGATCGATGTGGACATGGAGGCGCGGACGGGGCTCATCCCCGCACGCGGGGAGACGACAAGTGCGGCGCGCCGCGCCCCTGGAACTCGTACGGCTCATCCCCGCACGCGGGGAGACGACACAGGAGACCCGCCACCATGGCGACCACCACCGGGCTCATCCCCGCACGCGGGGAGACGACTTCCGTGACGCGCCCGCCGCGTCGACGCCGTCGGGCTCATCCCCGCACGCGGGGAGACGACTCCGGGTCGGGCGCCTCACCAGACCCGCCGCAGGGCTCATCCCCGCACGCGGGGAGACGACTGCGCACCCTCCCCGAAGACGCTGCGCACGACGGGCTCATCCCCGCACGCGGGGAGACGACGTCCTCGGCGTGGAGCCCGCGTGGTTCTCCGAGGGCTCATCCCCGCACGCGGGGAGACGACCTGCGCCGCGTCACCGACGAGCGCGTCGCGCGGGGCTCATCCCCGCACGCGGGGAGACGACGTGGCCGCGCTCGTCGCCGGGCTCGTGTGGTTCGGCTCATCCCCGCACGCGGGGAGACGACTCGAACCCACGGGTATCCCCGGGCCCGTCGTCGGGCTCATCCCCGCACGCGGGGAGACGACCGATGGTCGCACAGACCTCACTCGCCGTCGCGGGGCTCATCCCCGCACGCGGGGAGACGACTCCTCGATGAGGCACCGGACCGTCTTGAAGCCCGGCTCATCCCCGCACGCGGGGAGACGACCCGCCCGCGCAGCACGCTACGCACCGTGTCCAGGGCTCATCCCCGCACGCGGGGAGACGACCACGGCTGGTCCATCACGGAGGTCATCGGCCGGGGCTCATCCCCGCACGCGGGGAGACGACGGCCTGCCGATCCTCAAGGACGTCGCGGCGTGGGGCTCATCCCCGCACGCGGGGAGACGACCACGGGCTCGGGAAGGTCAAGGTCGGCGGGTCGGGCTCATCCCCGCACGCGGGGAGACGACTACGACCCGCACGGTGAGGACCCGGACGCCACAGGCTCATCCCCGCACGCGGGGAGACGACGCGCCCGGCGATGTCGTCCTGACCCTCGGCCCGGGCTCATCCCCGCACGCGGGGAGACGACTAGGCATCGACGCCCTGCGGGTCCTCCGAACGGGGCTCATCCCCGCACGCGGGGAGACGACTGGCGGGTCGATCGTGAACCCCACCGGTTGCGGGGCTCATCCCCGCACGCGGGGAGACGACTTCTGTGCGAACGCAGCGGCGGCCTGGTCCCCGGGCTCATCCCCGCACGCGGGGAGACGACGAACCACGGGTGGGGTCGCGCGATCGACTTCGGGGCTCATCCCCGCACGCGGGGAGACGACGCGGTGCAGGGTGGCCGGATCGCGCACAACAACGGCTCATCCCCGCACGCGGGGAGACGACGCGGGCTGGCGTGAGGTCCCGATCGCCCCGCCGGGCTCATCCCCGCACGCGGGGAGACGACTCCTGCCCGGCGGTGCCGGTGCCGTCGGTGGCCGGCTCATCCCCGCACGCGGGGAGACGACCGCCGGCATGCCCGCCACCGAACGCATCGACCACGGCTCATCCCCGCACGCGGGGAGACGACAGGGCGTCGTCGACGGAGATGATGCGGCGGTGCGGCTCATCCCCGCACGCGGGGAGACGACGCGACGAATGGGTTCGAGATCGTCCGCAACCGGGGCTCATCCCCGCACGCGGGGAGACGACACATCCTGACCTGCGTGATGACGCCAGGACAAGGCGAGTCAGCATCGGTTTGAAGGATCAGCGCTGGCGCCGCCTGGAGACGTTGCTCCATCCGCTGCTGCTGGAGTCGGCAGGTGGTGGGTCCACGGGCCGACGCATGAGCGTGAGGCCATCGATGTCCTCGGGGACCCAATGGTGCCCGTGGCTGCGGATCTCGAAGCGTTGCTCAGTGTTGGCGGTGATGACCATAAGGGCGCGACCGCGGCCGAATCAGCTCGACAGTGCGGTTCCAGAGCTCGTCGCGGACGCGGGTCGAGGTGTGGCCGACGAAGACACCGGCGGACACCTCCAGGAGCCAACGCGTCAGATGGCCGCGCAGGCCGGCCGGGCAGGCGGTCAGCACGAGGACGATCACCAGTCCACCTCGTCGCCCCATGACGTGCCGCCGGCGACGGTACGGGTTCCGCCGTCCCAGAGGCGGACGACATCAGGTCCGAGGTCGGCGGTCGCCTCGTCCGGCTCGGCGGGAAGCAGGAGGTTGTGGATGTCGCTGCTGCATCGTTCAAGCAGGTGTCCGTCGCGAAAACGGTCACGCATGGCGCGGCGGGTCTCGGCGCCGATGTCGCTGTACCCCGCGGCGGCGGTCTCGAACGCGCAGGGAATGGCGTAGTCCGCCTTATAGAGGTCGGCGATGTCGAAGACGAAGGACCGCACGTGCCCGGTGTGGACGAAGCCGAGGCCGGGGGAACAGCCGAGGGCGACGACGACGGCGTGGACGATGCCGTACAGGGCAGTGGTCGCGGCGGACAGGGCCTGGTTGACCGGGTCGCCCGACGTGAAGTCGTCGGGGTCGTAGCGACGCTTCTCCCAGGCGATGCCGTGAAGAGCGGCCTGCTCCCGGTAGGTGCGACGCACGCGGGCGCCCTCACGACCGCGCAGCTGCTGCATGGTCAGGCCGCTGGTGTCCTCTCCGGGGAAGCGCATGGCGTACATCTGGCGGGCGACACGCAGGCGCGACGACTGGTTGGTGACGAGCTCGGCCTGGGCGAGGAGCAACCGGGACGAGCGCGCGAGCGAGCGTCCGTGTGCGTAGTAGCGGACCCCGCGCTCACCGACCCACACGGCCGTAGAGCCGGACTCCGCGAGCAGGGTCATCGCGGCGTGGCTGGCGGTCGTTCCGGGGCCGAGCAGCAGCGCGCCGAGCGAGGCGGCGGGGATGTGCACGGTGCCCCGCTCGTCGGTGGCCGTGATCGCGTTCGAGTCGCGGTGGATGACGCTGCGCTCCAGGTAGAGGAAGGTGATGCGGTCCTGGGCGCGAGTCAGCTCCGACAGATCGGGCGGACGGACGCCGGGGATCTTGGTCATGTCACGAGACGGGGGCGAGCGTGAGCAGGCCGCAGCCGTACGCCTTGCCGGGGCCGATCCCGGCGATGAGGGTGCGGCGAAGCACGTCGGCGTCGTGGACGACCAGCACTCCGTCGAACTGGGCGGCGGCGAGGGTGACGGGCTTGTCCGCACCGCGGCGCGAGAACTGATGGGTGGTGCGTCGCGTCACCCGAAGGACCGGAGCGGCGACATCGCTGTCGACGCCTGGCAGGGGCGTCATGGCGATGTGGAAGCCTGCAGACTCGGCGCGCTCGGTGAGCCACTTCTCCTGGTGCGGGACGGAGACGTGCGCCACCCGCTTGGCCCGTCCGCCGTGCTCAGGCACGACGTACTGGGTGGGGTTGGCGGTGAGGCGGAACGCCCACCGCTGCCCCGGTGCGAGGCGATCAAGGAAGGGCCCGTACTCCTTGGACGTGCCGCGCTCGGTCGACGGCCACCCGGCCTGCTCAGCGAGGTGCGCGAAGTCGGGACGGTCGGGGCTGACGACGTACAGGAAGGTACGCGCGTCGGGCTCGACGTCGAGGCGCCACAGCACCCGCGGGGCGCCGTCGAGCGCACCGGTCGGAGCGTCCGGATAGGACGCGAGCACCGCGGCATGCAGGCGTTGCGGGCTGCCCAGCAGCCTGCGAGCGTCCCGTCGCTGGGGGTTGAGCTGGATGCGGGAGAGGTACACGTCAGTCCACCGCCTCGAACGGGTCGTGTGTGAGGCGCACGCCGGAGGGTGCGGGTGCGGGTGCCCCGGGCACCGGGACGCTTCCGAGGTCGACGGTGCGCCACCCGTACTGGCGGTGCTCGGGGTCGAAGGACACGGGCTCGTCGCGCTGCACGGTCGATCCGTCGACGCGGTCTGCGAGCTCGGGAGCGGCGCCACGGTCGACGCGGAACTCGAGCATCGGCGGCTCGTCGCCGCAGCGTCGCCGCCACCACGGGGCCGCGCGCCAGGGCTCGTCACGCAGTGCCATGCCGAGCGGGGCGTCGAGCAGTCGCGGGACGAGTGGCTCTGCGGGCGGGCACGAGCGACGCCCGAGGTAGAGCGGGAAGACCGGGTGTCGTAGTGCGTCGACGAAGAGCTCGAGGAGCGAGTCCTCCGCGTGCACGACGGCCAGGAAGCGGGCGTCTTCCCGGTAGTACCGGTACGACAGGGGCATGGGCTGCCTCCCGTCGAGCGACCTCGCCGTCTGGAAGTCGCGAAGCAGCCGTCCCGGTTGGTCGATCCGCACACCGAGCCGCAGCCCAACGTAGTCCTCCAAGGAGTCGGAGCGGCGGCGTCCCTGCGCGGCGGCCAGCAGCCCGACGATTCCCGACTTGGTCGGGGCGTCGTCGGTGGCGCGCGTGGTGAACCGGCTCTCGCTCCCCCACGCCTGCAGGGGGCCGGCCAGCGTGAGGACGAGGACCGTCATGCCGACACCCCGAGGCGCTCGGCGACCAGCTCCCCTACCGCCTCGTAGAGCCCCGGGAGGGTGGTCCGCGCCGCATCGGCCCAGGAGTCCTCCAGGCCCGCCCGCGCATCGCCGATCGCGACGACCCAGGCGGCGACGGGCTCCTGCCCGAGCACCTCGGCGACCTCCGTGGCCCGCACACCGAGCCGGTGCGCGGCGACGTGCAGGCGCGTGCGGTCACCCTGAGCCGTGACGGCGTCCTCGAACGCCCCGACGAGGTTGACCGGCTGGGTGTCGCGGACCGTCACCACGACCGCCTCGGGCAGCGTCCGGTTCGCGAACGTGTTCTGCTTGCCCGTCGGCATCGACTCCACGAACGCCTGCACGAACGCGCGCACCGCGCGACGAGCCGCCTCGGCGTCACCGAGGTTGTCGTGGAGACGGTTCACGTCGACGGTGGCATACCGGTAGAGCGTCGAGGAGTTGAACTCGACGGTGCCGATCATCCCGGCGCCGGAGTCCTCGTCGGTGGCGTCGCGCTTCACGTCGTCGACCGCGGTGAAGTAGTCGTACTCGTTGTCGACCGCGTGCACCGAGATCGCGTGCGCGACCTGCGCGGCTGCGTCGACGTTGAGGTCGGTGACGTCGGCGACCATGCGTCCGAAGAGCGACACGTCGACGGCATGCTCGGTGTCGAGCAGGCCCTTGCCCTTGAGTGCCTTCAGCGCGCCGGTGACGTCGCCGGCACCGGCGATCTCGACGGCCTTCTCCGCCAGCAGGTCAACCTGCCGACGAGAGACGAAGACGAGGTATCCCGTCTCCTGGTGCTCCGTGGTCTCGCCGGCCTTGACGCGCTTGGCCTTCTCGAGCTTGAGCCCGGTCGACGCGACGACCCCGGCGGCCAGGGTCTCGGCCGACTCGCTCAGCGTCGGTTCGAGCTCGCAGATGCGCGCGGCGACCAGCTCGACGACTCGCTTGGTCCGCACCCCCAGCTCGGAACGGTCGAGCAACGTCCCGAAGGACACCCGGGTCGCGCGCTTCCAGGCCTGGGACGACACCCGGGCGCGTCGCTTGCCACCGAACACCGCGGTCTTGGGGCTGCCGGTGTCGTCACGGTTGACGTTGCTCGGCGGGACGGTCTGCAGGGCGTGGACCTCGACGATGGTGCGGGACATCACTGCTCCTCGGCGGTGGTGGTGGACGTGCTGGTGGTGGGTGCCGTGGTGACGCGGTAGAACGCGCGGCCCCAGCGCAGGCGGACACGGTCCGCGGAGGCGGGGTGCTGGAACTGCACGAGGTCCTCCGCGAAGCGGCCGTAGTCGAAGCCCTGCTGCCGGTCGCGCAGTAGCTGCACGAGGCCACGGGCGTGGTGGACGAGCTCGTCCCAGGTCTGGGCGGTGCCGAGCGCCTGGAACCGGCGGGTGACCCCGCGGACCTCGTCGCCGTCACGCAGGCGGATGCGCCCGACGGCGTCGCCGAAGCCCACACTGCGCAGGTGCATCGGCACCGACTGCGACTGCTGGTGCACCGCGTACAGCCCCAGGGCGGTGACGATCGACCGCTCGTCGGGCGTCTCCGGCCCGTCCGTCGTCGGCGCCGACGGGTTGACGACGAACTCGAGCACCGCCGGCGACGAGCCGAGCGGCTGGGTGAGGCTGCGCCGCAGCTCGGCCAGCGACGCCCGCGCCCACGAGCTCTGGACCGGCGGCAGGTACTCCCTCTGCAACCTGCCCACCTGCCAGGACACGAACTCCCGGGTGGTACGCGGCGGGGTCGTGCTCTCCTCGAGGTCGTCGTCGACAGGTGGGGTCCTCGTCTCGGTCATGCTGCGGGCTCCTCGGGCGTGGTGAGAGTGGTGGGCAGCGCCTGGTCGACGGCTCGGCGGAACTGCTTGTCCGCCTCAGGTGTGGAGACGTGCCGGGTGCCGCTGCCGATGCTGACCTCGCGTCCGACCCACGCGTCCGGCCCGGCCGACTCGACGAGCTCGGCACCGACCCGCCGCACGAGTGCAGCGGCTTGCCGGTGCCACTCCTCGCGCTGGGCGAGCGGGTCGACGCTCGGGTCGAGCCCGGCCAACCACGCCCGGTACGGCCCGTCGAGAACGGCGTACGCCTGACGCTGCGCCTCATCGCGGGCACCGTCGAGGAGCTTGGGCTCCCTGGCGCCCGCGGCGCTCGCGAGGTTACGGGCCAGGAAGCCGACGGCACGCACCGCACCCTCGGACGCGTCGACCGCGTCGACCGCCGCCTGGGCGAGAGCCGGGTGCTCCTCGGACAACAGGGCCACCGGCACGACGAGGCGGTCGTCGACGACCTCCTCGACTGACGCGTTCTGCGTGCCGTAGACCATGCCGGCCGTCCGCAAGGTGACCCTCGCCGTCGCCTCCAGGGCCTCGGCCGCCCACTCCACGACGGCTGCCGTGACGAACGGCTGACCGCCGTCGGCCTTGCCGCGCGGGGCGACGAGCGGGAGCAAGGAAGCCAGTCCTCGCCACACCGCGCGGCCAGGTACGTGCTCGCGCGGCATGTAGACCACGGGCAGCCCGAGCTTCTTCTGCTGCGGCTCGCTGCGCCGCCACGCGGACATCGGCTCCTGCCGGTGCCGGTTCTGCGGGGTCAGCTTGTCCCCGTTGGCGACGAGGACGCCGGTCACACCGTCGGGACCGCCGTGCAGCAGCACGCGGCGGCTCTGCCACGTGAACAGGTCGAGGGATCCGTACGGGCGGGCCGCTGCATCGTCTGCCTCGGCAGGGCCAGAGGGCTCTGCCTCCCAGGCGGGCCGGTCACGAACGTCGCGCTGCAGGCCGAGGTGGTCGAGCGGCACCGTGTTCAGCAGGAGCGTGCGCCACAGGTCGCCACCGTCGACGGACAGCCCGCCGAGGTGACCGGCGAAGCCCTGGCCGATCGGGTAGCCCTTGCCCCCCGTGACGCGCGGGTCACCCACCGCGCCGGACTTGATCCCGGACACGTCGAACGCCTGCACGTGCACCAGCCACCGGGCCGCCTCAGCCGCGCTGATCCGCTGCACCCCCCGTCCGGCGCGCGTCGTGAAGTACGGGTGACCCGCGGGGACGTCGGCGATCAACCGTTCGAGCCCGAAGACCTCGTCCCTCGCGGTGCGCAGGCCTGCCACCTGGAAGAACGGCGTCTCCGGGTGGAACAGGTCGAACCGCTCAGCGTGCTCCTGCAGGTACGCCTCGATCGCCTCCATCGGCGGAGCAGTCCCGTCCCAGAGGTGTTCCCAGTCGCCCGTGGTCCGTGGCCCCCCGACGGAGCGCGCCAGCACGGCCAGCGCCACGCGCAGGACCGCGTAGCCCTGCGTGGGGATGTCTCCGACGATCTCCCGGATCTGCGGCGCCCGCCGGAAGAGGTCGAGCAACGACACCTCATCCGTCGTCCCGTCCTGCGTCAGCACGAGCACCCACGGCTCGTCGATCAGCGAGTACCTGCCGCTCATCGCCATGCTCCCTCTCTCCCCGGTGAGTGGTGCGGCCCGCCTCGTCATGACGGCGACGCGACCGACGTGACGGTCAGCCCGTGGTGGCGGTCGTAGTGCAGGTCGAACCCAGCGACGCTGGCGCGGCGGTCGTCGTCGATGACGAGAGCGAGCTGGTTCTTGAGCAGAGGGCTGGCGTCCCACCCCTCGAAGCGCTCACGCTCCAGATCAGCAACGACGCGGTCGAAGACCGCAGGGTTCAGCGACATGGCGGGTGGCAGTCGCAGTGCGCAGCGGGCGAGGGCACGCGCATCCGCCTCGTCGAGCGGGACGTGTGGGAACGGCAGCGCAGTGCCGCCCCCGGGAACCCAGTCGGGCACGCGGTCGGAGCCGTCGCCTCCGCGCTGCACCACGACGACCTCGATGCTGTCGCCGCTCTCGCGCACGCACGCCTGCCCCTGCGGGGAGTCCTCGTCGAGGTCGCCGACGCCACCCGACGAGAGGCCGTAGAGGGCGCCGTCGGTAGGCTCGTGGACCAGAAAGGTCGACGCACGCCGCCGCCGCTCGTCGTGGCGCCGCAGCTCCTGCGTCGCGGCCTGCGCCCAGCTGTCCTCCCAGCCCGCGGGTGGCACCGCGTCGGGCGCGTACGCGGCCTGGACCAGGCGAGCGATGTCGAGCGGCAGGAGCAACGGCGCACCGTCCAGGTGCAGGCCGAGGACTGCCGCGGAAGCCAGCAGCGCGTAGCGCCCGTAGACGTGCACGCTGCCGCGCACGGGCTGCGGAACCACCGCAGCCCAGTCCACGCCCGTGACGTAGCACCGTGGGGTGGCGACCGGATCGGGCCGGTGGGCTCGCCGGTGGCGGTGCAGGCGCCCGATGCGCTGCAGCACGAGGTCGACGGGCGCGAGGTCGGTGACCAGCACGTCGAGGTCGATGTCCAGCGACTGCTCCAGCACCTGCGTGCCCACGACGATCCGCCGGTCCGGCCGGGCACCGTCGCGCCCGAGCTCGGCGAGCAGCCGTAGGTCGTTCTCCCGCCGGTCTGCGGCGAGGAACCGCGCGTGCGCGACCGTGACGACCTCCGGCCCAAACCGGGCCTCGAGATGGCGGGCCGCCTCCTGGGCGCGGGCGACCGTGTTGCGCACGACCCCGGCACACCCGCCGTCGCGCAGCGCGTCGTCGAGCAGGTCACCCACAGCATCGAGGTCGTCGTCCAGGCGCACGACCTGCACGTGCGTACTCGTGGCGGCGTCGTCGAGGGTCGTAACCGCCGGGCCATCGTCACCTGTCGTCACGACGACCGGGTAGCCGATGTCGCCTGCCAGGACCGACGTGTCGACGGCGTCAGGGTCACGGCTGAGCCGTCGACGCCGGCCGCTCTCGTACGCCCGGTACAGCTCGGCTCGGCGAACCGACGGCAGGGTCGCGGAGAGCAGCACGACGGGCGTGCCTTCGGCGCCCAACCACTCCAGCGTGCGGTCCAGGAACGTCGCCATGAACGTGTCGGCGGCGTGGACCTCGTCGACGACCACGACCTTGCCGGCCAGCGCGAGGTGCCGGAGCATCACGTGCCGCGCCATCAGCGCGCCGAACAGCACCTGGTCGATCGTCCCGACGACGAACGACGCCAGCGCGGCCCGTTTGCGCCCGCGCATCCAGAGGTCGGCGGCCGGCACCACCGTCGGCCGCGTCCGGTCCCCGTCGTGCACACCTCGAACCCGCAAGACCGGCAGGTGCGCGACGTCGTCGTTGAGGGCGGCCTTGCCGTGGACGAGCGCGAGCGAGTGCTGCGCGTGGTCGTCCGCGGGCAGGTGCTCCAACCAGCCCCGCACGCGCGCGAACATCGCGTCCGACGTCGCCTGCGTCGGGAGTGCCACGAACACCCCGGCCGCGCCCGTGCGGTGGGCCAGCACCTCGGCCGCCATGAGTGCCGCTTCCGTCTTCCCCGATCCCATGGGCGCCTCGACGACCATCAGGCCGGGCGCCGGCATCGTTCGTGCCGCATCCACCACAGAGGCCTGCACCGGGTGCGGCGCGCCCCCTACGCCGGGGAAGCGGTCGCTGAACACAGCAGCCAGCGCTGCCTCAGGCGCGGGGGGCCGCCAGCGGGGACTCAGCTGCAGGCGGGCCCACGCGCGCTGCGCACGCCCGGACTCGCTGGTCGAGACGGGCTCGATCTCCGGGACGGTGTCGACGTCGTCGAGCGGGAACAGGTGGTCCGACGACGCGATCCAGTCGGCCATCACCACGAGACCCGTCAGGAGGACACCCGCAGGTCCAGGCACCCGGAGAGCAGCCCATCCTGGCCAGTCCGCCACAAGCCCCGCCCTGGCGGCCGCGCGGTCGAGCAGGACGCCCCGCACGGTCTCCCACTGTCCGCCGCCGAACAGGTGCGGTCGCGCGGCTGCACCCTGGACGGAAGTCAGCGGTGGGTAGGCACCGTGATGCCCGGCCAGGACGGCCGTCAGCTGCCGGCGTGCCTGCCGCGGTGCCGCGGTACGTGTCGTGAGCCAACGGTCGAGCGCTGCCGCGCCCGCGATCTCGTGGCGCAACATCGACCGGTCAGTGACCGTGGCCGGTGACAGCCTGAGCCCGGCGTGCGTCATCCGATCGCTCAGCGCGGCCACCTGGCACGCGAACGCCGGCGTCGTCTTGCCCACGTCGTGGGCACCGGCCAGGAACCGCACCAGCCGCCGGGCCCCCGCTGCTCCGCCCGGGACCCCGCTTGCGAGCAGGCTCCGGATGTCGTCGGCCAGCCAGTGGTCCCACAGCAGCCCGGCAACGTCGGCGGTGTCGTCGAGGTGCCGCCACAGCGGCGCCCAGTGCGAGGGAGGGACGTCGTACGGCCACGACTTGGCCCAGACGACACGGCACGGCTCATCGACCGCGGCTCCCGCGTCCTCGCGCAGCACCAACGCCCCCTCAGGCTGTTACACGCACTGGTGCGAACCTAGACGCGGTGCGCGGGTGCGCGGGCCGCTTTGATCGCACTTCACCCGCGCAGCCGGACCAACGTCGGGCCATCAGCCCCGCACCTCCGGCGGTGCGGCGCTCGGCGTCCGACGTGTCAGAGACCGTCCGCGACGATCGCCGTCGCCCGCAGCCACGCGTCCCGCGTCGCCGGCTGCAGCGCCTCGTAGTCGATCGGCCCGCCGGAGACGAGGGCCTTGTCGTGCGGCACCTCCACGACCGCGCGCGTCAGGGCGCCGAAGTGGCCCCGCAGCCGCGTGCGCAGGTCCTTGTCGACCTTCGGGGAGGGCGCGGACAGGATCGTGACCGCGCGGCGCACGGCCTCCTCGTGGCCCTTGGCGCGCAGCGCGTCGAGCGCCCACGCCGCCGACTGCGCGGTGTCCTCGCGGATCGTCGAGACGACGACGATCTGGTCGGCGGCGTCGACCGACGCCTGCCAGTTCGAGGCGCGCATGTTGTTGCCGGTGTCGATCACGAGGACCCGGTAGAACCGCGACAGCACCTGGTGCAGCGCGACGAACGACGCGGCGTCGACCGACGACAGGGACGACGAGCTCTCGTCGGACGCGAGCACGTCGAACTGCTCGTTGGCCTGCGTGCGGACGAAGCCGTCGAGGTCGCCGATCCGCACGGTCGCCCGACCGCCCAGCCGCGGCAGGGCGTTGAGCAGGTCGACCGCCGTGCGCTGGTGCTCGGTGTGCGCGGACCGCCAGCCGAGGGTGCCGCGCGTCTCGTTGTTGTCCCACGCGAGCGTGTAGCCGCCGCGCTGGATGCCGAAGGTCGCGGCCAGCAGCATCGTCGCGGTCGTCTTGTGCGCGCCGCCCTTGGGGTTGACGACGACGACCGTCTTGGGGCCGTCGAACGTGCGCCGGACCGACGCGGACTGCGACCGGCGGTTGCGCTCGGCGCGCCCCGGCCCGGGCGAGACGAGGCCGAACGTCACGCGCCGCACACCCCCGCGCCAGCCGTGCTCGGCGGGGCCGTCGGACGCGGGGTGCCGCGCGGCGAGCAGGTCGTCGAGGGTGGGCAGGGACGTCGCGCCGGACGGCTCCGCGGTCCGCGTGCCGCCCGAGCGGGACCGGCTCGCCTCCGCGCGCGAGGACGGGGTGGCGCCCGCGCCCGCGGCGGTCGCCGGGTCGGAGCCCGGCCCCGGCGCCGCGTCCGCCGTCCCGCCCGTCGAGGCGGGTGCCGTCGGCGGGAGCAGCGTCGTCGCGTCCCCGCCGGTGGCCACGTCGGGGAGGCGGTCGGCGGGCGTCGTGGGCGGGCCCGCGGGCGGCAGCACGACGCCGGACGCGGGCGTCGTGACCGGGTCGTCGACCGTGGCCTCGTCGACCAGGCCGTCGGGGTGGATGAGCAGGGACCACACGCCGTCGGGGTCGCGGACCTGGGCCGGCAGGGGCGACCCGACCGACCCCGCGAGCGCCGCTATGCGCGCGGTGATCGCCGCGCCGGCCTCCTGCAGGTTGGCGGTCTGCACCTGCTCGACGACCCCGTCGACGCTGATCTCCCCGGTGCCGTCCTCGCGCACCTCGGCCCGGATCTCGGGGATCCGCGCGGGTGCCGTCGGGGACTGCTGGTCGGTGTCGTCCGTCATCGTTCGCCCCTCGCTGCCTGGTCGCACGTCCCAGAACCTACGCGCACCGGGCGAACCGCGCATCGCAGAGCCGCAGGCCAGGACCCTGCCGGGAGGCGGTCCCGCAGGGCCGTCAGTCGGTGTGGTCGAGCTCGAACCAGACGGTCTTGCCGGGCTGCCCGTCGCCGCGCGCGACCGTGCCCCAGGACGCCGCGAGGGCCTCGACGAGCGCCATGCCGCGACCGCTGGGGGCGGTCGGCTCGGGGTGGCTCACGGTCGGGCGGCCAGGTCCGTCGTCGCTCACGCCCACGCGCACGAGCCGCGGCCCGACGCTCACGTGCACGTGGATGAGCCCGTCGTCGGGCCCGTGCACGACCGCGTTGGACACGAGCTCGCCCGTGAGCAGCTCGACGACCTGGTTGGTCGCACCCGTGACCCCGGCGCCGGCGACCGCACGCATGACCCAGTGCCGCGCCGCGCGCGGCGCGGACCGCTCGGCCCGCACGACCACCTCGTCGTCGACCACCAGCTGCTGCTGGCGGCGCACGCTGGCCGCACTCCTGAGGTCCCGGACGTCACCCACCCGTCCAGGGTGCCCGAACGTCCGCCGTCGCGCCGGGCGGGACCACGACGCGTCCGGGTGATCCGGCGGCGCTCAGGTCGTGGCGGGCGCGCGGTGCTCGACGAGGCCGACGAGGTTCCCGTCGGGATCACGCACGAACGCCTGCCACTCGTCGGTCCCGGCCGGCCCGAGGGTGCCGTCGTCGTGGTGGAAGATCACGTGCGGCTCCCCCTCGACGGGCACGCCCGCGGCCCGCAGCCGCTCGACCGTCGCGGGCACGTCGTCGACGGCGAGGTACAGCACGGCCGACGGCGCCCCCTGCTCGAGCAGCAGTCGCACGCCGCCGAGGTCGAAGAACAGCAGCCCCGGCGGGTCGAACCGGGCGGCCGGCCCGTGCCCGAGCAGGTCCGTGTAGAACGCCGCGGCGCGGTCGAGGTCGGTCGCGCGCTGGGCCACCTGGACGAGGGTCATCCCGCCATGCTGCCCCGCGCCCCGCCTGCGGCGACACCCCTGGCGCACGCCGTCTGAGGTACCTCAGACGCGCCTCAGCGGTCCCGGGTGCCCAGGACCCGTCGACCGACCGATCCCGGGCGGCGCGCCTCACGAGCATCGTCAGGGTGGTCGGAAGAAGGAACGCGAGAAGGAGAAGACCATGACCGAGCTGTGGGGACCCGCGCTCGACGCCGAGCTCGCCTTCCGCCGCGAGCAGATCGAGCAGGCGGCCCACCGCGGGGCGCCGGCCCGCCCGCCGCAGGGCCTGTCCCGTCCCGCGGCGGCCGACCGTCGCACCGTCCGTCCCGCGCAGTCGCGGGGGGCAGCGGTGCGTGGGTGGCTGCTGCGAGGATCGGGGGCGTGGCACGTGGCCCGATGAGCACCCCGTTCGTCGCCCGCGCGGCGCAGGTGTCCGAGCTGTCGGACGGCCTGCGCCGCGCGGCTGCGGGCGACCCCTCGGCCGTCCTGCTCGCGGCCGACGCGGGTGTGGGCAAGTCCCGGCTGCTGCGGCACGTCGCGGAGCTCGCCGCGGAGCAGGGTGCGCGCGTCGTGCTCGCGCACTGCGTCGACCTCGGCGAGATCGGCCTGCCGTACCTGCCGTTCGCCGAGGCGCTCGTGCAGCTGCGCGACCTCGACCCCGAGGCGGTCGACGCGGTCGTCGGGCAGCGGCCCGCGCTGCGCCGCCTGCTGCCGGGCACGGTCCCGGCGGGCGAGCCCGCGGACGACGCCGCGAGCCGGCTGCAGCTGTTCGACGGCGTCGTCGAGGCGCTGGCCGCGGTCGGCACGGCCGAGCACCCGCTGCTGCTGGTGCTGGAGGACCTGCACTGGGCGGACGCCTCCAGCCGCGACGTGCTGCGCTTCGTCGTCTCGCGGCTGCGCGACCAGCACGTGCTGCTCGTCGCCAGCTACCGCACGGACGACCTGCACCGGCGCCACCCGTGGCGGCCCGTCGCCGCCGAGCTGGTGCGGCACCCGCGGGTGCTGCGGATGGACCTGCCCCCGTTCACCGAGGGCGAGCTGCGCGAGTTCGCGACGGCGGTCGCAGGGGGACCGCTGCCCGAGCAGGCGCTGCGGACCGTCCTCGACCGCTCGGAGGGCAACGCCTACTTCGCGGAGGAGCTCGTCGAGTCCGGGGCCGACGGGGCCCTGCCGTGGTCGCTCGCCGACGTCCTGCGCAGCCGGCTGGAGGTGCTCGACCCGCAGGTGCAGCTGCTCGCGCGGGTCGCGTCCGCGGCCGGGCGCCGGGTGACGGAGCCGCTGCTGCGGGCGGCGGTCGCGGCGCACGGCGACCCGTCGCTGGCCGCGCCGGGCGCGCTCGACACCGCGCTGCGCGAGGCGGTCGCGCACCACGTGCTCGTCGGGGACGGCTGGCACATCGCGTTCCGGCACGCGCTGCTGGCCGAGGCCGTCTACGCGGACCTGCTGCCCGGCGAGCAGGCGGCGCTGCACCGCGCGTACCTGGGGGCGCTGCGCAGCGACACGTCGCTCGGCACGTCGTCGCAGCTCGCGTGGCACGCGCTGCACGCGCCCGACCTGCCGACCGCGCTCACGGCGTCGCGCGACGCGGCCCGGCAGGCGCACGAGGTGTTCGCGCCCGTCGAGGAGCTGCGGCACCTCGAGGTCGTGCTGCGCCTGTGGTCCGCGGTCCCGGACGCGGCCGACGCGCTCGGGGAGGACCACGTCGCGGTGCTCGACGCCGCGGCGACGGCCGCGAGCCGCGCGGGTCAGCTCGACCGGGCCGTGCAGCTCGCACGTGCCGCGGTCGACGAGTGCGACGACGACCCACCGCGGCAGGCGCAGGAGCGCACGTGCCTGGCGCGCCACCTGCTCGGCGCGGAGCGCCTGCAGGAGGCGTTCGAGGTGGCCCGCCTCGCGGTCGAGGGGCTGCCCGACCCGACGCCCGCTCGCGCCTGGGCGCTCGCGACCTACGCGCGCGCGGCGCTCAACGCGGACGTCGACGACGAGGCGGAGCGCGCCGCGACCGACGCCGCCGCCGTGGCCCGGCAGGTGCGGGCCGTCGACGCGGAGGCGGACGCCGTCACGACCCTGGCGGTGCTCGTCGTCGAGGACCCCGACCACGCCGCGGCGCTGCTCGACGAGGCGCTCGGGCTCGCACGCGAGTCGGGCGACCTGTCGACCGAGCTGCGGACCATGTACAACCTCGCGAGCAACCGCTACTACGCGGGCGACGTGGCGCACGCGGCCCGGATCGGCGAGCTGGCGGTCGAGCGCGCGCGCTCGTCGGGGATGCTGTGGAGCACGTTCGGCATCGAGCTCGTCATGCTCGGCCACCTCTTCCGCTTCGTCCAGGGCGACCTGACGCCCGGCGAGTCCTACTCCGACGCCCCGGAGTGGCTGGGGGCGACGGCGCGCCTCATGACGCTGTACGCGGCCGTGGCGCGCGGCGACGCGGACGTGGTCGAGCGGGGGCGGGCACGCGAGGCGCACTGGTCGCGCGACGGCCTCGTCGCGCTCATCGGCGGGGGCTGCACGGTCGACGCGCTGACGTGGCGCGGCGAGCTCGACGAGGCGATCGAGCTCGCGCTGCGGGTCATCGAGCACCTGGGCCGCGAGTGGAGCGACTACTTCCTCGGCGGCATCTGGCTGTCGGCGCTGGCGCTGGCCGCGCTCGCGGACGCCGCGGCGCAGGAGCGGCTGCTGGGCCGGGACGTCGCGGAGCGGGTCGCCCTCGGGGACCGGCTGCTGGAGCGCGCGCGCACGACGGCCGAGCGCGGGCGGCCCCGCGGCGGCGTGCTGGGCCCCGAGGGGCGTGCGTGGCTCGCCCGGGCGCACGCGGAGCACGGCCGGCTCGTCGGCGGGAACGACCCCGAGGCGTGGCGCGCTGCGCTGCGCGAGTTCGGTTACGGGCACCGCTACGAGCTGGCCCGCACCCGGTGGCGTCTCGCGGAGTCGCTGCTGGAGCGCGGCGAGCGGGACGCGGCCCGGGACGAGGCCGCGACCGCGCTGGCGGAGGCCGACGCCATGGGCGCGGTGCCGCTCGCGACGGCCGTGCGCGGGCTCGCCCGGCGCGGACGGCTGGACCTGCCCGGCGTGCGCGCGGCCGGGGCGGACGTGCTGACAGCACGCGAGGTCGAAGTGCTCGGGCTCGTCGCGCAAGGCCTGTCGAACCGGCAGATCGGCGAGAAGCTCTTCATCTCCGGCAAGACCGTCTCGGTGCACATCTCCAACCTGCTCGCGAAGCTCGGCGTGTCCGGGCGGGCCGAGGCGGTGTCCGTGGCGCACCAGCGCGGGCTCATCGGCTCGGACGTCTGACGCCGGCACGCCGCGCTGGGCAGAGCCGTCGGCCGTCGCGGGCGGCGGCCCGGGTGCACGATGCGCCGACCTGCACGGGCGCGTGTCGGAGCCCGGCCCTAGCGTGGGGCCCATGTCACCGTCGAAGACGCCGGCCGTCGAGCTCGACGTGCGCGGCCGCACCGTCCGTGTGAGCAGTCCCGACAAGGTGTACTTCCCCGAGCGCGGGCTGACCAAGCTCGACGTCGTCCAGTACTTCGTGTCCGTGGGCGACGGCATCCTCGGCGCGCTGCTCGACCGCCCGACGACGCTCGAGCGCTGGCCCAAGGGCGTGTTCGAGGGCGCCAAGCTCGCGACGCGCGCCGACTCGACGGGCGACGCATTCTACCAGAAGCGCGTGCCGCAGGGCGCGCCGGACTACGTCCGCACCGCCCGGATCGCGTTCCCGAGCGGGCGCACTGCGGACGAGGTCGCCCCGAGCGAGCTCGCCGTCGTCGCGTGGGCGGCGAACCTCGGCACCCTCACGTTCCACCCGTGGCCCGTGCTGGGCGAGGACGTCGACTCGCCCGACCAGCTGCGCATCGACCTCGACCCGCAGCCGGGCACCGACTTCGACGACGCCGCGCGCGTCGCCCCGCACGTGCGCGAGCTCCTCGCGGAGCACGGCATGGAGGGCACGCCGAAGACGTCCGGCGGCCGGGGCATCCACGTGTTCGTGCCGATCGAGCCGCGCTGGTCGTTCACCGACGCGCGCCGCGCGACGATCGCGTTCGGTCGTGAGCTCGAACGGCGCATGCCGGAGCAGGTCACGATGAAGTGGTGGAAGGAGGAGCGCGGGCAGAAGATCTTCGTCGACTACAACCAGATGGCCCGCGACCGCACCATCGCCTCGGCGTACTCGATCCGCACCAACCCCCGCGCGACGGTGTCGGCGCCGCTGCGGTGGGAGGAGATCGGGGACGTCCACCCCGACGACTTCGACGTGACGACGATGCCCGCGCGGTTCGCCGAGGTCGGCGACCTGTTCGCGCCGCTCGTCGCGCACGCGACGCCGCGGTACTCGATCGAGTCGCTGCTCGAGCTCGCCGACCGGCAGGAGCGCGACGAGGGCCACGCCGACCTGCCGTACCCGCCGGAGTACCCGAAGATGCCGGGCGAGCCGAAGCGCGTGCAGCCGAGCCGCGACCGTGACAGGGCCCGCTGAGCCGTCCGCGCACGCCGGTGCGACGGTCGGCTACCGGTCGGCGCGCGGGCGGTGGGTGCTCGTCGCGACCGTGCTGGGCTCGGCGCTCGCGTTCATCGACGCGACCGTCGTCACGATCGCGCTGCCCCGCATCGCGGACGAGCTCGACGCGACGACGGCCGACCTGCAGTGGACCGTCAACGGGTACGCGCTGACGCTCGCGGCGTTCCTGCTGCTGGGCGGCTCGCTCGGGGACCGGTTCGGGCGGCGGCGCGTGTTCCTCGTCGGGGTCGTGTGGTTCGCGGTCGCGTCGCTCGCGTGCGCGCTCGCCCCGACCGTGGGGCTGCTCGTCGCGGCCCGCGCGTTGCAGGGCGTCGGGGGTGCGCTCCTCACGCCGGGGTCGCTCGCGATCATCCAGTCGACGTTCGCGGGCGAGGACCGTGGGCGGGCGATCGGCGCGTGGTCGGGGCTCGGGGGCATCGCGGGCGCGGTCGCGCCGTTCCTCGGCGGGTGGATCGTCGAGGTGACGACGTGGCGGTGGGTGTTCGGGATCAACCTGCCGCTCGCCGCCGTGGTCGTGGCGGTCACGCTGCGCGCGGTGCCCGAGACGGTGGACCCGGAGGCGGTGCGCCGGCTGGACGTCGCCGGGACGGTCCTCGCCGCGCTGGGCCTGGCCGCGCTGACGTGGGCGTTCACCGCCTGGACCGAGGACGGGACCCTGCGCGCACCGGTCGCCGCCGTGCTGGCCGCCGGGGTGCTCGCGCTCGTCGCGTTCGTCGTGGTGGAGTCCCGCGCCGCCGCGCCCCTCGTGCCGCCGCGGCTGTTCCGGTGGCGCCCGTTCGCGGGCACCAACGCCGCGACGCTGCTGGTCTACGCGGCGCTGTCGGGCGTGTTCTTCTTCCTCGTCCTCACGCTCCAGGTCGTCTCCGGCTACTCGCCGCTCGCCGCGGGGCTCGCCCCGGTCCCGGTGACGCTCCTGCTGCTCGTGCTGTCGTCGACGTCGGGTGCGCTCGGCGTGCGGATCGGCCCGCGCGTGCCCATGACCGTCGGCCCGCTCGTGTGCGCGGCCGCGACCGTGCTGCTCGCGGGCATCGGCCCGTCCGCGCCGTACCTGACCGCCGTGCTGCCGGGCGTGCTGCTGTTCGGCCTCGGTCTCGCCGCGGTCGTGGCACCCCTGACGACGACCGCGCTCGCCGCCGCGCCCGACCGGCTCGCCGGGGTCGCGTCCGGGGTGAACAACGCGGTCGCGCGCGTGGCGGGACTGCTCGGCATCGCGGTCCTGCCGCTCGTCGCGGGTGTCGGCACCGGGCTCACCGACCCGACGGTGCTCGCCGACGGCCACCGCGTCGCGATGCTCGTCTGCGCGGGCCTGCTCGCGGCCGGCGGGGTCGTGGCGTGGTGGACCGTCCCGTCGTCCGCCGAGGCCGTCCGCCCCCGCTGAGCGCTGACCTGCGGCTCGGCCGTACGACCCCGGTCGCACACCGCGGGCGGCGACGTACGACCTGCGGCGTTGCACGCGTGTCCTCGCGGACCGCCCGGCGGTCCCCGCGGTGGAGGCGGTGACGCCGTCGCGGGCGGCAGCGTGGACGGCATGACGATCCTGCTGTCCGACCCGCGCGTCGCCGCCGTCCCCGTCCGTGACTGCGGCGAGCCCCTCGTCCGCCTCGGGGCCCGCTTCGGGCCCGCCCGCGCGCTCGTCCGCGTCGGGCTCGCGGACCGGCTGGCCGCCGCGACGCTCCCGCGCGGGGTCCGGCTGCGCGTCCTGGAGGGTCACCGGTCGCTGTCGGCGCAGCACGCGATCGTCGCCCGGTACACCCGCGAGGTCCGCCGGGCGCACCCCGCGGTCGTCGACCCGACCGAGGTCGCCCGGCTGGTCAGCCGCTTCGTCTCCCCCGTCGACGTCGCCCCGCACGTCGCCGGGGCCGCCGTGGACCTCACGCTCGTCGACGCCTCGGGCCGCGAGCTCGACCTCGGGACGCCGGTCGACGCGACCCCCGAGGAGTCCGACGGCCGGTGCGCGACGGCCGACGACCGCATCTCCCCCGAGGCACGCGCGCACCGCGACCTGCTGGCGCGCGCCCTCGGCGACGTCGGGCTCGTGAACTACCCGACCGAGTGGTGGCACTGGAGCGTGGGCGACCGGTACTGGGCGCTCACGACCGGGGCGCCGTACGCGCTGTACGGCCCGGTGGACGTGGCGGTGGCGGCGTGACGACGACGACGCTCACCCGCCCGCGGGTCTCCGACGCCGCGGGGCCGCGGCTGCTGGTCGACCCCGCGGCCGTCGCCGCCAACACGCGCCTGCTCGCGGGCCGCGCGCGGGGCGACCTCATGGCGGTCGTCAAGGCGGACGGGTTCGGCCACGGGGCGGTGACCGTCGCGCGGACGGCGCTCGCGCACGGAGCGACGAGCCTGGGCGTGACGACGGTCGCGGAGGCGCTCGCGCTGCGGGACGCCGGGCTGCGCGCACCGGTGCTGAGCTGGCTGAACCCGGTCGACGCCGACTTCGCGTCGGCGGTCGCCGCGGGCGTCGAGCTGGCCGTGCCGGACGCCGCCCACCTGCGCGCGGTGCTGGACACCGCACCGGGCGCCCGCGTGCACCTGCACCTCGACACGGGCCTCGCACGCGACGGCGCCGAGCCCGCGGCGTGGCCGTCGCTGTGCCGGCTCGCGCGGTCGGCGGAGCGCACGGGGCGCGTGCGGGTCGTTGGCGTCATGGGTCACCTCGCGTGCGCGGACCGCCCGCGGCACCCCGCGAACGCCGAGGGGCGGTCCCGGTTCGCGTGGGGCGTCCGCACGGCCCGGGCCGCCGGGCTGCGGCCGTCCGTGCGGCACCTCGCCGCCACCGCGGCGACCCTCACCGACCCGCGCTCGCACCACACGACGGTGCGCGTCGGCGCCGGCCTGGTCGGGATCGACCCGTCGGGCACGACGCGGCTCGCGTGGGCGATGTCGCTCACCGCGCCCGTCGTCTCGGTGCGTCGGGTCCGGGCGGGCACGCCCGTGGGCTACGGGCACACGTGGACCGCACCGCGCGCGACCACGCTCGCGCTCCTGCCGGTCGGGTACGCCGACGGGCTGCCGCGCGCCGTGCCCGGGCGGGCCGAGGTGCTGCTGCGCGGGCGGCGGCGGCCCGTCGTCGGACGCGTGTCGATGGACCAGACGGTGGTCGACGTGGGCGACGAGCCCGTGCGGCCGGGCGAGGTCGCGGTGCTGCTGGGTCCGGGGACGGGCGGTGAGCCGACGCCGGAGGACTGGGCGGACTGGTTCGACGTCCTGCCGCACGAGGTCCTCACCGGGTTCGGCCCGCGCGTCGCGCGCGGCACCGTCGGCACGTCGCTGCGGGACGCCGGATGAGCGCCGGGCGCACGCGTGTCGCGGTCGTCGGCGGGGGGCAGAGCTGCGAGCACGAGGTCAGCCTCGCGTCGGCCGCGTCCGTCGTGGGGGCGCTCACGGACCGGTACGACGTGGTCCCCCTGACGATCACCCGCGACGGGACGTGGTGCGACGAGGTCGGCCGCCCGGTCGGCCTGGCACGCGCCGTGCAGACGCTCGGCACGTGCGCGGCGGTCGTGCCGATGGTGCACGGGCCGCGCGGGGAGGACGGCACCCTCGCGGCGCTGTGCGAGCTCGCGGGCGTCCCCTACGTGGGCTCCGGGGTGGGCGCGGGGGCGCTCGCGATGGACAAGTGGGCCACGAAGCTCGTCGCGCAGGCCGTGGGCGTCGCGACCGCGCCGGGGAGGCTGCTGACCGCGGCCACGGCCGCCGCCTACGTCTTCGAGCACCCGGTCGTCGTCAAGCCCGTCGCGGCCGGGTCCAGCCACGGCGTCACGCTCGTGCGGGACGCGGGCGGGCTGCGGCCCGCGCTCGACGCGGCGCTGCGGCTCGACGGCCGCGTGCTCGTGGAGGACGTCGTCGAGGGCCGCGAGGTCGACGTCGCGGTGCTCGCCACGGGCGACGGGCACGTCGTCGCACCGCTGCTCGAGGTCGTCGTCGACGGGCTCTTCGACCACGCCGCCAAGTACGGCGGCACGGCCGACCTGCGCGTGCCGGCCGACGTCCCCGAGGCCGACGCGCAGGCCCTGCGGGACGCGGCCGTGCGGGTGTTCGACGCGCTCGGCTGCGCGGGCGTCGCACGCGTCGACTTCTTCCTCACGGCCGACGGTCCCGTGCTCAACGAGGTGAACACGACACCTGGCCTGACGGAGCACTCGCAGGTGCCGCGCATGTTCGCGGCCGCGGGGCTGTCGTACCCGGACCTGCTCGACCGCCTCGTGCGGGACGCGGTGGCGGGGGCCGCGGCGGCCGCGGCGGCCGGACGGTGAGGCGCCGCATCGACGGGCTCGACGCGCTCCGGGGCGTGGCCGTCGGGCTCGTCGTCCTGCGGCACGCCCTGCCCGACGTGTTCCCCGGGGCGGGCGTCGTCGGCGTCGTCATGTTCTTCGCCGTGTCCGGGCACCTCATCACGGGCGTGCTGCTCGACGAGCTCGACGGGACGGGCCGCGTGGACCTCCCGCGCTTCTACGTCCGGCGCGCCCGCCGCCTCGTGCCCGGGCTGCTCGTGCTGCTCGTGGGCGTCGCGGCCGTCACCCTCGTGCTCGACCCGCTCGACGACCGCGCGGACCTCACGCGCGACCTCCTCGTCGCGGCGACGTGGACCGGCAACCTGCCGGGCCTGACGCCCGACGGCGTCACGTTCCACCTGTGGACCCTCGCGACCGAGGAGCAGTTCTACCTGCTGTGGCCGCTCGCGCTCGCCGTCGCGCACCGGCGCGGCCGGGTCACGTGGCTCCTCGCGGCGGCGGGCGTCGCGTGCGCGCTCGCGTGCGTCGTGGTGCTGCTGCGGCTGCGCGACGACCCCGACCTCGCGTACGCGCTGCCGACGTCGTGGGCGGGCTGCTTCGTCGTCGGTGCCGCCAGCCGGGTGCTGACCGTCCGGTGGACGCCACCCGGCGCCGTGCAGGTCGCGGCGCTCGCGCTGCTGGGCGCTGCGTGCGTGCTTTCATTGCGGGGTCATGCGCTCACGTACCTCGTCGCCGGGCCGGCCGTCGCGCTCCTCACCGCGCTGCTCCTGGTCGCGTGGCGCACGCGGGTCACGATGACGGCGCGCGCGGTCCGCCCCCTCGTCTGGCTCGGCACCGTCTCGTACGGCGCCTACCTGTGGAACTACCCGCTGACGCTGTGGCTGCGCCCGCACGTCCCGCACGCGGGTCTGCTCGCCGCGGCGCTCACCGTGCCGGTCGCCGCCGCGAGCTGGTACCT
The DNA here is from genome assembly GCF_000212695.1 of Cellulomonas fimi ATCC 484. Lineage (NCBI taxonomy): Bacteria > Bacillati > Actinomycetota > Actinomycetes > Micrococcales > Cellulomonadaceae > Cellulomonas > Cellulomonas fimi. Next base: position 547,662 of record NC_015514.1, on the reverse strand, counting down.
CGTCGAGCGTCCGCTGGGTCCGCGGCCGCGCGTCGCCGACCGCCCGCGGGTGGCGGTCGCATGACGCCGCGCACCGCGTCCGCGTGGGGCCCCGACGTCGCGTCGGGCCTCGCGGTCCTCGCGCTCGGGTGCGTGGAGGCGACGTCCCGCGCGGCGTCGGCCGCGGAGGCCGCGTCGCTCCTGCTCGTCGCGGGCACGATCGCGCTCGCGGTGTCGCTCAGCCGCCACCGGCCGGGCGTCGCGCTCGCGCTCGTCTGGGGCACCGGGCTCCTGCAGGTCGCGGGCGAGGCCGACGTCATGCTCGTGCAGCTCGCCGTCGGGGTCGTCGCGTTCGGGTGCGCGCGCTGGGGGTCGACCGAGACCGTGTGGGCGAGCGCGCTGTCCGTGCCCGTCGCGGCGGTGATCGCGGTGCTGACGTTCGGTGCGTCGAGCCTCGCGCACCTCACGCACCTGCTCGGCCTCGACGTGGTCGTCCGCGCCGCGTACACGACCGGCGACCGGTGGGAGATCGGGGCCGTCGTCGTCGGGACGGCGCTGCTCGGCGCCCCGTGGCTCGCCGGGCTCGCCGTCCGGTCCGGCGCGACCGCCCGGTCGTCGCGCCTGTCGCAGGCTGCCGCCGAGGACGACGCGGCCCGCGCCCGGCGGGACCGCGAGCGCGCGGAGGAGGTCGCGCGGCTCCGCGAGGACCAGACGCGGCTCGCCCGGGACGTGCACGACGTCGTCGGCCACTCGCTCGCGGTGATCCTCGCGCAGGCCGAGTCGGCGCAGTACCTCGACGACGACCCCGCTGTGCTCAAGCGGACCATGGCGACGATCGCCACGTCGGCCCGCACGTCGCTGCAGGACGTCCGGCAGGTCCTCGGGCAGTCCGCGGACCACGCCCGCGGGCCGGGTGACCTCGACGAGCTCGTCGAGGGCGTCCGGGCGGGCGGTCGCGACGTCCGCTCCACGGTCGTCGGTGCGCCGCAGCCGCTGCCGCCCGAGCTGGCGACCACGGCGTACCGCGTGCTGCAGGAGCTCCTCACGAACGCCCTGCGGCACGGCGACCGCGACGCACCCGTGCTCGTCGAGCGCCGCTGGCCGGACGGCACGTGGCTGGAGGACCTGCGGATCGAGGTCGTGAACGGTGTGCCGCCGACCGCGCCCGCGGCGGACCCGACGCCGGGCAGCGGGCTGACGGGTGTGCGCCGCCGGCTCGAGGCGGTCGGGGGGCGCATGGCGGTGCGGGCGGAGACGGGAGAGGACGGGCCGACGTTCGCGGTGACGACCTGGGTTCCGGTGCGGCCACGATGACGTCCGACGACGAGATCCGGGTGCTGCTGGTCGACGACCAGGAGCTGTTCCGCGCCGGCCTCGCGGTCATCGTCGACGCCCAGGACGGCATGCGCGTCGTCGGGCAGGCCGGCGACGGCCTCGAGGCGGTGCGCCTGGCCGACGACCTCGAGCCCGACGTGGTGCTCATGGACCTGCGCATGGCCGACATGGACGGCGTGGAGGCGACCCGGCAGCTGTTCCTCCCGGAGCGTGCCGCGCGCCGCACCCGCCCGCTGCGCGTCCTCGTCCTGACGACCTTCGACCTGGACGACCGCGCCGCGGCCGCGATCCGGCACGGCGCGAGCGGCTTCCTGCTGAAGGACACGACGCCCGCGATGCTGCGCGACGCGATCCGCACGGTGCACGCCGGCAACGCGGTGCTCGCCCCGCAGGACCTGTCGACGCTGCTGGAGGGCCGGTTCCGCACGCCCACCCCCGCGCCGCCGGGCTACCTCGCGCTCAGCGACAAGGAGCGCGAGGTGTTCGAGGCCGTCGCGCGCGGCCTGAGCAACACCGAGATCGCGCAGGCGGTCCTCGCGAGCGAGTCGACCGTGAAGACCCACGTCGGCTCGATCCTGCGCAAGCTCGCCCTGCGCGACCGGGTCCAGGTCGTGGTCTTCGCGCACGAGCACGGCCTGGTCTGACCGAGGCTGCCGCCGCTGGTCGCACCCGGGCGGCAGGAGAGGTCAGCCGCGGTACTCGAAGTGCCAGTACTCGGGGTTGGAGCCGTTCTGCCGCGCCCACGACGGCACGACCCACCCGTACGACGGCCCGTTCGCGACGAGCCACTCGCGCTGCGGCGTCCCCCAGCCGTACTCGCACGGCAGCTCCGGCACGTCGAGCGCGAGCCCCGTGCCGTGCGACGACGTGCCGGGCACGGCCGCGACCGACCCGAGGGCGTCGCGCATCGCGACCTGCGTCGCGTAGTCGCGGTACGTCAGGTCGAGGTCCAGGTCGTGGCCGAACCGGGCGCGGAAGGCGGCGTTGAGCCGCTCGAGCGCGGCGGTCGCGTCGGTGCGCAGGTAGTAGGGGGTGCCCCGGGGGTCGACGTCCCACGAGACGGCGGCGAGGGCGGACGGCGGGAGCTTGCCGTTGGTGCCGTCGCCGCCCTCGGTGGCGGGCGAGGTGTAGAACGGCGGACCCGAGTAGGTCGTCTCGCACGACGGCGGCGTGCTCCCCGAGCCGGGGCCCGGCGACGTGGACGTGCCGGACGGGCGGGCGGCCCGGGCCGCTGCCGCTGCGGCCGCCGACGCCTGCGCCGCGGTCCACTCGGCGTGCGCCTGCGCGGCCGTCGCCTCGGCGGCGGCCAGGGCGGCGGCGAGGCGGCGCAGCGTCGCCACGGACGCACCGGGGGATGCGGGGTCGGCCGCGGGCTCGGCCTCGGCGAGCACCGCGGCGACGGCCTGGCGCACGGCGTCGTCCGCGACCGCGCCCTCGCTCGCCGCGAGCGTGGCGCGCGCCTGCTCGACGAGCCCGGCGAGGGCGGCGCGGGCCTCGTCCTGCGTGCGCGCAGCAGCGGACCGCTGGGCGGCGGCGTCCACGGCGGACCGCACGGCGGCGTCGTGCGCCTCGGACGCCGCCGCGTCGGCGACGCGTTCGTGCGCGGCGTCGGCGGCGCGCACCCGGTCCTGGTGCTCGACGCCCGCCCACGCGCCGGCGGCACCGCCGACGAGGACGACGGCGGCCGCGACGGCGGCGACGAGACGGACGTGGATGACGGCTCCCGGGGACGGCCGGCGACCCCCTCGCAGCCGCCGGTTCGCCCGCCAGGCTAACCACGGCCCGCGCGGCCCGCCCAGCGGCCGGCCACGGACCGGGACGGACCGGACGGTCCGCACCACCCGTCCGGAGGAACCTGGACGCACGTCCTCAAGACGGGCCCCCGCCGGGTCGATCCGGCCGGTATGAGCGACGACCGGACCGCCCACGCGCCGGCGGCCACCGTGCCGGGCCTGCGCCCCCTCACCCCGGGCGAGCAGGGTCACCTGGACCAGCTCCGCGCGCACGTCCGCGCCAGCCGGACCGACCTGGGCGACGTCGCGGCGGTCGCGGCGCTCGTGCACGACACGTACACGGGCTGGGCCGGCCAGCCGGGTGCCGCGGTGCCGGAGGGCGTCGTCGCGGCCCTCGGCGTCGTCCTCGGCGACCTCGTCGTCGCCCGCGCGCCGGGCGCGCACTGGGTCCTGCGCACCGCCGGGCCCAAGCCCGTGCCCGCGGTCGTCTCCCCCGACGGCGAGGCCGCGGTCCTCCCGCTCGACGACATCCGCGCCCGCTGGGACATCGGCGTGACGCCGGACTGGGCGAGCGGCTACGTGACGGCCGCCGCGGCGCACCTCGCCGTGTCGGGGCTCCCCGAGCACGCCCCCGGGTCCGCCCCCACGCCCGTGGTGGAGGTGCCGCAGCAGCGACCGCCCGCCGGTGGTGCGTCCCTGCCGCGCCGCTCGACCGCGCACGCCGCCGCGACGCCGGACGCCCAGGCCCCGACCAGCGGGTACCGGACGCCGGGCGACCTGCCGCACCCGCCGTCGCCGTCCGCGCAGGACCTCGGGCTGCGCGCCCTGGAGCACGCCCTCGACGCGGTCGTCGGCGGCGAGTCGCCGCTGCAGACGTTCGCGATGACGCACGACGGCGTCCGCCGCACCGTGCAGGTCTTCCCGGGCGACCCGCGCGAGACGGCGCCGCAGGCCCGTGCGTGGGTGCGCGCGTCCGGCGCGGTGTGCGGCGCGGTGGCCTGGGACGGCGAGCTGCCCGGGGTCGACGGCCCGGCCGTGGTCGTCGAGGCCTCCGACCCCGGCCGGCCCAGCATGGTCGTCGGGCACGGGTACGCCCCTGCGCGCGACGGCGGCGAGGGGCGGTCGCGCGACGCGCGGGCGGTCGGCGTGCCGGTCGTCGTCGGGCCGGGCGAGCCGCTGCTCTGACCGGTCGCCCGCCGTCAGACGGCGGGTGCGTCCAGCGTCTTGCCGTGCTTGACCTCGGCACCGCCCATGACCGCGGTGACGTGCACGACGAGCTGCGGTGCGTCGGGGTCGCTCGGCGGACGCGTCTTGTCCTCCCACCCGCCGAGCAGCGGCAGGCCGCTGACGTGCACCCGCCAGGTCGGCGGCACCTTGATCTCGACGCCGCCCCACATGACGAACACCGCGATCTCGGCACGGCCCACGATGTCGGCGTCCCGCAGGTCGAGCTCGATGCCGCCCATGAGCGCCGTGAGGCTCCCGCCGCGGAACTTCTGGGACCGCGAGCGCCGCTGCGACCCCCACCACATGACGGTGGAGTTCACGACGTCGTCGTCCTCGGTCGAGCGGCCCACGCGCGTCAGCAGCGCGAGGCCGACGAGGATGATCGCGAGCGGCCACAGGATCTCCCAGACGGAGAACTGCACGAGGTCCAGGGTCTGCAGCAGGAACAGCACGCCGACGCCGATCACGAGGGTCGGCCCCACCCACGCGCGCGGCACGGTGACGAGCGCCGCGACGCCGACGCCGATGACGACGAGCGGCCACCAGTCCGCGGCGACCTGACCGAGGTCGGCCGTGATGACGTCGAGCTGGACCAGCAGCGCCACCACCCCGAACACCAGCAGCAGCGTGCCGAGGAACACCTGGACCGGCGGCCGTCCGTTCATGCAGGTCACGCTAGTGCCGGACCGGGTCGCCCGGGAGGGTCACCGGTCCCGGATTGCAGGCGACACGCCGGCCGGAGGCTGTCAGGATCGCCCACCATGACACGCCAGCACCTCACGAAGACGCTGGTCTCCTGGGCCTCGATCCTCGACGACAAGGCCCGCGACCAGGCGGTCGCCACCTCCACCCTGCCCTTCGTCTACCCGCACGTCGCGCTCATGCCCGACGCGCACCTCGGCAAGGGCGCCACCGTCGGCTCGGTGATCCCCACCCTCGGCGCGCTCATCCCCGCCGCCGTGGGTGTCGACATCGGCTGCGGGATGATCGCCGTCCGCACCCAGTGGTCGGTCGAGCAGGTCCGCGCCGCGGGCAGCCTGACGCCGCTGCGCGAGCGCATCGAGCGGACCGTGCCGCTGTCGGCGGGCGCGGCCAACCAGCGCCTGACGCCCAGCGCGGAGGCGCGGGTCGCGACGCTCGAGGCCGCCGCGGAGAAGGCCGGGTTCGACCCCGGCGCGTACGCGGGCCGGTGGGCGCTGCAGCTCGGCTCGCTCGGGTCCGGCAACCACTTCATCGAGGTCACGGCCGACGAGACCGGCACCGTGTGGCTGTTCCTGCACTCCGGGTCCCGGGGCGTCGGCAACAAGATCGCGCAGCACCACATCCGCGTCGCCGCCGAGCTGTGCCAGAAGTGGTGGATCTCGCTGCCCGACCGTGACCTCGCGTACCTCGTCGAGGGGACGCCCGAGTTCTGGGCGTACGTGCGCGAGCTGCGCTGGGCGCAGGAGTTCGCCCGGCTCAACCGCGAGGAGATGATGGACCGCGTCGTCGCCGCGATCGCCGAGCACATGGGCGAGGACGTCGTCGAGGCCGAGCGCGTGAACTGCCACCACAACTTCACCGAGCAGGAGCAGCACTTCGGGAAGTCCGTGTGGGTGTCCCGCAAGGGCGCGATCCGGGCGCGGGCCGGCGACCCCGGGCTCATCCCGGGGTCGATGGGCACGGCGTCCTACGTGGTCGTCGGCAAGGGCGACCCGCTGTCCCTGTGCTCCTCGCCGCACGGCGCGGGCCGTGAGCACTCCCGGACCCAGGCCCGCAAGCTGTTCACCCGCGAGCAGCTGCGGGAGTCGATGGCGGGCATCGAGTACCGGGACACCGACGCGTTCCTCGACGAGATCCCCGCCGCGTACAAGGACATCGACCGGGTCATGGCGGACGCCGCCGACCTGGTCGAGGTCCGGCACGTGCTGCACCAGCTCGTCAACGTGAAGGGCGACTGACCACGACGGCCCGGGGCACCCGCTCCGGGCCGTCGTCGTCGCCGGTGCACGACCGGGCTAGGACCTTCGTCCGGGCCGACGGCGCCCCGGGGTCGCCATGCTGGGCGCAGTGCCCCACGGCGGCGCACGCCCCCTTCCGGCGGACGCGCGTGGGACTCCCGACGGACGTCGGGCACGCGGTTGTGGCGGCCGCGCCCGTCCGTCCGGTGGGCGGCCCCTGGACCCCTCGGGGCCGCCCACCGTCTCCGGGCCTCACGGCCCACGACACGTCGGCGCGTCCGCGGGCGGTGTCGGCGCGTCGCCCCGCGCAGCACAGGCCCGGTGGCCGATCCTGGGTCGTGCCCCACAGCCACCCCACCCTGACCGCCCCGCCTGACGCGGCCGCGGAGCGCCAGGTGCGGGCCACCGCCGCCCGCGCCCGGACCGCCCTCGTCGCGACGCTGGTGCCCGTCCTGCTCCTCACCCTCCTCGGTGCGTGGTGGCTGTGGCCCGACGCGGACGCGCGCCCGCCCGTGCTCGACACCGACGGTCCCGGGGTCGTCTACGCGTCGGGCGTCGTCACGCAGGTCCGGCCCGACGCGACCGGGATGGACCAGGCGTCGGCGCGCCTCGACCGCGGCGACGAGGTCGACCTGCACGTGCCGCCCGAGTACGTGCCCGAGCTCGCCGTCGGGGACCACGTGCGGGTCGCGGCGCTGTCCGCCCCCGAGGTCGCGCTCGACGCCCCCGCGGGCACCGAGCCGACGCTGACGACGACGTACCTGTTCGTCGACTTCGAGCGCGGGCCGCCGATGCTGCTGCTCGCCGCCGTGTTCGCCGGGCTCGTCGTGCTCGTCGCGCGGTGGCGTGGGCTCGCCGCGCTCGTCGGCATGGGGGTCGGGCTCGGCGTCGTCGGCGTGTTCACGCTGCCCGCCCTCCTGCAAGGGCGCCCGGCCGTGGGCGTCGCGCTCGTCACGAGCGTCGTCATCATGTACGCCGTGCTCTACCTGGCCCACGGCGTCTCCGTCCGCACGTCCACCGCGCTCGCGGGCACGCTCGTCGGCCTCGTGGCGACCGCGGGGATCGCGACCTGGTCGAGCGGCGCCGCGCACCTGACGGGGCTGTCCGGCGAGTACGCGCTCGACCTCATGTCCGCCGCGCCCGAGGTCCGGCTGCGAGCCGTGCTGCTGTGCGGCATGGTGCTCGCCGGGCTCGGGGTGCTCAACGACGTCACCATCACGCAGGCGTCGGCGGTGTGGGAGCTGCACGCCGCGCGGCCGGAGAGCACGTGGCGGCAGCTCATCGGGCGCGGGATGCGGATCGGGCGCGACCACATCGCGTCGACCGTGTACACGATCGTGTTCGCCTACGTCGGCGCGGCCCTCCCGCTCGTCCTGCTGGTCAGCCTGACCGACCGGGGGCTGCTCGGCGTGCTCGGCAGCGGCGAGATCGCCGAGGAGGTCGTCCGGACGCTCGTCGGGTCGATCGGCCTCGTGCTGGCGATCCCCGTGACGACCGCGCTCGCGGCGCTGCTGGTCCGCCTCAGCGCGGCCCCCGCCGCCGCGGCCCGCGCACGTGACGGGGACGACGGCACGGCGCCGGGCGCCGGCGTGCCGGGCACCACGACGGCCGGCGCCCTCGGCGCCCCCGCCGGCGACACCGTGGAGGTCCCGTCGTGAGCGTCGACGCCCCTGCCGCCCCCCGGCGTGCCGCCCGGTCACGCACCGGTGTCGTCCTCGTCGTGCTCGTGGTGCTCGCCGCGACCGCGGCCGTCGTCGGGCTGCTCGCGACCTGGCCCGGTGAGGACCGCCGGCCGGACACCGGGTTCGTCGACGTCGAGGTCGAGCGCCTGTCGGCGACCGTCGTCGGTTCCCGGTGGGACACGTGCGACGGCACCGTCGAGGACATGGAGCCCGACGGGTCCGTGCCGCAGACGGTCCGCTGCCTGCACGTGAGCGCCGAGGTCGGGGCGGGGGCGTCGGCCGGGACGACCGTCGAGGTCATCGCGACGTCCGGCCTGACGCGGGCCGACGTGCCGCCCGGCACCGGGATCGTGCTCGAGCACTACCCCGCCGACCAGAACGGTGACGAGGTGTGGGCCTGGGGCGACTTCCGCCGCGGCGTCCCGCTGACGACGTTCGCGCTCGCGTTCGCCCTGGTCACCGTCCTGGTTGCCGGCATGCGCGGGCTGCGGGCGCTCGTCGGGCTCGCCGTCGCGTTCGGGGTGCTCGCGGTGCACCTCGTCCCCGCGCTCGTGCAGGGGCAGCCCGCGCTCGTCGCGACGCTGTCCGCCGCGACCGTCGTGGTCGTCGTCGTGCTGTACCTCGCGCACGGGTTCTCGCTGCGGACCACCACGGCGTTGCTCGGCACGCTCGGCGGGCTCGTGCTCGTCACGGTCCTCGGCGTCGTCGGCGCGCACGTCGCGCACCTGCACCCCGGGTCCACGGAGGACACATACCAGCTCGCGCGGCTGCTCGGCGACGACGGCGTGCGGATCCTGCAGGGCGTGTTCCTCAGCGGCGTCGTCCTCGCCGGGATCGGTGTGCTCAACGACGTGACCATCACGCAGGCGTCGGCCGTCTTCGAGCTGCGGGCCGCGGACCCCGCCGCGTCGTGGCGCACGCTGCTCGCCCGCGGCATGCGCATCGGCCGCGACCACATCGCGTCGACCGTCTACACCATCGCGTTCGCGTACGCGGGGGCGTCGATGCCCGTGCTGCTGCTCCTCGAGCTGTACGACCAGCCGCTCGGCCAGACCCTCACGTCGGGGGCGTTCGCGGAGCAGGTCGTGAGCACGCTCGCGGGGTCGATCGGCCTGGTCCTGGCCATCCCGCTCACGACGGCCGTCGCCGCCGTCGCGGCCGTGCGCCTCGCCCCCGCACGCATCTCCGGAGGCCACCGGCACTGACCTCGGCCCGCCGGAGGGGCGGGTCAGGACGACGGTCCGGCGACCGCGTCCCCCGCGTCGCCGAGCCGCGGACGGGCGGACGCCGTCGGCCCGTCCCCGTCGACCACGAGGGTGCCGCGGCGCAGCGCCACGACCGTCAGGTCGTCGTCGGCGGTGCCGCGGCGCTGGACGGCTGCGACGACGCCGTCGACGACGTCCTGCGCCGTGGCCGCCGCCCGCACGACGTCGCTCAGGACGCGCAGGTCGTCGAGGTGGCCACCGAGCCCGTCGAGGACGCCGTCGCTGAACGAGACGAGCGTGTCACCCACGTGGAGCTCCGCGTGGCCCACGGCGCGCGGGGCGCCGAACATCATGCCGAGCGGCGGACCACCCGCGGCCAGCCGCTCGGTGCTCCCGTCGCGGCGGACCACGACGCTCAGCCCGTGGCCGGCGTCGGCGTACGCGACGTCGCCGGTCGACGCGCGCACGTGCAGGCGGGTCGCGGTGATGAACGCGCCGGAGCTGGCGAGCTGGCGGTCGAGGCGCTCCTCGGTCGCGGCGAGCACGCTGCCGACGTCCCGCTCGGGGTCGTGCTCGTGCAGCGCGGTGACGAGCGTCGCCGCGAGGATCGCCGCCGCCGGTCCCTTGCCCATGACGTCGGCGACCGTGAGCACGACGCCGTCGCGCGTGCGCTGCCAGTCGTACAGGTCGCCTCCGACGGACCCCTCGGGGACGAACGACGCGGCGAGGTCGTACCCGGGCACGGCGGGCGCCTGCGTCGGCAGCAGCGCCGCCTGGACCCGCGCGGCGAGCAGCAGCTCGAGCCGCTCGGCGGTCACGTCGCGCATCACGGAGACCACGCCACCGCCGACGAGCGAGGGCAGGGGCGTCGAGTTGAACCGCACGACACGCCCGTCGGGCAGGCCGCTGTTGCGGACCAGCACGTCGGCGTCCCGGACGGCGACGCCGGTGCGCAGCGCGACGCGGTGCGGGGCCTCCTCGTCGGGCAGCTGCGTCCCGTCGAGCCGGTGGAACCCGTAGAAGTCGCTTCCGGCGACCCGCCCGGTGAGGCTGCGGATGCCGCCGAACAGCGCGGTCGCCTTGGCGTTGCGCATGAGCAGGCGCCCGTGGTCGTCGATCACGCCGACGCCCTCGTCCATGGTGTGGATGATCGTGTCGAGCAGGTTGGCGCGCCGCTCGACCGCCGCGCGCGCCTCGGCCAGGTCGCGCAGGGCCGTCTCGCGCTCGGCGCGCGCGACCGCGAGCGACAGGCCGATGAGCGCGACCATGCCGACGAACAGCTGCGCGACGAGCAGCCGGGCCGTGCGGTCCTCGATCGACGCGAACGGCCCGCTGCCGAGCATCGTGAGCACGACCGCGAACGCCCCGAGCAGGGTGTCGTGCACGACCACGTACGGCAGGCTCAGCCGCGAGCCGACCCACACCGTCAGGCCGATGAGCGGGAAGGCCACCGGAAGGTCCAGACCGGGCACGAACCACAGCAGGTACGCGGCGGGCGACAGGACGGTGACGAGCGCGTACTCGACGCGCCGCCGCGTCCGCCGCCGACCCTCGACGCGCCGCTGGAGCCACCACGCGCGCAGCACCACGACGGTCGACCCGAGCGCGAAGATGCTGACCGACCCGCGTGCGAACCACACGACGACGGTCGGCCAGGACCAGGCGTCCGACGTGAGCGTCGCCAGCCCGACGGGGATCGCCGACACCGCCGACGCCACGACGGACGCCTCGAGGAACCCCCACACGTCCTGCATGCTCAGCTGCTGCGACGCACGGCTGCGCCACAGCTCCGGGCGACGCCGGCGCAGCACGAGCGCGAACACGAGCACCTGCGCGGCCGCCGCGGCGGCCAGCACGGACGCGGTCGCGACGTCCATCCCGGTGACCACGAGCAGGACGACGGTCAGCACGACGCCAACCCCTACGTCGACCGCGGCGTGCCGGTCGCGTCGCCGCACGAGCGCCCACGCCGCCGCCACGCTCGCGGCGGGCCACACGAGCGCGAGGTCGCTCACCTGGAGCGCGGTCCCCCGGCCCAGCAGGACCGCCGCCGCGTACGTGACCGCGAAGGCCAGCTCCGGCAGCAGCCGGCGCGCTCGTCGCACTGACGTCCCCCCGATCCCCGCGCCGCCGCCAGCCGGCGTCGACCCTCGCACACCATCAGATCGGACGGAGCGGTGCCGTGCCAGCCGCACCGCCGCGACGGGGCTCCGTGCGATGCGGCCGTCTCCGCAAGACCGCCCGATCGGGCGCACCCTCAGCAGGACGGCGGGGCGGCGCACCTGGAGCGAACCGTGTCTCCCGGGCAGCGCCGAGGGCGAGCCGTCGCCGCGGGAGACCAGGTCGACGACGGCGAGGCGTCCGGTCTGGGCAGAGCCTCGTGCCATGCCGCGCGACGCTCCAGCCCGACCTCCACTCAGTGTTCATTGAGTCAATCTTGACTGAGTGGACTCCCGGTGGCCACGATGTCGGCGTGACCCCCACGGAACGGCCGTCGACACGGTCCTCGCTCGGTCGACGTCTGGCCGCCGAAGCCACCGGCACCGCGCTGCTCGTCGCCGTCGTCGTCGGCTCCGGGATCGCCGCGTCGCGGCTGTCGCCCGACGACGTCGGCCTTCAGCTCCTGCAGAACAGCCTCGCCACGGTGCTCGGCCTGGCCGTGCTGATCACCGCACTCGGGCCGGTCTCCGGTGCGCACCTCAACCCGGTCGTGTCGCTGGCGGACTGGTGGCTCGGTCGCCGTGACGGCGGCGGGCTGAGCCTGCGCGAGGTCGGTCAGTACACGGTCGCGCAGTGCACCGGAGCCGTCCTCGGCGCGGTGCTGGCCAACGCGATGTTCGACGTGCCGACGACGATCGCCGGCACGGACCGGGTCGGTGGCGGGCTCCTGGTCGGTGAGGTCGTCGCCACGGCGGGCCTGGTCGGGCTGATCCTCACGTTGGTCCGCACCGAGCGCACTACCCTGGCGGCACCTCTCGTGGGGGCGTGGATCGGGGCCGCGTGCTGGTTCACCAGCTCGACGTCGTTCGCCAACCCCGCGGTCACGGTCGGGCGGATCTTCTCCGACACCTTCGCCGGGATCGCCCCTGGATCGGCCGCACCGCTCGTGGCCGCACAGCTCCTCGGTGCCGTGGTCGGCGTGGCCGGCGTCGTCCTCCTCTACCCCTCGCCGCGCGCCACCAACGTCCCGCAGCACGACGAGGTGGTGACGACGCTGTGATCACCGTGCTGTTCGTCTGCGTGCACAACGCCGGCCGCTCCCAGCTCGCCGCGGGCGTCGCCGAGTCCGTCGGCGACGGCCGCCTGCGGGTCGCGTCTGCCGGCACCGACCCCGAGGACCACGTCAGCGACGTCGTGATCGGCTCGCTCGCCGAGATCGGCGTCGACTGGACCGACCACACCCCCACGCGCCTCACCCGTGAAGCGGTCCAGGCCGCCGACGTCGTGGTCGCGCTCAAGCCCGGCCTCGACCTCCCCCGGGTCGACGGGGTCCGCTACGAGACCTGGCCGCTGCCCGACCCCGCCGGGTGGGACGTCGACGGCATCCGCCCCTTGCGCGAGCACCTGCGGGAGCGCATCGAGTCCCTGGCGTCGACCTCGACGCCCGCCCCCTGAAGGAGCCTCGCCATGGCCACGACCGACTCCCCCGTCATGCTCGTCTGCGTGCACAGGCCGTGCGCCCCATCCGCGACGAGATCCGCACCCGCGTCCTCGGGCTGCTCGACGAGCCCGGCATCGAGCCGGTGACCGCATGAGCACCGTGCGCGACCTCGTCATCGTCGGATCGGGCCCTGCCGGCTACACCGCTGCGATCTACGCGGCGCGTGCCGGACTCGCGCCCCTCGTCGTCGCCGGCTCCGTGACCGCCGGTGGCGCGCTCATGAACACCACCGAGGTCGAGAACTTCCCCGGCTTCCCGGACGGCATCCAGGGCCCCGAACTCATGGACGCGCTGCAGAAGCAGGCCGAGAAGTTCGGGGCCGAGGTCCTGTGGGACGACGCCGTCTCGCTCTCCCTCGAGGGCCCGGTCAAGACCGTCACCGTCTCGGGCGGTGAGACCTATGCCGCGCGCGCGGTCATCCTGTCGACCGGGTCCGCCTACCGTGAGCTCGGCCTGGACGACGAGAAGCGTCTGTCCGGGCGTGGGGTGTCCTGGTGCGCGACCTGTGACGGGTTCTTCTTCCGCGACCAGGAGATCATCGTCGTCGGCGGTGGTGACTCCGCGGTGGAGGAGGCGACCTTCCTGACCCGGTTCGGCAAGCGCACGCTCGTGCACCGCCGTGACCAGCTGCGTGCCTCGAAGATCATGGCCGACCGCGCCGCGGCCGACCCGAAGATCGAGTTCGCCTGGAACTCCGAGGTTGTCGCGATCCACGGCACCGAGAAGGTCACCGGTGTGACCCTGCGTGACACCGTCACCGGCGAGACCCGCGAGCACCCCGCGACCGGCGTGTTCGTCGCGATCGGGCACGTCCCGCGCACCGACCTGCTCGTCGGTCAGGTCGACCTCGACGACAACGGCTACGTCTCCGTGCAGGGCCGCTCGACGCTGACCAACCTGCCCGGCGTCTTCGCGGCCGGCGACGTCGTCGACCACACCTACCGCCAGGCCATCACCGCCGCCGGATCCGGCTGCGCCGCCGCGCTCGACGCCCAGCACTACCTCGCCGGACTCGCCGACACCGCACACGACGTCGTCGACCCCGTCCCGACCACCGATCTGGAGGGTGCCCGATGAGCTCCACCACCGTGACCGACGCGTCGTTCGCCACCGTCGTCCTGCAGTCCGAGCTGCCCGTGCTCGTGGACGTCTGGGCGACGTGGTGCGGACCGTGCCGCCAGCTCTCGCCCGTGGTCGACGCGATCGGCGACGAGTACGCGGGTCGGCTCGCTGTCGTGAAGGTCGACGCCGACGCCAACCCTGCGACGGTCCAGCAGATGGGCGTGGTGTCGATCCCGACACTCGCCGTCTTCGCGGGTGGCCGGCTCGTCACGTCCCTCGCAGGCGCCCGGCCGAGGTCGGCGATCGTCGCCGAGCTCGAGAAGGTGCTCCCCTGACGACGAGAACGTCGCGCGTCACGTCGCCGTGAGCGGGTGGACAGCACCTCTGGTCCAGCCCGAGCAGTCCCCGGCCAGGCGTCCCGGCCGGGGTCAGCCGGCGGCGACCAGGGGCGCGAGGATCTCGCGCAGGTGCGAGGCCGTCGGGACCCGCCCCGACAGCAGGACGACCTCGTCGACGACGAGCGCGGGCGTCGACATGACGCCGTACGCCGCGATGGTGGAGTAGTCGGTGACCTTCTCCACGTCGGCGTCCACGCCGAGCGCCTCGATCGCCACGCGGGTCGCACGCTCCAGGTTGGTGCAGTTGGCGCAGCCAGGGCCGAGGATCTTGATCTGCACGGTGCTCACTCTCCTTGGTGGGGCTCACACGCCGAGGACGGCGTTGAACAGGTAGCCGACCGCGACGATCCCCGCGGCCGTGACGCCGACGAACGCGGCGATGAGCTGCGGCTTCAGGACGCGCCGCAGCAGGATCAGCTCGGGCAGGCTGAGGGCGACGACGGCCATCATGAACGCCAGGAGGGTGCCCATCGGCAGGCCCTTGTCGTGCAGCGCCTCGACCAGCGGCAGGATCCCCGCAGCGTTGGAGTACAGCGGGATCCCCACGAGCACCGCCACCAGCACGGCCAACGGGTTGCCCGCGCCGGCGTGCCGGGCGAAGAAGTCCTCGGGCGCCCACCCGTGGATCACGGCGCCGAGCGCGATGCCGACGAGCAGGTAGGGCCAGATCTTGCGCAGGATGACACCGACCTCGTCGACGCCCATCCGCATGCGGTCCGCCCAGGTGAGCGCGGCCGCGGGGTCGACGACCTCCCCTCGCAGGCGCGTCTCGAAGACGAACGGCTCCACCCACCGCTCGACGCGTAGACGCCCCAGCACGACCCCGGCGACGACCGCGATCACGAGCCCGGCACCGACGTACAGGAGCGTCGGGCCGAGACCGAACAGGCCGAAGAGCAGCGCGATCGCCACCTCGTTCACGAGCGGGCTCGCGATCAGGAAGCTCAGCGTCACGCCGACCGGGACACCGGCGGCGACGAACCCGATGAACGCCGGCACCGCACTGCACGAGCAGAAGGGCGTCACGACGCCGAGCCCGGCCGCCATCACGTTCCCGAGGCCCTCCCGGCGTCCGCCGAGCAGCGCACGCGTGCGCTCGACGCTCATGAACGAGCGCAGCACGGTCACCAGGAAGATGATGCCGACGAGCAGCAGCGCGATCTTCACCGAGTCGTAGAAGAAGAACCGCACGCCGGAGCCGAGCCGCCCCTCGCCGTCCAGGCCGATCCGGTCGAGCAGCAGCCAGTCCCAGAACGGCCCGTTGGCCGCGTACAGGACGACCCACAGCATGGCCGCAGCGCCGGCGCGCACCCACACGCCCGTCGGCGTCCGCGCGGTCAACCGCTCGCTGATGCTCACGTCACCGCCCGCCCGCCGCATCCTCCAGCGCACCGGGGAGGCTCGCGAGCATGCGCTCGCGCGCGTCCGGAGCCAACGCGTAGTCCACCCAGCGACCGCGACGCGTCGTCGTGACCAGTGCCGCCTCGCGCAGGACCTTCAGGTGGTAGCTCAGCAGGTTGCCCGGCACGGTCACGTGCTCCTGCAGGTTGCACACGCACGCCGGCCCGCTCGCCAGCACGCGCAGGACCGTCCATCGCACCGGGTCGGCGATCGCCTGGAGCACGGCCAGAGCGGCGACGCCTGCCTGCTGGGGCTCGCTCACCTCGACCCCGGTTGAATCAGTCACGCTTGAAGCGTCCGCCCGGGCCGGCCGCGGCTCGACGGACCAACGTCCCGGCACGCCGGCGGCACGATCGACACGACGCGTGCCCGCTCGGGCCGACCGGCGAGCCTGACGGCCGCGGGGTGCCGGGGAGCTCTCGACGACGCGGTCTCGGGCGCCTGCCGACAAGAAGAAACCCGCGCCGTGCCAGGCGGAGATGCCTGGCCGGACGCGGGTCCCTGGTGGAGCCGCCTTGGGGAATCGAACCCCAGACCTTCTCATTACGAGTGAGACGCTCTGCCGACTGAGCTAAGGCGGCGTCGTCGTGCGAGCACGGCGAGCGCGCCCACTGTACCCGGACCGGTGCCCGTGCTCCAAAGCGGGCGTGTCAGGGCTCCGGCACCATCGCCGCGGCGAGCAGGGCGGCCGCGTCGGCGTCGACGAGGTCGTAGTCCTGGCCGTTGCGCAGCACGTCGAGCGCGGACGGGTTCGCCACCCACCCGACGCCGGGCTGGTAGGCCTCGCCGTGCAGGCCCTCGTCGTCGGTGCGCAGGCGCACGAGCGCGAGGACGGTGCCGTCGTCGTCGCGGCGGACGTGGAACGTGGTCGCGGGGTCGGTCACCGGCGCCGCCCCCCGGTCGCGGGCGGGGGCGTGGAGACGCCCTCGGGGACAGGGACGGTCGCCCAGCGCCGCCGCATCTCGTCCTGCAGCTCCTTCACGCGCGCGGCGGGGGTCGCGGGGTCGCGGACCTCCTCGTACATGGCGTGCAGCTCCTCCTTCATCGCGAGGCTCTCGCGCGTGTGCACCTGGACCTCGAAGTCGAGGCCGTCGGCGGTGCGGAACGTCGCGTTGATGCCACGGTAGGACCCGCCGAACCGCTCCGGCTCCGCCCACGCGTTGCCCTCCCGCACGAAGGTGTGCCCGGCGCCCTCCAGCGCCGTGCGGACGGCGGTGTGCACCTCGGCGTACCGGGGCATGTCGACGACCACGGTGTACCGCAGCACGTCGTTGATCTTGCGCGCCTCGGCGTCGAGCCGGGCGTCGGTCGCGGGTCCGCGCTGGCCCGCGCGGTCGTGGATCTTGCGGGTGAGGGAGTCCTCCGACTTGAGCTCGTACTGCAGGCCCGCGAGCTCCGCGCCGTGCGCGGCGGCCGCGCGTTCGAGCGCCCCACGGACGCCGGGCGCGGCGGCCTCGGCGCGGGTCCGTAGGGCACGGGCGCGCTCGCGGGCGCCGATCATGGCGGGGGTGGTGTCCTCGGCGGCGACGATGCCGCGACCCGACTCGTAGGAGTCGAGGCGGGCGGCGTGCTCGTCGAGCTGGGACTGGATCGCCTCGATCTCGCGCCGCACCGAGTCGGCCTCGCGTGCGGCGTCGACGCCGTCGCGGGTCATCCGGTCGGCGCGTGCCTCGACGCCGCGCAGCTGCGCCTCGAGGTCGTCGCGGATCGCGGTGAGCTTCTGCACCTCGAGGTTCGCCTCGAAGCCGGCCGTGCCGTACGCGGGGTGGCCGGTGAGCGCCTGCCGGACGCGGCTCAGCAGCCGCCGCAGCAGCCCCATGACGCCCTCGTACCGGCGCAGCTGACGCACCGTCTCCGCGTGCCGCCGGACGTGCTCCGGCTCGGCGCGCGGGCCGACCTCCAGGCGGACCCCGCCGTCGTCGCCGTACCGCACGTGCACCGCGTTGCCGGTGAGCGTCGTGGACTCGACGAGCGTCACGCCCGCCAGGTCGGCCGGGAGCGCGGCATGCAGGGCGGCCCTGTCGGCCGCGCTGCGGCTCCGCTCGCCCAGGAAGACCGCCGCGGCGCCCGGGTCGGTGGCCGCGGCGGCACCCGGGAGGTCCGCCTCCGCCGCGAGCGCGGTCTCGGGCGTCGACCGGCCCAGCAGCCCGTCGCGGAACGCACGCAGGCCGTCGAGCTCCGCGGAGCTCGCGTCGGGGCCGACGAGCGCCTCCTGCGCCGTGATCTGCGCCTCGACCTCCGCGAGCGCCGCCGCGCGGGTCGCCGGGTCGGACATCATCGGCGCCAGGGCGTCGGCGAGCTCGCGCGGGCTCGCCGGACGCGACGTCGTCAGCGCGTGCAGGCCTGCGGTGACGGGGCTCGTCACGAGGTTCTCGAACAGCTCGCTCGCGTCGTCGACGACGTTGCGGCTCATGTACCCCCACGCGCGCGCCCGGTTCAGGCTGTCCGCGTCGGCGGCGTTGCGGCAGAACGCGGCGACCGAGATGAGCGCCGCGACGTTGCTCACCCCCTGCGCGCTCAGGTACGCCTGGTACGCGCGCGCCGCGATCCCGCCGAGCGGGCCCAGACCCTGCAGCGTCATGACGATCGCGGAGATCTTCACGGCCTCGGCGATCATCGTCGCGAGCGTCGCCGGGTCGAGGAGCCTCTGGATGCCGGCGCCGATCGCGTGCTCCGTGTTCGCGAGCGCGAAGATCGCCGCGAGCCGGTACTCCGTGGACTGCCGCTCGACGAAGAACGCGTCGAGGTACGTGCGCAGGTCGCCCTGGAGCTGCGTGACGACCGTCTCCGACGTGACCGGCCGCCCGCCCGGGCGGACCCCCGACTCCTCCCGCGCCGCCTCGAGCTGCGCGGACAGCGTCGCGACCGCGCGCGGCGTGCGAGGGCTCGTCTCGCCGCGCACCATCCGGTCGGCGCTCGTGCCCGTCGCCGCCTCGACGCCGCCCGACCGCATCGCCGCCGACCCCACCGGGCGGCCGTCCACCGTCGGCGCGTGCGTGCGGGCGAGCGTCGCGCGCTGCTGCGCGGACGCGAGCAGGAACGCCGCGACCTCCGGCGGCACGGTCTTCTGCTCGCGGGCGACGACACCGCCGTCCGGCTGCGCGACCACGTCCGTGAGGTACGTCCAGCCCTCGTGCGCGCCCGCCGCGCGCACGCCCACGAGCGGGACGTCGCCCCGTCCCGTGACGAGCCCGGTGCGACGCGCCTGCGCGGGTCGGAGCACCGCCGGCACGGCCGCGACGTCCGTGGCGGCCTGCGCGGTGGCCCGCTGACGCTCCGCGAGCACGTCCTCACGGGAGCGGACCTCACCGCCGCGGTCCGCGGACGCCCCGGCGCGCGTCGGGAACAGCTCGCCGAACTCGTGCTCCACGTCGTCCGCCGACCCCGTCAGCGACTCCGAGCGGCGGGGCCGGACCGCGTCGACGCGTGCCCCGAGGTCGGACGTCTCCCCGTGCAGCGAGGACGCCATGAGGTCGACCCCGAGCTGCATGAGGTAGGCGCGCGCGATCCCGCCCTCGACGGCCACGGTGGCCGAGCCGACGTCGGCGCCCATGAGCCGGTACGGCTCGCCCATGAGCTCGAGCACCATCTGCACGGTCGGGTCCCGCTGCTCCTGCGCCGCGCTGTAGAGGCTGAACCAGCGGCGGTGCACGTCGACGAACTCGTCCACCTGGTACGACGGGCTCCCGGGGACCACGGCCCCGCGCAGCCGCGTCAGCTCCGACCGCTGGTCGGCGATGCGGGCGGCCAGCCCGGCGGCCATCTCGACCTCGGCCTCGTCGGTCGTCTCCGGCAGCGCCTCCTCCGGCAGGATCGTCGTGCCGGACGTCTGGTCGAACGGCAGGACCGGCTCGTCGGGCGTCTCGCCGTGCGTGATGGTGACGTCCTGCGTGGTGAGCAGCGACAGGCGGTCGTCGAGCGCGCCGCGGGTGCTGTCCTCCGTGGCCGCGAGCCCACGCAGCCGGGCGATGTCGGCGGCCCGCGCCTCCACGGCCGTGTCGAGCGCCGTCGTCCCGGTCCGGCCGGCCGTGCCCGCCGCGGTCGCGAGCGCGTCGTTCAGCAGCAGCGCACGCCGCGCCGCCTCGCCCAGCGCCGCGCCGGCCTGCGCACGCGCCGCCTCGTCGGTCGCCCGCAGGTGCGCCTCGCGCAGGTCCACGACCTCGGTGACCGTGCCCTCGAGCTCGAGGCGCAGCAGCGCCGTCGCGTCGTGCACGGCGGCGGCCGCCGACGACACGTCGACGCGTACCTGTCCCACGTACAGCCCCGCGAACGACGCGCCGCCCGGCAGCACCTCCGCGACGGCCTGCGCGGTGTGCCGGGCGATCGCCCGCACGACCAGCCGCAGGCCCGCCGACGCCGCCAACCCCTCCACCCCCGCGACGCCCGCGTGCAACGTCTCGAGCTCGGTGAGCGTGGTCGCGATGTCGTAGGGCACCGGGCCGTGCGGCGGGACGTCGACCTCCTCCTCGACCTCCGCGACCTCGGTCGCCGTCGCCGCCGCCCGGTCGAGCGCGTCCGCCGCGTGCGCCGGCAGCGCCGCGCGCACCGCGTCCGGCAGCGCGGCGTCGAGGTCGCCCTCGCCCCGCGCGGCGGCGACGAGGGCCGCCTCGACAGCCGTCGCGACCGCCCGCTCGTCAGCCGCGCGCTGGGCGACGGCCGGGTCGTCCGCCGTCGTCCCCGTCGGCGGGTCGCGCTGCACGACCGGCGCCGACCTGGCCTGCACCAGCCCGGCGACCGCGCGGTTGCCCGCAGCGCGCTGGAGGTCGAGGACGTCATGGGGGTCGACGACCGCGTCGGAGCGGCGCACGGGCGGCGCGCGGCGGGGGCGCACGGCCCGGTCGGCCGCCGCGGCACGGTCGGCGCCCGTGGCGCGCTCGGCCCGGCCTGCGAGCGCCGGCGTCGACGGGCGCGGGCCGTCCGGGCGTCCACCCGCGCGGGCCTCGTCGTGCGCCACGGTGCGTCCCTCCCCCGGCGACGGGTCGCGACGCTACGGGGGCGCAGGTGCGCGGTCGCCGGCGGAGGGTCCGCCCGCGGGGACGGGTGCGCTGCCCGATCGGGCGACGGGAGTCGGTCGGGCGGCGGCGCGCACCGGCGCCCACGGGACCGCGCCACCCGGCGCGACGGCGCTCCCGGTCAGTGGCGCACGGCCGTCAGCAGCGGGTGCCCTCGGGCGGCACCGTGCCGGACAGCAGGTAGCCGTCGACCGCGTCCGCGACGCAGTCGTTCGACGAGCCGTACGCGGTGTGCCCCTCGCCCTCGTAGGTGAGCAGCGACGCCGACGAGAGGGTCGTCGCGAGCTTCTCGGCCCACGCGTAGGGCGTCGCCGGGTCGTTCGTCGTCCCGACCACGAGGATCGGCGCCGCACCCTGCGCCGAGTAGTCCTCGAGCCCGCCCACGAGCGGGACCGGCCACTGCGCGCAGACGACTCCGCCGTACGAGAAGAACGAGCCGACGGTCGGGGCAGCAGCCTCGATCCGCTCCGCCTGGGCGCGCATCTCGTCGGGGTCGGCGCTCTGCCGGTCGTCCACGCAGCCGATCGCCCAGAACGCCTCGGTCGAGTTGGTCGCGTACGTGCCGTCGGGCTGGCGGTCGAAGTACGCGTCGGCGAGCTGCAGCAGGACCGAGCCGTCGCCGCCCTCGATCGCCGCCGTCAGGCCCTGCGTCAGGTAGGGCCACAGCTGCTGCGCGTACAGGGGCATCGCGATGCCGTAGAACGCGAGCGACCCGGTCAGGCGCCGGTCGGTGCCCGTCGGCAGCGGGTCCGCCACCGCGAGGTCGAGCAGGTCGCGGACCTGCTGCATGCCCTCGTCGACCGAGCCGTCCAGCGGGCACGACGTCCCCGCGAGGCAGTCGGCGACGTAGGCGCGCAGCGCGTTCTCGAAGCCGACGGCCTGCCCCTCGGCGAGCTCGTCGGACGTGAGCGTCGGGTCGAGCGCGCCGTCGAGCACGAGACGCCCGACCCGCTCCGGGAACAGGGCCGCGTAGGTCGCGCCGAGCTGCGTGCCGTACGAGTAGCCGAGGTAGGTGAGGGCGTCGTCGCCGAGCGCCGCGCGCAGGACGTCGAGGTCGCGCGCCGCGCTGACCGTGTCGACGTGGCCCAGGGCGGCACCGGTCCGCTCCAGGCACGCCGCGCCGAGCTCGCCGAACACGTCGGCGGCCTCCTGGATGCCCTCGTCCGTCGAGTAGTCGGCGTCGAACGAGACGACCTCGTCGAGCTGCGGGCCGTCCACGCACGCGACCGGGCTGGACCGCTGCACGCCTCGCGGGTCGAACGCGACGAGGTCGAACTGCCGCTGCACGTCGTCGCTCACGGTCGACGCGGCCTGCGCGAGGAAGTCCACGCCCGAGACGCCCGGCCCGCCGGGGTTCACCAGGAGCGACCCGAGGGCCTCGCCGCCCGTCGCGCGCTGCCGCGCGAGTGCGATGCCGATCGACGCACCGGTGGGGTCGGCGTAGTCGAGGGGCACGGTCGCGGTCGCGCACTCGCCCTGCGCGCACGACGACCACTCGAGCACCTGGTCGTAGAACGGGGCCAGGTCGGGGGTCGGGGCGCCCGACGACGTCGCGGCCGACGTCGGCACCTGCGCCTGGTCCTTCGCGGGCGCGCAGCCCGCGACGACGAGCACCGCGACGACGGCGCCGGTGAGCGCGCGCAGCGTCCACCGGGCGGGGCGGGCGGGGGCGTCAGGGCGGGTCACGACGGCAGGCACGCGCCCACGGTAGTCGCCACGCGGCGGCCGCCGGTGCTCACGACCGCCGTGCGTACCGCAGGTACACGAACCCTTCGGAGAACCTGCGCTCCTCGACCAGGTCCAGGTCGAGCCGCAGGCCGTCGGGCAGGAACCGCGTGCCGCCGCCGACGACGACCGGCACGACGAACAGCCGGACCTCGTCGACCAGCCCCGCGTGGTACGCGTGCGCCGCGAGGCCCGGACCCGCGATCGACACGTCCGTGGGCGCGGCGTCGACGAGCGTGCGCACCGTGTCGGGGTCGAACGACCCCTCGACGCGCGTGCGCGCCGTCGGCACCGACTCGAGCGTCGTGGAGAACACGACCTTGTCCGCCGCCTGCCACACCTCCGCGAAGTCCCGCACGACGGGCGGGGCGTCGGGCAGCAGGTGCGCCGTCTCCCAGAACTGCATGACCTCGTACATCCGGCGCCCGTACAGGTACGTCCCGACGGGCCGCTCCAGGTCGTTGACGAACGCGTGCACGTCCTCGGGCGGCATCGCCCAGTCGAACGCACCCGTGGCGTCGGCCACGTACCCGTCGAGCGACGTGATCCCGGTGCTGACCAGCATGGCGTGCTCCTCCCCCGGTGTCCGGCCCGGGCGGGCCGTCGATCTCAGCCCTGCGGCCGCAGCGCGATCGCCATCGCCTCGACCGCGAGCAGCGGCGCGACGTTGCCCGCGATCCGCGTGCGGGCCTGCCCCACGGCGTCCATCCGCCGCAGCGTCTGCTCGGGCGTGCTGTGCTCCGCGAGCTCGCGCACCGTGGCGGCGTGCTCGACGTTCACGAGCTCGACCTCGGCGCCGAGCTGCACGACGAGCACGTCCCGGTACAGCGACAGCAGGTCCACCATCGCGCGGTCCAGCACGTCGCGCTGCGCGCGCGTGGCCCGGCGCTTCTGCTCGTCCTCGAGCTGGCGGACCTGGGAGCGCAGCGCGGGCGGCAGCGTCGAGGCGCCCTCCGCGCCCAGCGAGCGCAGCAGCTCGGCGCGCTCGGCCGCGTCGCGGTGCTCGGTCGCCGCCTTGGCGTCGGCCTGCGCGGTCTCGACGAGCTCCCCGGCCGCGAGGACCGCGTCTCCCACCCCGCGGATCCGCGCGGCGATCGCGAGCACCGCCGAGCGCCGGGCGCGCGCCTCGGGGTCGCGGGCCAGGCGCCGGGCGATCCCGACGTGGCTCTGCGCGGCCCGCGCCGCGACGCCCGCCACCGCCGGGTCGACGCCGTCGCGCGAGACCAGGAGCGCAGCGACCGCGTCCACGGGCGGCACGCGCAGCGCGACGGACCGGCTGCGCGAGCGGATCGTCACGAGCACGTCCTGCGGGCTCGGGGCGCACAGCACCCACACCGTGCGCGCGGCGGGCTCCTCGATGGCCTTGAGCAGGGCGTTCCCGCTCGTGTCGTTGAGCCGGTCGGCGTCCTCGACCACGATGACGCGCCAGCGTCCCTGCGACGGCGACCGCTGCGCGAGCTCGACGAGCGGGCGCACGGTGTCCGCGCGGATGACCACGCCCTCGGTCGCGACGTAGGTGACGTCGGGGTGCGTGCCGCCGAGCGTCGTCGCGCAGTCGTGGCACGCGCCGCAGCCGCCGCGCGGGCACTGCAGGGCCGCCGCGAACGCGCGTGCGGCGTTGCTGCGGCCCGAGCCCGGCGGTCCCGTGAGCAGCCACGCGTGCGTCATCGCGGACGCGTCCGCGACCGCCGTCCGCAGGACCTCGACGGCCGGCTCCTGGCCGACGACGTCGTCCCAGACGCTCACGGCGTCACCTCGACGCCACCGGCGACCGCCGGCTCGGCCGCGTCGTCGCCCGCCGGGCCCGCCGCCGCACCCGCGGCCAGCAGCGTCGCCACCCGGCCCCGGATCGCCTCCGCGAGGTCCTCCGGGGCGCGCGTGGCGTCCAGCACGAGCCAGCGGTCGGGGTCCGCGGACGCGCGGTCGAGGAACGCCAGCCGGGTGCGCCGGTGGAAGTCGTCGCCCTCGGACTCCAGGCGGTCCGGGGCGCTCGTCAGCCGCGCGCGCCCGACGTCGGGGTCCAGGTCGAGCAGGACCGTGAGCGCCGGCAGCAGGCCGCGCGTGGCCCACAGCGACAGGTTCTCGACCTCGTCGGCGCCCAGCTCCCGTCCGGTGCCCTGGTAGGCCACCGAGGAGTCCAGGTAGCGGTCCGTCACGACGACCGCACCGCGCTCGAGCGCCGGGCGGACGAGCGACGCGACGTGGTGCGCGCGGTCGGTCGCGTACAGCAGCGCCTCGGTGCGCGCGTCGACGTGCTCGCCGTGCAGCACCGCGTCGCGCAGCGTCTGCCCGAGCGTCGTGCCGCCGGGCTCGCGGGTCAGGACGACCTCGCGCCCCTGCGCGCGCAGCCACTGCGCGAGCAGGCGGGACTGGGTCGACTTGCCCGCCCCGTCGCCGCCCTCGAACGACACGAACAGGCCCGCACCGGAAGTCACCCCGTCAGGGTAGTCGGGCGCACCGACGTGCCCCGCGCGCCCCGGCGGGGACCGGGGTTCACTCGCCCGGGTAGACGACCCCCACCTGGCGGCGGACCTCGTCCATCGTCTCCATGACGGCGAGCGTGTCCGCCCACGTCAGGCGCGGGCTCTCCGTCTCGCCCGCGGCGACCCGGCGCGCGACCTCGGCGGCCTCGAACTGCAGGCCCTTGCGGCCCGGCTGGTCGAACGTCCACACGCGGCCGTCGGTGCGCTGCACACGGAACGACGTCGGCGCGTAGAAGCTGCCCGCGACCTGGATGTGGCCCTCGGTGCCGGAGATGAGCGCGACCGTCGGGGTCTTGGCCCACAGGGTCGTCGACAGCGTCGCCTGCGCGCGCTCGCCGAACGACAGGACGATCGACACCTGCCCGTCGACGCCCGTCTCGGTCAGCGCGCCGACCGCGCGCACCGCGTCGGGGACGCCGAGCAGGTCGTGCGCGAACGACACCGGGTAGACGCCCAGGTCCAGCAGCGCGCCGCCCGCGAGCTCGGGCGCGAACAGCCGGCTCGCGGGGTCGAACGCGAACGCCTGCCCGTGGTCCGCGGACACGTTGACGACGTCACCGATCTCGCCCGCGTCGATGACCTGGTGCAGCGCGGCGACGTGCGGCAGGAACCGCGTCCACATCGCCTCCATGACGAACACCCCGGCCTCGCGGGCCGCGTCGAACACCTCCCGCGCCTCGGCGGCGTTGCGCGTGAACGCCTTCTCCACGAGCAGGTGCTTGCCGGCCCGGATCGCGAGCAGCGCGTTCTCGCGGTGCTCGGAGTGCGGCGTCGCGACGTACACCGCGTCGACCTGCGGGTCCTCGACGAGCTGCCGGTAGCCCACGTGCGTCGTCGGGATGCCGTGCGCCGTGGCGAACCGCTCGGCGCGGTCGCGGTTGCGGGAGCCGACGGCGACGAGCTGCGCGCGCGTGTGCTCCCGGACGGCGTCGGCGAACGACGCGGCGATGTTGCCGGCGCCGAGGATGCCCCAGCGGATCGGAGGTGCGGTACGGGGGTCCTCGGTGCGAGCCATGCCCGACAACCTAGCGCGACGACGAGCGCGCGCAGCCCGGGGCGCGGACGCCCCCGGGCTGCGCGGGCGCGGCTATTTCTTGGTCGCGGCCTTGCTGCGCGTGGCGGTCCGGCGGGCCGGCGCCTTCTTCTTCGCGGGTCCCTGCGCGCGCTTCTCCGCGAGCAGCGTGACGGCCTGCTCGGGCGTGATCGTCTCGGGCGTGACGTCGCGCGGCAGCGTGCGGTTCGTCTCCCCGTCGGTCACGTAGGCGCCGAAGCGGCCGTCCTTGACGACGATCGGCTTGCCCGACGTCGGGTCGTCGCCGAGCTCGCGCAGCGGCGGGGTCGCCGTCGCGCCGCGACCCCGCTTGGGCTGCGCGTAGATCGCGAGCGCCTCCTCGAGCGTGGTCGTGAAGAGCGCCTCCTCCGAGGCGAGCGTGCGCGAGTCCGTGCCCTTCTTCAGGTACGGGCCGTAGCGGCCGTTCTGCGCCGTGATCTCGGCACCCGACTCCGGGTCGACGCCCACGACGCGCGGCAGCGACAGCAGCCGCAGGGCGTCGTCGATCGTGATCGTCTGCAGGGACATCGACTTGAACAGCGACGCCGTGCGCGGCTTGGGGGCCGCCGCGAGCGCCTTCTTGCGCGCGGCCGCGGACAGCGCCGGGTCGAGCTCCGGCTCGGGCAGCAGCTCCGTGACGTACGGGCCGTAGCGGCCGTTCTTCGCGACGATCGTCGTGCCCGTCGACGGGTCCTCGCCGAGCACGAGGTCGCCCTCGGGCTGCGTCTCGAGCAGCTCGCGGGCCTTCTCGACCGTCAGCTCGTCGGGGGCCAGGTCCTCCGGCACCGACGCGCGGCGCGGGTTGCCGTCCTCGCCCAGGGCGTTCGCGTCCTCGAGGTACGGCCCGTACCGGCCGACGCGCAGCGTGATGCCGTCGCCGATCTCGATCGAGTTGACCTCGCGCGCGTCGATCTCGCCGAGGTTCGCGACCAGGTCGCGCAGGCCCTCGCCCTCGCCGGGCAGGGCCGGGTCGCCGAAGTAGAACTGTGCGAGCCAGTCGCTGCGCTCCTTCTCCCCGGACGCGATGAGGTCCAGGTCCTCCTCCATCGACGCCGTGAAGTCGTAGTCGACGAGCCGGTCGAAGTTCTCCTCCAGCAGGCGCGTCACCGCGAACGCGAGCCACGACGGCACGAGCGCCTGCCCACGCGCCGTGACGTAGCCGCGGTCGAGGATCACCGAGATCGTCGCGGCGTACGTCGACGGGCGGCCGATGCCGCGCTCCTCGAGCGCCTTGACGAGCGACGCCTCGGTGTAGCGCGGCGGCGGGGACGTGCGGTGGCCGTCGGCGGCGAGGTCGCGCGCGCCCAGCGGGTCGCCCTCGGCCATCGTCGGCAGGCGGGCCTCGCCCTTCTCGGCGGCAGCACCCTCCGCCGCGTCGTCCTCGTAGCGGGAGACGTCGCGACCCTCCTCGTACGCGGCGAGGAACCCGCGGAACGTGATGACCGTGCCGGACGCGGAGAACACGGCCTCGACGGGGGCGTCGCCGACGCTCGTCGCACCGGTCGGCGTCGCGGTCGCCGCGATCCGCACCGACGCCGTCTGGCCGCGCGCGTCGGCCATCTGCGACGCGACGGTCCGCTTCCAGATGAGCTCGTAGAGCCGGAACTGGTCGCCCGTGATCTCGCGGGCGACCTGCGCCGGGGTGCGGAAGTGGTCGCCCGCGGGGCGGATCGCCTCGTGCGCCTCCTGCGCGCCCTTCGCCTTCGACGTGTAGACGCGCGCCGCGTCCGGCACGTACTCCGGGCCGTACAGCTCGGACGCCTGGCGGCGGGCCGCGTCGATCGCCTGCGACGAGAGCGCGGGCGAGTCGGTCCGCATGTAGGTGATGTAGCCGTTCTCGTACAGCGTCTGCGCGGTGCGCATCGTCTGCCGCGACGACATGCGCAGCTTGCGGGACGCCTCCTGCTGGAGCGTCGACGTCGTGAACGGCGCCGCAGGGCGGCGGGTGTAGGGCTTCGTCTCGAGGCTGCGGACCGCGAAGGCGGCGTCGTCCAGCCCCGCGACGAGCGCGTGCGCGCCGGCCTCGTCGAGCTGCACGGCCTCGGCCGAGCGCAGGCGGCCACGGTCGTCGAAGTCGCGCCCCGACGCCACGCGGCGGCCCCCGAGACCCGTCAGGCGCGCGGAGAACGCCGGCTGCGTCGCGTCCTCGACGGCGAACGTGCCCGTCACGTCCCAGTAGTCGGCGGGGACGAACGCCATGCGCTCGCGCTCACGCTCGACCACGAGGCGCGTCGCGACGGACTGCACGCGCCCGGCGGACAGGCCCTGGCGGACCTTGCGCCACAGCACGGGGCTGACCTCGTAGCCGTACAGCCGGTCGAGGATGCGGCGGGTCTCCTGCGCGTCGACCAGCCGGTCGTCCAGGTCACGCGTGCTCTGCAGGGCGCGCTGGATCGCCTCCCGGGTGATCTCGTGGAACACCATGCGCTTGACCGGGACCTTGGGCTTGAGCTCCTGCAGCAGGTGCCACGCGATGGCCTCGCCCTCGCGGTCCTCGTCGGTCGCGAGGTAGAGCTCGTCGGAGTCCTTCAGCAGCTTCTTGAGCTCGCTGACCTTCTTCCGCTTGTCGGGGTCGACCACGTAGTACGGGACGAAGCCGTTGTCCACGTCGACGGCGAACTTGCCGAACGGGCCCTTCTTCATGTCCGCCGGCAGCTCCGACGGCTGCGGGAGGTCGCGGATGTGACCGACGCTCGCCTCGACGTCGTACCCCTCGCCGAGGTACCCGGCGATCGTGCGCGCCTTCGCAGGCGACTCCACGATGACGAGCTTGCGCCCTGAAGACATTGCGTCCGGCCTTCCTGCCGACAGCCCTACCTGATGAGCGCGCCGACCCCGGCCCGCCCGACCTCACCGCTGGGGACTCTACGACGTGCCGTCAACTCTCCGGCAACCGCGCCGCTGCGGCCTGCCGCAGCACCAGCAGGACCGCGAAGGCCATGCACGCCGCCGCGAGGGCGCCCGACGCACCCCCGGCGTAGGCCAGCACCTGGTCCGCCCGGGACGGGTCCGCGTCGACCCCCTGCCAGGTCCGGGACAGCGCGAGGGCCGCGACACCGGCCGCCGCCGCACCGACCACGAGCAGCAGCGTCACCGCGACGCGCAGCGACCGGCGGCCCGCAGGCCGCACGCCGTCGTCGACCCGTCGCAGCGCGCCCGTCGAGGTCGCCGCACGCGGCGAGGTCAGGGCGACGAGCGCGCACGCCACCGCCCCCCAGCCGAGCACCACGAGGACCCCGGCCACCACGTCGGAGGGCCGGTGCCACTGGCCGATGAGCGTCGAGACGCCCGTGGCCGTCGTGTACCCCGCGCCGGCGACGGCCGCCCACGGCCGCACGCGCGGCGGGACGACGAGCAGCAGCGCGACCGAGACGGACGCCGCCGCGGTCGTGTGCCCGCTCGGCAGGGTGTTGCCGTAGCTCGCCGCGACGTCGAGCTCCGGCCGCTCGAGGACCCCGAGCTTGAGCACCCGCGTCGTGACGTTCGCGCCCACCATGAGCACCGCGACCTGCAGCGCGAGCTCCCACCGGCGGCGCAGGACCGCGATCGTCATGGCCGCCAGGATCACCGCCGCGATGAACCCGACGGAGACGACGTCGAGCACGCGCTCGGCGACGCGCCACAGCTGCGTCTGCCCGTACTCCGCGCCGCGCAGCGCCGCGAGCTCGACGACCTGCCCCGACGTCGTGGTGACGAACACCCGCCAGAGCGCCCAGACGCCCACGGCCGACGCGACCGCGACCAGCAGGCAGCCGAGCACGACGCCCGCACGCCCCGACGGCGCGCGCGTCGGCGCGACCGGTGCGGGGCGGGTGACGGGCGCGCTGCTCACCGCACCACGGTAGGTCACCCGGACGGCCCTGCCGTCACCTCCCGACCGGGACGGGCTCCCCGGGGGCGACGACGACCGCGTGCCGGCAGCCCACGAGCCGGCGGCGCACGTCCTCGTCCGCGTTGATGCACAGCAGGCACCCGCCGCGCTCCTCCAGCGCGGCGGCCGCGTCGTCGATCGCCTGTGCGGCGCGGGAGCTGCGCAGCGTCACCGCCTGCAGGTCCAGCACGACGAGGGACGCGCACGCCGACAGGGCGTCGAGGAGCGCGCGCAGCCGCCCGACGTCGCCGCGACCGAACGAGCCCGCGGGGCGGACGTTGGCCGTGAGCCAGGGCAGGGGGTCGTCACGCTCGTCGGTGCTGGTCATCGTCGCCTCCGCTGCCGGGATGTCGTCGTGACCATCCGACCGCCCGACCCTGTGACCGGCCTGGACGCCGCCGCCCGGTCTCCTGTGAACGGTGGTCAGGCCGGGTCGTCCTGCCACGTCCACGTGGCGAGCACCGCGTCGAGCGCCTCGACGGCGCGCGCGTGCCAGGACGACGACAGCACGCCGACGACGAACGCCCACCCGTCCCGGTCGACGTGCGTGTCGGTCAGGACCGACCGGCCGCCCGGGCTCGCGGTGACGCGCCACCCCGTCCCGATCGCCCCGTCGACGCGGTCGACCGGCCCGTGCGCCTGCCACGCGTCCGGCGGCTCGGTCGCGAAGCGCTGCGCCCGCTCCTGCGCGGGCCGCAGCTCGTGCCCGTCGGTGACGGCGCCGAGCCGCCCGAGGCACACGACGAGCAGGTGCGTGCCGTCCGTGAGCAGCACGCGCGCGTCCTGGCGGGACCCGTCCCGTCCGAGGTCGCCGGTGCTGAGGTTCGGGCCGGGCGCGCGCAGCGACCAGCCCGGGCGGCCGTCGCCGAGGGGCGCGACCGCGACCTCGTGCGTGCGGGCGTACGGGTCGGACGGTGCGAGCTGCGGCATCCCGAGGAGCGGGACGGCACGCACGGCACGGGTCAGCTCGCGCGCCTGGTCGGGGTGCTCGCGGCGCAGGCGGCGCAGCATCCGCTCGCGCCACAGCACGATGCCGACGACGCGCAGCACCACGGCCACCCCGGCGACGAGCGCGACGTACAGCGCGAGCTCGAGGAGCGACTGCTCGGGGTGGTCGACGACGGTCCCGGCCGTACGCGCGACCGCTGCGGGGAGGGGCACGCGGTCTCATCGACACCGTGACGCCGGTGCTTGACCCGGTCAGGCCGCCTTCTCGACGTGCACGTGCACGCTCGTCGTCGACTGCCGGGTCGACGCGACGCGGTACACCGCGGGCAGGTCCGCGAGGTCCTCGAACAGCCGCTCGCCGCGACCGAGCAGGACGGGGGCGACGACGAGGTGCAGGTCGTCGACGAGGTGGGCGCGCAGGTACTGCCGGACGGTCGCCGCTCCCCCGCCGAGCCGCACGTCGAGCCCGGCTGCGGCCTCGCGGGCACGGTCGAGGGCCGCGTGGACGCCGTCGGTGACGAAGTGGAACGTCGTGCCGCCCAGCTCCAGCGGTCGCCGCGGGTGGTGCGTCAGCACGAACACGTCGCAGTGGTACGGCGGCTCGTCGCCCCACCAGCCCGTCCACGACTCGTCCGGCCACGGGCCGCGGACCGGACCGAACATGTTCCGGCCGAGGATCCACGCGCCGATCCCGTCGAAGCCCGCCGTCATGGCGGCGTCGTCGACGTCGTCGACCGGTGGGGGCGTGGGTCCGCCGAGCTCGTCGCGGTACCGGTTCGTGGCGAACGCCCACTGGTGCAGCTCCATGCCGCCGACGCCCATCGGGTCGTCGGCGGACTGGTCGGGGCCGGCCGCGAAGCCGTCGAGGCTGATCGAGAAGGCGTGCACGCGGAGCCGGGTCATGGCGTCCTCCGGGAGGTGTCGGGATGCTGTCGTGGGGTGGTCGGAGCAGGTCGGTGACGATCGACACGGCGGCGGTGTCGAGATCGGCCGGTCGGCTCCGACCAGAGCGCGGACCACCCGCACGGGGTGGTCGACGGACGAGAGGGACGACCCATGAAGTACATGCTGCTCATCTGGAACCGACCCGGCTTCACGGACGAGCTGTCCGAGGCCGACCGCACGGCGCTGTTCGCGGAGGTCGGCGAGATCATGGCGGAGCTGTCCGAGCGCGGCGAGCTCGTCGGCGGCGAGGCGCTGGCGGACCCGTCGGCGGCCCGGACGACGCGGCTGGTCGACGGCCGCACCACGCTCACGGACGGCCCGTTCGTGGAGAGCAAGGAGCAGTTCGCCGGGTACCTCGCGATCGACGTCGAGACGCACGAGCGTGCCGAGGAGATCGCCGCTCGCTGGCCGGACACCCGGTTCGGCGGCGCGATCGAGCTGCGTGCGGTCATGACGGACGCCGGCGCGGAGATGTGACGGTGGCCCCCGCTCGCGTCGAGGACCTGCTGCGCACGACGGGCCCGCAGGTGCTCGCGGCCCTCGTGCGCCGGCACGGGCGGTTCGACGCGTGCGAGGACGCCGTGCAGGAGGCGCTGCTCGCGGCCGCGACCCAGTGGCCCGTCGAGGGCGTGCCCGCCGACCCGCGGGCGTGGCTCACGACCGTCGCGCGGCGGCGGCTCACCGACGCGTGGCGCTCCGAGCGTGCCCGCCGGGTCCGGGAGGCGACGGTCGCCCTGGACCCGGCGGTGCGTCGCACCGCGCCGGGCGCCGACGAGGAGCCGCCGTCGCACGACGACACGCTCACGCTGCTGCTCCTGTGCTGCCACCCCGCGCTGTCGCCCGCCTCGCAGGTGGCGCTCACCCTGCGGGCGGTCGGCGGGCTGACGACGGCCGAGATCGCCGCCGCGCACCTCGTGCCGGAGGCGACCATGGCGCAGCGCATCACCCGCGCGAAGCGCACCATGCGCGGCGAGCCGTTCACGCTCCCGTCCGCCGCCGAGCTGCCCGTGCGCGTCGCCGCCGTCCGGGAGGTCCTCTACCTCGTCTTCACCGAGGGCTACACGGCGTCCGGCGGCGCCGACCTCGTGCGCGTCGACCTCACCACGGAGGCGATCCGGCTGGCGCGCCTGCTGCACGCCCTGCTCCCCGACGACGGGGAGAGCACCGGCCTGCTGGCGCTCATGCTGCTCACCGACGCGCACCGCGCCGCCCGGCTCGGCGCGGACGGCACGCTCGTGCCGCTCGCCGAGCAGGACCGCACTCTCTGGGACCCGGAGCAGATCGCCGAGGGGGTCGGCCTCGTCGAGGCGGCGCTCGCCGTGCACCCCGCGGGGCCCTACCTGCTGCAGGCCGCGATCGCCGCGGTGCACGCCGAGGCCCCGACGGCCGCCGGCACCGACTGGCCGCAGGTCGCCGCCCTCTACCGCCTCCTCGACCACGTCGCGCCCGGCCCGATGGTCACGCTCAACCGCGCGGTCGCCGTCGCGATGGTCTCGGGTCCGCGAGCGGGCCTCGACCTGCTACGTCCCCTGCACGACGACCCGCGCACCGCGGACCACCACCGGCTCTGGGCGGTCCGCGCGCACCTCCTGGAACGCGCGGGCGACGAGGAGGCTGCACTCGACGCCTACCGCCGTGCCGCCCGCCTCACCACGAGCCTCCCCGAACGCCGCTACCTGGAGTCCGCCGCGGGCCGCCTCGCGCCCGCCCCCGACGCGCGGCACGCGGGCACCTGACGAGGTGCCGTCCGCCCGGCGGGCGTCGGCCCGCCGGAAGCCGGGTGCGACGGGACGTCGTCAGGCGCCGCCCACGGCGCGTGCACCGGCCCACAGGGCCGCCCCGTCCCGGGTGGTCGCGACCGGAGGGACGCGACCGCCCACAGTGCTCCCGGGACGGGGCGGCGGTTCAGGGGGCCGGGCCGCAGCGACGGTCCGGGGGGCGGGCTGCCGGCGCCCGACCCGCGGTCAGCGCACGGCGAGCTCCGGCGGGACGGGGACGGGGGTGAAGCCGGCCGCCGCGACGCGGTCCGGGTCGTGGCGCAGGCACGCGACCGAGCGCCGCGGGTCGTCGCCGGCGACCGCGGGGGCGACGAGCTCGGGCTGGACGTGCGCGCACGCGTCGAAGACGAACGGGCAGCGGGCGCGGAACGGGCAGCCGGAGGGCAGCCGCGCGAGGTCCGGCGGGGAGCCGGGGATGCCGCCCAGCTCGCGCCGCGGGCCCCGCAGCGGCGGGAACGAGTGCAGCAGCCCGTTGGCGTAGGGGTGGCGGGGGCGGCGGTAGACGTCCTGCGCGGAGGCGTCCTCGACGATCTCGCCGGCGTACATGATCGCGATGCGGTCGGCGATCTCGATGAGCAGCGAGACGTCGTGCGTGATGAAGACGACGGAGAACCCGAGGCGGTCGCGGAGCTCGGCGATCTGCTCGACGATCTGCCGCTGCATGACGACGTCGAGGGCCGTGGTGGGCTCGTCCATGATGAGGACCTGCGGGTCCAGGGCGAGCGCCATGGCGATCATGACGCGCTGCCGCATGCCGCCCGAGAGCTGGTGCGGGTAGGCACGCAGCCGGTCGGGCGAGATGCCGACCATGTCGAGCAGGTCGGCGGCGCGCTCGAGGGCCTCCTTCTGCGAGACGCCGGGGCGGTGCGCGCGGATCGCGTCGGCGATCTGCCGGCCCACCCGGAACACGGGGTTGAGCGAGTTCATCGCGCCCTGGAAGACGATCGCCAGGTCCTGCCACCGCGACGCGCGCAGCTCGGCGTCGGACATCGTGAGGATGTCGGCGGTCGAGCCGTCACGGCCGTGGAACAGCACCTGCCCGCCCGTGATGAGGCCGGGCGGCGGCAGCAGCCGGGTCGCGGCGTACGCGAGCGTCGACTTGCCGCAGCCGGACTCGCCCGCGAGGCCGAGGACCTCTCCGCGGTTCAGGGTCAGCGACGCCTGGCGCAGCACGTGCACCGGGTTCTCGTCGTACCCGTAGTCCACGGACAGGTTGCGGATCTCCAGGACGGGGTCCGCGGCCGGGACCCGCCGCTCGACAGGTTGCGCGCTCACGACCGGTCCTCCTTGGCCTCGTGCACGACCGGCGTGAAGCCGATGCGGGGGCGGATGCCGCGCTTGCGCAGGCTGCGGGCGTGCAGCCCGGTCGAGCGCAGGCGCGGGTTGACGAACTCGTCGATGCCGAAGTTGATGAGCGTGAGGGCCATGCCGAGCAGGGCGATGCACAGGCCTGCGGGCACGAACCACCACCAGGCCCCGCGCTGGAGCGCGAGGTTGCCCTGCGCCCAGAACAGGATGGTCCCCCAGTTCCACTCGGACACCGACGTGACGCCGATGAACGCGAGCGTGATCTGCGACAGGACCGCGAAGGTCACCGTGCCGACGAACCCGGCGGCGATGATCGCGGTGAGGTTGGGCAGGATCTCCGCGAGGACGATCCGCCAGGTCCGCTCGCCGTTCGCCCGGGCGGCCTCGACGAAGTCGCGCCTGCGCAGGGACAGCGTCTGGGCGCGCAGCACGCGCGCGCCCCACGCCCAGCCGGTGACGGCGATGACGGCGGCGACGGTGAGCCCGCCCGCGGACGGCAGCTGCCCGGCGATGAGGATGATGAGCGGCAGCTGCGGGATCACGAGGAAGATGTTCGACAGCGCCGACAGCGTCTCGTCGCCCGCTCCCCCGACGAACCCGGCGGTGACGCCGACGAGCACGCCGATGACGGTCGCGAGGACGCCCGCGACGAGCCCGACGACGAGCACGCCGCGGGTCCCGACGAGCACCTGCGACAGGATGTCCTGGCCCAGGTGCGTGGTGCCGAACCAGTGCGCGCCCGACGGTGGCTGGAGGATGTCGGCGCTCACGGCGCTCGGGTCGTAGGGCGCGATCCACGGCCCGACCACGGCGAGCACGCCGAAGAACCCGAGGATCGCGAGGCCGGTGAGGGCCTTGGCGTTGCGCAGGAACAGCAGCGTGCGCTTGCCGGTGACGGGTGCGGTCGCGTCGGTCGCGACCGTCTCGGTCTCGGTGAGGACGGAAGTCTCGACGGCCATGTCAGCCCTCCTGCCGGGTGCGCGGGTCGAGCACGGCGTAGACGAAGTCCGCGACGACGTTCGCGACCAGCACGGACAGGGTGATCACGAGGAAGCAGCCCTGCATGAGCGTGTAGTCGTGGTTGGTCGTCGCGTTGTAGAGCAGGAAGCCGATGCCCGGGTAGGAGAAGACCATCTCCATGATGAGCGTCCCGCCGACGATGAAGCCGAGGGACAGGGCGAACGACGAGATCTGCGGGAGGACCGCGTTGCGGGCGGCGTAGCCGAAGACCACGGCCCGCTCCGACAGGCCCTTGGCCTGCGCGACGGTCACGTAGTCCTCCGAGGAGACGGTCACCATCATGTTCCGCATCCCGAGGATCCAGCCGGCGATCGACGAGATCACGATCGTCAGCGCGGGCAGCGTCCCGTAGTAGAGGACGGACCCGATGAACTCGGGCGTGAACGCGGGCACCATGGACCGGTCGTACGCGCCGGACGACGGGAACCACCCGAGGTTCACCGAGAAGATCGCGATGACGACGAGCCCGAGCCAGAAGTACGGCACCGCGGAGAAGAACGTCGAGATCGGCAGCAGCGAGTCGGCCCACGTGCCGCGCCGCCAGCCGATGCCCGTGCCGACGAGCGTCCCGACGAGGAAGGCGACGACGGTCGCGATGCCGACGAGCCCGACCGTCCACGGCAGCGTCTGCTGGATCATCTCCGCGACGGGCGTCGGGTAGTAGGTGAACGAGACGCCGAGGTTCCCGTGCAGCAGCAGGTTCCAGTAGTCGAGGTACTGCTGCCAGACGCTCTTGTCCTCGTCGAGCCCGAACAGCGTGCGGATCGCGGCCTCGGCGGACGAGTCGAGCTTGCCCTGCGACTTGGCCATGATCGCCTTGACCGGGTCGCCGGGCATGAGCCTGGGGATGATGAAGTTGATGGTCACCGCGGCCCAGGCGGTGACGACGTAGAAGATGCCGCGTCGGACGAAGAACCTCACCGGTCGCCCTCCTTGGTGTCGACGGTCAGGGTCTCGACGGCCACGGTCTCGACGGCCACGCTCTCGACGTGCGCCTCGTCCTCGGCCGCGTGCAGCAGGTCCACGTCGATCGACGGGCGCTCGCCGTACGCGTCGAGCACGTCCCCGACGTGTGGCCGGTCGGCCCGGTCGGAGTACCCCCAGCACGCGGCCTCGCGCCCCTCGCCCACGGCGAGCAGCGGCGGCACCTCGGTGCGGCACAGGTCGACCGCGAACGGGCAGCGGGGGTGGAACCGGCAGCCGGTCGGGGGGCGGACGAGGGACGGCGCCTCCCCCCGGGCTCCGCGGGCACGCGCGTCGAGGTCGTCGGGGTCGGGCGCCGAGCGGACGAGGAGCTGCGTGTACGGGTGCCTCGGGTCCTGCGTCACCGACTCGGAGTCGCCGGTCTCGACGATGCGCCCCGCGTACATGACCATCGTCCGGTCGGCGAAGTAGCGGGCCGAGGCGATGTCGTGCGTGATGTAGAGGATCGCGATCTGCAGCCGGTCGCGCAGGTCGCGCAGCAGGTTGAGGATGCCGAGGCGGATCGACACGTCGAGCATCGAGATCGGCTCGTCGGCGAGCAGCACCTCGGGGTCCGCGGCCAGGGCCCGGGCGATCGCGACGCGCTGCCGCTGCCCGCCGGACAGCTCGTGCGGGAACTTGTCGACGTACCGCTCGACGGGCGTGAGCTGCACACGCTCGAGCAGCGTCGTGAGCGCGTCCTCGAGGTCCGCGCCGCGCAGCCGGCCCTGGTGGATCCGGATGCTGCGGGTCAGCGTGTAGCGCACGGTGTGCACCGGGTTCAGCGACCCGAACGGGTCCTGGAAGATCATCTGGACGCGCCGCACGTAGCGGCGGAACGCGCCGCGTCGGCGGACGACGGCGTCCTGCCCGTGCAGCAGGATCTGCCCGCCGCTCACGGGGAGCAGCTGCGACAGCAGCCGCGCGATCGTCGACTTGCCCGAGCCGGACTCGCCGACGAGGGCGACGACGCGGCCACGGTGCAGGGACAGGTTCACGTCGTCGACGGCGTGCACCGTCGCGCGGTTGCGGAACGAGCCGGTGACGAAGTGCTTGCGCAGGTCGACGGCCTGCAGCACCGGGGTGTCGTCGGGCTGCTGGTCCGCGACGGGCGCGTCGGGAGGGGCGGGGAGGGTCATGGAGCTCACCTGTGGGCTGGTGGAGGGTCGGCGAGGACGGGTCGGCGGGGACGCGGCGCGGTGGTCGGGCACCGCGCCCCCGCCGACGAGGTGGGGTCAGTCCTGCGTCGGCTCCAGGTTCATGACGATCCGCGCGGCCTGCGGGCCCGTGGGCTGCGGGTTCGCGTAGAGGTCGTCCGCGGTCGGGAAGCCCGTGTAGTTCTTCGTCGAGTACTGCGCGACGGCCGGGCGGGACCAGATGACCAGGCCCGGGACGTCCTCGACGTACGCCTTCTGCACGGTCGCGATCGCGGCGGACCGGGCGGCCTCGTCGGACGCGCCCTTGAACTCCGC
Organism: Cellulomonas fimi ATCC 484; assembly: GCF_000212695.1. Taxonomy (NCBI): domain Bacteria; kingdom Bacillati; phylum Actinomycetota; class Actinomycetes; order Micrococcales; family Cellulomonadaceae; genus Cellulomonas; species Cellulomonas fimi. The sequence goes on along the minus strand of NC_015514.1, from coordinate 509,463 downwards.
GAGCGCCTGCGTGACCTCGTCGTTCTTGTACCGGCCGAAGTTCCACGTCGCGGTCTCGCCGAGCGGCACGTACGACGCGCCGTCCATGAGGTTCGCGTACATGTTCCACGGGGTCGCGCCGCCGTCGGTCCAGTGCAGGGTCGCCTGGAAGTTGCCGAACGGGATGATGTCGTTGAACCACGCGTCCTGGTTCGCGGCGTTGACCGTGGCGTCGACGCCGAGCTCGGCGGCGGCCGTCTTGATGAGGTCGAGCGCCGTCAGGTAGTCGTTCCAGCCGGCGGGGTTGACCAGCTCGAACGTCACGACCTCGCCGTCGGGGTCGACGAGCTTGTCGTCGGCGTTCCACGTGTAGCCGGCGTCGGTGAGCAGGTCCTTGGCGGCGTCGACGTCGACCTCGAGCTCCTCGCCGACGAGGTCGTCGGCGAGGTACTGCTCGCCGGACGGCATCGGCATGCCCGTGACGCTCGTGATGACGGGCCAGACCCCGGCACCTGCGAGGTTCGAGATCTGCGCGCGGTCGACGACGAGGTTGAGCGCCTTGCGGAACGCCACGTCGTTGAACGGCTTCGTCTCGTTGTTGAGGAACAGGATGTCGCTGCCGAAGCCGCCGCCCGCCACCTGGTGGTTGTGCTCGGGGTCCTTGGCGATGAAGACGTCCTCGAAGTCCGCGATGAACGTCCAGCCCCACTGCGCCTCGCCCGTGGTGAGGGCGGTCGTCAGGGCGTTGTTGTCGTTGTACGACGAGTACTGCAGCTTCGCGACCTTCGGCTCGCCGCCCCAGTAGTCGGGGTTCGGGACGAGCGTCGCGGCCTGCGGCGTCCAGGTGTCGAGCAGGTACGGCCCGGTGCCGACGGGGTCGGTGTCGGTGTAGGTCGTCGGGTCGACGTCCTTCCACAGGTGCTCGGGGACGATGACCTGCTGGAGCAGCTTGACCTGGTTGACGTACTGCGGGGCGGTGAAGGTGATCGTCACCGTGTCGCCCTCGGTCGAGACCGACCCGATCTGGTCCGGAAAGTTGTTGTTGATCGCCGGGTAGTCGATGAGGAGCTGCAGCGTGAAGCCGATGTCCTCGGCCGTGAACTCCTCGCCGTCGGACCACGTCACGCCCTCGCGGGCGACGATCTTCGCCTCCGTGTAGTCGGCGTTCCACGTGACGGACTCGGCGAGCCAGGGCTCGGGGTCCTCGAGCGGGTTGACGTCGTTGACCTGCATGAGCGACTCGTAGATCACCCAGGCGTACCCGAGGGACTTCGCCGCCGACCCCGTCGGGATGAGCGGGCTCTGGTTCTCGTTCTGCGGGCCGTTGGGCATGCCGATCGTCAGGACGGCGCCGTCGCCGCCTCCGGTGCTGTCGTCGGACGTGCCGCCGCCGCCCGAGCAGGCGGTGGCGAGCAGCGCGACGGCGGACAGACCGGCCACCATCGTTGCGAGCTTGCGCGTTCTCACGAGTGCCTCCTTGCACTGACTGCTGGGTTGTGGGTCGGGCGTGCTCTGTGGGGTCAGGGGGTGCCGGCCGCGGGGGCCGACGGGTGGGCCGGCGACGACGGGACGTCGACGTCGATCGAGAGGCGCAGGTCGCCCGACGAGCGGCCGACGCGCAGCGTGTACGTCCCGGCGGGGGTCACCCAGCCGTGGCTCTCGATGTCCCAGGTGCGCAGCGCGTCGGCGCGCACGTGCACCCGGGTGGTCGCGCGCCCGCCGGGTCCGGCGTGGACGACCGCGAAGCCGCCGAGCCAGCGCACGGGCCGGTCCTCGCCCGTCCCGGTGGGCGGCTCGACGTAGACCTGGACGACCTCGCGGCCCGCGCGGGTGCCGGTGTTGACCACGGTGACGTCGACGAGCAGGTCGCCGTCGCCGGTCCGGGCCGCGACCTCCGCGTGCTCGTGGTCCCACGTCGTCCAGCCGAGCCCGTGCCCGAACGGCGCCGCGGGCGTCCGGCCGAGCCTCAGCCACGACCGGTACCCGACGTGCACGCCCTCGTGGTAGTCGACGACCCCGCCGACGGGGACCGCGTCCGGGACCGGGACGTCGTCCTCGTGCGCGGGCAGCGTCCACGGCAGCCGGCCCGACGGCTCGGTCGCGCCCGTGAGCACGTCGGCCAGCGCCTCGGGCCACTCCTGCCCGCCGAGCCAGCCCCACACGACGCACGGCGTCTCGTCGAGCCACGGCAGCAGCACGGGCGCGCCCGCGTTGACGACGACGACCGTGCGCGGGTTCGCGGCGACGACCTCCTTCACGAGCTGGTCCTGCGTGCCCGGCAGCGCGAGGCTCGTGCGGTCGTACCCCTCGGACTCGATCTCCTCGTTGGTGCCGACGACGACGACGGCCAGGTCCGCGGCGGCGGCGGCCGCGACGGCGTCGGCGAGCAGCTCGTCGGGGGTCGTGCCCGGGGTGCGGTGCACGAGCTCGGCGCGCGCGAACGACGCGTACCCGACGGGGTGCACGGCCTGCACGTGCGCGTCGACCTCGACGGTCGTCGGCTCGGTCACGTCGAGGACGACCGTCGTGGGCACCGGCTGGTTCACGGACGAGTCGAGGATCACCTCCGCCCCGACGACGCGGTCCCCGCGGGACACGACCCGCCCGCCGATCGCGACGAGGTGCCGGCCGACCGTCCCGACGCCGACCTCGTGCCGCCCGGGCTCGTCGAGCCGGACGGTGGTGCGCAGCCGGACGGTCACGGCGTCGGCGCGCACGTCCCGCAGCCAGCCGCCCCAGCTCGTGGTCGTACGGGCGTCGAGGACCGTGCCGTCGGCGTCGAGCAGCTCGACGAGCGCACCCGCCTGCCCGTCCGGGTCGGTGCAGCGCGCCGCGAGGTCGAGCTGCGGCGGCAGCATCCGCGACACGGCGCCGGCGTGGACGTCGACCTCGGCCCCGGCGAAGGCCGCGGCGAGCGCGTCCGCGGGGGTCGCGGAGCGCTCGGGCCGCACGTACGCCGACCCGCCGCCCTGCACGAACGGGCTCACGGCGTTGGGCCCGAGCAGGGCGACCCGGCGGACGTCGCCGGGCGCCGCGGGCAGGCCGTGGTCGGTGTCGCGCAGCACGACCATCGACCGGCCGACGAGGCGGCGCAGCACGGCCCGCACGTCGACGTCGGCCACGTCCGCGCGCCGCTCTCCCGCGGGCTCGACGCCGTCGAGCGCACCGACGCGGCCCGCGAGCCGCAGCACGCGCAGGACCTTGTCGTCGAGCGTCTGCCCGCTCACGCGGCCGTCGCGGACGGCGTCGAGCAGCCCGTCCCCCCACGGCCCGTCCGGACCGGGCATCTGCAGGTCGAGGCCGCCGTGCGCCGCGTCCTCGACGGTGTTGGTCGCGACCCAGTCGGAGACGACGACGCCGTCGAAGCCCCACTCGTCCTTGAGCACGCCCGTGAGCAGCGGCCGGTGCTCGAGCACGGGGGCGGCCGTCGTGCCGTCGTCGACGCCGGAGTACGCGCCCATCACGGACCACGCGCGCGCCTCGCGGACGAGCCGCTCGAACGGCGCGAGGTAGACCTCGCGGAGCGTGCGCTCGTCGACGCGGGAGACGTAGGTGGTGCGCTCGGTCTCGGAGTCGTTGGCGACGAAGTGCTTGACGCACATGCCGACGCCGCGGTCCTGCGCCGACCGCACCACGTGCACCGCGATCTCGCCGGTGAGCAGCGGGTCCTCGGAGTAGCACTCGAAGTGCCGGCCGCCGACCGGGGTGCGCTGGAGGTTGACCTGCGGGGCGAGGACGACGTCGACGCCGTGGCGGCGGGCCTCGGCGGCGAAGAGCGCGCCGACCTCGTCCGCCAGGTCGCGGTCCCACGTGGCGGCGAGCGCGCTGGGGGCGGGGAACGACGCGGCCGTCTCGGTCGGGTCGTCGGTGACGCCGCGCACGCCCGCGGGGCCGTCGGACAGGTGCATCGCGCGCAGCCCGATCCGCGGGACCGCGGTGGTGCTCCACAGCCCGGCGCCGACCACGAGGCGGACCTTCTCCTCGGTGGTGAGCGCCGCGAGCAGCGCGGCCTCGTCGGCCTGGGTGGTGCGGGGTGTCTGCGTCGACACGAGTGGGTGCTCCGTCCGGACGTCGTCCTTGCCGTCAGCGGCAGTAGAGCACAACTTACTGACTTGTTAGTAAGCGGGATGGTCACAGTATGGTTTCGACCATGGACGAGGCCGTTCCCCCCGCCGCTCCCGCCGCCGCCGGGCCCACGACGCCCCGACGCACCCGCCGACCGCGCCAGGCGACCGTCGAGCGCCGCGCCGAGATCCTGCGCGCCGCCGCGCACACGTTCGGCACGAAGGGGTACAAGACCGGCTCCCTCGCCGAGGTCGCGGAGCAGGTCGGCATCACGCACGCCGGCGTCCTGCACCACTTCGGGTCCAAGGAGCAGCTGCTCGTCGAGGTGCTCGAGTACCGCGACAAGGAGGACGTGCGCGACCTCGAGGGGCAGCACATCCCCGGCGGGCTCGAGCTCTTCCGGCACCTCGTCCGCACCGCGCGCATGAACGCCGACCGCCGCGGGATCGTGCAGGGCTACACCGTCCTGACCGGCGAGTCCGTCACGGAGAACCACCCCGCGCGCGCCTGGGTCACCGACCGCTTCCACGTCCTGCGCGGCGAGATCGCGGACGCCGTCGTCGAGGTGGGCGGAGGGAGCGTTCCCACCGACGTCGCGCAGCGTGCCGCGAGCGCGATCATCGGCGTCATGGACGGCCTGCAGGTGCAGTGGCTGCTCGACGACACCGTCGACCTGCCCGAGGCCACCGCCTTCGCGATCGAGGCGATCCTCGCCGCCGCCGTCGCCGGTGACGCCCGCCCCCGCCCCCTCACCTGACCCCCACCCCACCCGCCTCTCTCCTCCTCACCCGCCCGTCCCCCTCGCCCCGGCCTCACCCCCACACCTGCCGTCGAGCTCGTCAGCTCCAGGCGAGTTCGTCAGCTGGAGGTGACGAACTCGACCCCAGAGGACGAACTCGGCGAGGGCGCGGCGCTCAGGGGATTCACAGGAACGGGTCAGGGCGCGCCAAGGTCGCCGCCGCACCATCGACCGCATGACGACCTCGACCGTGCGCCGCCCCGACACGCTCACCCGCGCCGACGGCTCCCCCGTCCGCGCCCTCGTCGTCGACGACGAGCCCACCCTCGCCGAGCTCCTGTCCACGGCCCTGCGCTACGAGGGCTGGACGGTCGAGCACGCGCTGTCCGGGCACGCCGCGGTCCGCCAGGCCCGCGCGACGACGCCCGACGTCATCGTGCTCGACGTCATGCTCCCCGACCTCACCGGGCTCGAGGTCCTGCGTCGCATCCGCGCCGCCCACCCGCACGTCCCCGTCCTGTTCCTCACCGCCAAGGACGCCGTCGAGGACCGCATCGCCGGCCTCACGGCAGGCGGTGACGACTACGTGACGAAGCCGTTCAGCCTCGAGGAGGTCGTCGCCCGGCTGCGGGCCCTGCTGCGCCGCGCGGGCGCGGTCTCCGCGCGCGAGGAGGCGGTGCTCGTGGTCGGCGACCTGACGCTCGACGAGGACTCGCACGAGGTCACGCGCGGCGGCGACGACATCCGCCTCACCGCCACCGAGTTCGAGCTGCTGCGCTACTTCATGCGCAACCCGAGGCGCGTCCTGTCCAAGGCGCAGATCCTCGACCGCGTGTGGCAGTACGACTTCGGCGGGCAGGCGAACATCGTCGAGCTGTACGTCTCCTACCTGCGCCGCAAGATCGACAAGGGCCGCGAGCCCATGCTGCACACGCTGCGCGGCGTCGGTTACGTGCTGAAGCCGGCGTGACCGGGAGCACCGCACCGACGGCCCCCGAGGCCCGCGGCCCCGGGCGCGACCAGGGCCCGACGCGCGCGGACCGGTCCGGCCCCCGTCTCGCGGACCTGCGCCGCCGCGTCTCCCCCGGCGCCCTGCCGCGCTGGACCCTGCGGCGGCGCCTCGTCGCGCTCGTCGTGACGCTCGTCGCCGTCGTCGCCGTGGCCATGGGCACGGTGACGACCCTCGCGCTGCGCGCGTCGCTCGTCGGGCAGCTCGACGACCGGATCCAGGCCGCGCACGGGCGTGCCGTCATGGAGGCCGGACCTGACCGGACCGTCGGCGGCGGGATCGGGGACGGCACGGACGGCGAGGAGGACGTGCTGCGGCGCGCCCCCGGCCCCGGCGGCGTCGACCTGCCCGGGCAGGGGCCCGGGACGGTGCACGTCGTCGCGGAGCCCGGCGCCGACCCCGCCGCCGTGTCGGCGCTCTACTACACCGACGACGGCGAGTCGCACGTGCTGAGCGAGTCCGCGACCGCGACGCTGCTCGCGCTGCCCACCGACGACACCGTCCGGTCCGTGCACCTCGACGGCGCCGGCGCCTACCGCGCGCTCGCGACGCTGTCGCCCGGCGGCGACGTCGTCGTCACCGCGATGCCCACCGACGCCGTGACCGCGACCCTCACCCCGTACGTCGCGATGGTCGTCGTCGTCGCGCTGCTGGCCGTCCTGGCCGCCGCCGCCGTCGGGCTCGTCCTCGTCCGGCGCGAGCTGCGGCCGCTGACGCGCGTCGCCGCGACCGCCGCCCGCGTCGCGCGGCTTCCGCTCGACCGCGGCGAGGTCGTGCTGGCCGACCGGGTGCCCGCGGCCGACACCGACACCGCGACCGAGGTCGGCCAGGTCGGGGCCGCGCTCAACCGCCTGCTGGGGCACGTCGAGGGTGCGCTCGCCGCGCGGCACGCGTCGGAGTCGCAGGTCCGGCAGTTCGTCGCCGACGCGTCGCACGAGCTGCGGACCCCGCTCGCGTCGATCCGCGGGTACGCCGAGCTCGTGCGCCGCCTGCCCGACGACCTCCCGCCCGAGGCGCTCGTCGCGATGGGCCGCGTCGAGTCCGAGTCGCGGCGGATGACCGGGCTCGTCGAGGACATGCTCCTGCTCGCCCGGCTCGACGCGGGCCGCCCGCTCGACACCGAGCCCGTGGACGTCGTCGAGCTCGCCGTCGACGCCGTCGCGGACGCGCACGCGGCCGGTCCGGACCACCGCTGGTCGCTCGACCTGTCCGGCCTCACCGGCCCGGCCGCGGGCGGCCCGGCCACGGGCGGCCCCGACACCGGGGCGGACCTCGACCTCGACGCCGCCGGGGCGCTCGTCGTCGGGGACGACCACCGGCTGCGGCAGGTGCTCGCGAACCTGCTGTCCAACGCGCGCCTGCACACACCCCCCGGCACGGCCGTGACGGTCCGCGTCGCGCACGACGGGCCCGACGTGCGGCTCGACGTCGCCGACGACGGCCCCGGCATCCCGGCCGACCTGCGCTCGCGCCTGTTCGAGCGGTTCGTGCGCGGCGACGCCTCCCGCAACCGCGCGTCCGGGTCGACCGGGCTCGGCCTGTCCATCGCGCACGCCGTCGTCACCGCGCACGGCGGCACCCTCGCCGTGACGCCCACGGCCGGCGGCGGCACCACGTTCACCGTCCGTCTCCCCGCGGCCGTCGCCGGCGCGGGACCGGACGTGCGCCGGCCCGTCCCGCTCGGAGCCTGAACCCCACCGCGTCGCCCGAGCCAGCGGCTACGGTCGGCGCGTGGACCTCCAGGAGCTGCAGGACATGGCCCGCGACGTGCGCGCCCGGTACGCCGCCGTCGAGACCGCGCGGTACGGGCGGTCGTGGACGCGCGAGGAGATCATGCTGGGCTTCCTCGGCGACGTCGGCGACCTCGCGAAGCTCGTCCAGGGCAAGGCCGGCGTGCGGCCGCGCGACGACCTCGACGAGGCCCTCGCGCACGAGCTCGCCGACTGCCTGTGGTCGGTGCTGACCCTCGCCGACGCGTACGACGTCGACCTGGAGACGGCGTTCGTCAGCACGATGCGGTCGCTGTCCGCGCACCTCGGCACGGAGGGGGGCCGGTGAACGCGTACGACCTGTGGTTCGAGGTGCCGGACGGGATCGCCGACCACCCGCGGCGGCCCGCGGCCCAGGCCCGTCCGGCGGGACCGGCCGACGGGTGGATCGGGAGCGCCGGACCCGGCATCGACCCGACCACGTGGCCCCGGGGCACCCAGACCGGGCTGCCGATGTTCCACGGGATCACCCTCCTGCTGCCGCCCGAGTTCCGACGGCGAGGGCCGGACCTGCCCGCCGTCGCGTTCTTCCAGGGAGAGGGTCAGTTCGCCGCACCGCGTGGCGTGGACGACCCCGACGACCCGTTCGTCGTCGATCTCGCACGCGCCGTCGACCACCCGCACCTCGCTCGGCGCGTCGACATCATCGACGGGGAGTTCGCCCTCGTGCGGCTCACGCAGGACGAGTACGACGCCGGTCCGACGCCGCCGCCCGCCGACCCCCGCGGGCCGGGCACGCACGGACCGGACGACGAGGGCCCGAACGCCTGGGACACGCAGGAGCCGACACGTCGCGTCTGGCTGCTCGGGCGTCCGGACCTCAACGCCGGCCACGTGCCGGTCGACGCGCTCGACGCGGCGAGCACGCCCGGTTTCGTCACGCCGTTCGACGACGGGTTCCACCTCTTGCCCTGGGCGCAGGCCCTGGCGCCGAGCCACCTGGGCGGCACGGCCTTCCCCATCCAGGCGCTGCAGCCCGGGTTCACCCCGTACTACCTGGAGCTCGACGAGCTGCCGGGCATGAACTTCGGCTCCGGGAGCGCGCAGGTCGACCTCGAGTCCGACGCGTTCGACTGGGCCTGCTGACGTCGACCGGGCCTGCTGACGTCAGGACGCGTGAACGCCCGCCGTCGCGGCCTCGACGAAGCGCGCCAACGCCGCTGCGACGTCGCGCCCCTCCGGTCCCGACGGGCCGGGCACGTCGACCGAGGGCAGCGCCGGTGCCTCGTCCACGGCCCCGACGCGCTGTGCCGCGAGCAGCGCCGCCCCTGCGGCAACGGGCTCGGCCTCCGCGACAAGCCGGACCGGCACCGGCGTCACGCGCGCCTTGAGCCGCCGCCACGCCGGGTTCGCCGCCATGGGCCCGCCGAGCACGGTGAGGGACGTCGCGGCGGCGGTCCCGGCGAGGCGGCCCTGCTCGTCGAGCATCCACCGGGCCTGGAGCGAGAGTCCCGCGAGGAGCGCGAACGCCTCGTCGCGCGGTGGGCGCTCGGCGGCCTCGCCGACGCGCCGGAACGTCGCGGCCGCGTCCGGTGCGGGCGTCTGGCGGCCGTGCACGTAGGGCAGCACGAACGGGTCGAGGGGCGCGTCCCCGAGCGCTTCGACCTCGGCCATGAGAGCGTCCACGTCGGCGTCGGGGGCGTGGGCCGTGAGCCACCACGCAACCGCGCCGCCCGCGCTCGACGAGCCGGCGAGCAGCGCCGGGTGCGCACCGGTGACGGTCCGGACGAGGCTCATGCCCGCCGCTGCGACCGGTCCGGGCTCGGGGTCGGCGACCAGCACGGAGCACACCGCCTCCGCCGTCCCGACGGAGTCGGCGGACTGCCCGGGCTCGCGCACCCCGGCCGCCCACGTGCCGACGGGGTGGTCGTGGCCGGCGATCGTCACCGGGGTGCCCGCCGGCAGACCGGCGGCGGGGAACGGCCCGTCGACGACCGTGCCCAGCAGCTCGCCGGGCGCCAGCACGTCCGGGACCCGCGACAGGACGAGACCGACCTCCGCCAGCAGGTCCGGGTCGAAGGCCGCCGGCAGCGCTCCCGGCCGGCCGAGGCGGTACGCGCCGGTGCGACCGGCGAGCGTGTGGTCCGTCGCGAGCCGGCCCGTGAGCAGCAGCCCGACGAGGTCCGCCGCGCCCGCCCACCGGCCGGCGCCTGCGTGCAGCGCGTCCGGCTCGTGCGTGCGCAGCCACTCCCACGTCGCGAGCGGGATCTTGGCGCTCGCCCGCACACCCGTCGCCGCGAACAGCTCCTCCCGGCCGATGCGCGCCGCGAGCGCTGCCGCTTCCGCACCGGCGCGGTGCCCGTCCCAGCGCAGCCAGTCGCCGCGCGGGCGGTCGTCCGCCGTCAGCGGGACGCCGGTCTCGGCCATCGACGCGATCCCGACCGCGACCGGCGCGGGCCCCTCCCCCGGCGCGCGCAGCACCCGTCCCACGAGGCCGGCCAGCACGCCCGCCATGTCGGAAGGTGCGGGCGTGGGCGCCGACGCGACGGCGAGGACCGACGGCGTCAGCACGTCGACGAGCACGACCTTGGTGTTGGTGGTCCCGACATCGATCCCGAGCGCGGTCAGCACGCCCCCATCCTCCCGCCTGCGCGCGCCCACCCGGCCCGGCGCCGCCCGACCCGAGTCGCCCTCGCGCTCCGCACGCGCCGAGATCGTGAGGTCACGCCGACCCCGCGAGTCCGAGCTCGCGATCGTGACGCGAGCTCGCGATCTCGGCGCAGACTCACGCTCGACGCACGGTCGGGTGGGCCAGGGGGTCGCAGGGCCGGTGGAGCCCGAGAGGGTCGTCCGGGAGCGGACCCGTCAGGGGCGGGGGCGCCAGAGGACCAGGGCGCCCGTGTCCTCCGAGGGGCGGCGGCGGGCCTCGCGGGCGCGGCGCTGGACGGCGACGACGTCGCCGCGCGGGTCGGCCGTGAAGACGCGGCGGCCCGGCTCGACGAACGCGCGCAGGTACTCGACCTGGCGGCGCAGGGTGTCGACCTCGGCCTCGAGCTCGAGGATCCGCTTGATCCCGGCGAGGTTCACGCCCTCGTCCTGCGAGAGCCGCTGCACCTCGCGCAGCAGGGCGATGTCGCGCAGGGAGTAGCGGCGGCCGCGACCGCTCGTGCGCCCCGGGGACACCAGCCCGAGCCGGTCGTACTGCCGGAGCGTCTGCGGGTGCATGCCCGCGAGCTCGGCGGCCACGGAGATCACGTAGACCTTCGCGTCGTCCGCCACCACGTCACCTCACCGCCTTCGCTCGTCGCCCCGGACGCCGTGCACGTCGCCCTCGCGACCGTCGTCACCCGCTGCTGCCGTCCTCGTCGCGGACCTCGTCGCGGGCCGTGCCCGTCGTCGTCGCGCTCCGTCGTGCCCCCGCGGTCACGTCGCCGGACGGGGGTGCCGTCCGGCGACGCGCCGGTCACTTCCTCGCGGACTGGATCAGGTCGGCCCGCACGTCCTCGCCGGACGTCGCGATGCCGAACGCCTGCACGGCCTCCCGCGCCGCGGCGGACAACCGCTGCGGCACGACGACCTGCACGGTGACGAGCAGGTCGCCCGTCGTCGAGCCGGTCGTGATGCCCTTGCCCTTGACCCGCAGGACACGCCCCGACGGGGTGCCCTCGGGGACGCGGACCTTGACGGTCCCGCCGTCGAGCGTGGGCACCTCGACGGTCGCGCCGAGCGCGGCCTCGTCGAACGCGACGGGGACGGTGATCCGCAGGTGCGGTCCGTCGGCGGAGAACACCGGGTGCGGCGTGACGTGCACGGTGATGACGAGGTCGCCCGCGGGGGCGCCCACGTCGCCGGTCCGGCCCTTGCCGCGCAGGCGGATCTTCTGCCCGTCGCGCACTCCGGGAGGGATGCGCGCGTTGACGGTCTTGCCGTCGACCGTGAGCGACACCGTCGAGCCCTCGGTGGCCTGCCGGAACGGCAGGGTCACCTCGGCGACGAGGTCGGCGCCGGGCTGCGGGCCGCGCGCACCGCCGAAGCCGCCGCCCTGGTTGAACAGGCCGCCGAGCAGGTCCTCGAAACCGGCCGGCGCGCCCGAGCCCGACGTGGTGTAGCGCACGCGCCCGCCGGGACCGTTGGCCCCGCCGAACATGCCGCCGAACAGGTCCTCGAACCCGGCGGTGCCGCCGCCACGACCACCCGCCGTGAAGCGGGCGCCGCCCGCCATGGCACGCAGCTGGTCGTACTGCTGGCGCTGCTCGGTGTCGGACAGGACCGCGTAGGCCTCGCCGATCTCCTTGAACTTCGCCTCCGCGGACGCGTCCCCCGGGTTGTGGTCCGGGTGCATGCTGCGCGCGAGCTTGCGGTACGCCTTCTTGATCGTCGTGGCGTCGGCGTCCTTGGGGACGCCGAGAACCGCGTAGAAGTCCTTCTCGAGCCAGTCCTGCCCGGTCACGGCGCCTCCCTCCTGGTGGTGATGATCGTGTCAGCCCTCCGGGTCGACAACGGCGACGCGCGCCGCGCGCAGGATGCGCTCGGGCGTGCGGTAGCCGTGCTGCAGCACCATCTGCACGGTCGGCTCGGTGACGTCGGCGGAGTGCGAGTGCATGAGCGCCTCGTGCACCACCGGGTCGAACGCCTCGCCGGCCTGCCCGTACTGCTCGACGCCGAACCGCTGCAGGGTCGCCGTGAGCTTCTCGGCGATCGACGCGAACGGGCCGCTGAGGTCACCGTGCTGGCGGGCGAGCTCGATGTCGTCGAGCACCGGGATGAGCGCCTCCGCGAGCGCGGCGATCCCCCGGTCGTGCGCGGCGAGGGCGTCGGCCTTCGACCGCTTCACGTAGGCGGAGTACTGCTGCTCGAGGTTGTAGTGCGCCGCCTGCGCGCGCTGCAGCTCCTCGAGCCGCTCGGCCGCGAGCTTCTGCGCCTCGATCAGGCCCTCGAGGACGACCTCCTCCTCCGCCCCCTGGGCGATGGTCTCAGCGTCCGCGAGCACCTGCTCCTCCGGTGTGGGCTGCCGCACCTGGCCCGTCTCCGGGTCGATACGGCGCTTGTCGGTGAACCGGGGCGCCCCCTCGGCGGGGTCGGGCTGGCCCGACCCCGCCTCCGGACGGTCCTTGTCCTGCGTCACTTCTTGTCGTCCTCGTCGTCCACGATCTCGGCGTCGACGACGTCCTCGTCGGAGGACGACGCCGCGGCGGGCTGCTCGTCGGCCGGCGCGCCCGCGGGGGCGGACTGCTGCTGCGAGTAGATCGCCTCACCGATCTTCTGGCTGACCTGTGCGAGGTGCTGCGTCTTGGCCTTGACGGCGTCGACGTCGGTGCCCTCGAGGGCCGTCTTGAGCTCGCCGACCGCGGCCTGGACCTCGGTCTTCACCTCGTCGGGCAGCTTGTCCGCGTTGTCGACGAGGAGCTTCTCGGTCGAGTAGACGAGCTGCTCGGCGGAGTTGCGGGCCTCGGCGTCCTCGCGGCGCTTCTTGTCCTCGGCCGCGTGCTCCTCGGCCTCCTTGACCATGCGGTCGATGTCCTCCTTGGGGAGGGCCGAGCCGCCGGTGATCGTCATCGACTGCTCCTTGCCCGTGCCGCGGTCCTTGGCGGACACGTGCACGATGCCGTTCGCGTCGATGTCGAACGTGACCTCGATCTGCGGCACGCCACGCGGCGCCGGCGCGATGCCGGTGAGCTCGAACGTGCCGAGCGGCTTGTTGTCCCGCGCGAACTCACGCTCGCCCTGGAACACCTGGATGAGGACGGAAGGCTGGTTGTCCTCGGCCGTGGAGAAGATCTCCGAGCGCTTGGTCGGGATCGCCGTGTTGCGCTCGATGAGCTTCGTCATGACGCCGCCCTTGGTCTCGATGCCGAGCGACAGCGGCGTGACGTCGATGAGCAGGACGTCCTTGCGGTCGCCCTTCATGACACCGGCCTGCAGCGCGGCACCGACGGCCACGACCTCGTCCGGGTTGACGCCCTTGTTGGGCTCCTGGCCGCCCGTGAGCTCCTTGACGACCTCGGTCACCGCGGGCATGCGGGTCGAGCCGCCGACGAGCACGACGTGGTCGATCTGGTCGAGCTTGATGCCCGCGTCACGGATGACCGAGTGGAACGGCGCCTTGGTGCGGTCGATGAGGTCCTGCGTCATCTGCTGGAACTGCGCGCGCGTGAGCTTGGTGTCCAGGTGGACCGGGCCGTTCTCGCTCATGCTCAGGTACTGCAGCGAGATGTTGGTGGCCGTCGCGGACGACAGCTCCTTCTTGGCCTGCTCCGCCGCCTCGCGCAGACGCTGCAGGGCGATCTTGTCCTTCGACAGGTCGACGCCCGTCGTGTTCTTCACCTCGGAGACGAGGTGGTCGACGATCCGCTGGTCCCAGTCGTCACCGCCGAGGCGGTTGTCGCCGGACGTCGCGCGGACCTCGATCGTCGAGAAGCCGTCGTCGTCCTTGCCGACCTCGAGGAGCGAGACGTCGAACGTGCCACCGCCGAGGTCGAAGACGAGGATGAGCTCGTCCTCCTTGCCCTTCTCCAGGCCGTAGGCCAGGGCCGCCGCGGTGGGCTCGTTGATGATGCGCAGGACGTTGAGGCCCGCGATCGTGCCCGCGTCCTTCGTCGCCTGGCGCTCGGCGTCGTTGAAGTACGCCGGGACGGTGATGACGGCGTCCGTGACGGGCTCACCCAGGTACGCCTCGGCGTCACGCTTCAGCTTGGAGAGCACACGCGCCGAGATCTCCTGCGCCGTGTACTTCTTGTCGTCGATCGCCACGGACCAGTCCGTGCCCATGTGGCGCTTGACCGACGTGATCGTCCGGTCGACGTTGGTGACGGCCTGGCGCTTGGCGATCTCGCCGACCAGCACCTCGCCCGTCTTGGAGAACGCGACCACCGACGGCGTCGTGCGCGACCCCTCCGCGTTGGCGATGACCGTGGGCTCGCCACCCTCGAGGACCGAGACCACCGAGTTGGTGGTGCCGAGGTCGATGCCGACTGCTCGTGCCATGTGTGTGCCTTCCTTCTGCTGCTCCGGGTCTGCGGGGCCCTGATCGCTGTCGTGCGAGCGGGCCACTCTTGAGTCCGCCGGGCTCAAGTCTGCGTCGCACGTGCCGGTGACGCAACCTCGACCCGTCGATCTTGAGTCTGCTTGGCTCAACTCTGAAGCGACCCGCCGTGTTCCCGCACACGCGCGCACGCATGCACAGTCCTGGTCGCGTCCCAAGGGCTCGGGAAGACGCAGAATCGCTCGGAGGGCCCGTGGTGCCGGCAGACTCTGCGGCTGCGTCCACCAGGGGCCGTGCGCGGCGGAACCACGCACGGGCGGCTCCGCAGCCTCGGAGACGGATGAGCGGGCCTTACCACGGGGGTGAGGCCCGCTGCGCGGGGATCCGTCAGAGCCGGTTGTAGTCGCTGTCGTCGACGTGCTCGAGCCAGGTGACGACGCTTCCGTTTTCGGCGGGTTCCTGGAGTGCGATGTGGGCCATGAACCGGTCGGGGGTGGCGCCGTGCCAGTGCTCCTCGCCGGGCTCGATGTGGACGACGTCGCCGGGGCGGATCTCCTGGACCTGGCCGCCGCGGCGGGCGACGTAGCCGATGCCGTCGGTGACGTAGAGGGTCTGTCCCTTGGGGTGGTGGTGCCAGGCGGTGCGTGCGCCGGGTGCGAACCGCACGTGAGCGCAGCCGATCGCGGACTGGTGGTCCGGATCGCGGACCGCGTCGATGAAGACGGCGCCGGTGAACCAGTCGCCGGGGCCTGGCGCGGTCCGGCCGCCGCTTCGCGTGAGCTTCATGGTCTTGTCCTTGCGTTCGCTGTGGTCGCCGGTCAGAGGGTGAGGAGCACCTTGGTGGCGCGGCGCTCGTCCATGGCCTTGTAGCCGTCGGCGGCCTGCTCGAGGGGCAGGGTGAGGTCGAAGACCTTGCCGGGGTCGATCTGCCGGCGCCAGATGAGGTCGATCAGCTCGGGCAGGAAGCGGCGGACGGGGGCGGGGCCGCCGAGGATCTGCACCTGGGAGAAGAACAGCAGCTGGCCGGGCAGCTCGACGTCGTGCGTGACGCCGACGAACCCGACGTTCCCACCGGGGCGGGCGGAGCTGATGGCCTGGACCATCGACTCCTGCGTGCCGACGGCCTCGATGACGGAGTGGGCGCCGAGCCCGTCGGTGAGCTCCTTGATCCGCGCGACGCCCGCGTCGCCGCGCTCCTCGACGATGTCGGTCGCGCCGAAGTGGCGGGCGAGGTCCTGGCGGTCCTTGTGTCGGGACATCGCAATGATGCGCTCGGCGCCGAGCTGCTTGGCGGCGAGGACGCCCATGAGCCCGACCGCGCCGTCACCGACGACGGCGACCGTCTTGCCGGGGCCGGCCTGTGCGGCGACGGCGGCGAACCAGCCGGTGCCCAGGACGTCGGAGGCGGCGAGCAGGTGCGGGATCAGGTCGGGGTCGGGCTGGCCGGGGGTGGCCACGAGGGTGCCGTCGGCGAACGGGATGCGGGCCTTCTCCGCCTGGGTGCCGATGGCGCCGTCGACGAAGATGCGGTGCACGCAGCTGGACGGGTACCCGGCGCGGCAGATCTCGCAGGTGCCGTCGGAGATGACGAACGAGCCGACGACGAAGTCGCCGGGCTTGACCGTCCGCACCTCGGCGCCGACCTCCTCGACGACGCCGACGTACTCGTGGCCCATGGTTGCGTGGTCCACGGGGTCGGCGCCGCGGTAGGGCCACAGGTCGGACCCGCAGATGCAGGTCGCGGCCAGCCGGATGATGGCGTCGGTCGGGTCGACGATCGTGGGGTCATCGCGTTCCTCGACCCGCACATCGCCGGGGCCGTGCATGATCACGCCACGCATGAGTTCTCCTTCGTCTTGGGTTGGTTCGCCTCGACCTTGCGCCGGATCCCGCGGGCGCGGGAGTCCCTGACGTGGGGTGTACCGGCAGTGCACCTTTCAGCAGTGCCTCCCCCGCCGGCTGTCGGCGTCCTACGGTCGAGGTATGGACAACCGGGCGGACGTGCGCGAGTTCCTCATGTCGCGACGGGCGAAGGTGACCCCGGAGGCCGCCGGTGTCGTCGGCGGGGCGAACCGGCGGGTGCCAGGGCTGCGACGCAGCGAGGTCGCCGCGCTAGCTGTACTCGGCCGGGACGTTGGTGACGTCGGGGGCCGTTGACGACAGGAGAACCTCCGGTTGGGCTGTGGCTTGTCGAAGGCCCACACCCACCCGGAGGTTCTCGTGCCTCACGCTAACGCCCGACTGAATCTGCGTGGCCGCCAGCTGCTGATCGACCGCGTCGTGCATCAGGGTCGACCGGTCGCTCACGTCGCCCACGAGCTCGGGATCGCCCGCCAGACCGGTTACCGATGGGTCCGGCGCTGGCGCGCCGAGGGGGCCGACGGTCTCGTGGACAGGTCGTCACGGCCGCGGACGAGCCCGAGCAGGACACCGGCCGCCCTGGAGGACGCGATCTGCGCGGCGCGAGCACGTGACCGGTCAGGGCCGGACGTGCTGGGCGCGGCCCTGGGTGTCCCGGCGCGCACGATCACCAGGGTGCTGCGCCGGCGCGGGATGCCGTTGCTGCGCGACCTGGACCCGCTGACCGGCCAGGTCGTCCGGGCCAGCAAGGCCACCGCGGTCCGCTACGAACGCGACCGGCCCGGCGAGCTGGTCCACGTCGACGTCAAGAAGCTCGGGCGCATCCCCGACGGCGGCGGCTGGCGCGCCCTGGGCCGCGACGTCGCCGACCGGCACCGGGACGACCCCATCGGCTTCGACTACGTCCATTCCATGGTCGACGACCATTCCCGGCTCGCCTACTCCGAGATCCTCGCGGACGAGAAAGGCGCCACCTGCGCGGGGTTCGTGACGCGCGCCGCGGCCTACTTCGCCGCTCACGGCATCACCCGGATCGAGCGGATCATGACCGACAACGCCTGGGCCTACCGCTGGTCACTGCGCGACGTCGCCGCCGACCTCGGCGCGAAGCAGGTCTTCATCCGCCCGCACTGCCCCTGGCAGAACGGCAAGGTCGAGCGACTGAACCGCACTCTGCAGACTGAGTGGGCCTACCGGCAGGTCTTCACCACCAACGACGAACGAGCCGCCGCCCTTGCCCCCTGGCTCGAGCACTACAACACTCGACGACGCCACAACGCCCTGGGCGGACTCCCACCCGTCAGCCGACTGTCACCAACCTGACGGCCGAGTACAGCTAGCGGGCGTGAGCGTGGAGTACTACGCCAAGCTCGAGCGCAGCGCGATCGCCGGGGCGTCGGCCTCCGTCCTGGACGCCGTCGCGACGGCGCTGCAGCTCGACGACACCGAGCGCGCGCACCTGCTCGACCTCGCCCGGGCCGCCGACGGCATCCCGTCGTCCGGCCGGCCGCGCCGTCGCGCGGCCCGCTCGGCGACTCCTCGGCCCAGCCTGCAGTGGGCCCTGGCCGCGATCACCGACGGGGTCGCGTTCGTGCGCGACCAGCGCCAGGACCTGCTGGCGACCAACGCGCTCGGTCGCGCCTTCTACTCCCCCGTCATCGGCGACGGCGGCCGCGCCCCGAACCTCGCGCGCTTCCAGTTCCTCGACCCCGCGGCGCGCGACTTCTACCCCGACTGGGAGCTGTTCGCGGAGATGTGCGTGGCGATCATGCGCGCCGAGGCGGGCCGCGACCCGCACGACAAGGGGCTGCAGGACCTCGTCGGTGAGCTGTCCACCCGCAGCGACGTCTTTCGCCGGCTATGGGGCGCACACGACGTCCGCACCCACGGGTCGGGCACCAAGCGGTTCCACCACCCCGTCGTCGGTGAGCTGACCCTGGCCTACGAGGAGCTCGCGATCACCGCGGAGCCGGGCCAGGTGCTCATGGTCTACACCGCCGAGCCGGGCTCGCCGTCGGCCGAGCGCCTGCGCCTGCTCGCGTCGTGGGCCACCGACCCTGCACCCGCGGCCCGGTCGGAGGCGTGATGGAGCTGCAGGAGTTCCTCGACCACGTCGCCCGGGGGGCGGTCATCGAGGGTGGCTCCGAGCAGCACGCGTTCCTGCACGCCGCGGCCCAGGACGCGCTGCGGGTGCTGGCGGAGCTCAACTCCGGCTACCGCACGCCCGCGGAGGTGCGCGCGCTGCTGTCCCGGCTCACGGGGCGGCCCGTGGCGGACTCGGTGGCCCTGTTCCCGCCGTTCCACTGCGAGTTCGGCCAGAACCTCACGCTCGGCCAGGACGTCTTCATCAACATGGGCTGCCGGTTCCAGGACGCCGGCGGCATCACCCTCGGCGACGGGACGCTGATCGGGCACGGCACCACCATCGTGACGCTCAACCACGTCGCCGACCCCGCGCGTCGCGCCGACATGGTCCCGGCGCCCGTCGTGATCGGCCGCAGGGCCTGGCTCGGCGCCTCTGTCACGGTCCTGCCGGGAGTGACGATCGGAGACGGCGCCATCGTCGGCGCCGGCGCGGTCGTCACCAAGGACGTGCCCGCGAACGCGATCGTCGCCGGCGTCCCGGCACGGCTCGTCCGTATGACGGGGTTCAGTGCCTGACCGCTCGCGCCCCCCGCGTGAGGATCTGGACACGATGGTGAGACGACGGTCGTCCCACGCGCCTGTCCGCAGCGAGTTCACCGCGCTGGACGGCAGACATGCATGGCGCGTCCCTACAGCCGCTCGCGCGACCACCGCTGCGGCACCGAGCGGCCTACCCGGTCACCACCAGTAGTTGTCCTGGGTCGTGTAGGGCTCCTCGAGCGCGGCGATCTCCTCGTCGGTGAGGTCCACGTCGAGGGCGGCGACGGCGTCGGCGAGGTGGTGCGGCTTGGTGGCACCCACGATCGGGCAGGCGACCACCGGCTTGGAGAGCAGCCACGCCAGGGCAACCTGGGCCATCGAGGCGCCACGGGCCTCCGCGACCCGCTGGATCGCATCGACGACCGCCTGGTCGACGTCCCGGTCGAAGGCCTTGGCGACGGCGTCCGTCGAGGACCGGGCCGTCTGCTCACCCCAGGGTCGTGCAGCCCGGCCCTTCGCCAGCGGTGAGTACGGGGTCAGGCCGACGCCCTGGTCCAGGCAGAGCGGGATCATGTCCCGCTCCTCTTCCCGGCGCAGGACGTTGTACTGGTCCTGCATCGCGACGAAGGGGGTCCAGCCGTGCAGGCGCGCGGTGTGCTGCAGCTTGGCGAACTGCCAGGCCCACATGGAGGAGGCGCCGAGGTAGCGGACCTTGCCGGCCTTCACGACGTCGTGGAGGGCCTCCATGGTCTCCTCCACCGGGACGTCGTCGTCGAAGCGGTGGATGTAGTAGACGTCGACGTAGTCGGTGCCGAGCCGGTGCAACGAAGCATCGAGCTGCTCGAGGATCGCCTTGCGGGACAGGCCGCTGCCGCCGGGACCGTCGTGCATCTTCCCGTGGACCTTGGTGGCCAGGACGATGTCCTCGCGGCGGGAGTAGCGCTGGATCGCTCGGCCGACGAACTCCTCGGACGTGCCGCCCTGGTAGACGTTCGCGGTGTCCCAGAACGTCACGCCGACCTCGACGGCCTGGCGGAAGAACGGCGCCGCCGCGTCCTCGTCGAGCGTCCACTGGTGCATGCCGGTCGCGGCCACGCCGTAGCTCATGCAGCCGAGGCCGATGCGGCTGACCCTGAGGCCGGAGCGCCCCAGCCGTGTGTACTCCATGGTCGCTGCCCCTTCAGGTGCTGGCACTCCCCGCCGAGAGCGGCGGTCCACCCGCCGCTCGCAGCGTAGGCACGTCCGAACGCGGTCCGCCGGGCGCTGGGCGTGATCCTGAGGATCTGGACACGAAGATGAGACGGCCGCCGTCTGAGGCTGCTGTCACGGCGCAGGTCAGAGAGCCTGGCGGCTGACAAGTCCGGTGCGTTCCTACAGTCGGTGCTCTGTAGGAAGACGTGGCGGATCCTGTGGGAAGACGCTCAGATGGCTCGGCACTTCTGCCGCTGCGTCAGGCGGTTGAGCTTGTCCGATTCGCGTTGCTGTGAGCTGATCCGCCACCAGGACCGGCTGGCCGACGAGGATCTGCGGGCGGCCGCGACGGCGCTCGGTGTGTCCGCCGTCGCGGTTGCGTGTCCGCGGTCCAGGAGGGCCCGGTGCACAAGCGGCCGCGGCGACCTTCACCACCGCGACGAGCCGATTGATCGTCGTGACGAGGCAGTCGACGACGCGCTGGCCCGCGGCATCTGCGGATGCCGCGCTGCGCGGTTAGGTGGGTCGAGCGTCGGAGCTGAACTGATCTGCGCCGTAGAGCCCGACGAGGTCGTCGTAGCCGGTCCAGAATTCTCCCAGCGGAAGGTCTCGCCCGCGCAGGTGCGCCTCGAGGAATTGGAGGTGC
The DNA here is from genome assembly GCF_000212695.1 of Cellulomonas fimi ATCC 484. NCBI lineage: Bacteria > Bacillati > Actinomycetota > Actinomycetes > Micrococcales > Cellulomonadaceae > Cellulomonas > Cellulomonas fimi. The sequence goes on along the minus strand of NC_015514.1, from coordinate 488,658 downwards.
CGGTGCCAGCCGGCGGCGTAGGACACCGCATCGTCCACGGACTCGTGATGCACGGTGAGCATCGCTGTGGACGCGCTCGTCTCGGCGAGGCCAAAGCTGACGCGACTCGAGTGCTCCTCGGGGAAGTCCCACGTCAAAGCCAGCAGTCGTCGAGGGTGCCACTGCACGACGGTGTGCCGGGAGCTGACGTCCTCGTCGTGCCACAGGTCGAAGTGCCCGCCCTCAACGACTCGCTCGACATTGAGGCGGCCTAGCCAGCTGACTGTGTGCCGACCATCCGTCAGCGCCTGCCAGACGCGGTCCACGGGCCCCGGAGCCGCGAGCTGCATGCTTACATGTCGCGCCGCCATGTCGGCGCGGCCAGCAACCGCGGATGTCTGCACACAGTCGATTGTGCCGCCAGGCAGCCTCGAACGCCCTCGCCTCTCGGCATGACCGGCGCAAGCGTCCTTCGAGCCAGACGAGGCTCCGGGCCGAGGAATCGGACATGTAGGTGAGACGCGCACCGTCTCACCTACATGTCCCACCGCAGGTCAAAGGGTTGGGCTCCGGACACGTTCGATGAGTTCCTACACCTGTGGTGTCGGTTCGCACGCGAAGTGGCGAATTCGCGTTCGGCTGTCGGAGGAGTGGCGAGTTTCGCGTTCGGCTGTCGGCGGCAGGGCGCGGTCTACCGGTGTAGCCCTGCGGCTACGGTGCGGTCGTGCACTCACTCTCCGACCTGTCGCTGGGGGCGGTCGTCGCGGCCGCGCTGGCGGAGGTCCGCCACGACACCGGCGACAGCCCTGTGCCTCACGTGGTCGAGCTTCAGCGGCGTGCGACGGCGGAGGTGCTCGACCTGGCGCTGCGCTGGACGGCGAGTGACGACCCCGATGCGTGGGAGCTGGGCGTCAGCGTCCTGCGCGAGCTCGGCCCGGCGGACCCGGTGGGTCGCCGTCCGTTCAGCGACCGGGTCGTCCCGCACCTGCTCGGGCTCCTGGACGGGTCGGACGACCCGGCGAGGGAGCGGAGCCTGTTGCAGGCGCTGGCCTACAACGGCGCTCGAGAAGCGGTCGGGCGGTTCCTCGACCGGGTCGACCACCCGGACGACGGGGTCCGCACGACCGTCGCGTTCCAGCTGCCGTACCTCACGGACCCGGACGACCCGGCCACCGAGGTGCTCGACGCCCTGGAGCACCTGACCGCCGACCCGGACGCCGACGTCCGCCACTACGCCCTGTACGCCCTGGTCCAGGAAGGCGGGTTCGTCGTCGACCCGCCACGGGCGCTGCTCGTCGCCCGCCGGCTCGTCGACGACCCCGACGACCAGGTGCGCGACCTCGCCGCCGCGCACAGCGGCGAGCGGATCGCGACGCCGCTCGGGCCGCTCGCGATCTCCCTGACGTGCGGCGGCGTCCCGCTCGGCCTGCCGTCCGCGACGTCGGTCCTGCCGTCCGGCGCCCGCACCGCCCGGTGGGACGACGTCGGCGGGCTGACCGTCGACGCCCTCGTCGTGCCCTACACCTACGAGAACGAGCTCCTCGAGCACCCCCAGTGCACGTGCTGGGGCATCGAGTGGCGCATGCACGCCCGGGCCGACACCGGACCGATCCGCGTCGACGCGCAGCTCCCGGACGGGATGGAGGGTGGGCCCGGCGGCGGCTGGCACCTCGCGGCGACGCACTTCGACGACGACGAGCACACACTGACTGTGGGCGGGCCCCACCACGACGCCTTCGAGGACGAGCTGCGCGCCGGACTCCACGCGCTCTCGTGGCAGGGATCGTTCACCTGGGACGACCCCTACGGACCGCTCGAGAACCCCCGAGGCCTGTCCTGGCTGCTGCCCGCCCTCCTCGCCGGCGAGAGCGCGGCAACGCACGTGGCGGTCGCGTGGACGCGGCTCGGCCCCGAGAAGGCCGACGACGCAACCGAGTGGGCTGTCGAAGTCACCCGCGCGAGCCTGCGCCAGGACGCCGGGGTCGAGGAGCACGGCCGCACGGTCTGACCCCTGCGGCGTACCGAACCACAAGCGGATGCCGCCCTCTTCGGAACGAAGACGTCGCCATCCCGCTGCGAACGTGCCACCGACACGGCTCTGCGAAGCGCCTGGCCCTCGTGTCGCGACTCCGTCAGGATCCGCGCGAACCTACATCATCGACCTGTCATCGCGATGTCGCGTTGTCATCGACGTGTCACCCGGGGTAGCAGCACAGCGCGGCCCCGGAACGGCTCGAGGACGAGGGCACCAGAGGTGGCGATCGCCCCGTTGCTGCTGCGATCCTCCGACCAATCGTCGTGTCGTCGTTCGTGCGTACGTGTCACGGAAGCATGGGGAGGGTGGGTGCTCGCGAGTCGCTCGCTACGAACGTGGCGTGCGGTGGCGAGGCCACGAGCACGAGTCGTCACTGCTCGTGTCCGTCGCTGTCGCGCGACCGATCGTGCGGCTCATGCCGTCGAGCGTGCGCCCGTGAACGATGTAGTTGGCGACGGTCGATGCCGATGCGTCCGAAGTGACTCGACACGACCCGGCAGGAACATCGGCGGCGCCCACCCGTCCCGGGGTCCGACGCATCGCCCTCGACCTCCTGCTCGGACAGCGGCCGGACATGCCTCGCCCCCACTACCCACGAGCACCCAGGACCAACTGGAAACGGGCGGTCGTGACGTCCGAGGCTGTCCAGTGGAGGAACCGGGCGGGTCGTCAGCGGCGCATCGAACGAGCCCGGATCTCCCGCGTCGAGCTCGTCCAGACGGTGCCCTTCCTCGACCGCGGCATGCGGGGCACCGACATGGCCGTCGACCACCACCTCGTCATCGGAACGACGGGAGGTGTGCTCCTTCGCGTGCGGGACACGAGCACAGACGGCGACACAGCCATGCGCGCACGCTGGTCACCACTCGATGTCCCCACAGCGCGGATCAACCTGCCCATCAACCGGTTGAAGGACGCCCGCCGTCGGTGGCCCGAAGCGTTCTGGATCGTCACGGCGTACCCGGTCCTCGCTTCCGCGCTCGCCACCGTCGCATTCATGTACGGGCTGCCGAGGCTGCTGTAGATCCTTCGGAGCACCAGGCTGGGGATTCGGACAACTTGCTGAGACGAGTGACGTCTCTCCGAGCTATCCCGCCGCAGATCAGAGCCTGGCCCTCCGGACGAGTCCGATGAGTTCCCACAGTGTCTTGTCTTCGGATACCGGTGACGCCAGATCGGCTGCCACCCTCACACCGTCCGAACGAGCTCGCGCATCTGCTCGGCCAGCGATCGCAGCGTCGCCTCTTCCGGTTCGGCCCGACGAGCGAGGCTGGAGACCGAACGGACGTGGCCCCGACGTCCTGCAGGACGCTCTGCGCGACTACCTCGTCCAGCTCGTCGTCGTCACCGGGCATGGCGACGTCGCCCGTCATCTCGAGAGAGACCGTGGTGATGAGTGCGCAGAAGGCATGCTCGATCCATGGCCCGACTCGCCTGTTGGGGTCGAGAGCGATGGCCAGGGGTGTGCTGAGGCACACGATCGTGGAGTGCAGCCGTTGTGACTCGTCGCTACCCGTCGGGGTGTCCACCCCCTCCCGGAGCTCGGCGGCGGCTGGACGCACCACGCCGGTCGTGGCGAACTCGAATCCAGCATGATTGGCGGCGGCGATCCAGTCATGCCAGCTGGGAGGCGTGACCAGCGTCGCGCGCAGTGCCGATCCCGACAGCCAGAAGACGGAAGCCCGTGCGCGGGGAGCGAGATCGTCAACAGCTGCCGCGAGCTCGTCGATGTAGCTGCCGTACCTCACCGCGCCACCACTCACGGAATCTGCAAAAAGCTCAAGAGCGGACCGCAACGAGAGGGGCAAGGGCGAGCGGGGACAGCCACGTCCGAAGAGCCCCGAGCAAGTTCTCCACTGCGTGCAACTGGTCTCCTGTCACTGTGCGAGACGGCTCGCCGAGAATCCCGAGCTCGTCCATGAGTGCTGTCCGGCCCCGGGTGAACGACGAGCTCGTGTTGCTCGCCGCGACTACTCAGCGGACCCTCGGGCGTCGTCTGAGATCCAGACGCGAACGAGACATCGGTCGTCTCCCGTTCCTGTCAGGACTCAGGTCACGGCGACGGACGGCGGACAAGTCCGGTGCAGAATGGCCCGGTGCCGGTCGTCGTCTGGGTCCCCGAGCTGACGCTGACGTGCTGCGGGAGCGTCTTCGGCGTGGGGGACTCCGTCGACTGGCACGTTGCAGATCCTGAATCCGACTCGCTCGAAACCGTGCTTCCCCGTGACGTCGCCCAGCGCATCTCTCTTGTCGAGAACAGCCACGGCGCGTCGGACGACACCAGTCGTTCGACGCACGGAACCGTGCTCGAGATCCACGCTGCCTTCGTCGGCTACGCAGGCTCCGGTGTCGGGGGCGTGCTGTCCCCGGTGCCAGGCACGGCGTTCCTGCGCGAGGTGGCGCACGTCGAGGAGACCGCCACGGGCGGTCCTGGCGTCCGGCTGAGCGGCTACGTCGTCACGCTGGACGTGCAGCCCTCACCTGGCTGATCCGGCCCCTTGGAGCGGCACGAGTGCGAGGGCGACGTCACCGGACGGGCGCCCATCTCGGGGCCACGCGGGCGCAAGCGCAGCACGACCGGGCAGTAAGCCCAAGGGCTCGGCGCGGCATCCTCGCCGCCGGCGTGACGCTCGGCGCCCCGGTCCCGGCTGCACTCGACGCATCCGCACGGTGTCCGCCGGAGCTCGCGCACGCTCGACGCCGGGCACGTCTGTGGCGGGCTCCCCCAGCTCGCTGAGGACTCGGACAGGCAGATGAGACGAACGCCGACTGACCACCGTGACCGCTCGCACGCCAGGCGCACGCCTGCCGGACACGTTCCGAGAGCTTCTACAGCCGCTGATCACCCCCTGTAGGTTGCTGCGCATGCGCTTGGACGTCGACGCGATCCTGTTCGACATCGACGGGACACTGGTGGACTCGACCGCCGTGGTCGAGCGCACGTGGGGGGCATGGTGCGCTGCCCGCGGGATCGACGCTCGGGAGGTCCTCAGGGTCTGTCACGGGCGCCGCTCGGAGGACACGGTGGCCGAGTTCCTGCCGAGAGACCAGCGCGCCGCAGCGGTCGATGAGCTCGAGCGGCTGGAGATGGCAGACCTCGACGACGTGACCGCGCTCCCCGCCACGCGAGACCTCTTGTCGCGCCTCCCATCCGATCGATGGGCCGCGGTGACGTCGGGGTCGCGATTGCTGATGCGTGCGCGGCTGGCCGCCGCCGGGCTGCCGGTGCCCGACGTCTTGGTAGCGGCAGAGGATGTCCTCCTGGGCAAGCCTGACCCGCAGGGATATCTGAACGCAGCCCGGCAGCTCGGCTTCGACCCTCGCCGGTGCCTCGTCGTGGAGGACGCACCAGCCGGCCTGGAGGCGGGACGTGCAGCGGGGGCGCACGTGCTCGGGGTGGCGACCTCCCACCCGGCCCACGACCTGAGCGCAGCGCACGTCGTGGTGCCCGACCTCGCGGCCTGCGCCGTCGAGGTGACTGCCGAGGGCCTGGTCATCAGCACGGCCGGCTGAGTCGACAGGTCCTTCGGCGCTTCACCACCGTGACGCGATCTCGTCGCGTGAGCTCCTGGGTTCGGCCTGGCCGAGGTCTTGTCCTAGGACTCCGCGGTCACCGCTGGCGCCCGGTGAACGCGCCCGTCGGGTGCGTAGTCTCAGAGCCGTGGTCGATGGGATCGAGAAGATCGTGGCCGAGCTGCCGGAGCTGCAGGACGTCACCGGCGTGTTCGCGCTGGCCGACGCCCGGGTCGCGCAGGGGGACGCAGCCTTCGCGGCGGACCTGGGCCTCGCCCTCGCCCGGGCGTACGGCTCCAGCGAGCGGATGTGGCAGTACACCAGCGTCTTCGGCCATCTGCTTCGGCTGCTCGCGACCACCGCTGGTCCGGAGAACGTGGTCCAGGCACTGCGGCTCGTCTCCGCGGCGGAGGTCACCAGCCCGAAGCGCGATCGCTCCATGGCCTCGTTGCTGGCATCGAGCCACGAGGTCGCGCACCTCGCTGCGGCGTTCACCGGACCCGCGTCGGAGGAGCTGCGGGCGTGCCTGGTCCAGGAGCTGGTTCTCCGGGGCGTCGTCGTCGACGAGACACCTGGGATCGCGGAGTGGGCGACGTCGCCCCACGGGAGTCGTCACCCTCTGGGGTGGTTGCCGCGGACACGCTCCGAGCTGGAGGCCGGCGCAGCTCTGCCGAGCTACCACGCACGTGGTGGCAGCCACGCGATGCCCTACGGGCCGTCGACGAGCCGCGAGCCGGCGGTGATCTCCGGCGCACCTGTCCCGTCGTCGAAGGAGACGACGACACCGGCCGTCGCCACAGCGATGGCCGCCGCCGTGTCGAACTGGGCCGACGAGTCCAACGGCCGCATCGAGGCGCGGGTGTTCGCGCTGGCAGAACCCCTGGACGCCGCGTCGGTCCCGGATGCGCTCCTGACGCTGGGGCTGAAGTGCCTGCACGGCGCAGGGACGGGGGCCGCCGTGTCGGTCGCCGTCCACCCCCCGGCTCGGGCATGGCAGGTGCTCTTCGCTGCGGCCTCCACGGGAGGGGCGTACAACCACGGCGCCTACGGCGCCTACGGCCGGCTGGCCGCCTGGCGGTCGCTGGCCGCGCTGGCGGGCAGCCCGGAAGGCGACGGCGTCGGTGACGTCGAGGCTCGTGCGCGGGACAGCATCTGGTACGGCTTCGAGGCGGGCACGGAGTGGTTCGAGCGTGTGGCCTGGGACATCGGCCTGGCCGCCCTCGGGCCGGACCGTCGGCGCCTGGCCGTGCTGGCCGCGACCGACACCGACTGACGTCCCGTGATCCGCGCGTGCCCGACGTGCTCACGCAGGGAGACGCACGCCGGCAGCACACCCGTCAGCGACGCGCTTCCTGCGGTCGGCCGTGCGTTCCGGGGCATCGTGCGAGGATCGCGGCCGTGATGCTGCGCGACGCGACCGGCGACGACCTCGACCTGCTCCACAACCTGCTGCTCGAGGCGTTCAACTGGGACGGCACGCCGCGGTTCACCCGCGCCGAGGTGGTCGCGGACGCCCACACAGGGCGCTACCTCGGAGGCTGGAAGCGACCGGACGACTTCGGGCTCGTCGCGACCGACGAGGACGGCTGCCCGCTCGGCGCCGTCTGGGCGCGCGCCCTGCCGGCCGCCACGCCGGGCTACGGCTACGTGGCGGACGACGTCCCGGAGCTGGGCATGGCGGTCTCTCGTCCGTACCACGGCCGGGGTGTGGGGTCCGCGCTCCTCGCCGGATGCCTCGAGCAGGCGCGCGGTCTCGGGTGGCGGGCTGTGAGCCTGAGCGTCGAGGACGGGAATGCCGCCGCCCGTGCGCTCTACGTCCGGCACGGCTTCGTGACGGTCGGCCGCAACGGGGGCTCGGACACCATGCTGCGCGAGCTCTGAGCGCTCCCGAGTCTCATCCGTCGCCACAGGGACCCGCCCAGCGGCGGCCGGCTACTGCTCGATCGCGGCCACGTCCTGGCCGACCCACCCGGGTGCGTCCGGGTCCACCGTCGCTCCACCGACGACCTTCACCAGGCTTGCCTCGAGGTGCGCGAGCTCCGCGGCGCCCAGCGTCTCCTCCCACCGCGCGCGCAGGTCGTCGAAGACCGCTTCGCCCTCGCGCAGGACGTCGAGCCCGCGGGCGGTGACCTGGAGCCGGTTGCGTCGGGCGTCGGACGGGTCAGGGTCGCTCGACACGTAGCCGCGGTCGACGAGGACCGCGACGGTCTTCGCGGCCGCCTGCTTGGAGACGGACAGGCGTCGTCCGACGTCGGACGCACTGTCGGCGCCGGCGAGGATCGCGCGCATCGCGAACTCGTGAGTGGGACGGAAGTCGTCGTAGCCGCGAGCGGCCAGCTCGACCATCGCACCGTCCACGAGCGTGCGGAAGCCGCTGAGCAGCAGCAGGGCGAGGTCGGCACCGGACCGGGACATGACGAGGAGCCTAGACGCCACGGTGGACATGGACAACCCGGTTGTCTACAGTAGTCGACAACCTAGTTGTCCATCCGAGGAGTCGACGATGAGCACCACGCAGGCGACCATCCCCGCCGCCACCCACCACACCGCGCGGATCAACGGTGCGCGGATCCACTACGTGACCGCGGGCTCCACCGGGACGCCGGTCCTGCTCGTGCACGGCTTCCCGGAGACGTGGTGGGCGTTCCACAACGTCATCCCCCTGCTCGCCGAGGCGCACCGGGTCGTCGCCGTCGACCTGCGCGGCTTCGGCGACTCCAGCACCGCCGACGACGACCACGACAGCACGACCGCCGCACGGGACCTGCACGGGCTGATCGAGCACCTGGGCTGGGGACCCGTGCACGTGACCACGCAGGACATCAGCGGAGGGACGGTGTTCCGGCTCGTCGCCACCCACCCGCAGGACGTCCTCAGCCTCACGGCGATCGAGGCGGGCCTGGCGGGGTTCGGCCTGGAGGGCCTGGCGGACGTCACGCACGGCGGCTCGTGGCACATCGGGGCCCTCGCGGCAGCCGGCATCCCGGAGCTGCTGTTCACCGGCCGCGAGCGCGAGCTGCTCGGCCGGTGGGCCTTCCCGAGCATGACCGCCGTCGCCGGGTCCGTCACCGACGCCGACGTGGACGAGCTCGCTCGCACCTACGCCCGCCCCGGCGGCTGGCGCGGGGCCGTCGGCCTCTACCGCTCGATGCTCACGGAGGGCGAGGACCTCAGGGCACTGGCGAAGTCGAGACCGCTGACCGTGCCCGTGCTGGCCGTCGGCGCAGGCGGTGGACCGTTCACCTCCGCGACGCTCGACCAGGTCACGGCAGGTGAGGTCACCGCCGTCCAGCTCGAGGGCGTCGGTCACTACGCGGCCCTGGAGGCCCCGGACGCGCTCGCGGCGGCCATCCTCGACTTCACCGCGGCCGTCGACGCAGCATGACCAGGGGCGCCGGGGCGTTCGTCACGGCGCCCGGCACGACGCGGTGGGAGCATGCCGACTGTGAGCGGCTCGCATCTCGTGGTCATCGGCGGACGGTCCGGCGTGGGGAAGTCGTCCGCGGCCTTCGCTCTGCACGACCTGCTCAGGCAGCGCGACGTCCAGCACGCCGTCATCGAGGGTGACGCCCTCGACCTGGCGCACCCTGCTCCGTGGGAGCACCGACTCGCCGAGCGCAACCTCGCGGCCGTCTGGGCGAACTACCGGTCGCTCGGCTACCGCCGCCTCGTGTACACGAACACCGTCGCAGTGCTCCACACCACGAGCATCGCGGCAGCGATGGGTGACGAGCCGCGCGTCACGGCTGTCCTTCTCTCGGCATCCGACGTCACGACATGCGCACGGCTCGCCTGCCGAGAGCGGGGCGAGAGCCTGGCCCGTCATCTGGAGCGCAGCGCCCAGGCCGCCGAGCTGCTCGAGGAGAAGGCACCGCCCGAGGTCCATCGGCTCGCGACGGACGGCCTGCTCCCCGTCGAGGTCGCTCAACGCATTCTGCCTCTGCTGGACTGGCTCCGAGCGTGATCACGCACGGCCACGGCCACGGCCACGGGCTCGCGGCCGTGGCCGCCCGAGCGGCCGGAGCACCCGCGGGCCGCCGCTATCGTGCTGGCGTGAGCACCGCCCCGCTGCTGACCGGCCGCCGCCTGGCGCTGGCTCGCGCCGTGTCCGTCGCGGTCCTGGGCGTGCTGACGTTCGGGGTGCTCGTCGCGCTCGTCACGTACCCGAGCTGGCAGCTCGCCCTCGCGCTCGTGTGCCTGCTGCCGTGCCCGGTGATCGTCTGGTTCAGCCTGCCGACGTGGATCCCGCCGTTCGCTCCGGGCGTGCCGGCCGGCGCGTACGTGCGCAGCCTCGTGCCGCCCGTCATGGTCCTGGCGCTCGTCACCCTCGGTGGTTGGCTGCTGTCGGCCGCACCGACCTGACGTCCGGCACGACCGCAGGCCGCCACGCTCGGAGCGTGAGGACGACCGGGATGCGCTCAGCGTGGAGGTAGCCCGAGCCGGTCCGTGAACGGTGCTGCGGCGTCTCGGGTGACTGCCAGTACGGCGAGTCCGTGCAGGCGCGCTCGCTCTCGTCCATGCCGTCGTCGCCGAGCTCGTAGTCGAACCCCGGGTACAGCAGACGCCGTGCGTGCGCGAGCGGCGCGTCTCGGTGGCGCGCTCGCCGCTGGCCCGGACGACGGCGCGCTCGGCGTGCTCATCGAGCCATACCTGCTCGACGCGTTCGGGTTGGCCCACGAGCCGGGCCTCGCGTCCGCCGTCGGCGAGCGTCTCGGCCGGCTCCCTGCCGACCTCGGTGACGTGGCTACCGGTCGCAAGCCCGTCACCTTCCTCAGCCCGGGCGAGGGCGCGGCTGCCGCCTACTCCCCCGACGCGTTCGCGCGGCTGCAGGAGCTCAAGCGCTCGCGCGACCCCCTCGGCACGCTCGGCGGCGCGTACCCGCTGCTCGGCCGGAGGCCGGTCGCCGCCTCGACCACGATGCGTCGCGGCCGCTCAAGGGATCCCGTCAGACCGACGCGAGCAGCGGGGGCAGTGCCCGCATGTCGTCGAACACGGTCGTGCCCGGCCCCTCGAGCCACTCCGCCGGTGTGAGCCCACCGCGTACCCGAGCGAACGCATCCCGGCCGCGCGCGCCGCCTGCACCCCCGTACCGGCTGTCCTCGACCACGACGCACGCCGCCGGGCTCACACCCATCTGCCGGGCGGCGTGCAGGTACAGGTCCGGCGCCGGCTTGCCGTGCGCGACCTCGGCGGCGCTAACCGTCAGGCAGACCCGTGGACCGGGCGTGGTAGACCCCGACGGACGACCAGCTCCCTAAGCGTTTCGGGACGCGACCGGGAGGTCCGTACGAGGCCGGGCGCTGGCACGATGGTGGTCGTCCGCTCGTGTGAACGCTCACATCCCGCGCGCCGACCCGGCCTGGTCACCGCCGACCTCGCCACGGGCCGCCTCGCCGTTCCGCCACCGCCACGACCGCCGCACAAGGGAGTGCTCTCGTGAGAAGTCCTCGTCGCTGGACCACGACGCTGGCCACGGCCGCCCTGACCGTCTGCGCCGTCGGCCTCGGGACGGGCGCCGACGCGGCCGCCCCGCGGGCCCCTGGCGCCGCGGCGGTCCCGCTCGCTGCACCCACAGTCGACGAGCCCGCTCCCTTGCCGCCGCTCGGCTGGAACAGCTGGAACACGTTCTACTGCAACATCGACGAGCAGATGATCCGGCAGACGGCGGACGCGATGGTGAGCTCGGGGATGGCCGCCGCCGGGTACCAGTACGTCGTCGTCGACGACTGCTGGATGCAGGACACCCGCGACGCGAACGGCAACCTGCGGGCACGGACCGACCGCTTCCCGTCGGGGATGAAGGCGCTGGGCGACTACATCCACAGCAAGGGGCTGAAGTTCGGGATCTACCACGCGCCGCGCGAGAAGACGTGCAACCAGTACTTCGCGAACCTCCCGGGCACGTCGTCGTACGGGCGCGAGGCGCAGGACGCGACCCTCTTCGCGTCGTGGGGCGTCGACTACGTCAAGCACGACTGGTGCGACCCGCGCGGCAGCGCGACCGAGCAGGCGGCCGTCTTCCAGCGGTTCGGCGCCGCGCTCAAGGCCACCGGCCGCCCGATCGTCTACTCGATCAACCCGAACAGCGCGCACTCCAACACGGCCCCGACGTACTCCGGCTGGGGCGCGTTCTCGGACATGTGGCGGACCTCCGAGGACCTGTCGGCCTCGTGGTCGACCGGCTGCGCGCCATCCGCCGACTGCTTCGTCGGGATCACCGAGGCGCTGGACATCGTCGAGCCGATGCGCGAGTGGACGAGGCCGGGCCAGTACAACGACCCCGACATGCTGATGGTGGGCGTGCGGAACGCGCTCACCGCCACCGAGAACCGGGCCCACATGAGCATGTGGGCGATGCTCGGCGCTCCCCTGATCGCCGGCAACGACCTGCGCAGCATGAGCGCCGACGTGCGCGCGGTGCTCACCAACCGCGACGTCCTCGCGATCGACCAGGACCCGCTCGTGCGGCAGGCCGACCGCGTGCGGGACGACGGCGACGCCGAGGTGTGGGCGAAGCCGCTCGCGGACGGCTCCGTCGCCGTCGCGCTGCTCAACCGCGGCTCTGGCACCCGGCAGATCTCGACCACGCTCGGGCAGGTCGGCCTCGGTGCCGGGACGTACCAGTACCGCGAGGTGTGGACCGGCGCGACGGGCTCGACGACGGGCCAGATCTCCGCGCAGGTCGCCCAGCACGGCGTGGCCCTGTTCCGGGTCGGTGCCGGCGGCACGACCCCGCCGCCGACCGGCACCGCGCTCGTCAGCGCGTCGTCGGGGCGCTGCCTCGACGTGCCCGGCAGCGCGACCGCGAACGGCACCGGGCTCGTGATCTGGGACTGCCACACCGCAGCCAACCAGACCTGGACCGCCGGCGCGGACGGCACCCTCCGCTCGCTCGGCAAGTGCCTCGACGCGCCGCCGAGCGCGACCGCGGGCACGCGCGTGCAGCTCTGGGACTGCAACGGCGGCACCAACCAGCAGTGGACGTCCCAGGCCGACGGCACGATCCGTGGCGCCCGGTCCGGGCTGTGCCTGGACGTCGACCGGAACCTCACGGCCAACAGCACGGCCGTGCTGCTGTGGACCTGCACGGGAGCGGTGAACCAGCGCTGGTCGCGCCGGTAGGCCGCACCGGCGCAGGTCGGGCCGCCGCACCGGGTCGACGTCGCGCACGGGTGGCGTTCGGGCGAACCGCTCAACGCCGCGGGAACGCGTGCCGATGGGCAGGCGCGCCCGACGACCGTCCGGGCCGGCACGCCCGGAGGTTCAGTGACCACCCACACGTCCGCCGCAGGCGGGCCGCCCACCCCCGACGCCGACGACTCCACGGCGCGCGCGCCCGGGGGTTCGGACGACGTCCTGTCGGAGACCCTCCGCCGCCTCCGGGCCTACGGACCGCATCACGACGACCCGGTGTGGCCCCCGTTCGGGCCGCACCAGCTGCGGGTGCCCGAGGTGCCACCCCTTCCGGCACCCGAACCCGCGCACGTCCCGGGCCTGCGCGGCGCTCGGGTCGTCTGGTGGGTCTCCGTCGCGCTGCAGGTGGTCTGGGCAGCCCTGGTCGTCCTGAACTACGTCGGCGACGCTGCCGGCTGGTGGGTCGACGACACCTCGGTGGCCGACAAGGTGTACCAGTGGCTGGCCAACGCGACCGGCCTCGCGTTCGTCACGCTGCTGCCGGCAGGCGTCTGGCTGGCGACGGCCAGGAGCAGGCGCGACCTCCCGCTGCGGCAGCATGCGGCAGCGGCGCGGGCACGGCAGGCGCACGTGGACCACCTCACGCAGATCGAGGGCTACCGCACCGCACAGGCCAACCACCTCGACGAGACGACCCCGCTCGAGGTGACGAGCCGGCCCGCCCACGGCTTCGCGGGCGCCGGGCTGTCGACCACGACGTTCGGTGAGAACGCCGCCGCGGGGCGAGCCGGTGAGGAGCTCACGAGCGCCCTCCTGACCGACGGCGTCAACACGCGGTGGTTCACCGCTCGCCTCGTCAACGGGGTCCGCTGGCCCGGGACCGACAACGCCGACCTGGACCACGTGGTGTTCGCCGGCCGGAAGGTGGCCGTCGTCGACTCCAAGATGTGGCCCGCGGGCGACTACACCTGGGACGGCACCACGCTCACCCGGGACGGCGAGACGCTCCGCCACCCGCCCCGCCTCGAGCACGCCGTGTCCGCCCTCCGCCGGGCACTCGCGACGGAACCTGCCCTCGTCGAGCTCGAGACCCTCGGCGGCGCGATCGGCAAGCACCGGACCGTGTCGGGCCGGTACGACGTCGTCTCCGGCGATCCGCGCAAGCCCTACCACGACGGGTACCGGGTCCGCGGGTGGGTCGTCGTGCACACGAAGGGGCCGGTCCGCCTCGTCAACGTCGGCGAGCCGTCCATCCCCCTCGTGACGCCCGCCGAGCTGCTCGAGGCCCTCGACTCCTACTTCGAGCAGCATGCGGACGTCGTGGACCGACCCCTGCTGGACTACCTGCTGCGCCACCAGGTGGAGGCAGCGGACGCGTAGGCGGTCGGCGACACGCCGCTCCTCGGTCCCGCCGTGCGGCGCTGACGGCGACAGCCTGCCACGCGACGGTCCGCCGGCTGCGGGCCCGGCCGCGAGCGCGCACGGCGCCGACCCGACGGGCTCAAACGCGTGGACCGTCCGCGGACTCGCTGCGATCGTCGTCGGCATGGACCCGCAGCAGATCTGGGACGCCGAGACCGCGCAGCAGTACGACACCCCGGGCGTCGGGATGTTCGCGCCCGAGGTGCTGGACCCGACCGTCGACCGGCTCGTCGAGCTCGCGGGCGGTGGGCGGGCGCTCGAGCTGGCGATCGGCACGGGCCGGGTGGCCGTCCCCCTCGCGGAGCGCGGGGTGGAGGTCGTCGGCATCGAGCTGTCGGAGCCGATGGTCGAGCAGCTGCGCGCCAAGGTCGACGAGGCGACGATCCCCGTGGTCGTGGGTGACATGGCGACCGCGAGCGCGCCGGGTCGGTTCTCGCTCGTCTACCTCGTGTTCAACACCATCTCCAACCTGCTGACGCAGGAGGAGCAGGTCGCGTGCTTCCGGAACGCCGCGCGGCACCTTGTCCCGGGCGGCCGGTTCGTGGTCGAGCTGTGGGTCCCGGAGCTGCGCAAGCTCCCGCCGGGCACCGGCGCGACGGTCTGGGCGCTGGAGCCCGGCTACATCGGGCTGGACACCTACGACGTGCTGCAGCAGCGCGTCGTGTCGCACCACTTCCGGTTCGACGAGGGCCGCGAGGCGCGCCTCGGCCGCAGCGCGCACCGGTACGTCTGGCCGGCCGAGCTCGACCTCATGGCGCAGCTGGCGGGCCTGAGCCTCGAGAGCCGGCACGCCGACTGGTCCGGCGCCGAGCTCACCGCCGACTCCCGTTCCCACGTGTCGGTCTACCGGGCGCCTGCGGCGCCGGCGCCGGTCTAGAGGAAGGGCTCTCGGGCACGCCACCGCCGTCGACGGGACGCGCGGCGGACGACCCTCAGAGCAGCTCGACGCGGTCGGCCTGCGGGCCCCTGTCGCTCTGGCGGACCTTGAACCGGACGCGGTCGCCCTCCTCGAGCACCTCGCCGTTCCGCACGACCGACACGTGCACGAACAGGTCGGGCCCCCCGGCGTCGGGGGTGATGAAGCCGAACCCGCGGTCGGGGTCGAAGCGCGCGACCACGCCGTCACCGCCGCGCACGGGCGCGTCGCCCGACGACGGGCGCCCCTGCCGGCCGTGCGCCGGCTGCGCGGCCCTGGCCCGGCGGGTGGAGCCACCCGCGAGCCGGACGTCGCGGGCCTGCGGGCCCCGGTCCCCGGCCGCGACGTCGTACGTCACGCGGTCGCCCTCGACGAGCTCGCTCAGGTCGCCCACCAGCGAGCGGGCGTGGACGAACAGGTCCTCGCCCCCGTCGTCGGGGCTCACGAACCCGAATCCCTTGTCGGGGTCGTACCAGGTGACGGTGCCGTCGGCACCGTCGGAGACCGCCGCGGGGGTGGCCTGGGCGCCGAGCGGGAGCAGGTGGTCGGCCTGGGGGCCCTTCTCGCCGGGCACCACGAGGAACGCGACCCGCTGGCCCTCCGTGATCACCCCGCCCCCCACGATGGCCGAGCTGTGCACGAAGATCTCGGGACCGCCGCCGTCCGGGCCGACGAAGCCGTACCCCTTGGTCGGCTCGTACCAGCTCACCGTGCCCAGCACGCCGAGCGGCGCGTCGCCGGCCACGTCGCCGACGACGCGGACGCGACGCGCGACGGGACCCCGGTCGCCCTCGCCGACCTCGAACTCGACCTCCTGGCCCTCGCGGAGCACGCGCGGCCCGTCGTCGCCGACGATCTCGGACGCGTGGACGAACAGGTCCTCGGCCTCGTCCCCGAGGCTGAGGAAGCCGAATCCCCGCTCGGCGTCGAACCATCGGACAGTTCCCTGGGGCACGGCTCACTCCTCGTCGACATGCGTTGCTCGCGTCCAGTGTCCCCGATCGGGGAGCACCCGGCGACGAGCTACGGGGCCGGGCGCAGGACGAGGCGGATCTCCGCGTGACGCAGGAGGAAGGCGCGTTCGTCGAGCCGCTTGCGCCGCAACCACGACACGACCTCGGCGTTGCACTTGCTCGCGTTGCAGGGCCCGCACGCGGGGACCACGTTGTCGACGGTGTACCGGCCCCCGCGGGAGATCGGCAGGATGCAGTCGCGCTGGAGCGGGCGGTCGGTCGCACCGCAGTAGGCGCAGCCGCCCCAGGCAGCCCGCAGCGCGCTCCACTCGGTCGTCGTGAGGTCGTTCTCGACCCGCGCGAGCCGGCTGCGTCGGCGTCGGGCGTACCGCGTCGCGCGGGTGGGTCGGGCCATACCGGGAGCGTAGGAGCCGCGACGGCCCCGACGGCTCGCACGCGCCGGGCGCGGCGACCGGCGCGTCGTGCTGCGCCGTGGCGAGCGGGGACGGTCGCGCGACGTCGACCACCTGCGACCGCGTCCCGCGCGCCGGGCAGGGTGACGGCCGCAGCCGGCGGTCGCTCGATCGGGCGACGCGCGTACCGCCGACCGCGGGGTGCGAGACCCCCGACCCGGGCGCCCGGGCACGCGGCGGTCTACGGTGCCGGGATGCCCACCGCGCGACCCTCCGACGAGCCCGCCGCCACGGTCACGTGCCGGGACGAGCCCGAGGTCTCCGTGCGGCTGCACAGCCGGTACTTCCCGAGCGAGCAGGGGGTGGGGTTCTCCGTCTCCGCGGCGGCGAGCGGGCTGCGGGCCGACGTGCACGGGGTCGAGGTCTGGGGGTTCGACACCGTCTGGCTGCCGGACTTCGTCGGGGCGCTCGCCGCGCAGAGCGACGGCTGGGTCGGTGAGCGGCTGTGGGCGACGGACCGGCTGGAGGTGCGCGCGGCCTTCCACCCCGGCGGTCGCGTCAGCCTCGCGTGGGAGCTGTACCCGCTGGTGTCGCGGCCGGACGACTGGAGGCTCTCGGTGACGACCTGGGTCGACGCGGGCGAGCAGCTGAGCCGGTTCGCCGCGGACCTGCGCGGGCTGCTGCCCTGGCCGAGCACGGGCTCGGCGATCCCCGACCCGCTCTGACCTGCCGGCGCCTCGACGCGGAACAGCCGCGTCGACGACGACGGCCGTGCCAGGGCGTCGTGGAGGCGCAGCCCCGGACGTCGTACGGCACGTTCGTCGTCCAGGACTACCCCGTGCTCGGCGGCGAGCCCACCGGCGGTGCTGCGCGACCGCGACGTCAGCGGCGGGGCGTGCGGACCGTGCCCGTCCACGGGCTGACGGCGACGAGCACACCGGCGTCCGTGGCGATCTCCACCTCGACCGCGACGTCGACCGCGAGCCCCGACTCCAGCGGGACCCCGGCGAACGACACCTCGAACTCGTCCTCACGACCGGCGGGGACCTCGATCGCCCCGGCGGGGACCTCGTCGTACGCGGGCAGCCGGTAGACGAACACGTCCCCCACCGTGACGGTCCGCTCCGGGAACCGCACCCGCACCCCCGACACGGCCAGGCGGCGCGCTGCGGTCCCGGAGCTGCGGGCCGTGAACCGCGCGTGCGTGACCGCAGGGACGGCCGGGTCGGTGACGACCTGCTCGACCGCGACCCCCGTCACGTCGAGCGCGCCCGCGCCGGTCATCGCCACTCCGCGGCCGCGACGACGTGGCGCGGCGGCGTGATCGTGCGCGGCCCGGGGACCGTGTCGCCCGCGACCGCGTTGCGGACCGTGATGCTGCCGTTCGGCATCCGCACCCGCACCCGCGTCGCGCCGACCTTCGCGATCACCTCGCCGACCGCGGGCCCGCCGACCCCGGGGTAGCTGCCGACCGTCGCACCGACGCCGGACGGGTCGATCGACACGGCGCCCGTCGTGGGGTCCGTGGTCGTCAGGCCCGGGTCGGCGGCGAGCCCGCGGTCGATCGCCCAGTAGGTCTCCATCTCGAACACCCGCGTCTCCTCCGCCTCCCAGCTGCGCGTCTGGTAGGCCCGCGGCTGCCGCGCGTGCTGGTACTCGTGGTACAGCGACTTGGCCACGTTCTCGTTGGTGTCACCCGTCGCGATCGTGATCGACGTGCCGGCCGTCTCCCCCGCGCCCGGCATGGGGTGCGGCACCCAGCCCGTGCCGTCGAACTGCTCGTCGGCCCACGAGAGGCCGGCGACCATCTCGACCCGCAGGTTCTGCAGGTCGGCGAGCATCGCGGAGTTCCACTGCGCGAGCACCGCCTTCATCCCCGCGAACGTGTACGGGTCGCCGGCCGTCGACGGCAGCGCCATCGCGGGGAACCGTGCGTCGAGCGACCGGATGGTGTGCGCACCGACCGCGCCGGCGGTGTCGCCGCCGACGGACTCGCGCTGCTGGTACTGGCGCACGCGCCGGGCCGTCTCCGCCTCGAAGATCCCGTCGACGCCGAACGTGCGGAACAGCACGCCCGCGTCGTGCACCGCGTGCTGGACCTTGCGCACCGGGTCGCCCGTCGCGCCGCGCGCGAGCGTCGCCCGGCCGGCCTCGACGTCCTGCAGCACGGTGTCGGACGCGAACCGCGGCGACGTGAGCGCCCGCTGCAGCGCGACCGCGTCGGCCCGGGGCGACCGCGCCGCCCCGAGGAGCCCGGCGACCGCGCGGTTGCCCGCCGTCGCCTGCAGGGCCAGGAGCGCCGCAGGCGGCGACGCACGACGCTCCGCCGGCTCGGCGGCCTCGTGGTCGGGCTGCCGGCGTGCCGACGCCCGCCTCATGCGTGCCGTCCCATCGGTGCCTCCCCGGGGTCCGCCGACCTCCCGATCGTAGCGAGGGGCCGGGTTCCCGATCGGGCACGGTCCGGCTCAGGGGCCGGGGACCTCGAGGACGAAGAAGAGGAACGTGATCTTCGTGGAGAGGTCCCGGAAGTCGTCCGGGAAGAGCTCGCGCGCAGCGGGGTCCGGCTGCGGCTCGCTGACGACGGACAGCCGGAACCCCGCGGCGGTGAACGCCTCGGTCATCGCGTGCAGCGGGCGGCGCCAGAAGGTCATCGGGAACGCCTGCTCGCCGAAGGTCCACTCCTCGGTCCAGCTGGTGGTCGCGTGGTAGTCGGGACGGGGATCGAGGTGCGCGTAGTCCGCGAACGGGTGGTGCACGGCCACGACGAGACGGCCACCGGGACGCAGGACGCGACGCAGCTCCGCCAGCGCCGGGCCCCAGTCCTCGAGGTAGTGCAGGACCAGCGACGAGACCGCGTCGTCGAAGGACGCGTCGTCGTACGGCAGGGGTTCGCCGAGGGCGGCGACGCGCACGTCGACGTCGTCACCGAGGCGCTCGCGGGCGAGGGCCACCATCGCGGCGCTGGCGTCGAACCCGGAGACCGTCGCGCCGCGGTCGCGCAGCCGGGCGGTCAGGGCCCCCGCGCCGCACCCGGCGTCGAGGACGTGACGGCCCCGCACGTCGCCTGCGAGCGCCTCCATCGCCGGCAGCGCGTAGTACGCGTTGAGCACGTTGCTCTCGGTCTGCGCCGCGTAGAGCGCCGCGAAGCTGTCGTAGTCGTTCGCCGTCCCGCCGTCCGTCATACCGGCAGCGTGGCAGACGACCCCGACGAGGACGAGGCGTCGCGCCGCTGCCCGTCGAGGGCTACCCGCCGTGCCGGGCCAGCCAGGTGAGGATCACCTCGGTCGCCTGCTCGGGGAGCTCCTGCTGGATCCAGTGGCCGCAGTCCAGGTCGACGACGTCCACGTGCGGCACGAAGTCCGTGAGCCGCTCGGAGCGGACCACGGTGTCGCGCGTGCCGTAGACCATGAGCGCGGGCTGCCGGACCACGGGGTCGGCGTCCGCCAGCAGGTGCCAGTTGCGGTCCAGGTTCCGGTACCAGCTCAGGCTCGGTGTGAAGCCCGTCGCCGTGAACGCGGACACGAGCACGGCGAGCTCGTCGTCGCTCAGCAGCGGCTCGCCGGGCGGGTCCTGCGTGCGGGCGAGGTCGATGAGCGCCATGCCCGGCTGCGGCGGCGCAGGCGGCTGGCCGGTGCGGAAGAGGTTGCGCAGGAACCGCTCGGGGTCCGCGTCGAGGACGGCGTCCGCGACGCCGGGTCGGCGGTTGAGGTGCACGAGGTAGAAGTCCTCGCCCAGCGCCTCCTCCAGGGCGTCGACCCACGGCCGTCCGCCGCGCTCCTGGTACGGCAGGCTCAGGTTCACGACCGCGTTCACGCGCTCGGGGTGCAGCTGGGCGAGGCTCCACACGACGAAGGCGCCCCAGTCGTGGCCGACGAACGTGGCGTCCTCGTGGCCGTAGTGGTCGAGCAGCCCGACGAGGTCGCCCGTCAGGTGCGCGACGTCGTACGCGGCGACGTCGGCCGGGCACGACGACCGGCCGTAGCCGCGCTGGTTGGGGACGATCACGTGGTAGCCCGCGGCAGCGAGCGCGGGCACCTGGTGGCGCCAGGAGTAGGCGTGCTCGGGCCAGCCGTGGCAGAGCACGACGGCCCGGTCCGCGTCGCGCGGGCCTGCCTCGTAGACCTCGAGCTCGACGTCGTCGAGGGCGACGAGCGTGGGCTCGGGGAAGTCGGTCGGGATGGGCGTGGTGCTCGGCTGCGTGGTCATGTCGTCATGGTGCGGAGGAGAACCGGTCATCTCGTGGCCGGTTTCTCTGGGACGGTCGTCGTGTGCGCGCCGACCGTCTCGTGGCCACCCTGCTCCTGCTGCAGCAGCGGCGGCAGGTGACCGCGGCCGAGGTCGCCCGCGAGCTCGAGGTGTCGGAGCGGACCGCGCGCCGTGACCTCGACGCGCTCGCGACCGCCGGCGTGCCCGTGTACTCCGTGCAGGGCCGCGGCGGGGGCTGGCGGCTCGTCGGGGGCGCCCGCACCGACCTGTCGGGCCTGACGTCCGGCGAGGCCCGCGCGCTGTTCCTCGTCGCCGGCCCCGCGGCCGACGCGACGCCGGCCGTGCGCGCCGCCCTGCGCAAGCTGGTCCGCGCCCTGCCGGAGCCGTTCCGGGAGCAGGCCGAGGCAGCGGCGGCGTCGGTCGTCACGGACCCGCAGCCGTGGGGCTCGGACGGGACGAGGCGCCCACCGCCGCCGTTCCTCGACGTGCTGCAGGAGTCCGTGGTGCGCGGCGTCCAGGTGCGGCTCGGCTACGTCGACGGGTCGGGCGCCACGTCGACGCGGACCGTGCACCCGTGGGGCCTGGTCGCGAAGGGCCCGACCTGGTACCTGGTCGGCGGCACCGGCGCGGGCCGGCGCACGTTCCGGGTGGACCGCGTGTCGTCCGTCGACCCGACCGACGACCCCGTCGACCGGCCCGAGGACTTCGACCTCGCCGCGAGCTGGCGGGAGATCGCCGACGAGGTCCACCGGCGGCGCACGCCCCTGGAGGCCCGGGCGCTGTGCGTCCCGCACGGCCTGCCGATCCTGCGCCGCGGGTTCGGCGGTCGCCTCGAGGTGGGGGGTCCGACCCCCGACGGTCGTGTCGAGGTCGTGGTCCGGGGGCGCGACGCGTCCGTGCTCGCGGGTGAGCTCGCCGGGCTCGTCGAGTGGGTCGAGGTCACCGGCCCGCCGGAGGTGCGCGAGCACCTGGCCGCCACGGGCCGCGCGATCGTGGAGCGGTACCGCTGAGCGCGCGCGCGACGACGCGCCAGGTCCTCGCGCTGTCCCCCGGTCTCCCGGCTCAGCCGCGGGCCGCGCTGCCGGCGAGCCCGCACTCGTACGCGATGATCACCGCCTGCACGCGGTCGCGTGCGCCGAGCTTCGCGAAGACGTTGCCCACGTGCGTCTTCACCGTCGCCTCCGAGACGACGAGCTCGGCGGCGATCTCGACGTTCGACGCGCCCTCGGCGACGAGCCGCAGCACGTCGAGCTCGCGCGGCGTCAGGGCGGCCAGGCGGGGGTCCTGACCGTCCGGGGCGGGCGCGCGGCCGCCCGTCGGCAGGTGCGGCGCGAACAGGTCGAGCATCCGGCGCAGCACGCGCGGCGCGACGACGGACGTGCCCGCCGCAACCGTGCGGATCGCGTCGACGAGCTCGTCGGGACGGGCCGTCTTCAGCAGGAAGCCCGACGCACCGGCCCGCAGCGCGGCGAACGCGAGGTCGTCGACGTCGAACGTCGTGAGCACCAGCACGCGCGAGCCCGGGTGGGCGGCGACGATGCGCCGGGTCGCCTCGATGCCGTCCATCCCGGGCATCCGGATGTCCATGAGCACGACCTCGGGTGCGAGCGCGGCGACCTGGTCGAGCGCGACGCGCCCGTCGGCGGCCTCGCCGACGACCCGCAGGTCGGGCTCGGACTCGATGACGAGCCGGAAGCCGCTGCGCAGCAGCGCCTGGTCGTCGACGAGCAGGACGGTCGTCATCGGGCGTCTCCCTCGTCGTCGGTCCACGGCAGCTCCGCGTGCACGCGCCACCCGCCGCCCGGGCGGGGGCCCGCCTCGACGTGGCCGCCGAGCAGCGCGGCACGCTCGCGCATGCCGACGATGCCACGGCCCGTGCCGCCTCCGCCGCCGGGCCGCGTGCCGCCGCTGTCGGTGACTTCGACCTCGACGCCCGCGGGCGTGCGCCGCACCGCGACCTCGACGGACGGCGCCCCGGGGGCGTGCCGCAGGACGTTGGTCAGCGCCTCGCCGAGGATCCGCACGACCGCGAGCCGCACGGCCGTGTCCTGCGGCAGCGCGACGTCGAGGCCGGTCGCCGTCACGGGGACGCCCGTGACCGCGAACCGCTCCACGACGGTCGTCAGGTCCACGTCGGTCGGCTCGGTCGCGTCGCCGCCCGCCGGTCCGAGCGCCCCGAGGACCCGCTGCATGTCGGTCAGTGCGGTCCGGCCGGTGCGGGCGACCTGCCGCAGCGCCTCGCGGGAGCGGTCGGGTGCGCGATCGAACGCCGCGTCGGCGCCGCCGGCGAGCGCGACCATGACCGTGAGGTTGTGCGCGACGACGTCGTGCATCTCGCGCGCGATGTGCTGGCGCTCCGCCGCGCGCGCGAGGGCCGCGCTCTGGTCGCGCTCGCGGGCCAGCGCGCGGTACCGCTCGACGAGGTCGGCCGCGTGCAGGCGACGCGCCCGCTCTGCCGACCCGACGGCCACGCCGAGCAGGAGCAGCGCGAGCAGCAGCAGCACGGAGCCCATGCGCCGCCCGGCGGAGAACAGCGGCTCCTCCAGCCCCGGCCCGAACGCCGACCGGGGACGGGTGCCCTCGCCGAACCACGCGATGATCTCGATCAGGCCGATGTCCTGCCACTGCCACAGTGCGGTCGTGACGACGACGAGCACGCCGCCGCACACGGCCCAGGCGGTCGCGGCGCCCCGCTCCGCCGCGACGCTGTAGAGCGCGCACGCCAGGCACGCGCCCAGGACGCCGAGCACGCCGTCGGCCCACAGCGACGCGAGGGCGGCGACGGCGAGCAGCGCGGTGACCGTGATCGGGCGGGTGCGGCGCACGAGCAGGAGCGTCGCGCCGACCGCGGTGCCGAGCAGCCACGTGCGCGTCACCGAGTGCACGACGTCGGAGCCGCGCGGGTACAGCCCGAGGGCGACGGCTCCCCCGGCGGTCTCCCACACGAAGATCGTGCCGACGAGCCCGACGACCGCCATGGCCCCCGCGACGGCCACGTCCATGACCCACGGCCGCGCCGTGACCAGGCGGGCGACCGGGCTGGCCCCCCGCACCTGCTGCTCGGTGAGCGTCTCGTCGGCGGAGCGCGCCGCGCGCACCGCGACCGCGCGCCGGATCACCACGGGCCCACTCTCCCATCCGGCGGCGACCTGCCCGCCCACGGTGCGGGTCGGCGCGGCGGCCGGGCTGGGCCGGACGACCCCGCCCGCGCCCGGCCCGTCAGCGGAGGTCATGCCGCCGCAGCCGGTACGCGGCCGCCACCAGGACGGCGGTCACCCACGCGGCGACGACGGCGCCGCCGCCCCACGTCCCCAGGTGAGGGCCGTGCGTCGCCGCGTCCAGGGCCGCGAGCGCGGCGTCGTCCTGCACGAGCCGCGCACCGGCCGACGGCAGCAGCGCCCGGATCGTGTCGGTGACACTGCCGGGGTTCGCGGCGAGCAGGTGGTCGCCGACGACCGCCAGCACCATGCCGACGACGACCGCGTCCGCGGGGCGGCGCAGCAGCGCGCCGAGACCGAGCCCGAGCAGCGCGACGGCCACGCCCGCCAGGACGAGGCCGAGCAGGGCACGGGCCGTCCCGGGGACGGCGAGGTCCAGCTCCGGCGCGTCGCCGCCGCGGACGCCGGCGGTCGCCAGCCACGAGGTGCCCAGCGCGGCGGACGCCGTGACGAGCGCCGCAGCAGCCGTGACGACCGCCTGCGCGGCGAGGACGGGACGACGCCGCGGCACGGCCGTGAACGTCGTGCGGCTCGTGCCTGTCGTGTGCTCGCCCGTCCCCACGAGCACCCCCAGCACGAGGAACCCGACCTGGGCGAGCACGAACCCGGACGTGACGACCCAGGAGCCGGAGCGGCCGTCGCCGGGCCGGACGAACAGCCCGAGCCCGTACGCGGTGCCCGCCGCGACGACGACCGTGCCCAGCACCAGCCACAGGTGCGCCGGGACGCTCGTGAGCTTGGTGGCCTCGGCACGCAGGACACGGCGGGTGGTGACGCCCGTGCGCGCCGGCGCGCCGCGCGGGGTGCGCCGCACCGGGGGGCGCCCCTGGTCGACGGCCGTCACCGGACGTCCCGGGTGCGCAGCCGCACGGCCGCGGCGACGAGCAGGACGAGGACCCACGCGGCGAGCACGAGTCCGCCGCCGACCGGTCCGAGGTCGGGCGTGCCCTCCATGGCGCCCGCCGAGGGCGACGTCGTCATGAGGCTGCCCGCCGTGCCGGGCGTGAGGATGTTGAGCGTCCCGACGAGGGTGACGCGCGGGACCGTGCCGGCGGCCGTCAGCGACGCCGGGTCGCCCCCGGCCAGGAGCGGGTCGCTCGCGGTCATGAGCACGACCGGCAGGACCAGGACGACGACGAGCGCCGTCACCAGCGCCGGGACGGTCCGCCGCAGCAGCGCGCCGAGCGCGTGCCCGAGCAGGGCGAGCCCGACGACCAGCAGGGCCGTCCCGAGCAGCAGGCCGGGACCGTCGCCGGCCGCGAGGTCGACCGTGATGCCCCGCGACGCCGCCGGGGGCAGGATCCCGAGGGCGCTCGCGAGCGCCGTCAGGACGCCGACGCCGAGCGCGAACGCACCGACGACGAGCGCCTGCGCCGCGAGCACGGGCCACCGACGCGGCACCGTGGTGAACGTCGTCCGGACGGCGCCGGTACGGAACTCGCCCGCGCCGACGAGGACGCCGAGCACGAGCGGGCCGATCTGCGCGAGCACCAGGCCGGTCGTGAGGGAGTCGACCGGCTGGAACCCCGGGTCGACCGACGACGCCTGCGCGCTCAGGTAGGTGATCGCCCCGCCGACGAGGACCGTCGCGGCGGCGGTCCACCACGGCGATCGCAGCGAGACGACCTTGGTCCACTCGGCGGCGAGCACACGCCCGAACGCGGGTCCGCGGGTGCCCGCCGGGGTCACGGCCCGCTGGGGCGTGGTGGTCGCGGCGCTCATCGGGCACCGCCCGCGGTGACGTCCGTGCGGTACTCGACGGCGTCGCCCGTGAGCTGCAGGTACGCCTCCTCCAACGACCCCTGCTCGGTGGCGAGCTCGAGGACCGCGACGCCGCACGCGCGCGCCGCGGTGCCCACCTCGTCGACCGTCGCGCCCCGCACGTGCAGCACCCCGCCGTCCTGCGGCGTGACGTCGGCGCCCGCGGCCGTCAGCGCGCGGACCAGCGGCTCCGGCTCGTCCGTGCGGACCCGGACCACGCCGGCCCGCTCCGAGCGGTCGACGACCTCCTGCACGGACGCGTCGGCCAGCAGCCGCCCACGGCCGATGATGACGACCCGGTCCGCGCACAGCGCGAGCTCGTGCATGAGGTGCGACGACAGCAGCACCGTCCGCCCCTCCGCCGCGAGCTCCCGCACCAGGCGCCGCACCCACAGCACGCCGTCGGGGTCCAGGCCGTTGACCGGCTCGTCGAGGATCAGCGTGGCCGGGTCGCCCAGCAGCGCGCCCGCGATGCCGAGCCGCTGCCCCATGCCGAGCGAGAACGTGCCCGCCCGGCGGTGCGCGGCCGGCTCCAGGCCCGTCTGCGCGAGGACGTCCCGCACGCGCGCCCTGCCGATGCCGTGCGTCTGCGCCATCGCCAGCAGGTGCTTGTACGCCGTGCGGCCCGGGTGCACCGAGCGCGCGTCGAGCATGACGCCGACCGCGTGCAGCGGGGCCGGCAGGTCGGCGAACCGCCGGCCGTCGACCGTCGCCGACCCCGACGAGGGGCGCTCCAGCCCGACGACCACGCGCATGGTCGTCGACTTGCCCGCGCCGTTCGGCCCGAGGAACCCCGTGACCGTCCCCGGCCGCGCGGTGAACGTCAGGCCGTCGACCGCCGTCGTGCTGCCGTAGCGCTTGGTCAGCGCCTCCACCTCGATCATCGCGTCTCCTCGTCGTCGGGCCCGTGCGGGCGTCCGTCGGCGACGCTACGAAGACGGCGCAGCGCCCAGCACCGACCGCCGGCGGAAACCCGCGCGGCCGCCGTCTCCCCCCACGGGAGGAGGGGACCCACCCGGCGACGAATCCGCTAGGCCCGCCGCCGCGCGGCGACCTAGCGTCGGCGCGTGCCCGACTACGACGCCCGGCTCGTGGAGCTGTACGACACCGACAACCCCGCGGGGCCCGACCTGGACCACGTCCGCGAGCTCGCCGACGCGATCGGCGCGACGTCCGTGCTGGACCTCGGCTGCGGGACCGGCCTCGTCACCGCGGCCCTCGTGCGGCCCGGGCGCCGGGTCGTGGGCGTCGACCCGTCCGCCACGATGCTCGCGTACGCCGCGCGGCGCCCCGGCGGCGACCGCGTGACGTGGGTGCACGGCGACTCGCGCGACGTCCCCGACGGCCCGTTCGACCTCGCGCTCATGACGGGCAACGTCGCGCAGCACATCCCCGACCCCGCGTGGCAGCGGACCCTGGCGGACCTGCACGACGCGCTGCGGCCCGGCGGCGTGCTCGTCTTCGAGAGCCGCAACCCGCGCGTGCGTGCCTGGGAGGCCTGGGCGGGCGCCGAGCCGACGACCCGCCCCACCGACCACGGCCCGCTGCGGGAGTGGACGGAGGCCGAGGAGCTGGAGCCGGGGCGTGTGCTGCTCACCTTCTCCAACGAGCTCACGGACCTCGGCGAGCTCGTCGTCGAGCGGCTGACCCTGGAGTTCCGCGAACGCGAGCAGCTCGAGCGCCAGCTCGCCGAGGCGGGGTTCGACGTCGCGCACGTCTGGGGCGACTGGTCCCGCTCCCCGTGCACCGACGACGCACCGCTCCTCGTCGTCGAGGCGCGGCGGGCCTGAGCGTCGCGCGGCGACGGGCCGGTCCCGCCGTTAGCGTCGGCCCCATGGGTGTGCTGCGCGTCCCCGCGCCCCAGGTCGCGGCGCTCGCCGCGCGGCCCCGGTCGCGCCCGGCCGGTCCCCGGGAGTCCGCGGTGCTGGCCCTCCAGCGCGCCGCAGGCAACCGGGCCACGACCCTCGCCGTGCAGCGGGCGCTGTGGACCACGGTGCCCGAGCGCCGCGCGGTCCGCCCCGAGAACGTGCACGCGCTGCCCCGGGGGACGTGGCTCGTGGACGACTTCGGGCGCGACCACGAGCTCGTGAGCCCGTTCACCCGCGACGAGGTGCTGCTGCGCCGGCTCGACGGCAGCGTCGTCGTCCACCACCTGCTGACCGACGACACCGAGCCCTACGAGCCGGGGCGGCCCGCCTTCCTGCTCATGCGTGACCCGCAGGTTCTCGACGGTGCGCAGGTCCCCGGGTCGGCCGAGCACCACTGCGGGATGTCCTTCGGGATCTCGCTGTACGGCGAGGACGAGAAGCGGCTGCAGACGAGCGGCGTCGCCATCCTGGAGTCCGTCACGACGCAGCAGGCCACCGGCTGGTTCGCGTCCGCGCCGGCCGTCGCGCAGCGGGACTTCGGCGCGTGGTTCCCCGGCGGGAGCATGGTCGACCTCCTGACGATCAGCACCGTGAGCCGACCCGAGCCCCGCGACGAGGGAGCGGAGCCGGTCACCGACGAGCAGCCGGCGTCCGCGGCGAGCACCAGCGACGGCGTCTACGAGGCCTTCCAGCGGTTCGACTTCGTCGACGAGACCGGCGCGGTCCGCCCGATCCCGAGCAGCGGGTTCCAGATCCGCAAGCAGATGCGCGACGGCGTGCTGACGGTGCGCCGCACGCCTGCCGCCGGGGACGGAGCCGGTCCCGGTGTCATGGACGGGACGGGCGAGGCGAGCGTGCGGTTCGCCTGAGCACGGCCCACCCGACGAGCCCCTGCAGCCCGCGGCGTGATCGCGTCGATCGACGGGACCCACGTCGACACACCTCGGGAGTCACCCCGAAGCGCGTCGCCGAGCTGATCGCCGGGGCCGTCCAGCGGTGACCGGCGTTCGCCCCGACGCGGTGCGCGCGAGTCCACGGTTGACCCTCGTGCAAGTGGAGGGCCGAGCGTGCCGCCATGACCGTCGTCGACGCACCGGCCCCGCCCCTGCCCCGCACCTACCTCGTCTGGCTGGCGGGGCTCACGGTCGGCCGGCTCGGCGACGCGACGCTCGCGTTCGCGCTCGGCTGGGCGGCGACCGGGCTCGGCGGGACGACCGCCGCGCTCGTCCTGGCGTCCGGGGGGCTCCCGCGCGTGGTCCTGCTGCTGGTGGGCGGCGCGGTCGCGGACCGGTCCGGGGCGCGGCGGCTGCTGGTCGCCGGGGAGGCGGCGCTGCTGGTGCTGGCCGCCGTCCTCGCCGTGGCGCTCGCACGGTTCGGGACGCCCACGTGGCTGCTCGCCGGCGCGGCGGCGGCGCTCGGCACGGTGACCGCGCTGTGCCTGCCCGCCTCGGGGTCGATGCCGCGCCGGCTGGTTCCGGACGGACTGCTCGCCCGCGCGCTCGCCGTGCGCCAGGGCTCGGGGCAGGTCGTGCTGCTCGCCGCCGCACCGCTGGGCGGCCTGCTCGTGGGAGCGGGCGGGCTGCAGGCGGTCGCATGGGGCGCCGTGGCCGCGTCGGCCGTCTCGCTGTGCAGCCTGCTGGTCGTGCGCGAGCGCGCCGACCCGGCGACGGTGGACGGTGCCGTGCGTCGCGCGGCGCCGAGCGCCCTCGGGGTCGTGCTGCGCACACCGGGGCTCGGTGCGGCGCTGCTCCTGACGGGTGCCTCCGCCGCGCTCGCGCTGCCCGTCGCGACGCTCCTCGTGCCGCTGCTCGGCCGCACCTCGGGCTGGGGGCCCGGCGCGACCGGGGCGGTGACCGGTGCCGTCGGCGTCGGGTCGGTGTGCGCGGCGCTGCTCGCCGCCCGACCGGCGAGGCGCGCGGGCCGCGCCACGACGCTCCCGCTCGCGACAGGGCTGACCGTGAGCACCGCGGGGATCGTCCTCGTCGCCGCGGGCGGGTCGTCCGCCCCCGCCGTCGCCGCGGTGGGCGGGCTGGTGCTCGGGTTCGGCAACGGCGCCCTCGCCGCGCGGCTCGCGCCGCTCGTCCTGGGTACCGCGCCCCGCACGCACCTGGCGCGCGTGCAGGCCCTGGTCGGGCTGGTCCAGGCGGTGCCGGTCATGGCGACGACGGCCGCACTCGGAGCGGTCGCGGAACGGACGACGCCGGGCGCGGCGCTCGTGCTGACGGCCGCGGGCCTCGCCGCGTGCGCCGTGTGGGCCCGACGCCGGTTCACGGGTTGACCCTCGTGCCGGTGGAGGGCCCACAGTGGGTCCGTGCACGACGACCTCCTCAGCATCGGCGAGCTCGCCCGCGCGGGCGGCCTGCCGGTGACCGCGCTGCGGTACTACGACGCGACGGGGGTGCTGCGCCCCGCGCACGTCGACCCCGTCACCGGGTACCGCTGGTACACCGGCGCGCAGGTGCACCCCGCGCGCCTCGTCGCGAGCCTGCGCCGGGCCGGGCTGCCGGTGGCCGACCTGGTCGCCGTGCTCAGGGCTCCCGAGCACGCGGCCGTGGTCCTGGACCGGCACCGGCGCCGGCTGGTGGAGGACCTGGTCGCCGCGCAGGCGCACCTCGACGACGCCGCGGGCCTGCTCGCCGCACCGGCACGGTGCGTCGTCGCCGCGGACGCGCTCGTCGGTGCCGTCGGCGCCGTGCGGCACGCGGTGGGTGCGGCCGACGCCCGGTGGCCCGGCCTGGCCGGGGTCCTCCTGCACCTGGACGGGGCGACGCTGCGGCTCGTCGGGTGCGACCGGTCCCGCCTGGCCGTGGCCTCGGTCCCCGTCGCCGAGCCGTCCGGCCCGCCCGTCCGGGTGCTCGCTCCGCCGGCGTTCCTGGACGCGCTGACCGCGGCGACGCTGCCCGCCTCCGGTCCCGTGACGCTGCACCCGCACCGCCTGGAGGTCCTGGGCCGCACGAGCGCCGCGCTCGCGGGCGCGTACCCGGACTACGAGCGGCTGCTCCCGCCCAGCGGCCTCCCGGCCGCGACCATGGCGTCCGGCGCGCTGACGGAGGCCGTCGTGGGCGCCGGCGACGTCGTCGTCGTGCGGCTCGACGGCGGGCGCGTCGCGCTGGCTCCTCCGCGGCCCGGCGACACGCTCGGCTACTCGCGCTCGTTCCTGCTCGACGCCGTGCGCGCGGCACGTGCCGAGCACGTCGCGCTGTCCCTCGACGACGAGCGCGCCGCCCTCGGCGTCTCGCCCGCGGACCGCCCGGCCGACGTCGGGCTCGTCATGCCGGTGCTCCTGCACCGCTGACCGCGCGGCGGCCGGGCGGTCGTGCGCACCCGATCGTGGCCACCACCCCCGGAACGCGCTGGTCGCCGGTAGATTCCGAGCGGCCGGTGGCGTCTGCCGGTCGGCGACCCACGGAAGGATCCTGGTGGACCAGCTCACCAAGGGGGCCAACGCCCCGCTGACCGCGCCCCGCGTCACGCTGACCGTCGACGTCCCGGCGCCCGCCGACCTGTCGGCGCTGCTCGTCACCGAGAGCGGCAAGGTCCGCTCCGACGCCGACTTCGTCTTCTACAACCAGCCGACCGGCCCGGGCGTGCGGTGCGTGCAGCCGTCCGCGGGGCAGCCGTGGCGGGTCGAGGTGGACCTCGCGTCCGTCCCGGCCGACGTGCACGCCGTCCGGCTCGTCACCAGCCTGGACGACACGTCGGCGACCTTCGGCCGCGTCGGGCAGCCGGTCGCGCGGGTCGCGGACGACGCCGGCACGCCGCTGTTCGCGTTCACGATGGACGACCTCGCGACCGAGAGCATCGTCGTCGCGCTCGAGCTCTACCGCCGTGCGGGTGCGTGGAAGGTGCGGGCGGTCGGTCAGGGCTACGCGGGCGGGCTCGCCGACCTCATCACGGACCACGGGGTCTCCGTCGAGGACGCGCCGCCGCCCGCTCCCCCGGCTCCTGCCGCTGCGGTCCCGCCGCCGCCCGCCGCCGCCCCGCCCGTCGTCGCCCCGCCCGTCGTCGCCCCGCCCACCGCCGCCCCGCCGGTGCCCGCGGCGCCGCCCGCACCCGCCGAGACCGGCGAGGTGCAGCTCACCAAGGCGCGGCCGGTGAGCCTGACGAAGGGTCAGAAGGTCACGCTGACCAAGGACGGCGGCGTCGCGCTGACGATGATCCGCATGGGCCTCGGGTGGGACCCGGTCCGCAAGCGCGGCATGTTCGGCAGCCGTGAGGTCGAGATCGACCTGGACGCCTCCGCGATCCTCTTCGCGGGCACCGACCCCGTGGACGTCGCCTTCTACAACAACCTGCGCACCCGCGACGGGTCCGTGCAGCACACGGGCGACAACCGCACCGGCGAGGGCGAGGGCGACGACGAGACGATCCTCATCGACCTCACGCGCGTCCCGGTGCACGTCACCAACGTGATGCTCGTCGTCACGTCCTACGAGGGCCACACGTTCGAGCAGGTGCAGAACGCGTTCTGCCGGCTCGTCGACCAGACGACCGGTGCCGAGCTGGCGCGCTACACGCTCGCGGGCGGGATGCCGTACACGGGGATGCTCATGGCGCGGGTGTACCGGCACGGCTCGGCGTGGAAGCTGCAGGCCGTCGGCGAGGGCATGCAGGCCCGCGTCCCGACGGACACCCTCCCGGCGCTCGCCCGGTACCTCGGGTGAGCTCACCGCTCGAGCTCGCGAAGGGGCAGAACGCACCCTGGCCGGACGCGGGGCTCCTCGTGGAGGTCGTGGGCGCGGCGGTCGCGGACTGCGACGTGTCCGTGCTGCTCGTCGACGAGCGGCAGCGGGTCGCGTCGTCCGACGACTTCGTGTTCTACAACCAGCCGTCGGCGCCGGGCGCCACGCTGGAGCCGGGCACCCCGGCGCGCGTCCGCCTGACGCTCGCCGCGGTCCCCGCCCGCGTGCACGCGGTGCTGTGCCTGGTCAGCGTCGACGCGCACCGCCCGCCGCTCGGCGCTCTGCCGCCTCTCACGGCGGTGCTCCGCGGCGCCGACGGGACGGAGCGTGCCCGTTTCGCGCTGGCCGGGCTGACGAGCGAGCGCGCGGTCGTCGCCGTCGAGGTGTACCGCCGCGGTCCGGCGTGGAAGGTGCGCGCCGTCGGGCAGGGGTACGACGGCGGGCTCGCGCAGGCGGTCACCGAGCACGGGGTCGACGTCGACGACGACGCCCCTGCAGCCCACGCGGCCCCCGCGGCCCCGGCCGCCCACGGTGCGGCGCCGCCTCCGGCACCCGCACCGGCGGCCATGGGCCCGACGACGCCGCCGGGCACCAGCGACGGCGAGCGTCTGCTGCGCCACGCCGCGGCGATCTTCGAGGACGCCGCACGCTCCACCGCCGCGCTGCGGTCCAGCGTCGGGTACGCCGACGGCCGCCGCGACGAGGCCCTGGCCGCGCTCGTCGCCGACCCGCGGCTGCGCGGCGGGCCCGAGTACGCGCGCGCGGCCGCCACGGCGGAGCGTGAGCGCGACGACCTCGTCGCGCAGGCGCGGGCGCGGCACGACGCGGACCTGCGCCAGCTCGGCGGCGAGCTCGCCACGTTCGAGGCGCGGCTGCCCGCGGCGATGGCGCCCTGGGCGTCCGGTGCGTGGCGGGGGTGGCGGCCGCCGACGGTGCCGTCCCCGGCCGTGCGCGTCGGGGAGCTGCACGTCGAGGAGGCCCCGACGCTCCGCTTCCCCATGCTGCTCGGCCTGCCGCTGTCGCAGCCCCTGTGGGTCGACACCGCGACCGGCACCGGCGCTGCCGCCGTGCGGATGGTGCGCGCGCTCGTCACCCGGCTGCTCGCGGCGCAC
This sequence comes from Cellulomonas fimi ATCC 484, assembly GCF_000212695.1. Classification (NCBI taxonomy): domain Bacteria; kingdom Bacillati; phylum Actinomycetota; class Actinomycetes; order Micrococcales; family Cellulomonadaceae; genus Cellulomonas; species Cellulomonas fimi. Next base: position 455,446 of record NC_015514.1, on the reverse strand, counting down.
CCGGCCGGCGGGCTCGAGGTGCACGTCGTCGACCTCACCGGCGGGCTTGCACCCTCCCTCGCCGCGCTGGCGCAGCCTGGCAGCCGGGTCATGACGACGCCCGCGGCGACGTCCGTGGCGGCCGCGGCCGGGGTGCTCGACGCGCTCGTGCGCCGGGTCGACCTCGTGCAGATGGCCCGGTCCGCCGGTGCGATGGACGCGCTGGACGGCGCAGGCGGTGCGCGGCTCCTCGTGCTGCACGACTTCCCGACCGCCCTCGACGACGCGGCCGTGGGCCGCGTGCGCTACCTGGTCGACGAGGGCCCGGCGTCCGGCGTCCAGGTGCTCCTCACGGGCGAGCGCAGCCCCGTCCTGGACGGCAGCCCGCTCGTCACGACGCTGTTCCGCGAGTCGCTGCGGCTGCCGGTCGAGCCGGACGACCACATCGCCGACGGCTGGACCGGCACGCAGTGGCGCTACACCCCGGACCTGGGCCCGGACGACGCGACGGTGCTCGACGGCGTCCTGCGGGCGGCGGCGGGCACGGACCGAGCCTGACGCCCCGGTCGGCTCCGGGCGGTCGTCCGGCGTCGCCGGACGGGTGCGCAGCGTGGGCGCCCAGCGGGCTCGCCGGGGCGCAGCGGGCGCGGGGTGGCCGTGGGGCGACCGAGGCTCAGGACCGGCCCGGAACGGCCTGCTGGGAACGACGCATGAAGACCACCGCCACGACCTGCAGCAGCGCGACGACGACGGTGAGCGCGACCGGCGCGTCCGCCGCGAGGGCGCCCGCGAGCCCGCCGCCGACGACCGCGGCGACCCCCTGCACGGCGGCGAACCAGCCGTAGGCGGTGGCGCGGCGGCCTGCGGGCACGAGCTCGGCGACGCGCGCCTTCACGGTCGAGTCGAGCAGCCCGCCGGCCAGGCCCCACAGCACGACGCCGACCAGCACCGCCGGAAGCGTCGCGCCGAACGCGAGCGGCGGGACGGCCGCGGCGAGCACGGGGACCGCCAGGACGACGCGGGGCCCGAACCTGTCGTGCACCGCCCCGACCACGAGGGCCCCCACGGCGGCGGCGAGCATCGCGCCCGCGTAGACGACGGGCACGAGGGCGGCGTCCAGCAGCCCTTCGTCGACCAGGTGGTACGAGATGACGGCGAACGTCGTCAGACCGGCCCCCACGGCGGCAGCCGCGGCGGCGAACGACCAGAACGGCCGGGGCAGCTCCCGGGCCGGCCGGAGCCACGCGCCGCGGCCGGCGGGTGTGCCGACCCGGGGGTCGACCGTCGTCGGGGGCGGGTCGTCCGGGGCGAGGCGGCGGACGGCGACCAGCAGCAGCATCGCCACCGCGCCCGGGACGGCCAGCACCGCGAGCGACGGGCTGAGCGAGCCCGTCGCGGCGAGGACCCCGGCGACGAGCAACGGCCCGACGAACGCCCCGAGCTGGTCCATCGCCTTGTGCACGCCGAACCCGCGGCCGAGCCCGACGTCCTCGGCGGCGCGCGCGAGCAGCACCGACTTCGACGGGCTGCGCACGGCCTTGCCGACCCGCTCCAGCAGCAGCAGGGCGCACGCGACCGCGGCGCCGCCCGCGCCGAGCAGGGGCGTCACCGCCAGCAGCGGCACCCCGACGGCGGTGAGCCCGTAGCCGGCGAGCGTCGTCGGCCAGTACCGGCCGACCCGGTCGGCGCGCGCCCCGAACGGCAGGCGCAGCACGAGCGCGGCGGCCTCCCCGAGGCCCGTGACGAGGCCTGCGACGACCATCGGGACGCCTAGCAGCGCGAGCAGCGGTCCCGTGACTGAGCGCGCGCCCTCGTAGACCATGTCGGCCGCGAGGGACACGACCCCGAGCCCCAGCACGACCCGCCAGGCCGCGGAGCGTCCGGTGCCCGTCGCGTCCGTCGTCACGCGGGGACGGTACGCGTCCGGCAGCCCGGGCGCCCGCGCGTCCGTCGGCGCGGCCGGACTCCGTGCCGCCCGACGCCGCCCGGGGGTGTCACTGCGCGGCCCGGTCCCGGCCGAGCGTCGCGAGCAGGTCCTCGTGCAGCTCGAACCAGACGCGGTGGCACGAGTCGACGTCGCTGCGGTCGACCCACCCGTGCTCGCCCGCGCGCGCCCGGCTCAGGGCGGCCGTGAACCGGTGGTGGTAGCCGTCGAACCGGGCGAGCACGCGCGCGAGGCGGTCGGCGAGGGGCGCGAGACCGTCGGCGACCGCGGCGAGCTCGTCGTGGACGCGGGCGTCCCAGGCGACGTCGGTGTGGTCGTTGACGGCGAGGCGGTCGTCGGCGGTGGGACGCAGCTGCCAGTCGGTGCACGCCTGCTGGAGGCGCGCGTTGAGCGGGAGGAAGGCGTCGTGGACGGCGTGGACCTCGTCGAGCCCGCCGGCCTCGGCCAGCTCGGTCGCGAGCAGCCGCTCCCCTGCCGCGCGCCCTCGTGCGGTCAGGGACCAGCCGCCGAGACCGGCGAACGACGTGTGCGTGACCCAGCCGTGGGCCTCGGCGTCCAGCAGCGCCTCGGCGGTCGCGGTCTCGTCGAGGTCGAACCTGCGGGCCACCGCGGCGGTGTCGGCGAAGCCCGTGATCCGCACGGCGTGCAGCACGAGCAGGTCGGGCGCCGAACGGTGCGTCATGTCGACGCCCCGCGGCGGGCGGCGAGCCGGGTGTGGTGCTGCTGGCAGGCCTGCGGCGAGTTGAACCCCATGGCCTGCGCGATCTGGGCCCACGTGAGGCCGGCGGCGCGCGCGACGAACAGCAACCCGTCCTCGAGCCCGTCGACCTCGGCGCGCGCGGCGGCCACGAGCGCGAGCGCCGCGAGGAGGTCCTCGTCGTCGAGCCGGTCGGAGCGCCACAGCGCGAGCTGGACGAGGTCGACGGCGGACGGGGGCACGGGGGCGTGCCGCCAGGGCCGGTCCGCGAGCGCGTCGCCACCGGCCCGCATCAGGCGGGTGCGGGCGTCGTGCTCGCGGCGGGCCTGCTCCTGGTCGGCACGGGCGGCGTCCTGCTCCTTGCTCGGCACGCGTCGATCGTGCATTCTCAACAGAACGTTGTCAACGACTTGTTGAGGAGCCGGTCCGTGATCGTCCCCCTGCGGGAGGCCGTGCCCGCGACCTGCGGAGGCAAGGCCGGCACGCTCGGCGCCCTGCTCCGCGCGGGGCTCCCCGTGCCCGACGGGTTCGTCGTGCCGCGCTCCGTGCACCGCGCCGTCCCGGCCGCCGCCGCGGGCACGGCGCAGGACGCACGCCCCGGCCGACCACCCGTCCGGCCGCCGACGGCGCCCACGGGGCTGGCCGACGCCCTCGCCCGCGGGCTGCGCACGCTCGGCGACCCGCCCGTCGCCGTCCGGTCCTCGGCGGACGACGAGGACACCGCGCACGCGTCGGCGGCCGGGCAGTACGACACCGTCCTCGCAGTGGAGGGCGCGGAGCGGCTGGCCCAGGCTGTGCGTGCGTGCTGGGCGTCGCTGCACGGGCCCCGCGCGGCCGCGTACCGCCGGGGCAGGGCCGGGCACGGGGCCGACGCGCCCGGGATGGCGGTGCTCGTCCAGCGCCATCTGGACCCGCAGGTCGCGGGGGTCATGCTCGTGCCCGGTGACCCGGACGGCCCGACGCTGATCGAGGCGACCTGGGGGCTCGGCACCTCCGTCGTGGACGGCACCGTCACGCCCGACACGTATCGCGTCGCCGCCGACGGGTCCGTGACGTGCACGGTCGCGGACAAGCGCACGCGCACGGACCGGCGCGACGGGCGGCTCGTGACGAGCACCGTCGCCGACGTCGACCGGCGCCGCCCCGCCCTCGACGACCCCACCGCCACGCGCCTCGCCGCCCTCGGCCGTCGCGTCGCCGCCGTCCTCGCCGGGCCGCAGGACGTCGAGTGGGCCGTCGTCGACGGCGAGGCCTGGGTGCTCCAGGCGAGGCCGGTGACGGCCGACGTCCCGGCCGGACGACCGGGACCGGTCGGGGCCCCCGCGGCGTCGCGCGCTCCCGCGGGCCCACCCGACGCGACGCGCCTTCCCGACGCGACCGCAGGCCCGCCGACGCGCCTCGTCGGAACCCCGGGCAGCGCGGGCCGCGCGACCGGCCCGGCCCGCGTGGTCCGGGGACCGGCGGACTTCGCGCGCACCCGGCCCGGTGACGTCCTGGTCTGCCCGTGGACCGACCCCGGCTGGACGCCGCTGCTGCACGTGGCCGCCGCGGTCGTCACCGAGGCAGGCGGCGTGCTCGCCCACGCCGCGATCGTCGCCCGCGAGCGCGGCATCCCCGCCGTCCTCGGGGTCACGGACGCGACGACGGCGCTGCTCGACGGGACGACCGTCACCGTCGACGGCACCGCCGGGACCGTCACCGTCCAGGAGGTGCAGTGAGCACACGGCACCTCTACCTGGCACGCCACGGCGAGGCTGACCCTTTCGGCGAGCTCACCGCCGCCGGTCGACGCCAGTCGCGCCTGCTGGGCGAGCGGCTCGCGCACCTCCCGGTCGACGTGGTGTGGCACTCGCCCCTGCCGCGCGCCCGCGCCGCCGCCCGCGAGCTGGCCCGGCACCTGCCCGGCGTCCCCGTCGGCGAGGCGGCCGAGCTCGTCGACCACGTGCCGTTCGTGCCCGAGCCGGCCGCGACCCCGCCCGCCTGGCGCGGCTTCTTCGACGGCTACGACCTCGCCGAGGCAGCAGCCGGCCGGGCAACCGCCGATGCGCTCGTCGCCCGGTTCGGGACACCGCCCGCCCGCGGCGACCGCGACACGCACGAGGTCGTCGTGACGCACGCGTACCCGATCGCCTGGCTCGTGCGGCACGCGCTCGACGCCCCGCCCGGCCGGTGGCTGGGCCTCGACAGCGCGAACGCCGCCCTCACGGTGATCGAGCTCCGCCCCGACCTGCCGCCGACGCTCGTGACGTTCAACGACCTGGCCCACCTGCCGACCGACCTGCGCTGGACCGGCTTCCGGCCGGCACCACGACCCTGAGCGGGTCAGCCGGTCGGGGCCCAGCGGGACCGCAGCGACTCGGGCAGCAGGACGCCTCCGTGGTTCGGGCTGTGCCCGCCGTCCCCGACGACGAGGCGCGGGCCGTGGCCCGCCTCGGCCGGCGCGGCCGCGATCCGCAGTCCCGCCGCCGGCGCGCGCGCTAGGGTCCCCGGCGTGCGGACGCTCTCGTGGGACGGCTACCGGAACGTGCGTGACCTGGGCGGGCTGCCGACGCCGCTGTCGGCGACCGGCACGACCCGCTCGGGCCGCGTGGCCCGCGGTCCGCGGCGGGAGCTGCTGACGGCTCAGGGCCGCGAGGACGCGGTCCGGTGGGGCGTGCGGACCGTCGTCGACCTGCGCAACGCCGACGAGCACGGCCCGCGGGACGGCGACCCGGACGTCGCGGGCCGGGAGTGGGTGGGCATCACCGTGGTGCACGCCCCGACCGAGGACCCGACGCACGCCGGGTTCCTGGAGACGTGCGGGCCGATCCTCGACTCGCCGGAGTACTGGGCGCACAACGTCCGCCTGCTGCCGGACCTGCTGCGCGTGACGCTCGAGGCGGTCGCGTCGGCCGAGCCGGGCGTCCTGGTGCACTGCAGCGCCGGGCGGGACCGGACCGGGATGGTCACGGCGCTGCTGCTCGCGCACGCGGGCGTCCCGCCGGAGCACGTGGCGGCCGACTGGGCCGAGTCGGTGCGGGCGGTGGCCGGACGCGGGCACCATGCGGACGACCGGCAGTCCTCGTGGGACGAGGACCAGGTCGAGGCGTTCCTCGCGCAGACCGTGCCGGTCGCGCAAGAGGTGGCGGCCGACGTGGCCGGGCTGCTGGACGTCGTCGGCGTCGACGACGACACCCGCACGCGGCTGCGTGACCTGCTGGTCGGCTGAGCGGCACCGGACGAGGAGTTCGCGTCGATCCTGCGCAGCTGGACGGGGGGCGACCTCGGGTCGACGGCGCCGCGCGCGGGCGTCGGGACGTCAGGGGGACGCCGTCGTCGGGGCGTCCGGCGCGGCGGCGACCGGTACCGGCTCGCGACCCGGCGTGTGGACGGACGTCTCCGGCTCGGGGTGCCGGCGTCCCTGGACGACGACGATCCCGGCGCCCAGCAGCACCGCGGCGAGCGCGCCCCACACGTTGGCGGGCAGCCCGAGCGGCGTGACGCTCGTCGGGTCGATGCGCAGGAGCTCGAGCCACACCCGCGCGAGGCCGTACCAGACGAGGTAGAGCCCGAAGGCCCGGCCCCACCGCAGCGCGAACCGCCTCTCGGCCCACAGGATCACAGCCACGCCCAGCAGGTTCCACAGCGACTCGTAGAGGAACAGCGGGTGGAACAGCGTGCCCGCGGGCAGGTCGTCGGGGTACGCCGGGTTGCTGGACGGGATCTCCAGCCCCCAGGGCAGCGTGGTGGGGCTGCCGTACAGCTCGTGGTTGAACCAGTTGCCGAGACGCCCGATCGCCTGCGCGAGGAGCATCCCGGGGGCGAGCGCGTCGGCGAACGACCAGAGGCGGATGCCGGCGCGGCGGCACCCGATCCAGGCGCCGACGGCGCCGCCGAGGAGCGACCCGAAGACGGCGAGCCCGCCCTCCCACACGTAGAGGACGGTCAGCGGGTCGCGGCCCGCCCCGACGTAGTCGCCCCAGTGGGTGAGCACGTGGTAGATCCGCGCCCCGACGATCCCGAGGGGGACGGCCCACAGGACGACGTCGAGGACGGCGCCCTCGTGCCCGCCGCGGGCCGTGAGCCGCCGGGACGTCAGCCAGGTGGCGGCGACGATCCCCGCGAGCAGGCACAGCGCGTAGGTGTGGACGGTCAGCGGGCCGATCGACCACGTCGCCCACGCCGGGTCGGGGCTCGGGATGCTCACGTGCACGGCGGTCCTCCCTGTCGTCTGCGCGCAGCCTACGAGCAGGACCGATCGGGGTTAAGGTAGACAGACTAGTTCGTCTACTTGAGGAGCCACCGTCATGGCAGCCGTCTACACCGCCACCGCCGTCGCGACCGGAGAGGGCCGGGCCGGAGGCCGCGCGCAGTCGGACGACGGCCAGCTCGACGTGACGCTCGCCGTCCCGACGGGCCTGGGCGGCCCGGGCGGCGGCACCAACCCCGAGCAGCTCTTCGCCGCCGGGTGGGCGTCCTGCTTCCACTCCGCGCTCAAGTCCGTCGCCGCGCGGGAGAAGGTCACGTTGCGCGACTCGGCGGTCGTGGCCCACGTCGGGCTGCTCGCGCTGGAGACCGGCTACACGATCGAGGCCGCGCTCGACGTGGAGATCGGCGGCCTGCCGCAGGCCGAGGCCGAGCGCCTCGTGCACCTCGCGCACCAGGTCTGCCCGTACTCCAACGCCACGCGCGGCAACGTCGAGGTCCGGCTCACGACGACGACCGACGACGCCGACCGATGACCGCGACCACGATCGCCCCGCCCGCGCGCGACGGCGTGCTGCGCACGGTCGGGCGCGTGTGGCTCGGCCTGACGCTCGCGTTCGCCGGGACGACGCACCTCACGGTCGCGCGCCAGGAGTTCCTCGCGCAGGTGCCCGCGTGGGTGCCGGTCGACCACGACCTCGTGGTCCTCGCGTCCGGCGCGGTCGAGATCGCGCTCGGCATCGCGCTCGTGGGTGCGCCCCGCCGGTGGCGGCCCTGGGTCGGGGCGGTCGTGGCGCTGTTCTTCGTCGCGATCTTCCCCGGCAACGTCGCGCAGTACGTCGAGGGCGTCGACGGCTTCGGGCTCGACACCGACGCCAAGCGCCTGGCCCGCCTGCCCTTCCAGGCGGTCCTCGTGCTGTGGGCGCTGTGGTCCTGCGGGACGTGGAGGGCGTACCGCGCGCACCGCGCCGCGACGCAGACGGCGGACGCGCGATGAGCACCCCGGTCGCGCTGGAGGACCCGACGGCGCCCGTCGTCGGCCGGCCGCGGCGCGACGGCGGCCAGTCCGAGGCGGCCCGGCGCATCCTCGCCGCCGCGGGGCCGCGGTTCTACCGCGAGGGGATCCGCGCGGTGTCCGCCGACGCGGTCATGGCGGACGCGCAGGTCACGAAGGCGACGTTCTACCGGCACTTCCCCACCAAGGACGACCTGGTCGCGGCGTACCTGGCGACGGTCGCGGCCGCCGAGCGGGCCGCCGTCGAGGGGTGGCGCGCTGCGCTGCCCCCGCAGGACGTGCTCACGGCGTACGGCGACCACCTCGCGGCGCAGACGTGCGGCGAGGGGTTCCGGGGCTGCCCGTTCCTCAACGCGGTCGCCGAGTACCCCGACCCGGAGCATCCCGTCCGCCGGGTCGCGGACGACCACCGCGCCTGGCTGCGCACGACGGCCGGTGAGCTGCTGCGCGCGATGGACGTCCCGCGCCCGGACGAGGTCGCCGTGCAGCTCGTGATGCTGCGCGACGGCGCGATGGTCGCGGGCCCCGCGGTCGGTCCGGACGTCGTCGCCCGCACCCTGCACGACGCCGGGCGCACCCTCGTCGAGCACGCCCGCGCGGGGCGCACCGGGCGCGCCTGAGGCCACCCTGCCGCGCGCGCCGGGCTTGTCGTCGGCGCGCGCAGCAGGTGCGTGGCGCAGCATCGCCACGCGCCGGGCGGGGTCGGTCCTCCGGGCCCGGCGACGGGTCGGGACGAGGATGCGTCCGCTCTTGACAACATTTGTTGTCAAGGCCAGCCTGGAGCCATGCACGACATCGAGGTCATCGAGGACGCGGAGGCCGCCGCGGCGGCGCTGGACCCCGTCCGGGCCCAGCTGCTCCGTGAGCTCACCGTCCCGGCGTCGGCCGCCGGGCTCGCCGCACGGGTCGGCATCACGCGCCAGAAGGTCAACTACCACCTCAAGGCGCTCGAGGCGCACGGCCTCGTCGAGCTCGCCGAGGAGCGGCGGCACGGCGGCATCACCGAGCGTGTGCTGCAGGCCTCGGCGGCGTCCTACGTCGTCTCGCCGACAGCAGTCAGCGCCTCGGCGGCCGACCCCGGCGCGTCCGCCGACCACCACTCGGCCGCGTACCTCGTCGCGCTCGCCGGTCGGCTCGTCCGGGAGGTCGGTGCCCTCGCCCGCCGCGCCGGCACGTCCGGCCGGCGCCTGCCGACGCTCACGATCGACACGCAGATCGGCTTCCGCTCGGCCGCCGACCGGGCCGCGTTCGCCGACGACCTCACCGCCGCGGTGCTCGACCTGGCCGCGCGCTACCACCATGACGACGGGCGCCCGCACCGGCTCGTCGTCGCCGCGCACCCCGTCCCGGAGGAGTCCTCATGACCAGCACCCCGCACGTCCCCTACCGCCTGGAGTTCAGCGTCGAGGTCCCGGGCACTCCCGAGCAGGTGTGGGAGGCGCTCGCCACCGCGAAGGGCATGAGCGCGTGGTTCACGACCACCGAGCTCGAGGAGCGCGAGGGTGGCGCCCTGCGGTTCGTCATGGGCCCCGAGATGGACTCGGTCGGCAAGGTCGTCCGATGGGACCCGCCGCACCGGCTCGTCTACGAGGAGGACTGGGCCGCCCTCATGGGCAAGGACCCCGACAGCCTCAGCCCGCTGACCTCGGAGTTCGTCGTCGAGGCGACGTCGGGCGGCACGTGCGTCGTGCGCGTCACCAGCAGCGGGTTCGGGGTCGGCGCCGACTGGGAGCCGCAGTGGTGGGACACCCTCGGCCCCGACTGGAAGCCGTTCTTCGACAACCTGCGCGTCTACCTGGAGCACTTCGCCGGGCAGTCCGCGACGCAGCTCGAGGCCCAGGCCACGCACGCGGGCGACCCGGTCGCGGTCTGGCAGGCCGCGCGTGACGCGCTCGGCGTCGGCGACGAGGGCACCTCCGTCGAGCTGCGGGGCGCCACCGGGACGGTCGAGAAGGTCGTCGACCGCCACGCGCTCGTCCGCCTGACCGCACCCGTGCCCGGCGTGCTCAACCTCTGGTCGTACGGCGAGGAGGACGGCAAGGCGACCGTCGGGGTCCGCGCCTACCTGTTCGGGGCGGAGGCACCGGAGTACGCCCGCCGCGAGGAGCCCGCCTGGCAGTCCTGGCTGCAGGGGCTCACCGTCTCCGCCTGACCACGTCACGGGCCGGGCCCGGAACCGCCACGCGCGGTCCGGGCCCGGCCCGCGTCGTCACGAGGCGGTGCAGGACAGCGTCGGCGTCGGAGCCGTGCCGCTGCCGAGCAGGCCGAACGTGGCCGTCCCGCCCGTCGCCAGGCGCCCGTTCCACTCGACGTTCGTGACGACGACCGCGCCGCCCTGCGTGCTCACCGAGCCGTTCCAGACCTGGTCGACGCGCTCGCCGGCGGGCCGCCAGCTCACGCTCCACGCGGTCGTCGGCGCACCGGCCCGCACCGTCACCTCGCCCTGGAACCCGCCCGGCCACGCGTTGACCGTCCGGTACGTCGCCGTGCAGCCGCCGGGCGAGGTCGTCGGCGTGGGCGTCACGGTCGGCGTGGGCGTCGGGGTGGGCGTGGGCGGCGGGGTGGGCGTCACCGTCGGCGTGGGCGTCGGGGTGGGCGTCGTCGACGGCAGCGACGTGAAGAACCGCCAGACCTCGCCGGGCACCCACGACTGCTGCTGCCCGCGGTCACGGGCATCCCACTGGTGCCCGCTGTCGGACGCGATCCACACGACCGGGAACCCGTCGCGGCACGTGTACGCCGTGCGCACGTGGGTGCCGCTGCCCGCCGCGGGCTCGGGTGCCTGCTGGGGCTGGCAGCCGTTGGTCCGCAGCGCCCGGTCGCGCAGCGCGCGACCCTGGGAGATCGCGAGGACGTCGTCCACGACGCCGTGCGACCCGAGGTACGCGATCGGCTGGGTCCCGCCCGCGCACCCGGACAGCTGCGCGCCGTTGAGGACGGCGACGGCGCGGAACACGTCGGCGCGCGCGCACGCGAGCGCGTTGCTCATGCCGCCGCCGTAGCTGAAGCCGGTCGCGAACCGCTGCGTGGTGTCGATGCACAGCCCGGACTCGACGACGCGCAGCACCGCGTCGATGAACGCGACGTCCTGCCCGTTCGTGTTGGGCCAGGCGTTGTCGATGCCCTGCGGCGCGACGAACACCGTGCTGGTGCCGGCGAGCGGCTCGAGGCCGTAGAAGCGCTGGTTGACGACGTCCGCGGACGTGCCGTGCCACCAGTGCAGCCCGACGACGAGCCGGTACGCCCGGTTCGGGTCGTACCCGTCGGGCACGTCGAGGCGGAAGGTGCGGGCCGTGCCGCCGACGCTGACGGTGTGGCTCCCGCTCGCCAGCGCGGCCGGGCGACCGCACCCGGACGTCGCCGCGGCCGGGACCGCGGCCGGGACCGCCGCCGGGGTGGCGCCGCCGAGCAGCGCCGACGCGGGCGCGGTCAGCCCGACGACCGTGAGCAGCGCGGCGGCGGCCGCCACGAGCAGGGTTCGTGCACGTCGGGTGGGAGTGGGGTGTCGCACGGGGCCGCTCCTTGTGCCGTCAGCCGGGCCCGTTCTCCGGGCCACCGCGGGACGCCCCCGGCGGTCCGGCGACCGTAGTGCGGCCCCGCGACGGTGCGGCAGCGTCCGAAACGATTTTCTTCACCGAAGTAGAGCCGTTGCCCTGGACACCTCGGCGGTGTCCCCTCCACGGTGGTCAGCGGCGACAGGGACGTCGACGGCCGACCGGTCGCGACGCTGCGGCACACGACCTCGGAGGCAGCACGATGGGACGACTCGCTCGGGCGGCACGCTGGGCCGCGGTCGGCGTCAGCACGCTCCTCGCCGCGGCGGTCCTGGCACCACCGGCGGCAGCGGCCGGCGGCTCGGGCCCCTACCCCGCCGACCACGAGACGTCGAGCACCCTGCCGAACCACACCATCTACCGGCCGGCGACGCTCCCGTCGCGCCCGATGCCCGTCCTCGTGTGGGGCAACGGCGCGTGCTCCGGCAACGGCACGTCGGCGGCGAACTTCCTGCGCGAGATCGCGTCGCACGGGGTCCTCGTCATCTCCAACGGCGCCCCGAACGGCTCCGGCTCCACGACCGCGGCGATGCTCACGCAGTCGATCGACTGGGCCTTCACCGAGAGCACGCGGTCCGGCAGCGCGCTGCGGGGGCGCATCGACACCACCCGGGTCGCGGCAGCCGGCTTCTCGTGCGGCGGCCTGGAGGCCTACGCCGTCTCGGGCGACCCCCGCGTGACGACCACGATGATCTTCAGCAGCGGCCTGCTCAACGACGCCGACGACTACCAGCTCCGGCGCCTCGACCACCCGGTCGCGTACGTCATCGGCGGCCCCGGCGACATCGCCTACCCGAACGCGATGGACGACTGGGGCAAGCTGCCCGCCGGGCTGCCCGCGTTCATGGGCAACCTGCCCGTCGGCCACGGCGGCACCTACGACCAGCCGAACGGCGGCGAGTTCGGCCGGGTCGCGGCCCTGTGGGCGAGGTGGCAGCTCCTGGGTGACACGGACGCGGGCCGCGCGTTCGTCGGCCGGGACTGCGGGCTGTGCACGGACGGACGGTGGACGGTCCAGCAGAAGAACCTCGTCCTGGGCCCGACGCCGACCCCGACGCCGACCCCCACGCCGACGCCCACCCCCACCGTGACGCCCACCCCCACGCCTTCCCCCACCGGCGGCGCGGCGTGCACCGCTACCTACACGGTCGTCAACCAGTGGCCGGGCGGCTTCGTCGCGAACGTCGACGTGACCGCGCGGCAGCCGCTGGCCGGGTGGACCGTCCGGGTCGCGCTCCCGTCGGGCGCGTCGGCGACCTCGGTGTGGAACGGCGTGAGCTCCGGCCCCGCCGCGACGCCGACCGTCCGCAACGCCGCCTGGAACGGCACGCTGTCCGCGGGGCAGTCGACCGGGTTCGGCTTCCAGGGCGTCGGCACGGGCGCGGGCGCGACCGTGACCTGCGACGCCGCCTGAGCGCGCCGAAACGCCGCCGACGGCGGCCCACGACTCGACCGGCGGCGGGAGCGGGCGCGCCCCGCCGCCGGTCGGCTTCACCGCCCGGCGCCGGACGGGACGGCCGACGTCAGGGCGTGACGAGCTCCCGCGGGTAGGCGAGGACGTCGACGAGGGCGCCGTTGCGCCACACCGTCACCTCGATGCGCCGGTCGATCGCGTCCTCGACCATGAGCCGCTGCACGGCCGTCGCGGTCACCACGCGGTTGCCGTCGAGCTCGACGACCACGTCCCCGCGGTGCAGGCCGGCCTCGGCGGCGGGGCTGCCGGGCGACACCTCGACGACCTGGAGCCCCGTGCGGGAACCCATGCGCGCCGCGAGCTCGGGCGACAGACGGACCTGCGTGCCGGCGATGCCGAGCCACGCGCGCCGCACCCGGCCGCGCGTCATGAGCGCGTCGACGATCCGCCGGGTCGTGTCGTTGACGGGCACCGCGAGCCCGACCCCGATGCCCGCGAGCGCCGTGTTCACCCCGACCATCCGCCCCGTGCCGTCGGCGAGCACGCCGCCGCTGTTGCCGGGGTTGAGCGCCGCGTCGGTCTGCACGACCTCGTCGACGACGCGCCCGGACGTCGTGGGCAGGGACCGCCCGAGCGCCGAGACGATCCCGGCGGTCACGCTGCCCGCGAGGCCGAGGGGGTTGCCGAGCGCGATGACGAGCTGCCCGACGCGCAGACGTGCGGCGTCGCCCATCGGCACGGGATCGGGCAGGTCGTCGTGGGCGCGCAGGACCGCGAGGTCGGACAGCGGGTCGCGCCCCACGACGTCCGCGTCGACGGTCGTCCCGTCGAGGAACGCGGCCTCGACGCGACGCGCGCCCGCGACGACGTGCGCGCTGGTCAGCAGGTGCCGGTCGTGCGTGATGACGCTCGCCGATCCCGCGCCGGTGCCGGTCGCGGTCGTCACCGTGAGGCTCGCGACGCTCGGCAGCACGCGCTCGGCGACCCCCGAGACGGTGCGCGAGTAGGCGTCCAGCACGTCCTCGTCGTCCATGCCCTGGTGCAGCACCCCAGCGGGCCGTGTCCATACCCGCGTTCGCCGAGGGCCGACAGCCGAGAGCCGGCGGGGTGCGGCGGTGGGCAAGCCCGTGAGCGCGGTGGGCGGCGGGGGCCCCGCCGCCCACCGCGCATCTCAGGCAGGCTCGACCGGAAGCCAGAGCTCGACGGTGGCGGTGCTGAAGTCGTCGGCGCGGTCGAGCACCGCGACCACCTCCGGCCCTGGACGCAGGCGCCAGGGGTTGGACGGGAACCAGTCGGTCGCGGTGGCCGCCCACACCGACTGCAGGGTCGCGGGGTACGGGCCGGTGGCGCGGAAGACGGCCCACGACCCGGCGTCGACGGGCACGACGTCCAGGTCGGCGGGGACGTCGACGCCGTCGGTGACGGCGACGCCGTGCAGGTAGGTGAGCTCGGTGCTCTCCCGGCGATCGGGGTCGAGGTCGGTGCTCACGGCGAGCAGTCCGTGCGGCTCGGCGTCACCGAGCGCCTTGAGACGGTGGTGCTCGGTGGGCGGCAGCGCGGCGACGTGCTCCCGGATCGCGGGGTTGACGCCCTCGTGCACGAGCGGCACGCGTGCGGCGTGCCCCACGAGGCGGAAGGCGGGGCGGGTGACGAGGCGGACGTCCATGGGCAGCGCTCCTTCGACTGTCAGGCGGAACCTGAGGCGGGGTTGGGTGCGGAAGGGGCCACCGTCGCGCCGGGCTCGTCCCGGGGTGACGCCGTGGACGGCCTGGAACGCCCGTCCGAACGCCTCGGCCGACCCGTAGCCGTGCCGCACGGCGATGTCGAGCAGGTCGCCGGAGCCGGAGACGACGTCGGCCGCCGCCACCGTCATCCGCCGGCGGCGCACGTAGTCGGACAGCGGCATGCCGGCGAGCGACGAGAACATGCGTCGCAGGTGGTGCTCGGTGGTGCCGAGCGTCGATGCGAGCCGGTCGACGTCGAGGTCGTCGGTGAGGTGGTCCTCGACGAGGTCGACGAGCCGGTTGAGCCAGGCGATCACGGTGCTCCCTTCCGTCGTCCACCGTGCCGTCACCGGAGGGTGCTGGACCCGATCATCGCGGTCCGGTCCGGTCAGCCGGCGTTCGCGGCGACCAGCTCGGCGCCGATGCGGGCGAGCTCGACCCGGACGGACGCGGGCTCGACCACCTCGACGTCGGCGCCCCAGCCCGCGAGGTGCCGCGCGACGTCGAGCGCGCGCGGCGCGGTCACGTGGGCGCGTGCTCGTCCGTCGGGGTGGGTGCCGGCCGGCTCGCAGTGCCGCCCCATGCGGGCCTGGAGGATCGGCAGCAGGTGCGGGGCGATCAGGACCGTCGCCCGCAGCGTCGAGCGCCGCCGCTCGACCTCCTCGACGGTCCGTTCCCACATCCGCTCGACGTCGAGGTCGTCGGGTCGGGCCGCCGGCAGCTCGGTGACCTCGGCGTGCACGACGCGGTCGAGCCGGAACGTCCGCGGCCCGGCGTCGGTGCCCGCGAGGAGATACCAGGTGCCGTCCTTGTCCGCCAGGCCCCACGGGTCGACGAGCCGCTCGGACGGTTCACGCGTGCGGCCCGCGTACCGGAGCCGGACCTGCCGGCGCCGCACGACCGCGGGCTCGAGCGCGTCGGCGAGCGCCGGGCGCGCGCGCCCCTGCTCGCCCCACCCGACGGGGTCGACGACGACGGCGTCCGCCGCGGCGGCGGCCTCGGCGCGGAACGTCTGCGGCAGCGCGCGCAGCACCTTGCGGAGGGCCGAGCGGGCCTCGGGCCGCGCGCGGCCGGAGGACGCGGGCCCGAGCAGCGCGAACAGGGCGCGCGCCTCCGGCGCGGTGAGCCCGGTGAGGTCGGTGCGGGCGCCGCCGACGAGCTGCCACCCGCCCCCGCGGCCTGCCTGCGGGTAGACCGGGATGCCCGCGGCGGACAGCGCCTCGAGGTCCCGTCGGGCCGTGGCGAGCGACACCTCGGTCGCGGCCGCGACCTCCGCGGCGGTCGTCCGGCCGCGGGTCTGGAGCAGCAGGAGGGTGGCGACGAGCCGGTCTGCGCGCACGTCGTCAGTCTGCTGCACAACGTGCTCAGGAGGTGAGCACTTCACGGAGCATGGTGGGAGTTGTCGGGCGGGAGGGACCGCCCCCGAGGGAAGGACCGGACCCGTGCTCCGTGGGATCGCCACCGTGAACGTCTACGCCGCCGACCACGCCGCCGCCTCGCGGTGGTACACCGAGGTGCTCGGCATCGAGCCCTACTTCCAGCGCCCCGGGTACCACGAGTTCCGCGTGGGCGACCTCCAGCAGGAGCTCGGCATCATCGACCGCCGGTACGCGCCCGCCGGCGAGCCGGACGCGCCCGGCGGCGCCGTCGTGCACTGGCACGTGGACGACCTGCCGCATGCCGTCGACCGCCTGCTGGAGCTCGGCGCGACCCTGCGCGAGCCGGTCACCGAGCGCGGCGAGGGGTTCGTCACGGCCTCCGTCGTCGACCCGTTCGGCAACGTGCTCGGCGTGATGTCGAACCCCCACTAGCTCGAGGTCCTCGCGCGCACCGCCCACTGAGAAACCCGAGAAACCGGCGCCTTCAACGATTCACACCCTGTCGCGGGGTGGCGGGCCCGTGCTTGGTTCGCCGGGAAAGCGCTTTCGACGCAGAGAGGAAGCACATGTCCCGCCACTCCGCAGCGACACGGCGACGCACCGTGCGCGTCGTGCTCGCCTCCGCCCTCGCACTCGTGCTGGGCGGCACGCTCGGGCTCGGGTCCGCGCTGACCGCGACAGCGGCCAGCGTCGACACGGGCGCGTACTACGTCCTGGTCAACCGCCAGAGCGGCAAGGCCATGGAGGTCGCCGACTGGTCGACCGCCGACGGCGGCGTCGTCCAGCAGTGGTCCCGCAACGACGGCAGCTGGCAGCAGTGGAGGTTCGTCTCCGTCGGGGACGGCTGGTACAAGCTGCAGAACCGCCACTCCGGCAAGGTCCTCGACCTGTGGGGCTGGAGCACCGCCGACGGCGGCGAGTTCCGCCAGTACGCCGACCTGAACGGGGCCAACCAGCACTTCAAGCTCGGCGACTCGGAGAGCGGCCGCATCCGGCTGGTCAACCGGCACAGCGGCAAGGCCGTGACCGTCACCGACCGCTCCACGGCGGACGGCGCGCGGATCACGCAGCTCACCGACAACAACCAGTACAACCAGCAGTGGGAGCTCGCGAAGGTCGGCTCGGGCGGCGGCACCACGACCCCGCCGCCCTCGGGCTCGTTCCCGTCCTGGCCGTCGGCCACGGGCGAGAAGAAGGTGTCGAGCACCATCAGCGTCTCCGGCACGCTCGACGGCGGCTACGTCCGCTACTACGGGATCTCCTCGGGCGACCAGGGCGAGTCGCAGCCGCCGATGTTCCAGCTCTCCGACGGCGCCGTGCTGAAGAACGTCATCCTCGGGACCGGCGCGGGTGACGGCGTGCACTGCACCGGCACCTGCACGCTCGAGAACGTCTGGTGGGAGGACGTCGGCGAGGACGCGGCGACCCTCAAGGGCTCGTCGTCGTCGCAGGTCATGACCGTCAACGGCGGCGGCGCGAAGAGCGCCTCCGACAAGGTGTTCCAGCACAACGGCCCGGGCAGGTTCGTCATCACGAACTTCCAGGTCTCGAGCTTCGGCAAGCTCTACCGCTCGTGCGGCAACTGCTCCAAGCAGTACGCCCGCACCGTCGTCGTCGACAACGTCCAGGTCACCGCACCCGGCAAGTCCCTCGTCGGGATCAACTCCAACCTCGGCGACAAGGCGACGATCACCAACGTGACGATCATCGGCGACTCCTCGAAGAAGATCGCGATCTGCGAGGAGTACAAGGGCGTGACGTCGGGCGAGCCGACCAAGATCGGCTCCGGCCCGTCGGCCGCCTGCGGCTACTCGACCTCGTCGATCACCTACAGGTGACACCCGTCGGCACCTGCGGCTGAGCCGGTGGCTGCACCGCCCGGAACGGGGCGGTGCAGCCACCGCGCACCGGACTCCCGCGCCTCCGGGCCGGCTCGACGGCCGCCGGAGGTCCGGCGTCGAGGTGCAGCCGCCACCCGGCAGACCACGTCCGCTTGGTGTTTTCTTGACGATGTTCTGGGAATGGTCGAGAAATCGTGATAGGTTTCCCATATCTGCACGCCCCGCACGACGGGGCGTCACACCGAGAGCCGCGGGTAAATGCCGGATGTTCGGCGCGCGCCGTCCTGACAGCCGCGGAGCTCTCCACACGACACGATGCGCCGCACGATGGCCGGGCCGGTGAGGTTCGGTCAGATCGGTCTGCAAGGCCCGAGGTACGAAGGCCGTCGCCCCTGGGGGCGGCGGCCTTCGCGCGTCCCGGGGCGACACCCCTTGACCTCACGCTTGCTTTTTGCAAGTGTGAGCGGGTCAGCAGGTCACACCCAGACGAGGGAGTCCGTCATGACCGCGATGTTCGTCAACCTGCCGGTGACCGACCTGGACCGCGCGAAGGCCTTCTACGCGGCCCTCGGCTTCACCATCAACCCGATGTTCACCGACCACAACGCCGCCTGCGTCGTGGTCGAGGAGGACCACAGCGCGTTCATGCTGCTCACCCGCGAGTACTTCCAGACGTTCACGGACCTGCCGCTCGGCGACCCGGCCGTGAGCCCGTCGGTCTCGACCGCGGTCTTCCTCGACAGCCGGGACGCCGTCGACGCCACGGCCGCCGCGGCTCTCGTCGCGGGCGGCGCCGAGCCGCGGCCCGCCACCGACTACGGGTTCATGTACCAGCGCGGCATCACCGACCCCGACGGGAACGTGCTCGAGTTCGGCTGGATGGACCCCGCTGCGGCCGAGCAGGGCCCCGAGGCGTTCGCGAGCCAGCAGGCCTGACGTGGCCGCACGGGAGTACGGGCAGTACTGCGGGGTCACGCGCGCCCTCGAGCTCGTCGGGGAGCGG
Source organism: Cellulomonas fimi ATCC 484 (assembly GCF_000212695.1). Lineage (NCBI taxonomy): Bacteria > Bacillati > Actinomycetota > Actinomycetes > Micrococcales > Cellulomonadaceae > Cellulomonas > Cellulomonas fimi. The sequence continues at coordinate 436,710 of NC_015514.1, read as the reverse complement.
TGGGCCCTGCTCATCGTCCGCGACCTGCTCGTCGGGCCGCGCCGCTACGGCGAGCTCGCCGCGGGCCTGCCGCGCATCCCGAGCAACATCCTGGCGGCGCGGCTCAAGGAGCTCCAGGAGGCCGGCGTCATCCGCCGCGCCCCCCGCTCGCGCGTCATCGTCTACGAGCTCACGCCGTACGGGCACGAGCTCGAGCCCGTGGTCCTCGCGCTCGGGACCTGGGGGTTCAAGGCGATGGGCGACCCGCGCGACGAGCAGGTCGTGACGCCCGACTCGATGACGATGGCGCTGCGCACCGCCTTCCGGCCCGACGTCGCCGCCGGCCTGCCGTCGACCGTCTACGGGGCACGCGTCGGCCCGGCCGAGCTGCTCGTCCGCGTCGACGGCCCCACGCTCGACGTGGGGCGTGGCGACGGGCCGGCCGACCTCGCGTTCGCGGCCGGCCCCGCGATCCGGCACGTCATCTCCGGGCAGCTCGCGCCGTCCCGCGCGATCGAGACCGGCGTCGTGCAGGTCCTGCACGGGCGCGCGGAGCTGCTCGACCGGTTCGCGAGCACGTTCCACCTGGCCGCCTGACCGCGGCCGGGTCAGGCCCCGGTGGCGTGGCGCTCCCCGTCCCCCGCCTCGGCGGCGGCCGGGTGCGCCGCGTCGCCACCCGCCGCCGGGGCGGACGCGGCGCGGGAGCGACGGCCGCGTGCGAGCTCGGTGGCGAGCGCGTCGAGCGGCTGGGCGAACGGGTCCTGGAAGGCGCGGAGCCAGTCGCCCACCACCGCGAGCGCCGCCGGGTCGGGCGCGTACAGGCGGCGGCTCCCGTCGGCGCGCACCGTCACGACGCCCGCGTCGCGCAGGACGCGCAGGTGCTGCGACGTCGCGGGCTGCGAGATGCCGAACTCCGCGCGCGCGAGCGCGACGAGGTCGCCCGCGGCGCACTCCCCGGCCGCGAGGCGCTCCAGCAGGCGGCGGCGCACCGGGTCCGCGAGTGCCGCGAGCACGGCGTCGAGGTGCGGCCGGAGGGCCGACCCACCGGCCCGGGTGCGGACGGTCGTGGCGGGGCGCACGGCGGCGGGCCGCGTGGCGGCGGACGCGGTGCGGTGACCGCCGGCCGGCGCGTCCGCGGCACGATCCGCGGTGCTCAACGCGTCTGCTCGTCCCCGTCGGCGGGCGCAGCCGCGTCACCCGTCGGGGCCTCCTGGCCCGTGTAGAACGCGATGGTCCGGGCGCCCGCCTCGCGGGCCGCGGCGGGGTCGTCCCCGTCGGCCGCGGCCGCGTCGGCCCAGCCGGTCGCCGCCGTCGTGACGAAGGCCCGACCCTCGGGTCCGACCGTCCACGCCTCGGCGGCGGCGGGGTCGACGGCGGCGCGCGTCGCGAGGTGCGTCGCGAGCCCCCACAGCGCCAGGTCCCAGCCGACACCGACGGCGCCCGGGCCGAACTGCTCCCAGAAGGCGGGGTCGACGTGCGCCTCGTGGACGAGCCGCAGCTCGGTGCCGTCGCCGGCGGGCGCGAGGTGGACCTCGACCCAGCTGACCTCGCCGTTGTACTCCCAGGTCACCGCGAGGCGTCCGGGGCGCTCGCACGCCTCGACCGTGCCCCCCGCGTTGCCCTCGAGCTGGTAGCGGCCGCCGACCCGCAGGTCGCCGCTGACCGGCAGGAACCAGCGGGGCAGCCGCTCGGCGCTGGTGAGCGCGTCCCAGACGTCCTCGACCTCGGCGCGGTAGGTGCGGCGCGCCTCGGCGACCTTGGTGGGCCGCCCGCCCCGCTCCCCCGTGCGCACCTCGCGTGCGACCAGCCCGACCTGCTCCAGTGCGTCGATCGTCATCGCCCGTTCCCTTCGTATAAGCCGACACTTATACGTTAGCCCCGGACGGACGCCCTGTCGAGGGGTGTCGGACGCGGTCGCTACCGTCGCGCGATGGAGCCCGTCACCGCGCACCTGCCCGAGGGGACGCTGGCCGACCTGCGGGCCCGCCTGGCCCGGACCCGTTGGCCCCCGACGCTGCCCGAGGTCGGCTGGGACCGCGGCGTGCCGGCCGACGTCCTGCGCGACCTCGTCGACGCCTGGCTCCGGCACGACTGGACGCCCTGGCAGGACCGGCTCGACGCGCTGCCGCAGGTCGTGACGCACGTCGACGGCCAGCGCGTGCACGCGCTGCACGTGCGCAGCCACGACCCCGACGCGCTCGCGCTCGTCCTCACGCACGGCTGGCCCGGCTCGATCCTTGACTGGCTGCCCGTCGTCGAGCGGCTGCGGGACACCTTCCACCTCGTCGTCCCCAGCCTGCCCGGGTTCGGCTTCTCGACGCCGTTGGCCGGTCCCGGCTGGGACTACCCGCGCATCGCCCGCGCCTGTGCCGCGCTCATGGCACACCTCGGGTACACCCGGTACGGCGCGGCCGGCGGTGACTCCGGCTCGATCGTCTCGCCGTGGCTCGCGCGCGTGGACCCCGTGCACGTGGTCGGTGTCCACGTGCACGGGTCGCTCGACGTGCCGGACGTCGACGCGTCTTTGCTCGACACCGCCGAGGCCGAGCGCCTCGCCGCGGCCCACCGCCGCACGGCCGAGGACACCGGGTACGCGGTGCTGCAGGGCACGCGCCCGCACACCGTCGCCTACGCGCTGCACGACTCGCCGGTCGCGCAGCTCGCGTGGGTCGCGGACAAGGTGCACGACTGGGGCGCCTGGCCGCCCGACGTCGACCACCTGCTCGCCACGGCCACGCTGTACTGGTGCACCGGCGCCGGCGCGACCTCCGCCCACCTCTACCGCGAGACGCGCGGCGCGCCCCCGCTGCCGCCGAGCGACGTCCCCACCGCGGTCGCGCTCTTCCCGACCGACCCGACGGTCCGCCGCGTCGCCGCGCAGCAGCACCGCCTCGTGCGGTGGACCGAGCACGCCGCCGGCTCGCACTTCGCAGCCGTCGACGCGCCCGACGCGCTCGCCGCGGACCTGCGCGCCTTCTTCGACCCGCTCCGGCGCTGACCTGGGCCTTCGTCGCGGGGTGACGGACCCGGCCGTGGGCTACCGTTCCGCCGATCGGCTACGTCGCACGGACACCCCTCAGCACCCCGCGATACCCGCCGATCCGACAGGCACGGGACAGCACCGCTCGCCTCGCGGCTGCCGCCCTCGACCGGACGGACAGACCATGCACGACCTCGCACGCTGCGCCCTCTCGGCCGGTGACCGCGTGATCGAGGGCTTCGTCGTGGAGTGCGACGACGGCACCATGACGGTCGGCACCGAGCTCGGCGCGAGCGGGACGCTGCAGCCGGGCACGGACGTCAAGATCCTCGTGCTGGACGACGTGCGCGGCGAGGTCCGGTACAGCGGCTGGGTCACCGAGGTCGGCCTGACGCGCCTGCACGTCACGGACCTGGAGCTCACGTCGATGCTGCAGAAGCGCAAGGTCGCGCGCGTCCGCATCGCGCAGATCTGCACGGGCACGGTGGTGTCGGGCGACGCGGAGCCGGAACCGGTCACGTTCGTCGTCGTCGACGTCGGTGCGCACGGCATGCGCATCTCGACCGCCGCGACCCTGCGCGAGCACGACCGGATCGACTTCCGCTTCCCCGCCGGCGACCGCGTCGTCCCGCTCGTGGCCGAGGTGCTGCGGCGGCAGCGCACCAGCTCGGGGGCGACGCAGTACGGGTGCCGGTTCGTCGAGCTGGGCGAGCGCGAGTCCGACGACCTGTTCCGCTTCGTGCTGCGGACCCAGCTCGAGCAGCGCCGCAGCCGGCTGCACTCCTGACGCCGCGCCGCCGGCGCGGGTTGCGGAGGTGCCGGCGTCCGCGGTCCCAGGTCACAGCTTGGACACCGTTCTCCGAAACCCGTCACACAGCGGGTGCACAGGCTGTCACGATGACGGGCCGCCCCGGACCGCGGCGGCACCCCACCCAGCGGTCCGGCACCCCAGGAGGTCCCGTGCGTCCCCGTCCCCTCGTCGCCCTGAGCGCCACCGCGCTGCTCGCCGTCACGCTGACCGCCTGCTCCTCGGCGGAGCCCGAGCCGGCCGCCGCGTCGCCCTCGAAGACGGCCACGGCGACACCCACCCCGACGCCCACGCCGACCGTCGAGCCGCTCAGCGCGGCGAACGTGGTCGCCCGCCTCGACGCCGCCTCGAACGCGCAGACGAGCTACGACACGACGATCGACGAGACGGGCAGCGCGCCGTTCCACGGCACCGCGTCGGTCGACTTCGCCGGCGGCAAGCGGAACATCGCGATGGTGGGGTCGATGCCCGACGGCGACATCGAGATCCGGATCGTCGACGGCCTGCTGTTCGTGCGCATGCCCGCGCTCCTCGGCGAGAAGTACTTCCAGGTCGACCCGGCGGACACCAGCAACCCGCTGGCGGAGCTCGGCACGCTGCTCGACGAGCTCGACCGCAGCGAGTTCTCGGGCATGGAGCAGGCGATCGTCTCCTTCGACCCCGTCGGTGCTCCCGAGGACCTCGGCGGCGTGACCGTGCAGCCGTACCAGCTGGTCGTCGACACCACGAAGATCGCCCCGGAGGTGGCGGCCGGGATGCTGCCCGAGGGCGTCGCCGCCCTCCCGCCGACCCTCACCTACCAGTACTGGGTCTCGGACGACGACCTGGTGCACAAGGTCGCCTACGACATCGCGGGCAACGGGACGACGATCACCTTCGCAAACTACGGCGCGGGCGCGCCCGTCACCGCTCCCCCGGCCGACCAGGTCACCACGGAGATGCCCTTCTGACGGCACGGGCGGCCGCGCCCGGCAGGGTCGCGGCCGCTCGTCCCGCGGGACCACACGGGCACGGGGCCGGCACGGGACCAGCACCGTGGCGTCGCGCCCAGCCTGACGTCAGCCGCAGCGCGCCCGGAGGGTCGCGACGCCCGGACCGGTCAGGTCGTCGCAGAAGTCCGCCCGACCGGCGATCGCCATCGTCAGCGCGAGCGTCGGGCCCTGGACCGGCTCGGTGCCGTCGCCCGCCCGGAACGGGCCGTCGGTCGCCTCCACCCGCAGGCCCCGGACCGCCGCGCGGCCGTCCACGGTGAGGTCCCGGCCGACGAACAGCTCGGCGACCGCGGTCGACGCGGCCACCGGCACCGCGGACGGCAGCCCGAGCGGCCGCCGGACGTCCTGCGCGTGCACGACGACCTCCCCGAGCCACGCGGCGGCGGGACCGGGTGGGGCGGTCGTGCTGCGCACCACGGCCCGGAAACGGGCCAGCGTCTCCTGCGGCGACGCACCGAGGTGCTCGGCCAGCCGCCGGTCGTTGTGCACGGCGAAGTCGAACCGCGCCCCGGCGACGCTGCGCAGCCACGCCGCGCGACCGTGGCTCGCGGCCGCCGTCAGGTGCGCGACCACGTGGCGCACCGACCAGCCACGGCACAGCGACGGCGCGTCCCACTGCGCCTCGGTCAGGAGCGCGAGGTCGTCCGCGAGTGCCGCGCGCTCGGCGTGCACGGCACGCCACAGGGGGTCACGGGAGCGGGGACGCAGGACGCCGGTCGACAGAGGCACGACACGGAGCATCGCAGAGCCGACCCACACCCGCCGCCGCGGCCCCGCCGCGGGTGGGCAGGGCCGCACTCCCCGGCGTGGGTGGCCCGCAGTACCGTCGCGGCATGGCTGACGAGGGCGTCCCGGACCGGCTCGCGCCGTTGCTCGCGCAGTACGACTGGGCGAGCGAGCGGCTGCTGGCGCGGCTCACGGGGCCGGACATGGACAGCGGCGACGGCGAGCGGGTCGCCGTGCCTCCGCTCACCGACGCCGAGTACCTCTGGGAGCCCGCGCCGGGCGCCTGGTCGGTCCGGCGGAAGGTCGACGGGCCGGGCCCGGGGGCGACGGTGCTGGTCGGTGCCGGGGACTGGGGCCGAGACGGCGGGCGCCCGCACCCCTGGCCGCCTCCCGTGACGACGATCGCGTGGCGCATCGCGCACGTGGCGGAGATGCTTCTCGGCCGTGCGGAGTACACGGTCGGCAGCCGGCAGGGGTCCGAGGCGGACCTCGTCTACCCGGGGGACGCCGACGGCGGCGTGGCGCTGCTGGCGCGCGGGGTCGCCGCGTGGCGCGAGGCCCTGGTGACGGCGGACGACGCGGCGCTCGACGAGGTCGGCCGCTGCACGTACCCGGACGGCGACGACGCCGACCAGCCGTTCCTCGAGATCGTCTGGTGGGTCAACCAGGAGGTGCTGCACCACGGTGCGGAGATCGCGCTGCTGCGTGACCTGCACGGCGCGCTGCACCGGTCCTGACGTCCGCCGGGCACCGCCCGGTCGCGCCCGTCACCCGGCCGCCGGTCCGGGCGGAGCGGCCACGGGCCCGGCCGGTGCCCGCGTGACGAGCGCGACGGCGTGCCGCACCTCGTCGCGCTCGTGCGGCTCGGTGTCGAGCGCGCGGTGGATGGTCAGGCCCTCGATCAGCGCGTCGAGCAGCCGCGCCGTCGCCGGGTCGAAGTGCCGTTCGAGCGCGTGCCGGCTGCGGGCCATCCACGCGTGCGTGAGCCGCCGGTAGCGGGGGTCGCGCGCGGCGAGCGTGTAGAGCTCGTGCGTGAGGACGAGCTCGCGGGGGTCGGCGAGGAGGTCGACGGTGATGAGCTCGACGACGGCCCGCCGGGCCTGCTCCACGTCCGCGGCACCGCCGAGGTACGTCTCGAAGCGGTCGCTGATGCGGCGCGTGAAGCGCTCGAACGCCTCGTGCAGCAGCTCGTCGACGCCGTCGAAGTGGTACGTGAGCGAGCCGAGGGGGACGTCCGCGGCGGCAGCGATCCGGCGGGTCGACGCACCGGCGACACCGACGTCCCCGACCACGTCGAGGCACGCGTCGAGGATCCGTTCCCGCCGCTCGGGGTCGTGCCGCCGCGCGCGCCGTTCGGTCACGCCGGCTGCTCCTCCCCGATGCGACGCACGACGCGGGCCGGGTTGCCGACGGCGACGACGTTCGCGGGCAGGTCGCGCACGACGACCGAGCCGGCGCCGACGACCGTGTTCTCGCCGATGGTGACGCCCGGGCAGACGATGACGCCGCCGCCGAGCCACACGTTGTCGCCGAGCGTGATCGGCTGCGCGGCCTCGAGCTTGTCCCGTCGGGGCTGCGGGTCGACGGGGTGCGTCGGGGTGAGCAGCTGGACGTTCGGGCCGATCTGGCAGTCCTCGCCGATGGTGATCGTCGCGACGTCGAGCGCGGTGAGGCCGGAGTTGACGAAGGTCCGGGCTCCGACGTGGATGTTCTCGCCGTAGTCGACGGCGAGCGGCGGCTTGATGAACGCGCCCTCCCCGAGGCTGCCGAGCAGGTCGGTGAGCAGCAGGCGGGCGGTGGCGTCGTCGGACGCGACGACCGCGCGGTGGTACGCGTCGACGAGTGCGGTCGCGCGGCGCGCGATGCGCTCGTTGTCGGGGTCGTCGGCGATGTAGAGGTCGCCGGCGAGCATCCGCTCGCGGTTGGTGCGCGGGTCTCCGGCGAAGTGGTCGGTGCTCATGGCGACGAGCGTAGCCGCGTTATGTACGAACGAACATATCGTCGCCGTCGAATCCGCGCACGCCCGGGCGTCATCCTGGCGAGAGCGCCCGAGCACGGGCGGCCAGGGAGAGGGAGACGACGATGCGGTTCCTCCTGTCGGTGATCCACGACGGCACGGACCTCGCGACGGACGCCGAGAGGGCGGCGATCGACGCGTTCAACGACGGGCTCCGTGCGCACGGCCACTGGGTGCTCGCCGGTGGTCTGGGCGCGCCGACGACTGCCGTCGTCGTCGACCACCGCGGCGACGGCGAGCCCGTCGTGACGGACGGGCCGTTCGTCGAGACGACCGAGTTCGTCGCCGGCTTCTGGGTCGTCGACGCCCCGGACCGGGACACCGCGCTCGCCCTGGCCACGGCCGGGTCGCACGCGTGCCGCCGCACGGTGGAGCTGCGGGCGTTCCTCTGAGGTCGCACCGCGCCGCACCGGATGCGCGGGCGACCGCACCGACGCACCCTGGTGCCCGGCTGCACCGCCCGGGCGCGGCCGGGTGACGGCCCTGCGGCCGCGAGGAGGCGGACCGTGGACCAGCCGGAGGCACCCGACCGGTCCGGCGCCGGCTCGCGCCGCGCGGGTGACGCGGTGCGCCTGCTCGCGGCGGTCAGCGTCGTCGTCGGCGGGCTCTGGCTCGGCGCGGTGGCCGCGGCGCTGTTCCTGCTCGTCCTCGGCGGCACGGTGCTGCCCCGTCGGCTGGGCACGCCCGCCCGGCTCGACGCCGCGTACGGCGTGGCGCTGCTCGCGTCGGGCTGGGCCGCTCAGCTCGGGTGGTACGAGCGGGTGTGGTGGCTCGACGTCCTCGCGCACACCGTCACGACGGGGCTGATCGCGGCCGTCGCCGTCCTCGCGGCCGTGCGGCACGGGGTCGTCGCCGACCCGCGCGACGCGTCCCTCGCCCACCCGGTCGCCGGGTGCGTCGTCGTCTCGACCGGCGTGGGCGCGACTCTTTCGCTGCTGTGGGAGATCGGCGAGTGGCTCGGGAACGCCTACCTCGACCCGACGATCAACGTCGGGTACACCGACACGCTCGGGGACCTGGTCGCGGGGGCCGTCGGGTCGCTCGCCGCCGGCGCCTGCCTCGCCCGGTTGCGGAGGTCGGCGCCCCCGCGTAGCGTGACCGGCGAGTCGACGACGACGCCAGGGGGCAACGATGGTCGAGCGCAACGACGCGCGCACCGGGACCGAGCTGATCCGTACCGACCCGGCACTGCCGCCGGTCGCCGTCGTGGAGCGCGGGCCGGTGCCCCCGGCCCGGCGCGCCGTGCTGGCCGCCGTCGCCGTCGTCGGGGCCGTCGCGTGGTCGGTCCTCGCGCTCGCGCGCGGGGAGAGCGTCAACGCGGTGTGGTTCGTGTTCGCGGCCGTGTGCACCTACGTCATCGGGTACCGGTTCTACGCGCGGCTCGTCGAGGCCAAGGTGGTGCGGCCCCGCGACGACCGGGCGACCCCCGCGGAGCGGTACGACAACGCCAAGGACTTCATGCCGACCGACCGGCGCGTGCTGTTCGGCCACCACTTCGCGGCCATCGCCGGCGCGGGTCCGCTCGTCGGGCCCGTGCTCGCCGCGCAGATGGGCTACCTGCCCGGGACCGTCTGGATCATCGTCGGGTGCGTCCTGGGCGGTGCCGTGCAGGACTACCTCGTCCTGACGCTGTCCGTGCGCCGCCGCGGCCGCAGCCTCGGGCAGATGGCGCGCGACGAGCTGGGCCGGTTCGGCGGCGTGGCGGCGCTCGTCGCGGTGCTCGTCATCATGATCATCCTCATCGCCGTCCTCGCCCTCGTCGTCGTCAACGCGCTGGCCGAGAGCCCGTGGGGCGTCTTCTCGATCGCCATGACCATCCCGATCGCCCTGTTCATGGGCGCGTACCTGCGGTTCCTGCGGCCCGGGCGCGTGTCCGAGGTGACCGTGATCGGCGTCGCGCTGCTGCTGCTCGCGATCGTCGCCGGCGGCTGGGTCGCCGAGACGTCGTGGGGGCAGGACTGGTTCACGCTCAGCCCGGTCGCGCTCGCGTGGTGGCTCGCGGCCTACGGCTTCGCCGCGTCGGTGCTGCCCGTGTGGCTGCTGCTCGCGCCGCGCGACTACCTCTCGACGTTCATGAAGGTCGGGACGATCGTGCTGCTCGCGGTCGGCATCCTGCTCGCGCGGCCCGAGGTGCAGGCGCCCGCGGTGTCGTCGTTCGCGCTGCGCGGCGACGGGCCCGTGTTCGCCGGGGCACTGTTCCCGTTCCTGTTCATCACCATCGCGTGCGGCGCGCTGTCCGGCTTCCACTCGCTCATCGCGTCCGGCACCACCCCCAAGCTCCTCGAGAAGGAGAGCCAGGCGCGCGTCATCGGGTACGGCGGGATGCTCACCGAGTCGTTCGTCGCGGTGATGGCGCTCGTCACGGCGGTGGTCATCGACCAGCACCTGTACTTCGCCATGAACGCGCCCGCCGGCGCGACCGGCGGCACCCCCGAGACCGCCGCGGCGTACGTGAACGGCCTCGGGCTGGGCGGCACACCCATCACCGCGGGCGAGATCGCGGGCGCCGCCGAGTCCGTCGGGGAGGAGTCCGTCGTCTCCCGCACCGGCGGCGCCCCGACCCTCGCGTTCGGCATGTCGCAGGTGCTCAGCACCGTGCTCGGCGGCAGCGGCCTCGCGGCGTTCTGGTACCACTTCGCGATCATGTTCGAGGCGCTGTTCATCCTCACGACCGTCGACGCGGGCACGCGCGTCGCGCGGTTCATGCTGTCCGACAGCCTCGGCAACGTCGGCGGGCCGCTGCGCCGGTTCCGCGACCCGTCGTGGCGCGTCGGCGCATGGGTCTGCTCGGTCGTCGTCGTCGCCGCGTGGGGCGCGATCCTGCTCATGGGCGTGACCGACCCGCTCGGCGGCATCAACACGCTGTTCCCGCTGTTCGGCATCGCGAACCAGCTCCTCGCCGCGATCGCGCTCACGGTGGTGACCGTCGTGGTCGTGAAGAAGCGGCTCTACCGCTGGGTGTGGATCCCCGCGCTGCCGCTCGCCTGGGATCTCGCGGTGACGATGACCGCGTCCTGGCAGAAGGTGTTCTCGGCCGAACCGCGCATCGGCTACTGGGCGCAGCACAGGGCGTTCCAGGACGCGCGCGCCGCGGGCGAGGAGACGTTCGGCGTCGCCGGGTCGCCTGCCGAGATCGACGCGGTCATCCGCAACACCGCGATCCAGGGCACGTTGTCGATCGTGTTCGCCGTGCTCGTGCTCGTCGTCGTGGCCGTCGGTGTCGTCGTCATGGTCCGGTCGGTGCGCGCGGGCGGCTCCCCGACGACCGAGGAGCCGGACGAGCCGTCCCGCCTGTTCGCCCCGCGCGGCCTGGTCCCGACCGCGGCCGAGCGCGCGGTGCAGGCGCAGTGGGACGCACGTGGCCGCGACGACGCAGCCGCGGGGGCACGGTCGTGACGCCGGCCGGCCCGGCCGCGACGCCCCACCCCCGCGGCGTCCCGCGCGCGAGCGGGACCGCGCTCGCCCACGCGGTCGTGCGCGCGGGCAGGGCGGTCCGCTGGTACACGACGACCCTGCTCGGCGACCACGACTACGCGCGGTACGTCGCGCACGTCGCCCGCACCCACCCGGGCAGCGAGCCGGTCTCGGAGGCCGCCTACTGGCGGGCCCGGCACGCCGAGCAGGACGCCAGCCCGGGCGCCCGCTGCTGCTGACGCCGTCAGGCGCCTGCGGGCGCCGTCTGCCCCGCGGCGATCGCGTCGAGGTCCCGCACCGCGAAGCGGTGGTGCTCCCACTCCTCCTCGAGGATCGTGTGCAGGCACGACAGGACCGTCTCCGGGTACGCGGGCGCCCACGGGTTGCGCCGCTCCGCCGCGAGCTCCTCCGGCGTCACCGTCGCGAGCAGGTCACCCACCATCGCGACGCGCTCGGCCCGGACCGCGAGCACCTCGTCGTACGTCGGCGCGGCCCCCGCGAAGATCGACATGTCCAGGCCGTCGTCCTCCGCCTCCGCATTCGCCAGCCCGAACGGGTGGTACGGCTGCTCGAGGCCCAGCACGGCCTTGCCGAGCCAGGTGTCGGTCGCCATCACCAGGTGCCGCAGCGTCTGCGCGAACGACCACTCCCCGTCGACGGACACGTCTACGGTGCCGGGCGGCATCCCGGCGACCCGCTCGAGCGTCCGCCCCCACGCCGCCTGCAGCGCCGCCCACGCCTGCCGCAGACCGTCCGGGTCGGCCGCGCGCCGCTGCCCGCGCCCCGGGAACCGGCGGTCCAGCTCCGCCTCGACGAACGGCACGACGTCCACCCCGTTCACGAGGAACCGGCCGTCGGGGAGCCACGGCGCGTCGACGTCCGCACCGTCGACGTCGACCCCGCGCATCACCGCTCCGGACAGCCGGGACCGCACGAACCGCGCGCCGCTCAGGTTCACGTCGACGAACTGCGCCCCCGTGAGGTCGTCGGACTGGTCGAACGTCGCCATGGTGTCTCCTCGTCGCCGGGGCACGCGCGGGCAGTGACCGCCCCGGTCTACCGTCACCGCGGCCGGCACGACAAGGGGTCGGGCCGGCGACGCCCGTCGCTGTCCTGCGCGCGACCGCACCACCCACCACGAGGTCGGGCTCGCGGCGGGCGTCGACGACGCGTACCCCCACCTGCGTCACCTCGTCGTCTCGACGACGCTGGCGTCCGTCCCTGCGCCGGCCGTCGAGCTGGTGCGCGAGGACGCGCTCGGGCGGGTGCGCGAGGACGCTCGGGCGGGTGCGGGCGCTGAAGGCGGAGGACGGCAAGGACCTGTGGCTGGTCGGCGGCGGGAAGCTGGCCCACGCGCTCCTGCCCGAGATCGACCGGCTCGTCGTCAAGCAGAACCGGTCGGTCATCGGCTCGGGTGTCCCGATGTTCGACGGCCCCTTCGCACCGCACCTGTTCCGGCCCGCGGGCGAGACGCTGCTGGAGTCCGGGGTGCGCGTCCTGACGTACGACCGCGCCTGAGGCGGTACGCCGAGGTCGTCGCGGACCCGTGGGGCCGGCGGACGCCCCGGGCCCGCGGCACGGCCCTGCCCTACCCTCGGCGGGTGCTCCGCTCCCGTGCCGCCGTCCTCGTCCTGCCCGTGCTGCTGCTGGCCGCGTGCTCGGGAGGGTCCGGCGGCGCGGACGCGACGCCGACGCCGGCCACCTCTGTCCCGGCCGCCTGGCTCGACGCGACCACGCAGGGGTGGTCGGACTCGGACGCGCACGGCGGGTCCGTGCCGGTCCTGAGCGGCGAGCCGTGCGTCCTCACCGACGAGGTCACCGCGCACGGGGCCACCGGGAGCACCGACCTCAGCGGGTGGGGACCCTACGGGGAGGACGCCGACGCGTTCCGGTACCTGTGCGAGTTCCGCGGCGACGACCTCAGCGCGCAGCTCCAGCTCATCCGCACGACGTCCGCGTCGGACGGCGCACGCACGGTCGAGCTGTTCCTCGACCAGGGGACGAGCACCGACCAGGAGAACGACCCGACGACCGTCGAGGTCGCCGGCGTCGACGTGCACGTCAACGTCCGCTGGTACCCGAAGACCGCGTACGGCGAGGTGACGGCGCTGTTCCACGACGAGGAGGCGGGAGCGCTCGTCCAGCTCGAGGTCACGTCGCTCGACGAGGACGCGCTCGCCGCGTACACGCCCGAGCAGGCGGCGACGGACCTGCTCGTGCAGCTCGGCCGCGCCTGACCCGCCCGGGTCGCCCCGGGACCGGCCTCGCGCGACGATCGACGGACGGTCACCGCCCGACCGTCCGGCCGGGGGGCCGCGAGGGGACGAGGGCACCATGGCCACCTACCAGATCGGTTACGTCGTCGGGAGCCTGTCGGCCGGGTCGATCAACCGGGTCCTGGCCCGGGCGCTCGTCCGGCTCGCGCCGCAGGAGCTGGAGTTCACCGAGATCCCGATCCGCGACCTGCCGCTGTTCGACTACGACCTCGAGGACGACTTCCCCGCCCCGGCGCGCGCACTCAAGGACGCCGTCGAGTCTTCGGACGGCATCCTGTTCGTGACGCCCGAGTACAACCGCTCGATCCCCGGACCGCTGAAGAACGCCATCGACTGGGGCTCGCGGCCGTGGGGCCAGAACTCGTTCGCGCGCAAGCCGACGGGCATCATCGGTGCCTCGCCGGGCGGGATCGGCACCGCGGTCATGCAGGCGTCGATGCGCAGCGTCCTGAGCTTCCTCGACGCGCCGCAGCTCAACGCCCCGGAGGCCTACGTCACCTTCCGCCCCGAGGTGTTCGGTGCCGACGGCGAGGTGCGCGACGCGTCGACGGCCGACTTCCTGCGGCACTACATGAGCGAGTACTGCGCGTTCGTGCAGCGGGTCCTCGCGGCGAACGCGCCGGGGCACATCGGCGACCCGGACGTCGACTACGCGCGCAAGTGAGCCGCCACCCCGTCCGCCCCGGCGGTGCCGCGTCCGGCGCGGTCAGCCCGGCGGGCGCGGCGCGAACGGCACGAGCTCGTCGACGCCGTCGCCGATGACGAGGCACGTCGACTCGGGGACCTCCAGCCACGCGCCGCGCAGGTCGCCGAGCGGCTCGGAGACGACGAGCCGCGTGTCGTCGGCCAGGTCGTGCAGCACGGGGTTGTCCGGGTACTGCTGGCGCAGCACGGTGACGTCGGCGTTGCGGAACAGCGAGCGCGACCGCCCCTCCGAGGAGTAGCGGAACGCCCACACGTGCCGCCCGTCGGTCGTCGCGAACGTGCCCTGCACGGGGAACGGCACGCCGTGCGCGCGGGCCACGTCCTCGACGACGCCGACGGCCGCCGCGACCGCCGACGGCGGGTCGTCGGTGAGCCCGAACGACAGCGCGAGGTGGAACAGCGTCTCGGAGTCGGTCGTGCCCTCGATGTGCGGGAACAGGTCGGGGGCGACCGCGAGCTGCAGGTCGCGCTTGAGCTCGAGGAACCGGTCGATCACCCCGTTGTGCATCCACAGCCACTGCCCGTGCCGGAACGGGTGGCAGTTGGTCTGCTGCACCGCCGTGCCGGTCGTCGCGCGGATGTGCGCCAGGACGACGCCGGAGCGCACGTGCCGCGCGAGCTCCTGCAGGTTCCGGTCGCTCCACGCCGGCTCGACGCTGCGGAACAGGCCGGGGTTCGGTGCGTGCCCGTCGTACCAGCCGACCCCGAACCCGTCGCCGTTCATGGGCTCCACCCCGAGGCGGCTGTGCCGGCTCTGCATGACGAGCGAGTTCGCGGGCTTGTAGAGCAGCTCGTCGAGCGTCACCGGGGAGCCCGAGTAGGCGAGCCATCGGCACATCGTCGCCTCCTTGCCGCGGACCCCGGAGGTGGGGCGCGCTCTCCCACCACCCTGGTGCCGCCGGCGGTCGACGCACCTCGCCCGTGCCGGGTGAGCACGCCACGTGTCCGGACCGGTCGGGACGCGTTCCTAGACTGGGCGCGGCCGTCGCCCGACGGCCGACCCGCCCCCCTCGGAGGAGCACTCATGCGCGCGACCGTCATCCACGGCGAGCGGGACGTCCGCGTGCAGGACGTCCCGGACCCGGTGCTGCTGGCCGACGGGAGCGGGCGGGACGCGGTCGTGCGGGTCGTCGCGGCGTGCGTGTGCGGGTCCGACCTGTGGCCGTACCGCGGCGTGGAGCGCGTGCGCGCGCCCAAGCGCATCGGGCACGAGTTCATCGGTGTCGTCGAGCAGGTCGGGGACGCCGTGCAGGGCGTCGCCGTGGGCGACGCGGTGATCGCGCCGTTCTACGTCTGCGACGGCACGTGCGTGAACTGCCGCAACGGCGTCTCGACGTCCTGCCTGAACGGCGGCTGGTGGGGCACGAAGGACACCGACGGCACGTCGGCGGACGGCGGGCAGGGCGAGCGCGTCCGGGTGCCGCTGGCCGACGGCACGCTGGTCGTCGTGCCGGGCGTGGACCTGGAGAGCGAGGAGGGCCGCGCGCTCGTCCCGCACCTGCTCACGCTGTCCGACGTCATGGGCACGGGCCACCACGCGGCGGTCTCGGGCGGCGTGCGGGAGGGGTCCACGGTCGCGGTCGTGGGTGACGGCGCGGTCGGGCTGTGCGCGGTCGCGGCGGCCCGGCGGCTGGGCGCGACGCGCGTGGTCGCGATGTCGCGGCACCCGCAGCGGCAGGAGCTCGCGCGCACGCTCGGGGCGACGGACGTCGTGCCGGAGCGGGGCGACGAGGGCGTCGCGCGGCTGAAGGAGATGTTCGACGGCGTCGGTCCCGACGTCGTGCTGGAGTGCGTCGGCACCAAGGAGTCGATGGACCAGGCGCTGCGGTCGGCACGTCCCGGCGGGCAGGTGGGCTTCGTGGGTGTCCCCGCGGGTGGTCCGGAGCTGCCGGTCGGGACGATGTTCTCGACGAACGTCGGCGTGCGCGGCGGCGTGGCCCCCGTGCGCGGCTACATCGGGGAGCTGCTGCCCGAGGTCCTCGACGGGCGCCTGCAGCCGGGCGTCGTGTTCGACCTGGAGCTGCCGCTCGAGCAGGTCGCCGACGCGTACGCGGCGATGGACGAGCGGCGCGCCACGAAGGTGCTGCTGCGCCCCTGACGTCGTGCCGCGCCTGCGGGGGCCGCGAATCGCTTCGGTGGGTGCGGTCCGGGCGGTTCCTCCCTACACTCCGTCGAAGCGCTTCGATCGACGCGGTTCAGAGCGCTGCCGGGTCGACGACAAGGGCGACGACGCCCCCGACGGAAGGTCCCCACGTGAGACGGGCTGTCCGCACCACCCTCGCCGCAGCGCTGGCCGCGCTGACCGTCGCCGTCGGCGTCGGGGCCCCCGCGCAGGCCGAGAGCGGGCCGAGGCCGACCGCCGCGGAGAAGGTCGTCGCCGCAATGCAGCCGGGCTGGAACCTCGGCAACACCCTCGACGCGGTCGGCGCCGACGAGACGGCGTGGGGCAACCCGCGGGTGACGCAGGATCTCTTCGACGCGATCGAGGACGAGGGCTTCCGGAGCGTCCGCATCCCGGTCACGATCGGCCAGCACGAGGGCCCGGCACCCGACCACACGATCGACCCTGCGACGCTCGACCGGGTCGAGGAGGTCGTGGGCTGGGCGCTCGACGAGGACCTGACGGTGCTGCTCGACGTCCACCACGACTCGTGGATGTGGGTCAACCAGATGCCGACCCGGCACGACGAGGTGCTCGCGCAGTTCCGCGCCACGTGGCAGCAGCTCGCCGACCGGTTCCGCGACCACCCGCGCACGGTGCTGTTCGAGAGCATCAACGAGCCGCAGTTCGCCGGCGTCGACGACGCGCAGTCGTACGCGCTGCTCGACGAGCTCAACGTCGCGTTCCACGAGGTCGTCCGGGCGACCGGCGGGCGCAACGCCGAGCGCGTCCTCGTCCTGCCGACCCTGCACACCGACTCGGGACAGGCGCGGCTGGACTCGCTCGTCGCGACCTTCGACGCGCTCGACGACCCGAACCTCGCCGCGACGTTCCACTACTACGGCTACTGGCCCTTCAGCGTGAACGTCGCCGGCGGCGACCGGTACGACGCCACCGCCCAGCAGGACACCGTCGGTGCGTTCACGCGCGTGAGCGACACGCTGCGGGCCCGCGGCGTCCCGGTGATCCTGGGCGAGTACGGGCTGCTCGGGTTCGACCGGCACACCGGCACGATCGAGCAGGGCGAGAAGCTGAAGTTCTTCGAGCACCTGGGTCACCTCGCGCGCACGACGGGCGTCACGACGATGTGGTGGGACAACGGCCAGCACCTCGACCGCACGTCGTTCCAGTGGCGCGACCCGGAGCTGTTCGCGCAGATCGAGTCGAGCTGGAAGCGGCGCTCGGGCACCGCGTCGACGGACCAGATGTTCGTCCGCCCCGGCGCGGTCGTCGACCAGCAGGTGACCCTCCAGCCGAACGGGACCACCGTCACAGGCCTGTACGCCGGCTCGAAGAAGCTCCGAGCGGGCCGCGACTACACGCTGGCGGGCGACACGCTGACGCTGCCCGCGGCGCTGCTCGGCCGGCTGACCGGCGACGGCGCCTACGGCCCGCAGGCCGAGCTGACGGTCCGGTTCTCGAAGGGCGTGCCGTGGCGCATCGACGTCGTCGGGGCTGACACTCCCGTCCTTGAGGCGGCCACGGGCACGACCGACGCGTTCTCGATCCCGACCGACTTCCGCGGCGACCGGCTCGCCACGATGGAGGCCCGCTACGCCGACGGCACGAACGCCGGACCCCACGGGTGGACGTCGTTCAAGGAGTTCGACGTGACGTTCGCGCCCGACGAGGTCGCCGGCGTGATCCTGCTGCGCCCCGCGTTCTTCGCCGAGGTCGCGGACGGCGCACCGGTCACGCTGACGTTCCACTTCTGGAGCGGCGACCGCGCGACCTACACGGTGCTCCGCGACGGCACCACGGTGACCGGCACGACGGTGACCGGCACAGCCGGCTGACGGCGCGGCGGGGGCGGGGTCGGGCCGCAGCGCGCCGACCCCGCCCTCGCACGTGTCGCGGGGTCAGCCCGGCACGGGCACGTCGTAGCGGCGGGTCGGACGCCCCTGCGGGTCGACGACGACGTCGCGCAGCACCCCGCCCGCCGCCTCGACGGTCCGGGCCGAGGCGACGTTGCCGTCCGCGCACGTCAGGACCGCCACGTCGACGCCCAGCCCTCGCAGGACGTCCAGGCAGCCCCGCAGGATCACGGTCGCGACGCCCTGCCGCCGGAATGCCGGGCGGACGGCGTAGCCGACGTGTCCGCCGACGACCTCGAGCTGCGGTGTCAGACGGTGCCGCACGGAGCCGCGGCCGGCAACCACGCCGTCGACGAGCGCCAGGACGAACGTCTCGGGCACGATCCCGACGGGCAGGGCCCGTCCGGTCTCGCGGTCCCGCATCATCGCGAGCCACCCGTCCCAGCCAGACCCGGCGAGCCCCGGAGCGAAGTCGACGCCGTCGGCCTCGAGCTCGGCCTGGGCGGCGCGGACGGCGCGCTCGTCGGCAGGTTCCGGTCGGCGCAGGACGACGGCGGGGCGGACCACGTCGTCAGCATGCCGGGTGCGACGCCTCAGGGCCAGGCGTGCGCGACCGCCCGCGCCAGGTATCGAAAGTTCTGCCGAGCATCGGTACCCGCGCCTCGCTGCTCGGCTGTTGCGCGCGACTCGGCTACCTAAACGGTTCGTCCCACGATCAGGGGGTTGCGTCCCGTCCAGCGTCGGCCAGACTCGGCGTCGATAACGATTTCTACGCGGCGGCCAGCACAGCGGTCGCCGCCGACGCCCCTGGCCACCGCGCCGCCACGGCGGGCCGGCTCTGCGCCACGGTCGTCCACGTCCCGTTCCGACGAGCGCACGAAGGAGTGCACGATGTCCGACAGTTTCGAAGCGACGCGCACCACGCGACGTCGCCGCCCGCTCCAGGCACTGACGGGCCTGCTGGCCGCCGGTGCCCTGGTCGCGGGCGCCCTCGCAGCAGCAAGCCCGGCCGCCGCGGCCGTCACGTCCAACACGACCGGCACGCACGACGGGTACTTCTACTCGTTCTGGACCGACAGCCCGGGCTCGGTCTCGATGGACCTCAACTCCGGCGGCGGGTACGCCACGCGCTGGAGCAACACCGGCAACTTCGTCGCCGGCAAGGGCTGGAGCACGGGCGGCCGCAAGACCGTGAGCTACTCGGGCCAGTTCAACCCGTCCGGCAACGCCTACCTCACGCTCTACGGCTGGACCCAGAGCCCGCTGGTCGAGTACTACATCGTCGACAGCTGGGGCACGTATCGGCCGACGGGCACCTTCATGGGCACCGTCACCAGCGACGGCGGCACCTACGACATCTACCGCACGCAGCGCGTCAACAAGCCGTCGATCGAGGGCGACAGCTCGACGTTCTACCAGTACTGGAGCGTCCGGCAGCAGAAGCGGACGGGCGGCACCATCACGTCCGGCAACCACTTCGACGCGTGGGCGTCCAAGGGGATGAACCTCGGCCGGCACAACTACATGATCATGGCGACCGAGGGCTACCAGAGCAGCGGCTCGTCCAGCATCACCGTGAGCGAGGGCTCCGGCGGCGGGGGCGGCGGCGACACGGGCGGAGGCGGCGGCAGCACCGGCTGCTCGGTCACCGCGACGCGCGCCGAGGAGTGGTCGGACCGCTTCAACGTCACGTACTCCGTGAGCGGCAGCAGCGCGTGGACCGTCAACCTCGCGCTCAACGGCAGCCAGACCATCCAGGCGTCGTGGAACGCGAACGTCACCGGCAGCGGCTCGACGCGCACCGTGACGCCCAACGGGAGCGGCAACACCTTCGGCGTGACCGTCATGAAGAACGGCAGCAGCACGACCCCGGCGGCGACGTGCGCGGGCAGCGGCGGCGGCACGGCGACCCCGACCCCCACGCCGACGCCGACGCCGACGCCCCAGTCCTGCTCGGCCGGGTACGTCGGCCTGACGTTCGACGACGGACCCAACACGGGCACGACCAACCAGATCCTCAGCACCCTCACGCAGTACGGGGCGACCGCGACGGTCTTCCCGACGGGCCAGAACGCGCAGGGCAACCCCTCGCTCATGCAGGCGTACAAGAACGCGGGCGTGCAGATCGGGAACCACAGCTGGGACCACCCGCACCTGGTCAACATGAGCCAGAGCGACATGCAGTCGCAGCTGACCCGCACCCAGCAGGCGATCCAGCAGACCGCCGGCGTCACGCCGACGCTGTTCCGGCCGCCGTACGGCGAGTCCAACGCGACCCTGCGCCAGGTCGAGTCCTCGCTCGGGCTGCGCGAGATCATCTGGGACGTCGACTCGCAGGACTGGAACAACGCGAGCGCGAGCCAGATCCGCCAGGCCGCGTCCCGGCTGACGAACGGCCAGATCATCCTCATGCACGACTGGCCGGCCGCGACGGTGCAGGCGCTGCCCGGCATCCTGCAGGACCTGCGCTCGCGCAACCTGTGCACGGGCCACATCTCGTCGAGCACGGGACGCGCCGTGGCACCGTCGTCCGCCGGTGGCGGCGGCGGGGGCGGCGGCGGGACCGGGTCGTGCTCGGTGAGCGCCGTCCGGGGCGAGGAGTGGGCGGACCGCTTCAACGTCACCTACTCGGTGAGCGGTTCGAGCAGCTGGGTCGTGACCCTCGGCCTGAACGGCGGCCAGTCGGTGCAGAGCAGCTGGAACGCGGCGCTGACCGGAAGCTCGGGCACGGTGACCGCGCGGCCGAACGGGTCCGGGAACTCGTTCGGGGTGACGTTCTACAAGAACGGCAGCAGCGCGACGCCGGGCGCTACGTGCGCCACGGGCTGACGCCCCCCTGAGCGGGAGGGACGACCGGCACCCTCCTGGCAACGAGGCCGTCCGCCGGCCACCTCGACCTGAGCGGGGTGGCCGCGGGCGGCCTCGGTCGTGCGCCGACCTTGTCCGATCGAACGCGGAACGATAGCCTTCTATCGTTATTCGATAGATCGATCCTCGATCGACGACCCTGTGAGGTGCCCATGGGCCGCTTGGCCATCCTCGCCCTGCGCGTGGTGATCGTGCTCGCGTTCACCGGCCTGCTGTTCGTGCAGGGCTTCCTCATGCCGCTGCTCGGCATCGACCTGCAGGAGGCCGGCCCCGAGGTCGCGCACCTGCGCTGGACCCTGCCCGTCATCGGCGCGCTCGCGGCACTCTGCGGCCAGGTGGCGCTCGTCGGCATCTGGCGGCTGGTGACGATGGTCCGCCGCGACACCGTCTTCTCCACGAAGGCGTTCCGGTACGTCGACGTCGTGATCGGCGCCGCCGTCGCCGCGACCCTCCTCGCGGTCGTCCTGTCCTTCGTCCTCGCCCCCGGCGAGGCCGTCCCGCCCGGCATGGTCATGCTCGTGGTCATCGGCGGCGTCGGCACCGCGCTCATCGCGCTCGTCGTCTTCGTGCTGCGGATGCTGCTGCTGCAGGCCGTCGCCCTCGACACCACCGCGACGACCCTGCGCGCCGAGCTCGACGAGGTGATCTGATGCCGATCGTCGTCGACATCGACGTCATGCTCGCCCGCCGCAAGATGTCGGTCGGCGACCTCGCCGACCGCGTCGGCATCACGCCCGCGAACCTCGCCGTGCTGAAGAACGGCCGCGCCAAGGCCGTCCGCTTCACGACGCTCGAGGCGCTGTGCGAGGTCCTCGACTGCCAGCCCGGCGACCTCCTGCGCTGGGAGCCCGCCGCCGCGGGCGACCCCGGCACCGACGAGGACCTGCGCTCCGTCGGCTGACACCGCGCGCGTCGCCCGGCCGCACCCGCCCGGCGCCGGCCGGGCGCCGCCTGCCGCGGTCAGTTCAAGGACGCGTCCTCCGCGAACGTCGACACGATCGCCAGGTCGCCACCCTGCCGACGCAGCACGCGCCGCCACAGCAGCTCCGGCTCCGGCGTCACCGCATCCGTCGACTCGGCGTCCAGCACGTACCAGGACCCTTCCTCGACCTCCGCCTCGAGCTGCCCCGGCCCCCAGCCGGCATGCCCTGCGAACACGCGGACGCCCGTCACGAGACCGTCGAGCTCCGCCGGGTCGGAGTCGAGGTCGACGAGCCCGAACGGCCCGACGAGCCGGTCGACGGTCCCCGGCAGCCTCGCCCCGGGCGGGGCGGTGACCACGCCGATGGCCCCGTCCAGACCGACCGGACCACCCTGGAACAGGGTCGACGGCACGCACACCGCCTCCTGCCAGGCGGGCAGGACGACGTCCACGTCGACGTCCACGGGCCGGTTGAGGACGACGCCGAACGCGCCCTCGTGCCCGTGGTCGAGCAGCAGCACCACGGTGCGGTGGAAGTTCGGGTCGAGCAGCCGGTTCTTGGCCACGAGGAGCCGACCGCTCAGTGAGCTGTCCGTCACGGTCCCATCATCCGCGCGCACCGCCCCCACCGCACCGCCCACCGGTCCGCCTCGGGGAGCGGACGCCAGGTCGGGCCCGAGGACGGAACCGGCGGACGGGGAGGCCGGGGGCGTTCGAGGAGGCGACGCCCCCGCGGGAGCGAGCGGGGGAAATGGGGGTCGGCGGGCGGGGAGGCGCTGGCAGGATCCTCGGGTGACCGGCACGGAGACGACCGACCCCCGCCCCGCCAGCGACCGCCGCGCGGCCGGGCAGGGCAGCGCACCGGTCGAGCAGAGCAGCGCACCGGCCGAGCAGAGCACCGCCCTCGCGGCGTCGGTGCGAGCCGGCCTCGGCCGGACCCGGTCCGCGTTCTCCTCGCTCGCCGAGCCGCGCTACCGCTGGTGGTTCCTCGGGCAGGTGCTCTCGTCGTCGGGCCACGTCACGCAGGCCGCGGGCCTCGCCTGGCTGGTGCTCAGCCTCTCGGGGCGGGCGGTCGACCTCGGCCTGGTCACGACCGCGGCGATGCTGCCGATCCTCGTCGGCGCCGCCCCGGCGGGGATGCTCGTGGACCGGTTCGACCGGCGCCGGCTCCTGCTCGTGACCCAGGTGCTGCTGCTGTCGATCGGCGCGCTGCTCGCCGTCCTGACCGCGACGGACGTGATCACGGTGCCCATGGTGCTCGCGATCGCGTTCGTGTCCGGTGCGGTCGCTGCCGTCGACGGGCCCGCGCGCCAGGTGTTCGTCCTCGACCTCGTGGGCCGGGAGCGCCTGGCGAGCGCGGTGAGCCTGTACGAGGTCGTGATGAACGCGGCGCGCGTCGTCGGCCCGTCGATCGGCGGGGTGCTCCTCGCCCTGGTCGGCCCGGCCGCGTGCTTCGCGTTCAACGCCTCGACGTACCTGCTCCCGCTCGGTGTGCTGGTGGCGCTGCGGGTGCGTCGCGGTGCCGCACCCCCAGCCGTCGACAGCCACCCCGCCGTGACGATGCGCGCGGGCCTCGCGTACGCGTTCCGGCACCCGCTCGTGCGGGCGTGCCTCCTGCTCGCGGCGGCGAGCACGATGATCTTCAACCAGGGCGTGCTCGTCCCTGTCCTCGCGACCGACGCGCTCGACCTGCCGCCGCACGGGTTCGGGGCGCTCATGGCCGCCTTCGGGCTCGGTGCGCTGCCGGGCGCGATCGCCGCCGCGGGAGGTCGGGGTGAACCCTCGGGGCGGCTCGTGGCCGGCCTGGCACTCGCGACGGGGCTGGCGATCCTGCCGGTGGGGCTCGCGCCCGGCTTCGCGGCCGCCGTCGTCGCGGCGGCGGTTCTCGGGTTCGTGTCGATCTGGTTCGTCGCCGCGGCCAACACTCTCGTGCAGCTGACCTCCCCGCCGCACCTGCGCGGCCGGGTCATGGGCGCGTGGACCGCGGCGCTGCCCGGCAGCGGGCTCGTCACCGCGCTGCTGCTCGGCTACGTCGCGGACACCTGGGGCATCCGGTGGGCCTACGTGGTCCTCGCCGCGACATTCCTGGCCGCGACGGCCGCGGGAGCCCCCGCGCTGATCGCCCACAGGCCCGCCCCCGACGCCGAGGCGTGACCCTGCGCGCCACACGGACCGACTGGTCGGTCGGGTCTTCCGTCGGGCGCCTCGGCGCAGTAATGTCACCGATCACCTGAGTTGTCCTTCGTCTGACTCCTGGGGGGGACGTCATGAAGAACCTCACCACCCGCGCGCGCCTCACCGTCGCGGCGCTCGCGGTCGCACTCACCGGGGCCGTCGCACCGGCGCAGGCCGCCGACAACCCGTACGAGCGCGGACCCGCACCCACGGTGGCCAGCATCGAGGCCAGCCGCGGACCGTTCGCCACGGCCAGCACCTCCGTCTCCCGGTGGGCGGTGAGCGGGTTCGGCGGCGCGACCATCTACTACCCGACCGACCGCTCGCAGGGCACCTTCGGGGCCGTGGCGATCTCGCCCGGGTACACCGCGCGGCAGTCGAGCATCGCGTGGCTCGGGCCCCGCCTGGCGTCCCAGGGCTTCGTCGTCATGACGATCGACACGAGCACGACGTCCGACCAGCCGTCGTCGCGCGGCGACCAGCTCCGCGCGGCCCTGCAGTACCTCACCACGTCGAGCGCCGTGCGCGACCGCGTCGACCCGTCGCGGCTCGCCGTCATGGGGCACTCGATGGGTGGCGGCGGGACGCTCGAGGCCGCCAAGGACGACCCGGCGCTGCGCGCCGCGATCGCGCTGACTCCGTGGAACCTCGACAAGACGTGGCCCGAGGTGAGCACGCCGACGCTCGTCGTCGGCGCGGAGAACGACACGATCGCGTCCGTCACGACCCACGCCGAGCCGTTCTACTCCACGCTGCCGGCGACGACCCCGCGCACCTACGTCGAGCTGCGGGGCGCGAGCCACTTCGCGCCGAACACCTCGAACACGCCGATCGCACGCAACGCGATCGCGTGGCTCAAGCGGTTCGTCGACCAGGACACGCGGTACACGCAGTTCCTCTGCCCGCCGCCGTCCGGTCTCGCCTACTCCGAGGTCCGCAGCAGCTGCCCGTTCTGAGCGCGTCGACCACCGGGCAGCGACCCCGGCGGCCGGGCCACTGGATCCACCACCACGCCGTCCCCCGCGGGTCTAGCCTGCGGGGGACGGCGTGTCGACGAGAGGTCGCGAGATGACGGACAGGACCGACCCCGAGCCCGACCCGGCTGCGCGGTACGCCGCGCTGCCCGAGCCGGTGCGCCTGGCGGACACGATCACGTCGCAGGCGACGACCGACGCGCCCGACCCGACGATGGGCCGGGACACCGAGACGGAGCTCATGCTCCGCCACGCCTGACGCCGGACCCGGGGGCCGCACCCCACGACCGCCGGCGTCGCGTGGGATCGTGCGTTGCTTGCTATTTGCGCATCTGCGCAGACAGCGAGAAGGTGGCCTCGTGCGCCGCGCCCTCTCCCACGCCGTCTACCGCCGGCTGTTCCTCGCCCAGGTCGTCGCCCTCGCGGGCACCGGCCTCGCGACCGTCGCCCTGGCCCTCCTCGCGTTCGAGCTCGCGGGCAGCGACGCCGGCACGGTGCTCGGGACCGCGCTCGCGGTCAAGATGGTCGCGTACGTCCTGGTCGCGCCCGTCGCCGCGGCCGCCGTCGTCCGGCTCCCCCGCCGGGCGGTGCTGGTCGCCGCGGATCTCGTGCGGCTCGCCGTCGCCGCGACGCTGCCGTTCGTCGGCGAGGTGTGGCAGGTCTACGTCCTCGTGCTCGTCCTGCAGGCGGCGTCGGCGACGTTCACCCCGACGTTCCAGTCGACGATCCCCGACGTCCTCACCGACGAGGACGACTACACCGCGGCACTGTCGCTGTCCCGCCTCGCGTACGACCTCGAGGCGGTCCTGTCGCCCGTGCTCGCGGCGGCGCTCCTCCTGCTCGTGCCGTCGAACGCGCTGTTCGGCGGCACGGCCGTCGGGTTCGCCGCCTCGGCGGTGCTGGTCGCCGGCACGGCGCTGCCCCCGCGCGCGACCCACGCCGACGTCGACACGCCCGAGCGGGCCTTCGGCGCGCAGGCCCGGCACGGCATCGACCTGCTGGTGCGCAGCGCCGCGCTGCGTCCGGTGCTCGCGCTCAACGTCGCGGTCGCGGCCGCAGGTGCGTTCGTGCTGGTCCAGACGGTCGTCGTCGCACGCACGGCGCTCGGGCAGGACGAGGGGGTCGTCGCACTCCTGCTCGCGGTGATGGGCGGCGGGTCGATGCTCGCCGCGCTCGCGCTGCCCGCGGTGCTCCGGTCGGTCCCGGAGAAGCCGCTCATGCTCGGCGGCGGCGTCCTGCTCGCGGTCGCCACGGCCCTCGTCCCGCTCGCGCTGGGTGCGCACGGCACCGCCGCGCTGGTGGCGGTCGGGGTGCTGTGGCTGCTCGTCGGCGTCGGCTGGTCGGCGGTCGAGACGCCCGTCGGGCGGCTGCTGCGCCGGCACGTCGACGGCCCCGACCTGGGCGCGGCGTTCGCCGCGCAGTTCTCCCTGTCGCACGCGTGCTGGCTCGTCACCTACCCGGCGGTCGGGTGGCTCGGGGCCGTGACGCTCGACGGCGCGGCGCTGACGATGGCGGTCGTCGCGGCGGGTGCGACGGTCGCGGCGGCACTGCTGTGGCGCCGCGCACCCGGAACCGGTGCGCGGAACCGGGCCGGCGACGCGACCTCGGTGCGATCATGACGTCCGTGGCCGCCACCCACCCCACCGACCGTGCGCACGCCGCTCCGCCCGACGAGGACCTCGACCACGCCGTCGAGGTGCTGCGGCTGCTGGCCGACCGCACGCGGCTCGCGATCCTCGCGATGCTCGACGGCACCGAGATGCCGGTGAACGCGATCGCCGAGGCCCTCGGACGGCCCGCACCTGCGGTGTCGCAGCACCTCGCACGCCTTCGGGCGGGGCGGCTCGTCACGTCCCGGCGCGACGGCACGACGGTGTTCTACGGCCAGCCCGACGAGCACGTCGCAGCGCTCGTCGCGAACGTCCTGCAGCACACCGAGCACGCCCTGTACGACGTCCCGCCGCACCACCGTCCGCGCTGACGCGCGGGGCGCGACCGGACCGGCCGTCCGGACGGAGGACTCAGATTGCACTCCGTGCAACGGTGCACTTAGTGTCGTGACGTGATCGATCGGACCGGAGGCCGACGCGCGGCCCTGCGCGAGCGTCACCACCGCGCGATCCTCGACGCCGCCGCAGCCCTGCTCGACGAGACCGGCGGGACCGCCTTCACCGTCGACGAGCTCGCCGCGCGCGCCGACGTGTCCCGGCGCACCGTCTTCAACCACTTCGAGTCGCTCGACGACGTCGTCACCACCGTGTGCGGCGAGATCCTCGGCACGGTCTTCGACAGCCTCGAGCAGCACAGCGCGGCCGCGGACCCCGACGCCACGATGTTCGACGAGCTCGCGCACGCCCTCACGACGACCGACCTCGTCACGCCCATGGCCTACCTCACGCGCCTGCTCGGCGGCGCGACCCCGGACGCCCTCACCCCGCGACGCGAGGCGATGGTCGGGCGCGCGCTCACCGAGGTCAGCGCCCGGCTGTCCACCGAGCTCCTGCGCCGGCACCCCGACGCCGACCCCTTCGACGTGCAGCTGCTCGTCGGCTCGCTCATGAGCGGCGTGCTCGTCATCCACCCGTACTGGCACCGCGCGACGGGCGCCGTCGACGACGCCGCGTCCCGAGCGGTGTGGGACGCGCTGCTGGGCCGCCTCCTCGCCTCCGCGCGCGCCGGCTACGGCGCGGCCGGTCCCCTGCCGACCAACCCGCCGGTGCCCACGGCCGACGCGCCGCTGCCCGTCTTCTCCGTGGCACCCACCTGCGGCACGGAACCCGTCCCGTCGGCCGCGTCCACGCGCACCCCCTGAACAGCACCACCCGCCACCGCCACCCCGGCGTCCGCCCCGACCGGAAAGACCACCATGGCTGAACTCCTGTACCGACTCGGTCGCGGCTCCGCGCGCCACGCGCGGGCCGTCGTCGCCGCCTGGTTCGCCGTCCTGATCGCGGCCGGCGTCGCGTTCGTCGTCGCCGGCGGCACGCTCGCCAGCAGCTTCTCGATCCCCGACACCCCCACGGGGAAGGTCACCGACCGCCTGGAGGAGAAGCTGCCGTCCGCGTCCGGCGGGACCGGGACGATCGTGCTGTCCACGCAGGACGGCTCGGCGTTCACCGACGAGCAGCGCGCCGCGATCGCCGACCTCGTCGCCGAGGCGTCGGACTCCCCCGAGGTCGAGGAGGTCGTCGACCCGTTCGCCGCGCAGGAGCAGCTCGACCAGCAGCGCCAGCAGGTCGAGGACGGACGCGCCCAGCTCGAGCAGGGACGCGCGCAGCTCGCCGACGGCCAGGCCCAGCTCGACGCCGGTGCCGCCCAGCTCGAGGCCGGCGCCGCGCAGCTCGACGCCGCCCAGGCCCAGCTCGACGCCGCGCGCCAGCAGGCCGAGGCGGCCGGTGCGCCGATCCAGGTCACCGCGCAGCTCGACGCGCAGCAGGCGCAGCTCGACGCGCAGCAGGCCGCCGTCGACGCGCAGCTCGCGGTCGTCGCCGAGCAGCAGGCCACGATCGACGCCGGCACCGCCGAGATCGAGGCGCAGGAGCCGCAGCTCGAGGCCGGCGCCGAGCTGCTGGAGATGTCCGACCAGATCCGGCTCGTGTCCGCCGACGGCAGCGCCGCCGTCGCACCCGTCACGTTCACCGTGCCGCAGATGGAGCTCGCGCAGGAGTCGAAGGACGCGCTCGTGGCCGTCTTCACCGACGCGCCCGTCGACGGCGTGGACGTGGACTTCTCCGCGGAGATCGCGGGCGGCGTGCCCGAGCTGCTCGGCGCGGGCGAGGTCATCGGCGTCGTCGTCGCCGGCATCGTCCTCGTCGTCATGCTCGGCACCTTCGTCGCCGCGGGCCTGCCGATCCTCACCGCGCTCGTCGGCGTCGGCATCGGTGCGCTCGGCGCGATGTCCCTGTCGGGCGTCGTCGAGATGGTGTCGGTGACCCCGATCCTCGGCGTCATGCTCGGCCTCGCGGTCGGCATCGACTACTCGCTGTTCATCGTCAACCGGCACCGCCGCCAGCTCAAGCAGGGCTACGACGTCGACGAGTCCGTCGGGCTCGCCAACGGCACGTCCGGCAACGCGGTGGTGTTCGCGGGCGCGACCGTGCTCATCGCGCTCCTCGCGCTCAACGTCACCGGCATCCCGTTCCTCGGGCTCATGGGCACCGTCGGCGCGTTCTGCGTGCTCGTCGCCGTGCTCATCGCCGTCACCATGACGCCCGCGCTGCTCCGGCTGCTCGGCATGCGCGTGCTCAGCCGCAAGGAGCGCGCCACGCTCGCGAGCCGGGACCCCGACGCCGACACCGCACCCGCGCCCCTGCCGGGCAAGCCGCTGCGCCCCATGTCGACCCTCGGCGCCGTGGCCCGCGCGCTGCTGTCCGTCGTCGCCCTCGTGGTCGTCGCGCTGCCCGCGACCGAGCTGCGCCTCGGCCTGCCCGACGGCTCGTCCGAGCCGCACGACTCCACGCAGTACCGCGCCTACTCGACCGTCGCCGAGCGCTTCGGCGAGGGGCAGAACGGCACGCTGCTCGTCGTCGCCGAGCTGCCCGAGGCCCCTGCCGAGGGTGAGGAGACCGCCGTCCAGGCGGCCGTCGGCCGGCAGGTGTTCGAGCAGGACGACGTCGTCGCCGTCGCCCCCATCGGCACCTCCGACGACGGCCGGACCGTCGCGTTCCAGGTGATCCCCGCCGAGGGCCCGACGAGCGAGTCGACCGAGGAGCTCGTGCACACGCTGCGCGGCCTGACGCTCGACGGTGGCGTGACCATCGGTGTCGCCGGCCAGGCCAGCGGCAACATCGACGTGTCCGACACGCTCGCCGACTCCCTGCCGACGTACCTCGCCGTCGTCGTCGGGCTGTCGCTGCTCATCCTCATCGTCGTGTTCCGGTCGCTGTTCGTGCCGCTCATCGCGACGCTCGGGTTCATCCTGTCGTTCTTCGCCGCGCTCGGCGGGGTCGTCGCGATCTACCAGTGGGGCTGGCTGTCCGGCGTCTTCGGCGTCGAGAACCCGGGCCCGGTGCTGAACTTCCTGCCGACCGTCCTCGTCGGCATCCTGTTCGGCCTCGCGATGGACTACATGCTGTTCCTCGGCTCCGGGATGCGGGAGGCGTACGCCCACGGGGCGCCCGCGCGGCTCGCCGTCGTGCAGGGCGTGCGGGCCGGACGTTCCGTCGTCACCGCCGCGGCGATCATCATGATCTCCGTGTTCGGCGGCTTCGTGTTCTCGCACTCCGCGATGATCCGGCCCATCGGGTTCGCCCTCGCGTTCGGCGTGCTCGTCGACGCGTTCGTCGTGCGGATGGTGCTCATCCCCGCGCTCATGCACCTCGCCGGCGACGGCGCGTGGTGGCTGCCGCGCTGGCTCGGCCGCGTCCTGCCCGACGTGGACGTCGAGGGCGCCGCCCTCGAGCGCCGGCACCCGCACGAGCACGAGGTCGCCATGGCCGCGGAGACCGCCGCACCCCGCTGACGGGCGCGGCGCGCGAGCCGCCGCACCCCGCTGACGGGCGCGGCGCGCGAGCCGCCGCACCGTGCTGACGGGGCGCCCGGCGCCCGCGCTCGCGCGCTGCACCCACCCGGACCACGCTGGACGGGCGGGAGCAGACCGCGCCGGTGCGGGAGCCGGGGACGGTCCGACGTGGAGTGGTTCGACGCGCAGGGGTACACGGTCGCGCGCGCCGTCGTGCAACGAGGCGTCGCCGCCGTCTTCGTCGTCGCGTTCGTCGCCGTGCTGCACCAGTTCCGCCCGCTGCTCGGCGAGCACGGGCTGCTCCCCGTCCCGGCGTTCGTGCGGCGCGTGCCGTGGCGGTCGTCGCCCAGCCTGTTCCACCGCTGGTACTCCGACCGGCTCGTGCTCGTCGTCGGCTGGGCCGGGCTGCTCGTCGCGGGAGCGCTCGTCGTCGGGCTGCCGCAGCAGGGGCCGCCCTGGGCACCCGCGCTCGCGTTCCTCGTGCTGTGGGCGCTGTACCTGTCCGTCGTCAACGTCGGGCAGGTGTTCTACGGGTTCGGGTGGGAGTCGCTGCTGCTCGAGGCGGGGTTCCTCGCGGCGTTCCTCGGCTCGGCGGACGTCGCGCCGCCCCTGCCGGTGCTGGTGCTCCTGTGGTGGCTCGTCTTCCGGCTGGAGCTGGGGGCGGGCCTCATCAAGTGGCGCGGCGACCCCGCGTGGCGCGACCTGACCGCGCTCTACTACCACCACGAGACGCAGCCCATGCCCGGGCCGCTCAGCCGGCTGTTCCACCTGCTGCCCCGGCCGCTGCACCGGGTTGAGGTCGCCGCGAACCACGTCGCGCAGCTCGTCGTGCCGTTCACGCTGCTGGTCCCCGGTCCCGTCGCGAGCGTCGGGGCGGGCGTCATGATCGTCACGCAGCTCTGGCTCGTGCTGTCCGGCAACTTCGCGTGGCTCAACTGGCTCACGATCGTGCTCGCCGCGTCCGCCGTCGACGACCGGTCGTGGGCCGTCGTCCTGGACCCGCTCGGCGTCGACGTTCCCGCGCCCGCGAGCGCCGACGCGCCCGCGTGGTTCGTCGTCGTCGTCCTCACGGTCGCCGCGCTCTGCGTCTGGCTGAGCCGTCATCCCCTGCGCAACCTGCTGTCCCGGCACCAGCGCATGAACGCGTCGTTCAACGTGTGGCACCTCGTCAACGCGTACGGCGCGTTCGGCAGCATCACGCGGCGGCGCACCGAGGTCGTCGTCGAGGGGACGCCCGACGCGGACCCCGGCGCGGGCGCGACGTGGCGCGAGTACGGGTTCCGGGGCAAGCCCGGCGACGTGCGGCGGCTCCCCCGGCAGTACGCGCCGTACCACCTGCGGCTCGACTGGGGGATGTGGTTCCTCGGCCTCGGGTCGTCCGCGCAGCTGCGCTGGTTCACGCCGTTCCTCGCCCGGCTGCTCGAGGCCGACCGCCCGACGTTGCGGCTGCTCGCGCACGACCCGTTCCACGGCGAGCGACCCCGCTGGGTCCGCGCGCACCTGTGGCAGTACCGGTTCGCGTCGCCGTCCGAGCGCCGCGCCACCGGGCAGCGATGGGTCCGCGAGGACGCCGGGCTGCTCGTCGACGCCGTCGACCTGCGTGCGCTGGCCCGGTTCGGGTCCTGACGTAACCCACGGCCCCGCCCGGACACTTCCTGGTGTGAGCCACCACGACGACACCCTCCGCCTCGCGGCGCTGTGGGACCGGTACGCCGCCCGCGTGCAGGCCTACGCGCTGCGGCACGTCGACCCCGACACGGCGCAGGAGGTCGTCTCCGAGACGTTCCTCGTCGCGTGGCGCCGGCTCGTCGACGTCCCCGGCGACCCGCTGCCGTGGCTGCTCGTCGTCGCGCGGAACACCGTCGCGAACCAGCGTCGCTCGCAGCACCGCGCGCGGGTCGTGGCGGACGAGGTCGCCCGGCTGGAGCGCGTCATGCCCGCGCACGACGAGCACGCCGGCGCGCTGGTCGTCGAGCGCGACGCCCTGCTGCGCGCGCTCGCCGCCCTGAGCGCCCGCGAGCGCGAGGCCCTCCTGCTCGTCGCCTGGGACGGGCTCGACCCGACCGCCGCCGCGGCCGTCGTCGGGTGCACCCCGGGCGCCTTCAAGGTCCGCCTGCACCGGGCTCGCCGCCGCCTCGACGCCGCGCTCGACACCACCGACGACACCCCCGCACCGGGCGCCCCCCGCACGCCCCGCGCCGCCCCCACCACCCCCCGCACCGCGACCGCCCCGACGACGAGAGGCTGACCCATGACCGGCACCGACACCCTCACCCGCCACGCGCCGCGGCCGCCCGTCGACCCCACCGGCCTGGCCGCAGCCCGCACCCTGACCTTCGCCCGGCTCGACGCCGCCGCCGCCCCGGCCCGCCCGACGCGGCACCACCCCGTCCGCTGGGGTCTGGCCGCCGCGAGCGCCGCCGCGCTGACGGTCGCCGGGCTCACGCTCCCCTCCCCGGGCGACCAGCCCGCGTTCGCGGGATGGACGGCCGTGCCGACGCCGCTCACGGGCGACGCGCTCGCAGCCCGCGGCGGCGAGTGCGAGGCCGCGGCGTCCTCCCACGACATGCCCGCGGCCGACGGTGCGACGCCGCTGCTCGCCGAGGAGCGTGGCCCGCACACGTTCACGGTCATCGCGTCGGACGCGTGGGTGCGGTACTGCTTCACCGGCCCGGGCTTCTCGTTCGTCGACGGCCACTCGACCGACGGCGGCATGGCGTACGCCGGGTCGGGGTCGCCCGCCGTCGACGGGGAGAGCGTCGCCGTCGTCAGCACCGACGCGTTCGCCGCACCGTCCGCGGGAGGGCTGACGGTCGCCGTCAGCGGGCGGTACACGGTGGCCGGCGAGCAGTGGAGCATGGCGCTGGGCCGCGTCGCGCCGGACGTCGGCGCCGTGGAGGTCGTGCTCGCCGACGGGACGAGCGTCGAGGCGACCGCCGCGTCCGGGACCTGGGCGGCGTGGTGGCCGGGCACCGCCGAGCCGCGCGAGGTCGTCGGCACCCTCGCCGACGGCGGGACCGTCGCCGTCGAGGTCGAGGCGACCGTGTCCGGCGTCCCGAACCCCGGAGCGACTCCCTGAGCCCGGCGGGCGGCGTGGTGGGATGGGCGCCGTGACCGGCCCCACGTATCCCCCCACGCCGCCCGTCCCGCCGCAGCCGCCCGTCCCGCCGTACCCGCCCGCAGGCCCGCCCGTCACCGGGTCGGCCGCCTGGTGGCTGGGCCTGCTCACGCTGCTGTGCGCCCCGGTCGTCAGCAACGCGATCGCCGCCGGGGCGGTCCTGGTCTACCGGTCGAGCGTCCGGGCGCGCCTGGAGCCGACCGCGGCCGAGGTCGTGCGGCGGGCCGTCAACTGGCAGCTCAGCCAGCTCGCCTACACGGTCGTTCTGCTCCTGGTGCACGTCGTGCTGGTGCTCGTGGTGGCGCGCGACGAGCCGCAGGGGTTCTTCCCCATCGGGGTCGTGATCCTCCTGGTCCCGGTTCTCGGCATCTACGGACTGGTCCTGTCCGTGAGGTCCGCGATCCGCGCCGACCGCGGCCTCCTCACGCCGACGCCGGGCGCGATCCCGTTCCTGCTGCCCCGCTGACGCCGCGCGCGGTGCCCGACGTGCGGCACGATGACGGCGTGCGCGTGGTGTGGACGACCCTCTTCCTGGACCTCCCGACCGACCGGTTCGACGCCGGCGTGACCTTCTGGCGGGCGGTGACCGGCACCGTCCTGTCACCGCCGCGCGGCGACCGCGGCCAGTTCGCGACGCTCCTGCCGCCGTCCGGGGACGCCTTCCTGCGCGTGCAGGACCTGCCGGGCGAGCCGCGCGTCCACCTCGACCTGCACGTCGACGACGTGGACTCCGCCGCCGCGAGGGCCGTCGAGCTCGGCGCGACCGAGCTGATGCGCGAGGAGCACGTGGTGCTCTCCTCGCCCGGGGGCTTCGTGTTCTGCGTCGTGCGCGACGCCGGGGAGCGTGTCCGCCCGACGCCGGTCACGGGGGCGCGGGGCGGCCGGTCGCTCGTGGACCAGCTCGCGGTCGACGTGCCCGCACCGCTGGTCGACGAGGAGCGTGCGTTCTGGTCCGCACTCACCGGCTGGGCCGTCGACGGCGACACGGCGCGCGAGCTCGTCCCGCTGGAGCGCCCGGCCGGCATGCCGCTGCGGATCCTTGTCCAGCGGCTCGGCGACGACGACGTCCGCACGCGCGTCACCGGTCACGTCGACCTCGCGGCGGCCGGTCCGGACCGCGACGTGGTGGTCGCGGAGCACGTCGACCTGGGCGCGACGCTCGTCGAGCGGTTCCCGCAGTGGACGGTGATGCGCGACCCGGCCGGCCTCGTCTACTGCCTGACGGACCGCTCCCCCGACACGGGCCGCACCCCCACCTGACGCATCCCCCTTCGCCCCGCTCCCCGCCGAGACGGCGACGTCACCACGCGTCCGCGACCTGGCCGTGCCGCCCCCGCCGGTCTGGCGCCGTCTCGGTGGCGCGCGGCAGGGCCGCGGCGGGATATCGGGAGGAGGGCCGGGGTCGGGGATGGGTAACGTCGGCGCATGACTGCCGCCCCGACCGCCTTCCCCACCGATGCCGGCGCCTGGCCGGCCTTCCTCACCGACACCGTCGACGCGTCGCTCGACGCGGCGCGCGCGCACCTCGCGACGCTCAAGGACGGCACGCCGCGCAGCACCGCCGAGGTGCTCGACCTGTGGGACGCGAGCGACCTCGCCCTCGGTCGCGCCTCGGCCGCCGCCCACCTGCTGTCCGAGGTGCACCCCGACGCCGACCTGCGGGCGGCCGCGGAGGAGCGCGCGCAGGCGGCCGAGGACCTGGGCACAGAGCGCGGCCTGGACCGCGAGCTGTGGGAGGTCCTGGCGGCGACGACGGAGGACGGGCTCGACGACGACGCCCGCCGGCTGCGCGAGCACGTGCTGCGCGACTTCCGCCGGGCGGGTGTGGACCGCTCCCCCGAGGAGCGGGACCGGCTCAAGGCGCTCGCGCAGCGCTGCACGGAGCTGGGGCTCGAGTTCGCGCGGCACATCCGCGACGGCGCACGGAGCATCCGGGTCCGGCCGGAGCAGCTCGACGGCCTGCCGGAGGACTTCCTCGCGGCGCACCCGGCCGACGACGAGGGCCTCGTCACGCTCACGACGGAGTACCCCGACCTGATCCCGGTGCGGACCTACGCGCACGACGCGAGCGTCCGTGCGGCCCTGACGTCGGAGTACCTGCGGATCGGGTGGCCGGAGAACGCGCCGGTGCTCGCGGAGCTGCTGCGGCTGCGCGAGGAGCGCGCGCACCTGCTCGGGTACCCGGACTGGCCGACGTACGACGCCGAGGTCAAGATGATCGGCTCGGGAGCCGCGATCCAGGAGTTCGTGGAGCGCCTGGACGCACTGACCGTCGAGCGGTCCCGCGAGGACGTCGACGTGCTGCTCGCGCGGTACCGCGCCGACGACCCGGAGGCGGCCGCCGTCACGCCGGCCGACAGCCTGTACTACGACCAGGTCGTGCGGCGCGAGCAGTACGACGTCGACGCGCAGGAGGTCCGCCGCTACTTCCGCTACGACGCGGTGCGCGCGGGCGTCATCGGCACGGTGTCCCGGCTCCTGGGCCTCACGTTCGTCCCCGTCGAGGCACCGACGTGGCACCCGGACGTCGAGGTCCACGACGTCCTCGACACCGACGGGCAGCCCCTCGGGCGGGTCTACCTCGACATGCACCCGCGGCCGGGCAAGTTCAGCCACGCCGCGCAGTTCCCCCTGGTCCCGGGCGTCGCCGGCCGGCACCTGCCGGAGGGCGCGCTCCTGTGCAACTTCTCCACCGGCACGCTCGAGCACGACGACGTGCTGACGTTCTTCCACGAGTTCGGGCACCTGGTGCACGAGATCGTCGGCGGCGGGCAGCGGTGGACGTCGTTCTCCGGCGTCGCGACCGAGTGGGACTTCGTCGAGGCGCCGAGCCAGCTGCTCGAGGAGTGGGGCTGGGACGCCGACGTGCTGCGCTCGTTCGCGACCGACGAGTCCGGCGAGCCGATCCCGGCCGACCTGGTGGCGCGCATGCGGCGGGCCGACGCCTTCGGCCGCGGTGCGTGGACACGGCGCCAGCTGAACTTCGCGGCCCTCTCGTACGGCCTGCACGCGGCTCCGCCGCCGGACCTCGACGCGTTCACCGCCGACGTCGACGCACGGTTCGGCCCGTACGCGCCGCTGCCCGACACGCACCAGACGAGCGGCTTCGGCCACCTCGACGAGTACGGCTCCGCCTACTACACGTACCTCTGGAGCCTCGTCATCGCGAAGGACCTGCGCACCGCGTTCGGCGACGACCTGATGAACCCCGAGGTGGGTCGCCGCTACCGCGACACGATCCTCGCCCCCGGCGGCACGGCCGACGCCGCCGACCTCGTCGCCCGCTTCCTGGGCCGCCCGACGAGCTTCGACGCGTTCGAGTCCTGGCTCACCACCCGCGCCTGACCGGCACCGGTCGCCCGGCCGTCGCCTGCGACCCCGCGTCGCCGGCGACGGCCGCAGCGGTCTCGTCGGTCGGTCCGGCGAGACCGCGCCCGGGCGTGACGCGGCGGGCACGCCGAGGTCGGCACACAGCCTCGCCGACGCGCTGTCAGGGGGTGGTGCCGAAGGTGCCCCACCGCTGGGGGGTGCGGCCGCCGACGAGGGAGGGGAACCAGGGGCGCTCCCCGTGCGCGACCTGCCAGTCGGTCAGCGCCATCGCCGCGGCGGCGCGGGCGACCCCGTCGACGCCCGGCCCGCACCGGCTGAACCCGACCAGCCGGCCCTGGCCGTCGCTCTCCTGCAGCCGCGTGATGGTGACGTAGCCGCCGTCGGGCAGCTCGACCGTGCGGCTGCGACCGTAGCCCGGGCGGATGCCGACGCCCGGGAGCACCTGCGACCCGGCGCGCAGGTGCTCGAGCCGGCGGCGGTCGCGCGCGGCGACGGGCCGCAGGGCGAGCCATGCGACGAGCGCGCCGAGCCGCACGCCCACGACCGTGCCGGCGGCCCACCCGAGGACCGCGACCACGAGCGCGGTGGGCAGCGTCGCCCACGTCGCGTCGCTCACGGGCCCGTGCAGCAGGTCCTCGCCGAGCGGCGCGAGCGTCGCCGTCAGGGCGACGAGCCCGAGGGACGCGAGCGCCGCGCACGCGACGACGACCCGCATGACGCGCGGGCCGAGCGCGGTGGCGAGGCGACGACGACCCACGGCGGCGGCCGCGCGGGCACGCCGGTCGAGCAGCGCGGCGTCCGTGGGGGTGACGTCGCGGCCCGTGCCCTGCGGCAGCAGCAGCCGGCGCGCGCGGGCGGGGTCGCCGAGCGGTGTCGGGACGGGTCGGACGGCGGGCCGCGAGTCGGGCGGCGCGAGCAGGGGCACGGCGCGCAGGCTAGCGGGAGAGCGCCTCCCCTTTCGTCATCTGCTGCCCGATTCGCCCGGGTGGAGCAATGCGACGATCCGGGCGGACCCGGCAGGGGGCCGGCGCGGGGTCGTGCCGGTCAGCCCGCGAGCGCGAGGAGGCGGTCGATCCCGACGGCGACGACGACGCCCGCGAGGGTCCACGCGAGCATGCTGCCCACGAGGTAGGCGACGTAGGTGGCGCGGTGGGCGGCGTCGCCCTCGAAGCGCGGCGCGGGGGCCCAGCGGATCGTGGAGACCAGCTGCACCAGCCGGGTGGTCGCGGGGGCGGCGGGGACGGACCGGTGCATCGTGACGGCGGACATGCGGGACGCTCCTCGTGAGTGCGCGGGACGTCGGCGGACGTCCGGGATACGGGTCGCCGGGGTCACCGGCCCGACCATCGTCCCATCATGTGGACGCCCCGACCTGGGCCGTTCGATCCATGCTTCCCGCACCCCGACCCTCCACCCGCGCGCCCTCGCCGCGCCCGTCCGGGCCGCGACTGCGACAGGCCCGCGAGACCGCGCCATGCACGTGCCAGTCTCCCCGGCCCGTCCTCTCGACGCGGCAGGAGCGCGAGGGCGCGCGGGTGTGATCCGGCGGGGCAGGCCGAGGGCGGAGCTGGCAGGGGGACCATTCGGGCGGAACCCGTCGCAAGCGGGCGGTACCAGACGGTACGTTGTGCGGCCGTGGCCGTGTCCCTGAAGTACCTCGCCGAGCGCCCCGCACCCCTCGCCCCGCACGAGGAGGCGCTCGTCGCCCGCATCCTCGACGAGCAGAACGCGAGCCTGCGGCTCGAAGCCCCCCGACTGACCCTCGACGCGTCGCCGCTGCCCGACGCGGTGCTGCTCCACGGCTCGACGACGCTGCCCGCGCACCCGCTGCACGCGCTCGCGGCGCTGCTGCACTGGTGCGGCGCGCTCACGGAGCTGCGGCGCGCGCTGCCCGACGCGTGGTGGTCGGTGCGCCTCGACGACGAGTCGGTCCCGTGGGACGACGCCGCCGGGTACGCACTGCCGGGGATGGACGACCCGGAGCTGCTCGCGGCGCTCCCGCGCTGATCCGACCGCGCGCGGCCCACCCGGCCCGCGGCCCCTGGCCGGCCGATTCGATGTCAAGAAAACTAGACATGATGTCGGCTCTGCCATACATTCGTCGGTGTCAGCACCCGACCGAGCGGAGCCCTCGATGCGCACCGACGACGATCACGCCCCCCTGTCCTCCGGCGAGCGGACCGCGTGGACGACGGCCGTCGTCGTGCCGCTCAGCACCGCCGGGTACCTCGCCGTCGTCGTCCCCCGCCTGCTGAGCCAGCCGGTCGCCGACGTCGCGTGGGCGGGACCCATGCTCTGGTCGATCGCCCTGACCGTCGTCGGCAGCATCGTCGGCGCGATCCTCCTCGCGATCGTCAGCCGCGACCACGAGACCGCGCAGGACGTGCGCGACACGCAGATCCTGCGGCACGGCGACCGGATCGCCCTGGTCGGCACGGCGGTCGGCGCGGTCGCGGTCCTCGCGCTCGCGATGCTCGAGGTCGACCCGTTCTGGATCGGCACCACGCTCTTCGTCCTCGGCGCGGCCGGCACGACGGCCGGCGCGGTCGCCCAGCTCCGCGCGTACCGCGGGAGCTTCGATGGGTAGGACGACGCGCGTCACGAACCGGATCCGCGCGCTGCGCTTCGCGGCGGACGAGATGACGCAGGCGGAGCTCGCACGGCGCATCGGTGTCACGCGGCAGACCGTCATCGCCATCGAGCAGGGCCGCTACTCGCCCACGCTCGAGATGGCCTTCCAGATCGCGCGGGTGCTCGGGGTCCCGCTCGACGAGGTCTTCCAGTACCCCGACGACGACGGCTGACCCCGCACCACCGCACCACCGCACCACCGCGTACCGCCGCCGCCCGCGGCGCACCGGACCGCAGGCCGCCCGGCCGCGGCCCTCCCCTCGCACGCCCTCGCGCGCCCGCCAGCACCCCGCTCCGCACCACGAGCCGCGGTGCCGGTGCCGCGCGCCCACCCCGAGGAGCACCGTCATGACACCCCAGCGCACCGCCCGCCTCGCGGGCCTCCTCTACCTCGTCGTCGCCGTGCTCGGCGGGTGGGCGCACCTCGTCGCGCGCGGCCAGGTGCTCGTGCCCGACGACGCCGCCGCGACCGCCGCGGCCGTCGCCGCCCACGAGGGCGCGATGCGCCTCGCCGTCGCCGCGGACGCGCTCCAGGCCACCGCGTTCGCGCTGTTCGGCCTGACCCTGCAGCGGCTGCTGCACCACGTCCACGCACGCGCGGCGGCGGCGGTCGTCCTCGGCACGTGGCTCAGCGCCGCGATGGTGCTGGTGACGCTCACCTTCCACGTCGGGGCGCTGCTCGTCGTGACCGACCCCGCGGTGCACGGCGCCGTCAGCGACCCCGACGGGCTCGCGCTGCTGCTGCTCGACCTGCAGGACGCGCTCTACGGGCTCGCCGGCGTGACGTTCTTCCTGTGGATGGCCCCCATGGCGCTGCTCGTCGCGCGGTCGGGGATGTTCGTGCGGTTCGCCGGGACTGTCGTCGGTGCGGGTGCGGTGTCGTGGCTCGTGTCCGCGGTCGTCGTGGCCGTCGCCGGGATGCCCGAGAGCGTGGAGACGCTGCTCGTCGTGCCCGCGTCCGTCGCCGAGGTCGGGCTGCTCGTCCACCTGCTCGTCGGCGTGCGTACGCCCGCCGGGCCCGCGTCGCGCACCACGCCCGCCGGCCCCGGCACCACCGCGCCGGCGGCACAGGTGGCAGCACCGGCCTGACGCACGACGGTCCGACGCCCCGGGTCGCGGCCCGGGGCCGGCACGACGGATCGGGCGAGGGTTCGGCACGGCGGGTGCGGCGGGATACCGTGCTCGACGTGCCGAACCGGATCGTCGAGACCGTCGTCCCGCCGCGGCTCGGCACCGGGTTCCGGTGGCTGCTCGCGTCGTCGTGGACGACCAACCTCGGTGACGGCATCGTCCTCGCCGCGGGCCCGCTGCTGGTCGCGTCGCGCACCGACGACGCGTTCCTCGTCGCCCTCGCCGCGCTGCTGCAGTGGCTGCCGCCGCTGCTGTTCGGGCTGTGGGCGGGGGCGCTGACCGACCGGCTGGACCGGCGCCGGCTCGTCGTGACGGTCAACGCGCTGCGGGTCGTCGTCCTCGTGCTGCTCGCGTCGGCGGTGCTCCTCGACGCGGCCCCGATCGCGCTCGTGCTGGCGGCGATGTTCCTGCTCGGCACGGCCGAGACGTTCGCGGACAACGCGTCGTCGACGCTCGTCCCGATGCTCGTGCAGCGCGACGACCTCGTCGTGGCCAACTCCCGGATCCAGGCGGGCTTCGTCACCGTCAACCAGCTCGCCGGACCGCCGATCGGCGCCGCGCTGTTCGCGCTCGGGCAGTCCGTGCCGTTCTTCGCGGAGGCGCTGCTCGTCGCGGCGGGCGCCGTGATGGTGTCGCGCCTCGACCTGCCGCCCGTGCACACCGAGCGCGAGCCGACCCACATCCGGCACGACATCGCCGAGGGCGTGCGGTGGGTCCTGCACCACGCGGCCGTCCGCACGCTGGTCCTGACGATCCTCATCTTCAACGTGACGTTCGGCGCCGCCTGGTCGGTGCTCGTGCTGTACGCGCAGCAGCGGCTGGGGCTCGGCGCGGTCGGCTTCGGCCTGGTCACGACTGTGCAGGCCGCGGGAGGGCTCCTCGCGACGTTCGGCTACGGGTGGCTCACGGCGCGCGTCAGCCTCGCGAACCTCATGCGCATCGGCCTGGTCCTCGAGACGCTCACGCACCTCGCGCTCGCGCTCACGACGACGGCCTGGTTCGCGATGGTCGTGTTCTTCGTCTTCGGCGCGCACGCGTTCGTGTGGGGCACGACGTCGGTGACGATCCGGCAGCGGGCCGTGCCGACGGCGCTGCAGGGGCGGGTTGGCAGCGTCAACCTCGTCGGGGTGTTCGGCGGGCTCGTGATCGGTGCCGGGATCGGCGGGCTGCTCGCGCAGCACTACGGCGTGACGGCGCCGTTCTGGTTCGCGTTCGTCGGGTCGGCGGTGTTCGTCGTGCTCATCTGGCGGCAGCTGCGGCACGTCGCGCACGCCGACGAGCAGGACGCGCCCGAGCCGCTCTGACCCGGTGGCGCCCGGCCAGGTCCCGCAGCGCGACCACCCCGGTGACGACGCGCGGCGACAGCAGCACCGCGCCCAGCAGCAGCGCCTCCCAGAACGGCCACGTCGCCGGTCCGTGCACCGCGACCGCGTCGCGCACCCACACCAGCAGGTGCCACGTCGACGGCACGAAGAACGCGACGAAGAACCAGGCCGCGACCGCGTACCCGGCGACGTGCACCCACCGGTACCAGCGGGCCACGGCGAGGTCCCGGGCGGGTGTCGCCGCGAGCTCGTCCTGCTGGGCGGGCGACAGGCGACGCACCGTGCGGCGCAGCAGCAGCCGCGTCGTGCGGTCCAGCACCGTGCAGCCGAGCAGGGCCGTCATGACCGCGTAGACGTCCGAGCGCAGGAACACGAAGAGCTGCACGACGAGCGCGGACAGCTCGACCACGACGACCGCCGCGAGGAACGCGTCCGGGCCGACGCCCGCGACGCGCAGCAGCAGCGCCGCCAGCAGCACGAGCGCGTCGAACCCCATCCCCGCCAGCAGCGGCCCCACGCGGCGCCGCGGCGGCAGCGCCCACAGGCCGGTCAGGTTCGTCTCGAACGTGAGGAAGTACAGGCGCCGGGTGATCCGCAGCCGGGCGGGCACCCCCAGCGCGGCGGCCGCCAGGACGTGCGCGAGCTCGTGCAGCCCCGCCAGCACGTACGTCGCGAGCGTGACCACCGCGAGGCTCTGCGCCGCGCTGGGCAGGAAGAAGACGTCCAGCGCGTCCGGGCGGACCCGGTCCACCGTGAGCATGACCCCGACCGCGACCACGGCCGCGAGCGCCGCCAGCACCGCCGCCGTCCGGCCGAACAGCCAGCGCGCCCGCGCGCGCGGAGCGACGACCCAGCCGCGACCCGGGCGGTCCTGCGGGGCCTGCGCCCGCACGTCCGCCTCGTCGACGGACGCCACGAACCCCAGTCCCACGAGCGAGCGGGCGAACGCCAGCACGTCGACCGGTTCCGCCGCGTCGCGGGGCGTCACCGCCCGCTCGACCTCGGCCACGGTGCGGCCCGCGCCCAGCAGCGCGAGCGCTCGCGCGCCCACCTCCGGGAGCGCGACGAAGCGGCCCGTCGCGGGGTTGCCGACGACCACGCGGTCGCCCTGCGGCGTCGTCGTCAGCGGGTGCAGGCGCAGGACGGACGACGGGCGGACGACGTCCGCGGCGGAGACGGTCCCGCCGGCGGCGTCGGCAGCGGTCGGCGCGTCGCTCGTCGTCGTCATCGGCTCAGGCCGCCGCGGCGGACCGGCGGGCGGGAGCAGCCGCGCACACCGGGCAGCCGGGGTCGGCAGGCCAGGCGTCGGTGCTCGTCGAGCAGTCGCCCGCGAGGTCCACGAGCCGGTACCGGCCGGACGCGACCGGCTGGGGCATCCCGGGCAGGTCGCGCGTGAGGAAACGCAGCGCCTCGAGCGCGACGAGCCCGCCGAGCACCTGCGCGACCGGCCCGATCGCGCGGTTCACCCGCACCTGCTGCAGGACCCGCGGCCACTCGACGGCCTGCCGGTCCACGCCCGTCGCCAGCCGCTCCCGGTGTCGCTCCAGGCACTCGCGGCAGGCCCCGACGCCCGGGTCCACCGACCAGTACAGCCCCTGCGTGTACGCGAGGCCGCCGCGCACGAACGGCACACCCGCCGCGACGCAGGCCGCGTTGACCCAGCGGTCGACCTCGTCGGGCTCGTCGATCGCGGACACCACCAGGTCCGGCCGTGCCCTGTCCAGCAGGGCCGCGACGTCCTGCGTCGACTCCACACGCCGACGCTCCGCATCCACCCGCAGCGTCGGGTCGAACGCCCGCAGCCAGTCCGCGACGCGCTCCGCCTTCGGCTGACCGACCTCCGCCTCCGTGTACGTGAACTGCCGTGCGAAGTTCCGCAGCTCGACGAGGTCCTGGTCGACCACCGTGAGCGAGCCGACGCCCAGCCCCGCGAGGTTCATGAGCACCGCCGAGCCGAGCCCGCCCGCGCCGAGCACGAGCACGTGCGCGTCCCGGAGCCGGCGCTGCGGCTCCTCGCGCGGGGTGGCGAGCGTCGTGAACGCGTCGAACCAGAACAGGTTGCTCGCGTAGCGCTCGCGGTCGTGCGCGTCGAACGTGGCCGGGGCGTCCGCGTCCTCCAGCCAGCCGAGGCGGTCCAGCTGGGCGACGACCTCGCGGACGTCGCCGGTCGTGACGTCGTGCCCGGCGTCCCGGAGCGCGGCCGCGAGCGCGGGCTCGTCGCGCGAGCCGTCGAGCAGCAGGCGCAGCAGCGCGAGGACGCGACCGTCGGGGTCGGCGAGCCGGACGCGCACCTTCGGGTCGAGGCTGACGACGAGCTCGCCCTCGCCGGCGAGGCAGTTGACGGACTTGAGCCTGGGAACCACGGAGTCCTCCTGGGACGGGGGTGGGAATGCCGAGGCCGGCCCGGCGGTGTGCCGGGCCGGCCTCGGTGCGGGCCTCGATCAGGCGCCGCCGGCCTCCGGGTCGAGGTGGATCCGCGTCGCGGTGATCTCCTCGACCTCCATGATCTCGATCGTCATCTCCATTCACCCCCCTGCTGCGTCGTGGCGATGCGCCGCCGGTGCGGGCAGCAACACCCGACCAGGAGAGGCCGAGCACCGGAGTGATACCCGCCGGTTCGTTTCTCACCCGCTGACGGCCGCGAGGCACCCGTCGCACGGTGCCGCCGGGCACGGCCCGCGGGGCAGGTCGGGGCCTTCGGCGGCAGGGTCAGGCCTCGGGGCAGGACGGCCTCGGGGGCAGGTCACGCGTCGGGGGCGGTGAGGCCTCGGGAGCAGGTCAGGCCTCGGGAGCAGGTCAGGCCTCGGGGGCGGGTCAGGCCTCGAGGACCCAGCGGCCGTCGCGCAGCACGGTGCGCCCCTCCAGCTCGTCCGCCTCGCGCCAGGCCTGGACCGTCCGCGGACGCGCGCGGAACCAGGCGTAGCCCGTGAGGGTGC
Source organism: Cellulomonas fimi ATCC 484 (assembly GCF_000212695.1). Classification (NCBI taxonomy): domain Bacteria; kingdom Bacillati; phylum Actinomycetota; class Actinomycetes; order Micrococcales; family Cellulomonadaceae; genus Cellulomonas; species Cellulomonas fimi. The sequence goes on along the minus strand of NC_015514.1, from coordinate 391,967 downwards.
GCGGGTCGAAGCCCGTCGCGGTGGCGAACGCGTCGCCGACGTCGGTCGGCAGCGCGTCGACGACCTCCACGTCGGCGTCCACGAGCACGACGTCCCGCGTCGCGCCGACCCCGAGCCGGGCACGGCCGGTCGCGAGGAGGTTGCGCGCGGTACGGCTCGACGCGGGCGTCGACAGCAGGAGCGTCTCGCCGTCCCACAGGAACGACAGCGGCACCAGGAACGGCTCGCCGGTCGCCGGGTCGGCGGTCGCGACCCAGAGGTCGACGTCGGTCTCCAGCCGGTGCCGGGTGTCCGCGACGCGGCGGGCGGTGCTGCGGGGCTCGGTCATGGGGCTCCTCCGGTGCGGGGTGGCGCGGCCGGGGACCAGCCTGCCGGACGGACGGCCGCACCGGGGAGGGGGGCCGTCCGCCCGGCCGGGTCAGACCTGCACGGACACCTCCGCGACGCGCCCCGCGGCGCCCGCCGGCCCGTCGCCCGTCACGTGCTCGACGACCGCGGCCACCACGTCGGCGTCGCGCAGGATCCGGCGGTGCCCGAGCCCGGTCGTCGAGTGGAACCGCGCGCCGGTCCAGGCCGCGGCGAGCCGCTCGCCGTCGGCGTGGTTCGTCTCCTTGTCGAGCGTGTCGTGCACGACGAGCGCGGCCGGCAGCGGGCTGCCGTGGTGGGCGGCGGCCGCCGCCACGTCGAACTCGGCCATGGGACGGCCCGCGCGCTGCTCCATGAGGGCGAGCAGCCGCTGCCGGGTCGGCTCGCCGAAACCGAGGACGTGGGCGAAGTCGCGCGTGTGCGGCAGGGGGTCGGCCATGGGGGCGACGAGGACCACGCGGTCCGCGGCGAGGCCGTCGAGGACCGCGCGGGCTGTCGCCGTCGCGCCGAGCGAGTGCGCGACGACGGCGTGGGCGTGCCCGTGGGCGGCGACGACGGCGGCGAGGGTCGCGGACATCTCGGGGAGCGTGCTCTGCCGCCGTCCGAAGGCGCCCGGGCCGGAGTCGCCGTGGCTCGGGGCGTCGTAGGTGACGACCTGGTGGCCGGCCGCGACGAGCGGCTCGACGAACCCGGCGAGCTGCCCGTGGTGCCCGCCCCAGCCGTGCACGAGGTAGACGCGCGGCCCGCTGCCCCAGGTGTGGCCGACGACGTGCCCGCGGCCGAGCGGCAGCGTCCAGCGGGTGCCGCCGGGGAGCACGTGGTCGGCGCGGCGGGCGGCCGGCCGGCACCACAGGTGGAGCGCGAGCCGCGCGACGACCGCCGGTGCGACCCGGTCCGTCGTGGCGATGGCGGCCCGCGCGGGCCACGGGAGCCGGACGTGCGAACGAACGATCGTGCTATTCGCGGCACCCGCGGCGCCTACGGGAGTCGTCATGGCAGTTCTCCGGTGGTTCGGGACCCGGGGACCCCGGGCGGTGAGGGGATCGGTCAGCGGAGGGGGGCAGGCGCCCGACCGGGTGCTGCCGACGGGGCCGGGCCGGCGGCCGCGTCCCGCGACGGGCCCTCCGGCGTGGCGTCGGGCACGCGGATGCCCGCGAGCAGCCGCTCGAACGCGTCGCGGGTGCGGCGCTCGGCCGCGGGGTCGCGGAGCAGCCGGTGCGCGTGGAAGTGGGCGAGCATCACGCCGTACAGGTCGTGCGCGAACTGCTCGGGCGCGAGCTCCTCGCGGAACTGCCCCTCGGTCACGCCCGCCCGGTACATCTGGGAGACGGCGTCGACCAGGTCACGGTGGTCACGGACCAGCTGGTCGCGCACCGGGCCGGGGTCGTCGTCGAACTCCGTCGCGGCCGACACGAACAGGCACCCCGCCGCGCTCGCCTGCGACGCCGCGAGCCAGCGCTCGAACAGCTCGCGGACCCGCGGCACGCCGCGCGCAGCCGCCAGCGCGGGACGCACGACCTCGTCGACGAAGCTCTCGCGCGCCCGCGCGAGCACCGCGAGCTGGAGCGCCTCCTTGGACCGGAAGTGCGCGAAGAGCCCGCTCTTCGACATCTCGGTGGCGGTGGCGAGCGACCCGATCGTCAGCCCGGCCACGCCGAGCCGCCCGGCGATCTCGACCGCCCGGTCGACCACGGCCTGCCGCGTCTCGTCACCCCTGCCCACGGGTCTGTTGTAGCACGATCGTGCGCAAACGCGAAGCGCTGCGCACGATCCCGCGCACCCCGCGTGGCCGACCCCGAGCCGCGGGGACCCCGGCCGGGCCTGCCGACGAGCCGGCCGGGGAGGGGTCCGGTCGGCCCGTCGGCAGGCGCCCGTCAGCGCAGGTACACGCTCGGCTGCGCCGGCGACGTGAACGGCGAGCCGAGGAAGAACGACGGGTGCGGCGGCTGGTTGTACGCCGTGTTCTGCCACGCGATCGCGACGCGGTACTGCTGGTCGTGCAGCAGGGTCCAGACGCGCGTGTCCGTGACGATCGGCGTCGCATAGACGCGCAGCGCGGTGTCGTCGGACGTCGCCCAGACCACCTCCTCGCGCCAGTCGCCGAGGATGTCGCCGGACAGGACGGGCGTCGCCTTGGTGCCGTTGTTGCTGTGCACGTCCGAGCCCGTCAGCAGGCGTGTGTCGCCGCCCGTGCCGTACTTGTCGATGCGCGTGCCGTCGAGCAGCTCGCGCACCGTGTCGCCGTCCCACCACGACAGGAAGTTCGTCGACGAGGGCTTGCGCGCCACACCGGTCCCGGAGGTGCTGCGCAGCTGCGAGTCCGACGACGACCACGACTCCGCGCCCGGGCTCCCGGCCCAGACGTCCCCCGAGACCCCGCGGCCGTTGTCCGACCCCGACGGCGTGCTCCACAGGATCTGGCCCGTGCGGGCGTCCGCCATCCAGGAGTCCGGCTGGCTCGTCGACTCCGTGACCTTGTAGTACTCCAGCCCCGGCCGGCCCGGGACCAGGTCGCCCACGTGGCCCGCGTCGCCGTGGCCCGTCCGGTTGTTCCACAGCCCCGTGCCGTCGTCGTCGATCGCCGCGGCGCCGTACAGGATCTCCTGCCGCCCGTCGCCGTCCACGTCCGCCACGGACACGGAGTGGTTGCCCTGCCCCGCGTACGTGCCGTTGCCCGACGCGTTCGAGTCGAACGTCCACCGCCGCGTGAGCTTCCCGTCGCGGTAGTCCCACGCGACGACGACGGCCCGCGTGTAGTACCCGCGCGCCATGACGATCGACGGGCGGACCCCGTCCAGGTACGCCGTCCCGGCGAGGAACCGGTCGACCCTGTTGCCGTACGAGTCACCCCAGCTCGACACCGTCCCGCGCGGCGGCAGGTACTCCGTCGTCGCGGCGATCGCGCCCGTCTGACCGTGGAACACCGTCAGGTACTCCGGCCCGGACAGCACGTAGCCGGACGAGTTCCGGTGGTCGGCGCTCGCGTCGCCGATCACCTGGCCCGTTCCGGAGCGGGTGCCGTCGGCGGTCTTCATCACGACCTCGGCCTTGCCGTCGCCGTCGTAGTCGTAGACCTGGAACTGCGTGTAGTGCGCGCCCGCGCGGATGTTGCGGCCCAGGTCGATGCGCCACAGGCGCGTGCCGTCGAGCCGGTACGCGTCGACGACGACGTTGTCCGTGACGCCCGACTGCGAGTTGTCCTTCGCGTTCGCCGGGTCCCACTTGAGGACGATCTCGAGGTCACCGTCCCCGTCGAGGTCGCCGACGCTGCCGTCGTTGGCGGCGTACTGGCTTCCCGGCTTGGAGATCGGCACGTCGAGGTAGCCGTTGACGAACGCGAGCGACGGCGCCGACGCCGCCTGCTCGACCCCGCCGACGACCGCCCGGACCGTGTACGACGCGTTGGCCGCCGCGCCCGCGTCGAGGTAGTTGGTCGAGCCCGTGACCGGCGTCGTCGTGATGCGGGTCCCGCCGCGGTAGACGTGGAACCCGGTCGACGCCGCCTCCGTGCCGAGCAGGCGCCACTGGACGAGGTTGGCGGTGCCGCTGCGCACGCTGACCAGACCGCGGTCGAGGTCCTCCGCCTGCCACGCGCCGGCCGGTGGGGTCGTGCTGGTCGGGGTGGGTGTCGGCGTGGTGGTGGGGGTGGAGGTCGGGGTCGTCGTCGGCGACGGCGTCGTCGCGCCGGTGCAGGTGGTGCCGTTGAGCGCGAACGACGTCGGCGCCGGGTTGGACGAGCCGTTCCACGTCCCGTTGAACCCGAACGACACCGTGCCGCCGGACGCGACCTGCGCGTTGTAGCCGGCGTCCCGGACCGAGACCGCCGCGCCGGACTGCGTGGCGACGCCGTTCCAGGCCTGCGTCACCGTCTGACCCGCGCCGAACGTCCAGGTCAGGGTCCAGCCCGCGAGCGCGTCCCCGAGGTTCTCGACGCGCACGTCGCCGCCGAACCCGGTCCCCCACTGGTTGGTCACGGCGTACGTCACCCGGCAGCCGACGGCCGCCTGGGCCGAGGCGGCGGCGGCGACGCCTCCGGTCGCCGTCGTCGCGGCGGCGAGAAGTCCCGCGGCCGCTCGTCGTGCTCTCATGGCTTCCCCTTCACGGTCGGCCGCCGGGCTGCCCGCCGCGGCGATGCGGGGCTCGACGTCCGTCGCGTGCGCACGACCCCAGGGAGAGACCGTAGGGAAGCGCTCGCCGGAGGTCATCCCTCGGGAGTGCGGTGAAGCGTTTCGCACTTTGAACGATTCATCGCGCGCCGGCGGTGGCGCGCGCCGAACCGTCCACGCGACCCTGTCGAGAACCGCGCGACCCGCGCGTCATGCTGGCGCAGGGACACCTGCCGCCGCGCCGCCCGAGCAGGTCGGTGCAGCGACGACCGCGACCGCAGGAGGACACGCATGACCGACGACCGCAGCCGCTGGATGGTCCTCCTCTACGAGGACGAGCGGGCGTGGGCCGCCGCCGGCCCCCAGGAGCAGCAGGCCTACCTCGAGCAGCACGACACCTACGAGCGACGGGCCGCCGAGCACGGCGTCACGATCCTCTCCAGCGACGCCCTGCAGCCCGTGGCCAGCGCGACCACCCTGCGACCGGGCGACGGCCGGCCCGCGACCGAGGGACCGTTCGCCGAGACCGCCGAGCAGCTCGGCGGGTTCTACCTCGTCGAGGCGGCCACGCAGGGGGACGTCGTCGCCCACGCGCGGCTCCTGCCGTCGTCGTACACCGTCGAGGTCCGCCCCGTCGCCGTCCTCTGACCCGACGCGCGCCGACGAGCCGTGCCGACCCCACCCGTGAACCCGCCGACCGGCCTGCCGCCCGGCCCGCCGACCGACCCGGCGGGCACCTCGTCGAGGCACTCGTCGACGCACCTGCCGACCGGCCTGCCGACGACCCGTCGATCCCGCGTGCCCGCGGCCGTCACGCCGCCGACGCACACCGCCCGACGCGCGTGCCCCGGCACCAGGAGCCCCCATGACCGCACCCCTCGACCGTCCCGACCGCCGGTCCGCCACCCCCACGGGGCAGCCGTGAGGTTCGTCGTCCTGCGCTTCGCGACCTCGACCCCGCCCGAGCCCGCCGCCGCGCCGTTCCTCGACCTCGCACCGCCGTGGCCGGCCGCACCGGCGACGAACGGTCCGCCCGACGGGTCCCGGGCCTCGGCTCCCGGCACCGACCCTGCGCCCGGTGCCCGGGACCGGCACGCGGCCGACCTGCTCTCCGACGCGCTCGAGCGTGACCTCGCGTCGGTCCGCACGCTCCGCGACGACCTCGCGACGCTCGCCGCCGTGCTCGGCGTGACGACCGTCCTCGACGAGGCGCTCGGCTCGCCCGACGTGGCGACGACGATCCGCTCCCGCGCGGAAGGGCTGAGCCTCACCGACGGAGCCGCGACCACGGCGGACGGGCCGCTCGTCGGCCTGCACGTGCTCGACGCGCCCGACCTCGACGCGCTCGTCGACGTCCTCACGCTCCTGCCCGCGGGCACCTTCGAGGTGCACCCGGTGGTGGCCGCATGACCGCCGAGCAGGCGGCCGCCGACGCGGTCGCGGAGGCCTGGCACGCGCACTGGTCGCGCCTCATCGCGCTGCTCATCGGCCAGTACGCGCGCCCCGACCTGGCCGAGGACGCCGTGTCCGACGCGTTCGAGGCGGCCGCCCGGCACTGGCCCGTCGACGGCGTGCCGTCGAGCACGGGCGCGTGGCTCCTGACCGCGGCCCGTCGGCGCGTCCTCGACCGCCTGCGCTCCGAGGCGGTGCAGCGCCGCAAGGCGCCGCTCATGGTCGTCGACGACGAGATGCGCGAGGCCGCCTCGGCAGCCGTCGACCCGGGCGCGCACGTCGCCGACGAGCAGCTCCGGCTCGTCTTCGCGTGCTGCCACCCCGCGATCGCCCCCGACGACCGCGTCGCCCTCACGCTGCGGTTCGTGGTCGGGCTCTCGACCGCGGAGATCGCGCGCCTGCTGCTCGTGCAGGAGTCGGCGATGGCGGCCCGGCTCACGCGCGCCAAGAAGCGCCTCGCCGCGTCCGGCATCCCCTTCGCGGTGCCGGCGACCGACCGGCTGGACGAGCGCCTCGACGTCGTGGCGACGGTCGTCTACCTGGCCTTCACCTCGGGCTACCAGCCGGGGGCGGGCGACGTGCCGCTGCGCGTCGACCTCGGCGACGAGGCGATCCGGCTGCTGCGCGTGCTCGACGACCTGCTGCCCGGCCGGGCCGTCGTCCGCGCCCTGCTGGCCCTCCTCCTGCTGCAGCACTCGCGCCGCGACACCCGCCTCGACGCCGACGGCGCCCTCGTGCTGCTCCCCGACCAGGACCGCTCGCGCTGGCACCACAACGAGATCACCGACGCCCTGGCGCTGCTGTCGACCCTGACGCCCGAGGTCGTGGGTGACTCCCGTCCGGCCGGCTACCCGCCGCTGTCCCGGCAGGCGCGCGAGTACGTGCTGCAGGCACTGGTGGCCGCGGAGCACGCGACCGCGCCGTCGTCGGACGCCACACGCTGGGACGTCGTCGCCGCCCGGTACACCGAGCTGGAACGCCTGACCGGCTCCCCCGTGGTCCGCCTGGCCCGAGCGGTCGCGGTCGCCGAGGCCGAGGGACCCGACGCGGGTCTGCGCCTGCTCGAGGGCCTGGACGACGCCCTCCCCCGCCACCACCGCGTCCCCGCGGTCCGCGCCGAGCTCCTGACCCGCGCCGGCCGCCCCGCCGCCGCAGCCGCCGCCTACCGCCACGCCCTCACCCTGGTGACGAACCCCACGGAACGCGCCCACCTCCAGTCCCGCCTCACCACCCTCCCGACCCCCGACTGACCCCCACCCCCACCCGCCGCTCCCCGCCGAGTTCGTCAGCTCCGGTCGAGTTCGTCAGCTCCAACAAGCGAACTCGACGACAGGTAACGAACTCGACGGGCGGGACGACGGGGCGGTCCGGGTCAGGCGAGATCTCGGCGCGGGTGCAGGACCACGCCGGTCGGGGCGTGCCGCAGGACCCGTGCGACGAGCGCGCCCGTGGCGAGGTCCTCCTTGGTCACGCGGACCAGCCGCCACCCCTCGTCGACGATCGCGTCGTGCCGGCGCTTCTCACGCACCAGCACCTCGGGGTCGCTCAAGTACTTCGACCGTCCGTCGTACTCGACCGCGACTCGCCACTCGGGCCACCCGAGATCGGTCCAGTAGGTCGCGAGGGACGTGCGCACGCATACCTGCGTCTGCGGTACCGGGAAGCCCGCGCGGAGCAGCAGGAACCGTGTGGCCGTCTCACCCGGCGACTCCGATCCCCCGTCAGCGAGGGCGAGGACGGCTCTCGCCCGGCAGATGCCGCGCCGACCCGCGAGGTCGCCCAGCACCTCGCCGAGCAGGCGGCCGTCTGCTCCTGCGCGCAGCGCGCCGTCCGCGATGACGAGACCTGCGAGCGCCGCCGACCCAGCAGCGCAGTCGACCGCGGTCCGTTCGAGCGAGGTGACGGGCAGTCCGGACGCTTCGCCGACGTCACGCTCGGCCAGCGTCATGAAGTGCCATGTCACACCCGGATCAGCACCCGCGCCTCGTCGGTTCCGCTGCACGACGTGAGTCGACGTCAGACGTCCCCACGACGGCAGTCCCCACAGGAGCGCTGCCGACTCGTGCGAGAACCAGTGCGCCGCCGTGAGTCGGCGGTGCACGCCGACGATCCGCCCGAGGGCCAGCTCGCGCTCTCGGCGGTGCGGCTCGTCCTCGGTCGGCGGCGTCAGGAGGTAGGCACCGCGCCCCACGCGTTCCCACCCCGCCGCCCGGTGCAGCCGCCGAACCTCGGCCGGCGGACGGTCCGCCGCCATCATGACGTGCGGCAGACGAACGGGGGGCAGGGGCCGTGAGCCCGGTCGCTGGACCATGCCCCGCAGACTCCCGCCCCAGCCGCACCGCACCCGGCCCCACGACACGACGCTGTGGACGTCCCGCCGCCTTAGCGCGGCTGTGACCGGCTCACCCGCCCCGCCGAGCCCACCTCCCCGCCCGGACACCCGCGAGTTCGTCAGGCCCAGACGAGTTCGTCAGCTCGAGCTGTCGAACTCGACCAGAACTGACGAACTCGTCTACGTCCGGCGGGCGGGGGCAGCCCGGGGAGAGGGGGGTCAGGTGGTGAGGAGGAGGGTGAGGAGGGTGAGGTTGAGGGCCACGACCAGGGCGACCACCAGGACGAGGGCCGCGTGCAGCCACGGGCCGTTGCGGTCGGCGCCCATGAGGCGGCGGTCGCGGGTCAGGCGGACCAGCGGGATCACGGCGAAGGGGATCCCGAAGCTCAGGACCACCTGGCTGAGGACGAGGGTCCACGTCGGGTCGGCGCCGGCCGCGAGCAGCACGATCGCAGGGACGAGGGTCACGACGCGCCGCACGAGCAGCGGCACGCTGCGCCGGACCAGGCCCTCCATGATCGTGGCCCCGGCGTAGGCGCCGACGGAGGTGGACGCAAGCCCGGACGCGAGCAGCCCGACCGCGAACGCGATGCCGATGCCGGGGCCGAGCGCGCTGACGATCGCGGCGTGCGCACCCTCGATCGAGTCGGTGCCGCCCACGCCGCGCAGGCCCGACGCGGCGAGGAGCAGCAGGCCGATGTTGACGAGCCCGGCGACGACGAGCGCCCCGCCGACGTCCCACCGGGTCGCGCGCAGCAGGTGGACGCGGTGCTCGCCGGCGGGCGCCTGGCCGTGCCGGTCCCGGACGAGCGCGGAGTGCACGTAGATGGCGTGCGGCATGACGGTCGCACCGAGCATGGACGCGGCGAGCAGCACGGAGTCGGTGCCGTCGAACCGCGGGACGAGCCCGGACAGGACGCCGCGGCCGTCGGGCGGGCTGACGAGGAGCCCGACGAGGAACCCGACGGTGATGACCGCGAGCAGTGCGACGACGACGGCCTCGAACCGCCGCTGGCCCCACACGTTCTGGGTCGCGAGCAGCAGGAGGGACACGACGCCGACGATCAGGCCGCCGAGCGGCAGCGGGATCCCGAACAGGAGCTGCAGCGCGATCGCACCGCCGACGACCTCGGCGATGTCGGTCGCGGCGGCGACGAGCTCGGCCTGCGCCCAGTACGCGAGCCGCGGTCCGCGGCGCATGCGCTTGCCGAGCACGCCGGGGAGGGAGTCGCCGGTGACGAGCCCGAGCTTCGCGGACTGGTACTGCACGAGCACGGCCATGACGTTGGCGGCGACGAGCACCCACAGCAGCAGGTAGCCGTAGCGGGCACCGGCGGTGAGGTTGGCGGCGACGTTCCCGGGGTCGACGTAGGCGATCGCGGCGACGAACGCTGGCCCGAGCAGCAGCGGCGTGCGGCGGCGCGGGCGGGCAGCGGTGACCGGGGTGCGCGCGAGGTCCACGTCGACGTCGGTGCCCACACGTCCTCCAGAAGTTCGGGTACCCGAAACCTTATACCCGGACACCCGGATCCGACCGTCGGGGACGCGGCGACGGCACAGGCCGGGCGCGCCCGGCGGACGTGCGGCCGGGGCGACCTAGACGGGCTCGACCTCGCGCACCCAGCGCGTCGCCGTCTCCCGGAACCCGACCTTCGCGAAGTACTCGCGCATCTGCGGCGCGGGCTCGACGTGCAGCACACGCAGGCCGTGCTCCGCGAACACCCCGCTGTGCCGGTACACGAACTCGCCGGGCGTGAAGTCGCGGAAGCGCGTGGTGACCCAGTCCAGGTCCACGACACCGACCCCGTGCCCGACGTCGCGCACCACGACGACGCCGACGACCTCGTCACCCCGCGCGACGAGGAACGCCCGGGCGTCGTCGGCGAGCGCGAACCCGGGCTGGAAGCGGGCGATCTCCTCGCCGTGCACGGTCAGGAAGTGCCGCAGGTAGGCGTCGCCCGGGCCCACGTCGACCACGGTGTACGCGGTGTCGTCGTGCCGCTCGCGCAGCAGGCGCCACAGCCAGTAGACGTCGATGATCGCGATCGCCCCGTTCATGACCGCGAACGCCCAGATCCCGACGACGGCGTTGTACCCGGTGGCGAGCACCGCGCCGACGAGGTTGAGCACCCGGAACCGCAGGACCCGTGCCTGCATGAGCGAGACGACCACGAGGACCGACCCGAGCCACCCGACGACCTCCAGCCACAGCATGCACGCAGTATCGCCGCTGCGGCCGGGAGGGGCCCGGGACGCCGCGCGGGACGGGAGGCCGCCCTCCCGGCGCCCGGCAATTCGCTCGACCGGCGCTCGGGCACGGGAGGAGGGTGGCGCCATGCCCAGCTGGTCGTCCCACGAGGTCCCCGTCCCGTCGTCCGTCGACGCCGCCGACGCGGGACCGCTGCTCGCCCTCACCGCCGTGTCCAACGACGTCGTCGCGCACGAGTGGGGCTCGCGCGACTACGACCGCACGCCGCAGGAGGTCCTCGGCTCGCTGCGCGACCAGACGTACGTGCGCAAGGTCCGGCAGCTCGTCACGAGCGACGACGACGGCACGCCGATGGCCTACCTCGCGATGAACCTGCCGCTCCAGGACAACACGCACACCGGCCTCGTGGAGATCGGGGTCCTCCCGCAGTTCCGACGCCAGGGCATCGGCGCGGCGCTGCACGACGAGGCGCTGCGGATCGCGCGCGCAGCCGGCCGCCGGGCGCTCACGGCGAGCACCGACCAGCGCGAGGAGCCGGCGCAGGGGCCCGCGACGCTCGTGCCGTCCACGGGCACGGGCCGGGTGTCGGCCGACGCCCCGGCGACGCGGTTCGCGACGGCCCGCGGCTGGCAGCTCGAGCAGGTGGCCCGCCGCTCCGTGCTTCAGGTGCCGGTCGACGACGGCGCGCTGGCCGAGCACCGGGCGGCGGCGCAGGCGGCCGCGGGTGACGAGTACCGCGTCGTGCACTGGGGCTCGCACGCGCCGGACGAGTGGGTCGACGAGTACGCGCGGCTGAACACGCGCATGAGCACCGACGTGCCGCTCGGCGGCCTCGACTTCGAGGAGGACGTCTGGGACGCGACCCGGATCCGCACGACGGAGGCGCAGTTCGTCGACCGCGGCATCGAGCTCGTCGTCGCCGCCGCGGAGCACGTCCCGACGCACACGCTCGCGGCGTACACGACCCTGATGCTCCCGCCGGAGAACGAGGAGTTCGTGCACCAGGAGGACACGCTCGTGGTCAAGGAGCACCGCGGTCGACGCCTCGGCATGCTGGTCAAGGCGGCGAACCTGCAGCGGCTCGCGGAGGTCCGCCCGCAGGCGCGGCGCGTCGCGACGTGGAACGCGGAGGAGAACTCCTACATGCTGCGCATCAACATCGACCTGGGCTTCCGCCCCTCCGGCGGTGCGGGCGAGTGGCAGCTCCGTCTGGACGCCTGACGACGTAGGCGAGAGCGGACGGCCGGCGTCAGGCGGTCGCTGCGGCCCCGTGCGACCGCGACCGCGACCGCGTCCACCAGCCGGACCAGCGCTCCTCGACCTGCGCGAACGTCGGGTCGTCGAGCCCGTACACGGAGAGCACGGCGCCGACGGTCCCGTGCGGCGGGTGGCTCGCGACGGGCGTCTCGAGGATCACGAGGAACGACTCGGTGATGCCGTGCAGCTGGATCCCGAACTGGTGCTCCTCCTTGTAGACGAGCGTCCCGCCGAGCAGCGTCCCGTCGGGCCGGCGCGCCTGGACGTGCCCGCCGACGGGGATGCCGCGGACGCCGTGCAGCCCCGCCCGGTCGAGCAGCTTGTCGCGCCGGTCGCCCGCGTCGAGCCCGAAGACGGACAGCGTCCGCCGGTCCTGCCCGGGGTGGACGGTCAGCGCGAACCGGAGCTGGTGCGCGAACTGGATCCAGCCCTCGTCGACCGCGTCGTACACCCCGTCGTAGGGGGCGACGTCGTGGCTGCGCCGCGTGATCGACAGGTGCGTGCGGCCCGGGTCGTGCGACCCGGCGGTGACGACGAGGACGTCGTGGCCCGGCGTCGACAGCGTGTGCGTGATGGTGTCCCCGTCGGCGCGCTGCGCCGCGACGGCATGCCCGACGAAGAGCTGCTGGATCTCGGCGTCGAGCCCTTCGTAGTCCCAGCCGAACCACCGGCGCACGAGGTGCGGCTCGCGCAGGTGCGCCCAGACGGTGTGGAGGTCGGCGGGGAGGTCGAGCGACACGATCTCGCGGCGGTCGAGAGTCATCCGGCATCACCTCGCGTCGTCGTGCCGGCGCAGTGCGACGCCGGACACCTCCGACCGTAGTGCGCACCGACGACGGGCGCCCGGTCGGCGAGACGACCTGTCCGGCGGGCGGTGGCGGACGGTCAGGTGGGCGGTGCGGGGGGCTCGTCGAGGGGCAGGACGGCGACGGCGTCGGGGTCGACGGCGAGCGCGACGACGCTGCCCGGGTCGAGGCGCACGCCCACGGGACCGAGCGCGGTGACGACACCGATCCCGTCGACGTCGACCTGCACCTCGGACCGCCCGCGCCGCGACGTGACCGCGACGACCGCGCCCTTGGTCCCCTGGTCCTGCGCGACCGTGCCGGCCGCCCCCCGGTCGACGACGACGAACGCCCCCTCCGCCAGTGCGAGCACGCCGCCCGTGAGCGCGCGGCCGTCGATCGCGCGCAGGAGCGGTGCGGCGGCGGCGGCGTCGACGGGCACGAACGCCTCGTAGCCGAGGAACGCGGCGACGCGCCGGCTCGCGGGCCGCTGCCACAGGTCGGCGGGGGTGCCGACCTGGAGGAGCCGCCCGCGGTCCATGACGGCGACGCGGTCGGCGACGGCGAAGGCCTCGTCCTGGTCGTGCGTGACGAGGACGGCGGTGGTGCCGGTGGCGACGAGGGCGGCGCGCAGGTCGACGGCGAGGCGTTCGCGCAGCGCACGGTCGAGGGCGGACAGCGGCTCGTCGAGGAGCAGCAGCCGCGGCTGCGGGGCGAGGGCGCGCGCGAGTGCGACACGCTGCCGCTCGCCGCCGGACAGGGTCGTCACGGGGCGGGGCCCGTAGCCGGCGAGGCCGACGAGCTCGAGCAGCGCGTCGACCCGGGCGGTGCGCTCGGGCCCTCGCTCCGAGCCGGCGAGCCCGTAGGCGACGTTCCCCGCGACGTCGCGGTGCGGGAAGAGCTGGCCGTCCTGGAACATCAGGCCGAACCCACGCCGGTGGACGGGCAACCCGTCGACGGACCGGCCGTCGAACGCGACCAACCCGCCCGCGAGCGGCTCGAGCCCGGCGACGGCCCGCAGCAGCGACGACTTGCCGCACCCGGACGGTCCGAGCAGCGCGACGACCTCGCCCCGCTCGACGTGCAGCGTGACTCCGTCGACCGCGGTCGTCGAACCTCGTCGTCCGGCGGCGTACCGCACGACGACGTCGTGGACCTCGAGGCCGCTCACCAGTCACCTCCGGGGCTGCCCGCCCGCAGCCGTTCGCAGGCGGCGACGATGCCCGCGGTGAGCACCGCGAGCAGCACGGACGCGGCGAGCGCCGTGCCGTAGCTGGCCTCGCCCGGCCGGCCGATGAGCCGGAACACCACGACCGGCAGCGTGGGCCGGTCGGGGCGGACGAGGAACGACGTGGCGCCGAACTCGCCGAGCGACGCGGCGAACGCGAACCCGACGGCGAGGCCGAGGGACCGCACGGCCAGCGGCAGGTCGACGGTCGCGAGGACACGGCCGGGCGCGGCGCCCAGGGTCGCGGCGGCCTCGCGCAGGCGCGGGTCGACGGCGCGCAGCACGGGCAGGACGGTCCGCACCACGAGCGGGACGGCGACGACGGCCTGCGCGACCGGCACGAGCACGGGCGAGGTGCGCAGGTCGACGTCGAGCCCGAACGGCTGGTGCAGCGACAGCAGGAACCCGAACCCGACGGTCACGGCCGAGACGCCGAGCGGCAGCATGAACAGCGCGTCGAGCCCGGCGACGGCCCGGCGGCCGACGGCGCGACGTGGGCGGCGCGAGACGACGAGCGCGACGAGCCCGCCGACGACGAGCGCGATGAGCGTGGCGTCGACGGCCACCCGGACGGACGTGACCGCGGCCTCGAGCGGGGTGACGCCGAGGGTGTCGGCAGGCGCGGCGAGCGCGGCGTAGTGGTCGAGCCCCCAGCCGTCGGGCGTGCGCAGCGAGCGCGCGACGAGGTTGACGAGGGGCAGCGCGAGCAGCACGACGACGCCCGCGGTGAGGGCGGCCGCCCCGAGCGCGAGGGCGTGCCCGTCGCCGGGCGGGGTGCCGTGGGGGCGCCGCAGGGCGAGCGGCCGGACGGTCGCGACCGGCTCGGACAGCGTGAGGGCGCGCTCGCGGCGGGACCGGGTGCGCCCGGCGACGAGCAGCGCGGCGGCGACGACGACGAGCTGCACGACGGACAGCACGGCCGCGGCGCGCAGGTCGAGGAACTGCGTGGTCTGCACCCAGATCTCGGTCTCGACGGTGCCGAAGCGCAGGCCGCCGAGCACGAGGACGGTGCCGAACGCGGTCGCGCTGAAGAGGAACACGAGCGACGCGGCCGACGCGATCGCGGGCGTGAGGGCGGGCAGCGTGACGGTCCGGAACGCGCGCCACGGCGTGGCCCCGAGCGCGCGGGCGGCCTGCTCGGCGCGCGGGTCGAGGCGCTCCCACAGCCCGCCGACGGACCGCACGACGACGGCGTAGTTGAAGAACACGAGCGCGGCCACGATCGCGGTGAACGTCCCGTCGAGGCGCAGGAACCCGAGCGGCCCGCCGTCGACGAGCAGCGACCGGAACGCGACGCCGACGACGACGGTCGGCAGGACGAACGGCACCGTCACGAGCGCGCGCACCGCGGCCCGGCCGGGGAACGTGCGGCGGTGCAGCACGTACGCCCCGGGCACGCCGAGCACGACGGACACGAGCGTCGCGGTGCCGGCCTGCGCGAGGGTCAGGCCGACGATCCGCCAGGTCCGGGGGCGGGAGAACACGTCGGCGAACCCGGACAGGTCGAGCGCGCCGTCGACGACGAACCCGCGCGCGACCATGATGACGACGGGCCACGCGAAGAACACCCCGAGGAACGCGAGCGGCACCGCGACCGCGAGGCCCCACAGCAGCCCCCGGCCGGCGGCCGCCGCCCGCACCCCGGTACGCCCTCCCGGTCCGGGACGGTCGGGCAGCGGACCCCCGCCGGGCACGCCCGGGCCCGGCGCCCCCGTGCGGGGACCGCCGGGCCGGGCGGGCGTGGCGACGGTCACCGGGTCACCCCGCGACGATCTCCGACCACGTCGCGAGCCACTCCTCGCGGTGCGCGTCGACGTCGGCGGGTGCGACCTCGAACGGCTCCTGCGCGAGCGGCGCCCAGCGGGCCCACTCCTCCGGCAGGTCGACCGCGCTGCTCACGGGGTACATGTACATCGACGTCGGGATGTCGGCCTGCACCTCGTCGGACAGCAGGAACGTGAGCAGCTGGCGCGCACCCTCGGGATTGGCCGCGCCGGTCAGGACCCCCGCGTACTCCACCTGCCGGAAGCACGTGTCGAGCAGCGCGCCCGTCGTGGGCTCCTCGCCGCCCTCGGGCACGGTGAACGGCGGGGACGACGCGTACGACAGCACGACGGGCCGCGGACCGTCGCCGCCGCCGCCGCTGAAGTCGGTGTAGTACGCGTCCGACCAGCCCTCGGACACCTTGACGCCGTTGGCGACGAGCGCCTGCCAGTACGCCTCCCAGCCGTCCTCGCCCTTCGCGCCGACGGTCGCCAGCAGGAACGCGAGGCCGGGCGAGGACGTGACGGCGCTCGGCACGACCAGCAGGTCCTTGTACTCGGGGCGCGTCAGGTCGTCGAGCGTCGCCGGCTCCGCGACGCCGTGCTCCGTGAACCACGCGTGGTCGACGTTGAGGCACACGTCGCCGAAGTCGATCGCGGTGAGCGCGTCCGAGCCCTCGACCGCGTACTGCGCGGCGTCCTCGGCGGCGGGCACGTCGGGCGTGAACGACTCGACGACGCCCTCCTCGACCGCGCGCGACGCGAACGTGTTGTCGATGCCGAACACGAGGTCGCCCAGGGGCGCGTCCTTGGTCAGAACGAGCTGGTTCACGAGCGCGCCCGCGTCACCGGGCTGGACGATCTCGACCGTCATGCCGGTCTGCTGCTCGAACGTCTCGATCAGCCCGTCGGACAGCCCGAAGGAGTCGTGCGTGACGAGCGTGACGGTCGTCCGGGCGGGGTCGCCGGACGACGTCGGCGCAGCCTCGCCGCCACCGATCGCGGAGCAGCCGGCGAGAGCCAGGGTGAGCGCCGCGAGGGGCGCGAGGGCGGGGGCGGTACGGCGGGACAGGCTCGCCATCGGTGGTGCTCCTCCTTCGTCAGCAGGAGGGGGTCGCCGCGCGCGCCGCCCGCAGCCCCGGGCGGGGACGCCGACGACGACCGCGGAGACTGAGAAGCCCGACTCCCTACGCCGGTGTGAACCGGATCAGGTTCGAGGGTCTGCGGTGGTCCGCACTCTCAGCGTCCTGGGCGCCGGCGGGGCTGCCGACGACGTGACGCTCCCCTGTCGTTCACGGGCGATCCTACGCCCGTCCGACCAGCGGTCGCGCCGCGCGGCGGCTAGCGTGGTCGCGGCCCCGTCCCGTCCCACCTCGGAGGTTCCCCGCATGGCGGACAAGCAGTCGACCATCGCCCGGCTCGTCGGTGTCGGCGCCGCCCTGGGCGCGGCGTGGGTCGCGCAGCAGGCGATCAACCAGGCGTGGAAGGCCGCGAGCGGTCACAAGCCGCCGAAGCCGGAGGACGAGGGCGACGCGCGCCTGGCGGAGGTCGTCGCGGCGGCCGCGCTCACGGGTGCGCTCGTCGCGGTCGCGCGCGTGCTGGCGACGCGCGGCACGGCGAAGTTCACGTCGCAGACGTCGGCGGGCCGCGAGCTGGTCGACTGACGCTCCCGGTCGGCCCCCGCGGCCGTCAGATGTCCGGCCAGAGGTCGGCGCCGGCGGCGGGGGCGAGCGACGGGCGCTGCGTCGTGCAGAACACCTCGCGCAGGACGCGGCGCGCCGCGAACCACCCGGACAGGCCGTGCACGCCCGGCCCGGGCGGGGTGGACGCCGAGCACAGGTAGACGCCGTCGCGCCCGGTCGCGTAGGGGTCCCGCGTCGGCGTGGGGCGCGCGAACATCTGCCACATGGTCGTCGCACCGGCGCAGATGTCGCCGTCGACGTAGTTCTCGTTGTGCGTGCTCATGTGCGCCGCGGGGACGCAGCGGGACGCGACGACGACGTCGCGGAAGCCGGGCGCGTACCGCTCGACGTGCGCGGTGACGGCCTCCGTCACGTCGACGTCGGAGCCGGCGGGCACGTGGGCGTACGTCCACAGCGGGCGCAGGCCGCCGACGCGGCGCGAGTCGTCGACGACGGTCGGGTCGCTCAGCAGGGTCATGGGCCGCTCGGCGTGCCGGCCGGCGTGCACGTCCGCCTCGGCGGCGATCATCTCGTCGCGCGTGCCGCCGAGGTGCACGGTGCCGGCGCGGCCCACCTCGGGGACGGCCCAGGGCACGGGGCCGGACAGGACGAAGTCGACCTTGGCGGCGGCGTTGCCGTACCGGAACCGGCGCAGCGCGGCGCGGTGCCGGGCGGGCAGCCGGTCGCCGAGCACGTCGACGACCGTGCGCGGCGTGGTGTCGAACAGGTAGGCGTGCGCGGGCGGCAGATCCCCGGCGTGCGCGACGCGGTGCCCGGTCCGGATCTCGCCGCCGTGCGCCTCGAGGTCGGCGACGAGCGCGGCGACGATCGCGCCCGACCCGCCGCGGGGGACCGGCCAGCCCGCCCCGGCGTGCCCGAGGGCCGCGAGCAGGAGCGCGGTGCCCGCGCCCGCGAGGGACGGCAGCGGCGAGATCGCGTGCGCGGCGACACCGGTGAGCAGCGCGGGTGCGACGTCGCCGCGGAACCGCCGGCCCCACGTCGTGCCCTGCTCGAGCACCTGCCACCCGAACCGCGCCGCGGTCGGGACGCCGCCGGGCAGCAGGCCGGGCGGGATGCTGCGCTTGTCGCCCATCGCGAGCCGGACGACGTGGTCCGCGTGCTCGGCGAGCCGCCCGACGACCTCGCGCCACGCGGGGCCGTCGTCCTCGAGACCCACGACCGTGCGGTCGAGGTCGTGGTACGCGATCCCGGCCCGGCCGTCGGGCAGCGGCTGCGCGAACGACACCTCGGGGGTGAGCAGCTCGACACCCCGCGCGCGCAGGTCGAAGCCGCGGAAGAACGGCGACGCCCACGCCATGGGGTGCACGGCGGAGCAGACGTCGTGCACGACACCGTCCGCGAGGCCCAGGTCGAGGGTCCGCGCGCCGCCCCCGACGGTGGGCTGCGCCTCCAGGACGGTGACGCCGAGCCCGGCCCGCGCGAGCGTGACGGCGGCGGCGAGCCCGTTCGGCCCGGACCCGACCACCACGACGTCGCGCTTCGCCACCATCCCCCGATTCAACCCCTCCCCGGGCCCGCGTGGTGGGGCGAGGAGGTCACAGCGGCCCGATGTCGTCGCGTCCCGGCTCGCGTCGGCGGTCGGCGGACGGGTCGGGCGCACCGGCCGCGGCGGCGTCGGCGTCCGCCCGCTCCAGGTCGCGCGTGAGCTCGTCGACGACCAGGAGGTCGCTGCGGACCTTGCCGGTCCGGTACCCGGCCCGGCCGACCATGTGCGCGGCGACGGGCGCGGTGAGCATCTGGAAGACGGCGACGAGCACGAGCGCCCACACCGCGCCGCCCGACCGCAGCCGCAGCGCGAGCCCGACGAGGCACAGCACGAGCCCGAGGACCTGCGGCTTCGTCGCGGCGTGCATGCGCGACAGCAGGTCGGGGAACCGCAGCGCGCCGACGCCGGCCGCGAGCGCGAGCAGCGACCCGCCGAGCAGGCAGACCATCGACACGACGTCCGCGAGGGTGTCCCACCAGTGGTTCATCGGACCTCCCCCTCGGCGCCGCCGCCGTGGTGCTCCTCGTGCTCGTGGGCCTGCGCCTCGCGCTGCTCCTCGACCCGGGCGGCCTCCTCGGCGGCGAGCTCCTCGCGCGTCCTCACCCGGCCCTCCCCCTCGGGCTCGACGGCCGCGAACCGCGCGATCGTCACCGAGCCGACGAAGCCCACGAGGGACAGCACCACGAGGACCGGGACCACGTCGGCCCGCCGGTGCACGGCGGCGTACAGCGCGACGCCGACGATCATGGTCGCGACGACGACGTCCAGCGCGACGGTCCGGTCCAGCATCGACGGGCCCTTCTCGGCCCGCACGATCGCGAGCGCGGCGCCCACGACGAGCATCACGGTGCAGACGACGGCGACGACGATCATGTGGGCACCCCCGCGGCGCGCAGCTCCTCGTCGGACGCGAACGCGCGCAGCACGCGCTCCTCCTGGTCCAGGACGGCCTGCCGCGCGCCCTCGATCCCGCCGCTCGTCCTGACGTCGAGCACGTGCAGGTACAGCATGCCGGTGAGCCGGTGCGCCTCGACGACGAGCGAGCCGGGCACGAGCGAGCACAGCTCGGCGGTGAGCGTGAGGTACAGGTCGGAGTGGCTGCGCAGCTGGACGCCGATGACGGCGCCGTGCGGCTGGTAGCGGGGCCGCAGCGCGATGGCGCTGACCTCGGCGGACGCGCGCACCAGGTCGAGGACGAACCGGCCGACGAGCGCCACGACCGCGACGGGGCGGACCCGCCCGCCGAACTGGATGGGCGTCATCCGCAGGCCCGTCGTCACGAGCAGGGCGAGGCCCAGCCCGGCCAGGACGTTGCCGACCGACAGGTCGCCCCACAGCAGGACCCACACGGCGGTCAGCCAGACGACGGTCGCCCACTGGGTGCGCCAGCGCGCGCGGCGGGGGTGCAGGCTCATCCGTGGCCCTCCCCCGCGTCGTCGCCGTGCGCGGCCTCCTCCGTCACGTCGACCGACACGCCCTTGCCGCGCTTGCCGTCGGGCAGCACCGCGTCGACGTAGGGCGTGCGCTCGGCCAGGGCCGCGGCCGCCCGCTCGGTGTACGCGTACAGCGGCCCCGCGGCGAACGTGAGGACGAGCCCGGCGACGATGAGCGCAGCGGCGGGGCCGACCATGCCGAACGGCAGGTGGGTCGGCGGGCGCTGCTCCTCGGGGACCTGCCAGAACGCCTTGTTCCACGCCTTGACCAGCGCGTACAGGGTGAGCAGCGACGTCACGACGGATCCGGCGACGAGGACGTACGCGAGCGGCGTGCCGACCTGCACGCCGGCCTCGAGCAGCCCGAGCTTGCCCAGGAACCCCGACAGCGGCGGGATTCCCGCGAGGTTCATCGCGGGCACGAAGAAGAGCACGGCCAGCACGGGCGCGATCTTCGCCAGGCCCCCGAGGCGGGTCAGCGACGTCGACCCGCCGACGCGCTCCACGAGCCCGACGACGAGGAACAGCGCGGTCTGCACGGTGATGTGGTGGGCGACGTAGTAGATCGCCGCGGTCCACCCGGCGTCGGTGGACAGGGCGATGCCGAACACCATGTACCCGATGTGGCTGACCAGGGTGAACGACAGCAGACGCTTGATGTCGTCCTGCGCGACGGCGCCGAGGATCGCGACGACCATCGTGGCCAGCGCCGCCCACATGAGGACGTCGTCGAGCCGCCCCTCGGGGAACAGCAGCGTCTGGGTGCGGATGATCGCGTACACGCCGACCTTGGTGAGCAGGCCCGCGAACACGGCGGTGACGGGTGCGGGGGCGGTCGGGTAGGAGTCGGGCAGCCATGCGGACAGGGGGAAGACGGCGGCCTTGATCGCGAACGCGAGGACCAGCAGCACCTGCAGGAGGAGGCGCACGCCGGGGTCGATCTCGGGCAGCCGCAGCGCGAGCTGCGCGAGGTTGACCGTGCCCGTCGCGGCGTACGTCGCGGCGAGCGCGACGAGGAACAGCACGGACGACAGCAGCGCCATGACGACGTAGATCGTCCCCGCCCGGATCCGCTCGCGCGTGCCGCCGAGCGTGAGCAGCACGAACGACGCGGCGAGCAGGATCTCGAAGCCGACGTAGATGTTGAACAGGTCCCCGGACAGGAACGCGTTCGCGACGCCCGCGGTCAGCACGAGGTACGTCGGGTGGAAGATCGAGATCGGC
This sequence comes from Cellulomonas fimi ATCC 484, assembly GCF_000212695.1. Classification (NCBI taxonomy): domain Bacteria; kingdom Bacillati; phylum Actinomycetota; class Actinomycetes; order Micrococcales; family Cellulomonadaceae; genus Cellulomonas; species Cellulomonas fimi. The sequence goes on along the minus strand of NC_015514.1, from coordinate 370,623 downwards.
GCGGACTCCTCGTCGTCCTCCTGGCCCTGCGCGAGGGAGTACAGCAGGACGCACAGGGTGACGGTCGCGGAGACGGTGAGCATGAGCGCCGCGAGCCGGTCGACGACGAGGTTGATCCCGACGGGCGCGGCCCAGTCGCCCACGTCGACGACGAGCGGCCCCTCGTCGGCCAGGACGAGCAGCGCCCCCGAGACGACGACCACGATCGTGAGCGCGACGACGCTGACGACGCGCTGCAGCGTCGGGCGGCGGTACAGCGCGAGCGCGAGGCCCGCGGCGGACAGCGGCACGACCACCGGCAGCGGGACGAGCCAGGTCCAGTCGGTCATCGGCTCGCCTCCTCTGCTGCCGTGCGCGCGGGTGCGCCCTCGTCGGTCTCGTCGCGGATCTCGGCGGCCTCCTCGTCGAGGGTGGGACCGCCGGTGCCCTCGGTGTCGTCGTCGGTCGTGGCGCGTTCGTCGATGGCGGCGAGCCGCGCGATGCGGCGGTCCTCGACGTCGTCCTGCACCTCGTCGTGACGGTGCAGCTGCCACGACCGGTACGCCATGGCCAGCAGGAACGCGGACAGGCCGAGGGTGATGACGATCGCGGTGAGGACCATCGCCTGCGGCAGCGGGTCGCTCATCCGCCCCTCGGGCGTCGCGCCGACGATCGGGGGCCGGCCGGCGGCGCCGCCCGCGACCAGGAACAGCAGGTTCGCGCCGTTGCCGAGCAGCACGACGCCGACCAGGACGCGCGACAGGCTCCGCTCGAGCAGCAGGTAGACGCCCGCCGTCACGAGCACCGCGATCGCGGCGACCAGGACGAGGTTGGGGCTCATGTCGATCATCGGCCCGGCCCTCCGCGCTCGGCGAACGCCCGGTCGGCGGTCGGCTCCTCGGACGTGTCGTCCTCGCCGGTCTCGGCACGCCGGTCGATCTCGGCGCCCAGGCTGCGCAGGATGTCGAGCACGAGGCCGACGACGACGAGGTAGACGCCCACGTCGAAGAACAGGCTCGTGACCAGGTGGAGGTCGCCGATCACGGGCAGGTGGATGTCGACGATCCAGGACTGCAGCACCGACCCGCCCGCGAGCTGCGCGACGAGACCGACGCCCGCGGACAGGAACAGCCCGAGACCCAGCAGCAGACCGGGCTGCACGGGGGCTGCCTCGCCGAGCTCGTACCGGCCGCCCGCGAGGTAGCGGACGACCAGCGCGATGCCCGTGACGAGCCCCGCGGCGAAGCCGCCGCCGGGCGCGTTGTGGCCGGAGAACAGCAGGTAGACGGAGTACACGATCATCGTGTGGAACAGCAGCCGGACGACGACCTCGAACACCACGGACCGGCGCTGGGGCGCGAGCGTGCGGACCGCGCTGAGCCACTGGCGGTCCCGTGCGGACGACGACGGCGCGTCGGAACGTGCGGGCGTTCCCGGGGGGCGCCGCAGCGCGGCCATCGGGTCCGTGCTGCCGCCCCACACGGCACGGTCGGCGGGCGCGTCGTCGGCACGGAAGATCGCCCCGCCGCGGCGCGAGAGGAACACGAGCGACGCGACACCCGTCGCGGCCACGAGCAGGACCGAGATCTCGCCCATGGTGTCCCACGCGCGGATGTCGACGAGGGTCACGTTGACGATGTTCTTGCCGCCGCCCCACGCGACGGCCTCCTCCGCGAAGTGCTCGGAGACCGGCAGGTGCACGCGGGCGCCCGGTGCGACGAGCGCGATCCCGGCGACGGTCAGGCCCGCCGCGAGCCCGATGCCGAGCCGCAGCCACCGGCTGGCCGCCAGCGGCCGGTCCGAGAAGTACGGGGGCAGGCGGCGCAGCACCAGCACGAACACGACCAGCGTCACGGTCTCGACGAGGACCTGCGTCAGCGCGAGGTCGGGTGCGCCGTGCAGCAGGAACAGGCCCGCGACCGCGTAGCCGCCGATCCCGAGCAGGATGACCGCCTTGAGCCGCCGGCGCGCGCGGGCCGCGAGGATCGCCGACACCGCGGCGACCGCGGCGAACACGAGCTGGCCCGGGTGGTCCCACGGCACGACCGCCGTCGGGACGGACGTCTGCGTGAGCAGCACGCTGCCGACCGAGACGACGAAGACGAGCAGCACGATCCCCAGGTACAGCGGGAGCGAGCCGCGCTGCGAGACGGCCGTGACGTCGGCCGCGACGTCGTCGAGCCGGCGCATGAAGCGGCGGTACACCTGGTCCGCCTCGGGCCCGCGGTAGAGGCCGGACTGCCAGCGCTCGACGCGCGCGCGAGCACCGAACAGGAGCGCACCGACGACGAGGATGCCCACGGTCAGCGCGAGCACCGGCGTGAACCCGGCCCACAGCACGAGGTGCCCGGGCTCGCCGACGGGGTAGGTCTCCGCGTACGGCAGCAGCAGGTCCTCGCCGAGGTGCGGCAGCAGCGCCACGAGCACGCCGAGCACCGCGAGCGCCATCGCGGGCCACACGAGCAGCAGCGTCGGGTGCGTGATGGGTGCGGGGGGCTCGTCCGGGCGGGCGCCCTCGTCGAGCCGCGGGCCGCTGGCCGGGTCGGGCGCCGCCGTCGCCGGGAGCACCGCGGGCTTGGTCGAGAACGCGCCCCACCACAGCCGCAGGCCGTACGCGACCGTCAGGGCCGACCCGACCGCGACCGCGGTCAGCACGACCGGGCCGAGCGCACCCTCGTCGAGGTGCGCGAGCGCCTCGAGGCCCGCCTCCTTGGCGACGTACCCCGCGAAGGGCGGCAGGCCGATCATCGACGCCGTCGCGAGGCCGCCCGCGAGCGCCGTCAGCGGCAGCTCCTTGCCGACGCCCGACAGCCGCCGCAGGTCACGCGTGCCGGTCGCCGCGTCCACGACGCCGACGACGAGGAACAGCGCCGCCTTGAACATCGCGTGCGCGCCGATCATCGCGAGGCCCGCGAGCGCGGTCGCCTGCGTGCCGAGCCCGACGAGCAGCACCAGCAGCCCGAGCTGGCTCACGGTGCCGAACGCGAGCACGAGCTTGAGGTCGTGCTGCCGCAGCGCGCGGTACCCGCCGAGCAGCAGCGTGCCGCAGCCCAGCACGACGACGGTCCACCGCCACACGGGGTCGGTCCCGAACGCGGGCGCGAACCGCGCGACGAGGTACACGCCGGCCTTGACCATCGCCGCCGCGTGCAGGTAGGCGCTCACGGGCGTCGGCGCGGCCATCGCGGCGGGCAGCCAGAAGTGGAACGGCAGCAGCGCGGACTTCGTCGCCGCACCCGCGAGCAGGCACACGACCGCGACCGTCGTTGTCGTGCCGACCGGCGGGTCCGCGACGACCTCCGAGAGCCGGTACGTGCCCGCCGCCTCGCCGAGCAGGACGAGGCCGACGAGCATCGCCAGCCCGCCCGCGGTGGTGAGCACGATCGCCTGCATCGCCGCGCGACGGCTCGCCTTGCGCTCCGCGTAGTGCCCGATGAGCAGGTACGACATCACCGTCGTCAGCTCCCAGAACACGAACAGCAGGAGCATGTCGTCGGCCGTGACCAGGCCGAGCATCGCGCCCGCGAACGCGACGAACACCCCGCCGAACCGGCCCAGCCCGTGCGCGGACGTCGCGAAGTAGCCCGCGCAGTACACGAGGACGAGGGCCCCGACGCCGCCCACGACGAGCGTCATGAACCACGACAGGGTGTCGAGCCGGAACGTCAGCTCGAGCCCGAGCGCCGGGATCCACTCGACCTGCTCGACGGGCCCCGTCCCGGCCTGCACCTGCTGCGTCCACGTGAGCGCCCACACGGCGGCCGACGCCGGCGCGAGCGCCAGCACCCAGAACGCGCGGCGGCCCAGGAGCCTGACCAGGGCGGGCGCGGCAAGGGCTGCTGCGAGGTGCACGGCGAGCAGCAGCAGCACGCGTCCGGCTCCGTCCTGTCGGGGGCGGGTGGTCGGTCGGGAGGCTCGTGGGAATTGGTCAAGAGTCTACCAACCGGTTTCCCATGCCTCTCCCACGCAGCACCACGAGCGCGCGGCCGCCAGGGACCTGGGTCCCGCCGTCTCGCAGGTCCCGCGGACGTCCCGGGGCGCCCCGGCGGCGCGCGGTTACCGTGTGCGCGTGAGCGTGCTGCAGTGGGTGTGCCTGGCGGTCGTCCTCGTCGCGACCGCGATCGGCGTCGCGCTGTTCTCCCGTGGCGTCGTCGAGATCGTCCGCACGGTGCGCATCGGGCGGTCCGCCCCCGGGCGCTCCGGTCCCGTCCGCACCCGCCTGGGCACGCTGCTCCGGGAGGTCGTCGGGCACGGGCGGTTCCAGCACCGGCCCGTCGTGCGCGTCGCGCACTGGGTCGTCATGGTGTCGTTCCCGCTGCTCGTGCTCACGCTCGTCGCCGGGTACGGGCAGGTCGTCGACCCGACGTGGGCACTGCCGCTCATCGGGCACCTGTGGCCCCTGGAGTGGCTCATCGAGGCGTTCGCCTGGGCCTCGCTCCTCGGCATCGTCGCGCTGTTCGTGCTGCGCCTGCGCATCTCCCCCCGCGGGGACGAGACGCAGCGCCGCCGGTCCCGCTTCTTCGGGTCGAACCAGGCGCAGGCCTACTTCGTCGAGGCCACCGTCTTCCTCGTCGTCGCCGCCGTGCTCGTGCTGCGCGGCCTCGAGCACGCGCTGCTCACGCAGGCCGGGCACGAAGGGCTGGCGCTGCACTTCCCGCTCACCGCGTGGTTCGGCGGGGCGTGGTCCGCCGCCGACCCCGCGGTGCTGCGCGACGCCGTGGTCGTCGTCGCGACCGTGAAGATCGTCGTGTCGATGTCGTGGTTCGTCGTCGTCGGCCTGCAGCCCACCATGGGCGTCGCCTGGCACCGGTTCCTCGCCGTCGTCAACGTCTACGCCCGGCGCGAGCCCGCGGGCGGTCCCGCGCTCGGGCCGCTCCGGCCCCTCACCCTCGCCGACGGCACCGCCGTCGACCTCGCCGCGCTCGAGGACCTGCCCGACGACGCCCGCCTCGGCGCCGGCGCCGTCGAGGACCTCACCTGGAAGCAGCTCCTCGACACCGCGACCTGCACCGAGTGCGGCCGCTGCCAGGACCAGTGCCCCGCCTGGGCCACCGGCAAGCCCCTGTCCCCCAAGCTCGTCATGCTGTCGCTGCGTGACCACGCCGCCGCGACGGCGCCCTACCTGCGCGCTGCGGCCGCTGCCGGGGCCGACGCCGACCCGCACGCGGGCATCGACCTCGTCGGGTCGGGCGTGATCGACGCCGAGGCGCTGTGGGACTGCACGACCTGCGGCGCGTGCGTGCAGCAGTGCCCCGTCGACATCGAGCACGTCGACACGATCCTCGACATCCGCCGCTACCAGGTGCTCATGGAGTCCGCGTTCCCCAAGGAGCTCGGCGGCACGTTCACGAAGCTCGAGCGGCAGGGCAACCCGTGGGGGCTGCCCGCGCGGGCGCGGCTCGACTGGGCGAAGGGCCTCGACTTCGACGTGCCCGTCGTCGGCGCCGACGTCGAGTCCGCCGCCGACGTCGACTACCTGTTCTGGGTCGGCTGCGCGGGCGCCTACGAGGACCGCGCCAAGAAGACGACACGCGCCGTCGCCGAGCTGCTGCACGTCGCCGGCGTCTCGTTCGCCGTCCTCGGCGACGGCGAGACGTGCACGGGCGACCCCGCGCGCCGCGCCGGCAACGAGCTGCTCTACCAGATGCTCGCGTCGCAGAACGTCGAGGTGCTCACGGAGGCCGGCGCGCAGCGGATCGTCGTCACGTGCGCGCACTGCTTCAACACCATCAGCCGCGAGTACCCGCAGCTCGGTGGCCGGTTCGAGGTCCTGCACCACACCGAGCTGCTCAACCGCCTCGTCGCCGAGGGGCGCCTGGTCCCCGCCGACCCCGCGTCGGCCGGTCCCGTCGACGGGCGCACGATCACCTACCACGACCCCTGCTACCTCGGCCGGCACAACCAGGTGTACACGCCCCCGCGCGAGCTGCTCGCCGCGCTGCCCGGCGTCGAGCTCGCCGAGATGCCGCGCAACCAGGAGGCGTCGTTCTGCTGCGGCGCGGGCGGTGCGCGCATGTGGATGGAGGAGTCGACGGGCACCCGCATCAACGCCGCGCGCGCCGAGGAGGCCGTCGCCACGGGGGCCGACGTCGTCGCGACCGCGTGCCCCTTCTGCACCGTCATGCTCTCCGACGGGGTCGCCGCCGTCTCCGCCGCCCGCGCGACCGAGCCGGTCGGCACGCACAGCCCCGACGCGCCCGCGACCGCGCCCGGCACCCCTGCACCTGCCGCGCGTGCCGCGGTGGGTGTGCCGGAGGTCGCCGACATCGCGGTCCTCCTGCGCGACTCCCTCCGCGCCCCCACCCCCTGACCTCCCAGGGGGCTCCGGGGGGAGGGTGCGCGCCGTGGGGAGGGCGCGGATCAACCGTCCTGGGGCTTGGTGTAGGTGGCGTGCATCGCCGCCTTCGCGCGGTCGGGGAGGACCTTGGCCGCGGCCGCCTGCGAGAGCGGCTGCGCGGAGCGGACGACGACCTTGTCCTTGCCCGCCATGAGCGCCTCGAACCCCTGGCGCGCCACGTCGGCCGGGTCGTCCTTCTTCCCGTGCGCGACGCGCGTGTCCTCCATGTCGGCGCGCTCGAAGAACTCCGTGTCGGTCGGCCCGGGCAGGAGCGCGGTGACCGTCACGCCCGTGTCCTTGAGCTCGTGCCGCAGCGCCTCGGCGAACGACAGCACGAACGACTTCGACGCCGCGTAGGTCGCGTAGTACGGCCCGGGCATGAGCGCCGCGGTCGACGCGGTGACGAGCACGCGGCCCGCGCCACGCTCGACCATGGGCGGCACGAGCGCCTTCGCGAGCCGCACCGTCGACTCGACGTTGAGCCGGACCGTCTCCAGGTCGCCGTCGAGCGGCGTCTCGACGAAGGGACCGCCCTGGCCCGTGCCGGCGTTGAGCGCGAGCGCGTCGACGGGACGCCCGAGCGCGCGCACCTCCTCGACGAGCGTGCGGACGCCGTCCGCCGTCGCGAGGTCGGCCTGGACGTGCCGGACGGCGACGTCGCCCGCGAGCCGGTCGGCGACGACCGCGACGGTCGCGTCGTCGGCCGTGAGGAGCAGGTCGAAGCCGCCGGCCGCGAAGCACGACGCGAGCTCGAGGCCGATGCCGCTGGACGCACCGGTGACGACGGCGAGCGGACGGGGCTGGTCGGGGGTGACGGACACGGCGGACTCCTCGGTCGAGCCGGCGCGCGCCCGCTTCCCCACGCGACCCGACCACGCTAGGCGCGTCCGGGGACCTCGGCACCCGGGGCCGCGGCCCGTGGGTTGACCCCACCCTCGGTCCGTCGGGCGACCGGATGGTCGCGGGCCACCCCCGACGACGACGGTGGACGTGTTCGCACCGCACGGTCCGGACCGCCCGTGAGGCCGTCCGACCACGCCCCCGACCTCGGGCGTCCGCCCGCCGAAGGAGTCCCCATGCGCAGCACCGCACCGACCACCCGCGACGACGTGCACGACGGCCCCGAGCAGCCCGCGGGGGCGTCCGGCACCCGGCGTCCGCCTCGACGCCTCCTCGCCGCGGCTGCGCTCACCGCGGCGGGTGCGCTCGCCGTCGGCGGGCTCGCCGTCCCCGCCGCGAACGCAGCCGCACCGGCGACCACGGGCGCCGGTGCGACGACCGTGGTCGCCCCGCGCGGCAGCACGCCGCTCGCGAGCGCGCCGTTCGCGGCGGCCGCGCTGGTCCGCTCCACGCTGGCCGGCGCCGACGAGCCCGACGCCGCGCGCACGGGCGCCCACAGCCACAGGACGGTGCAGCGGGCGCTCGACGCGCTCGTACGGACCGACGGCTACCCCGGGGTGCTCGCGACCGTGCGCGACGAGCGCGGCAGGTCCCGCAACCTCGTCGCGGGCGTCGGCGACCTGTCCACGGGCCGCCGTCCTCCCGTCGACGGCCGGGTCCGGCTCGCGAGCAACAGCAAGACGTTCGTGGCGGTCGTGGTGCTGCAGCTCGTCGGCGAGGGGAAGGTCGACCTCGACGCGCCCGTCGCGACGTACCTGCCGGGGCTCGTCGACAACGGGCGCACGGGTGCCGAGCGGGTCGACGGCGCCGTGATCACGGTCCGCCAGCTGCTCCAGCACACGAGCGGCATCCCCGAGTACGTCGACGTCCTCGCGGGCCCGGACCTGTCCGGCGTCGACCGCATGCGCGACACGTACCTGCAGCCCCGCGCGCTGCTCGACGTCGCGCTGGTGCGCCCCGCGTCGTTCCCGGCCGGGACCGGCTGGGCGTACAGCAACACGAACTACGTGGTCGCGGGCCTGCTCGTCGAGGCCGTCACGGGACGGCCCCTGCACGAGGAGGTCACGCGGCGCGTCATCGAGAGGGCCGGCCTGCGCGACACGTACGTGCCGGCGGTGGGCGAGCGGGAGATCCGCGGCACGCACCCGCGGGCGTACCACGCGGACGCCCCCGGGGCGCCGCTCGAGGACTTCACGACGCTCGACCCGTCGTCGGCGTGGGCCGCGGGCGACGTGGTCGGGACGCCCAGCGACCTCGTGCGCCTGTACACGGCGGTCCTCGACGGGCGCCTGCTCGGCCCGGCGGAGCTCGCGGAGATGCAGCGCACGGTCGAGACGTCGCAGGACTGGGGGCCGGTGCGGTACGGGCTGGGCCTGACGAGCACGCCGCTGAGCTGCGGCGGCGTCGCGTGGGGGCACGGCGGGGACATCTTCGGGTTCTCGACGCGCGAGGGCGTGACGGACGACGGCCGGGCCGCGGCCGTCGCGGTGACCTCGCTGCCGGCGGCGCTGCCGGACCCGGAGTCGGCGTTCGTGCACCTGGACGGCGCGCTGGACACCGCGCTCTGCTCCTGACGCGTCCCGCTCCGCCCCCGTCCCGTCGTCCGCGCGGGCCGGGGGCGGCGCCGTGCCGGCGCCGCGACGTGGCCGCTCAGGCCGTGGCGGGCGGGTCGGTCAGGCGGCGCAGCAGCGCGAGGAGCTGGGCGCGCTCGTCGGCGTCGAGCCGGTCGAGCCGGCCCGCGACGCCCTCGTGCCGGCGCGCGGAGACGTCGTCGAGGAGCGCACGCCCTGCCTCGGTGAGCTCGATGAGCGTGGCGCGCCGGTCGGTCGGGTCGGCGACGCGGCGGACGAGACCGTCGGCCTCGGCGGTGTCGACCTTGGAGGTCACCGACCGCGGGGCGACGTCGAGCGCCGTCGCGACCTGCCCGAGGCGCAGCGGCCCGTCGCAGTGCTGGAGCACGCGCAGCATCCGGACCTGGCCGGGCGCCTGGGCGCCGGGGCCGACGGCGCCGACGGCGGCGCGTCGCACGTCGCGCAGGAGGCGGTGCAGGAGGTCGAGCAGCTCGGCGGACTCGTCCGCGGGCACCGTCGGGGCGCCCGCCTGCGGCACGGGGGCGTGGGCCGGGTGGTGGTCCTCGTGCGTGCTCACGGCCGTGACGGTACCCGCCCCCGATGCGGTTGTGAACCAACGACATAGTGAGTTAACCTCACTATCGCGCGGCCACCCCTGCGCGCTCCCCCGACGAAGGGAGACGCCTCATGTCTCTCCCCCACCACGCCCCCACGCCCACCCCGGGCGTCGGCATGGGCCGCGGCGGCGGCAACCCGCAGATGCGCGGCTTCGCCCGCGACCGGTCGGTCGGCCGCCGGCGGCTGTCCCGCGCCACGCTGCGCCGGATCCTCGCGTTCGCCCGCCCGCACCGCCGCGCCCTCGGCGTCTTCCTCGTCCTCATCACGCTCGAGGCCGGCGCCGGAGCGCTGCCCCCGCTGCTGTTCAAGCACCTCATCGACGACGGCATCACGCAGGGCGACACCCGGCTCGTCGTCGTCCTCGCCGCCGCCGTCGCCGCGCTCGCGCTGCTGTCCGCCGGGCTCTCCGTCGCCGACCGCTGGGTGTCGTCCCGCATCGGCGAGGGCCTCATCCTCGACCTGCGCACCGCCGTGTTCGACCACGTGCAGCGCATGCCGCTCGCGTTCTTCTCCCGCACGCGCACGGGCGCGCTCGTCCAGCGGCTCAACGGCGACGTGCTCGGCGCGCAGCAGGCGTTCACGTCCACGCTGCAGAACGTCGTGAGCAACGCCCTCACGGTCGCGTTCGTGCTCGCCGCGATGCTGTCGATGTCCTGGCGGCTCACGCTCCTGTCGCTCGTGCTGCTGCCCGCGTTCGTCCTGCCCGCCCGCTGGTTCGGGCCGCGCATCGCCGCCGTCACGCACGAGAGCTACGAGCTCAACGCGCAGGCCGCGCAGACCATGAACGAGCGCTTCAACGTCGCCGGCGCGCACCTCGTCAAGGTCTTCGGCGACCCCGCGCGCGAGTCCGCCCAGTACGCCGAGCAGGCCGCGCGCGTGCGCGACGTCGGCGTGAGGCGCGCCCTGTACGGCACGTGGTTCCGCGTCGGGCTCACGACGCTCGCCGCCGTCGCCACCGCGATCGTCTACGGCGTCGGCGGCCTCGCCGCGATCCGCGGCGAGCTCACGGTCGGCGTCGTCGTCGCGCTCGCGTCCTACCTCGGCCGGCTCTACGGCCCCCTCACCGCGATGTCGAACGTGCAGGTCGACGTCATGACCGCGCTCGTGAGCTTCGAGCGGGTCCTCGAGGTCCTCGACCTGGAGCCGTCCGTGACCGACGCCCCGCACGCCCACGACCTGCGCGACGACGTCGCCCGCCGCGGCGCGACCGTCGAGCTCGACGCCGTCGGCTTCCGCTACCCGACCGCCGACGAGGTGTCGCTCGCGTCGCTCGAGTCCGTCGCGGTGCTGCGCCACGACCCCGGCGAGGACACGCTCACCGACGTCTCGTTCACCGTGCCCGCGGGCGCGATGGTCGCGCTCGTCGGCCCGTCGGGCGCGGGCAAGACGACCGTCTCGCAGCTCGTGACCCGCATGTACGACCCGACCCGCGGCGCCGTCCGGATCGCCGGTGCCGACCTGCGCGACGTCACGCTCGACTCGCTGCGCGCGACCGTCGGCGTCGTCAGCCAGGAGGCGCACCTCTTCCACGACACCATCGCGGGCAACCTGCGCTTCGCGCGGCCCGACGCGACCGACGCCGACCTCGAGCGCGCCCTGCGCCAGGCCCACGTGTGGGACCTCGTCGCGCGCCTGCCCGAAGGGCTCGAGACGGTCGTCGGCGACCGCGGCTACCGCCTGTCGGGCGGCGAGCGGCAGCGCCTCGCGATCGCCCGGCTGCTGCTCAAGGCACCCGACGTCGTCGTGCTCGACGAGGCGACCGCGCACCTCGACTCCGAGTCCGAGGCCGCCGTGCAGGCCGCGCTCGACGAGGCGCTCACGGGCCGTACGTCGCTCGTCATCGCGCACCGCCTGTCGACCGTCCGCCAGGCCGACCTCATCGTCGTCGTGGACGGCGGCCGCGTCGTCGAGCAGGGCACCCACGCCGAGCTCGTCGCGCGCGACGGCCTCTACGCCGAGCTCTACCGCACCCAGTTCGCCCCCACCCCCGACACGGCCGACGCCGCCTGACCCCACCCTCGACCCCTCCCCACCCCCGCCCGCCCGCGAGTTCGTCACTCCCCGTCGAGTTCGTCAGCTGGAACCATCGAACTCGCCTCGACCTGACGAACTCGCCGGCGTCGCGCGGCGCGCGCGAGGCGGGGCGGGGCGGGGGACGGGCGGGGTGGGGGCCCGGGGTCAGGTCAGGCGGCCCAGGTGGAGGGCGGCGTAGGCCAGGGCGGCGACGGTCTCGCCGTCGCGGATCGTGCCGTCCGCGACCATCCGCAGCACCTCGGCGAAGGGGACGGTGCGGACCGCGTCGATGCCCTCCTCGGCCTGTCCGTGGGTGCCGACGTCCCCCGCGACGGCCGACAGCCCGCGCGCGACGAACACGTGCTCGGGCGCGGCGGCGATGCCGTTCAGGGCGTCCATCCGCCCGACCTCGGTCCACTCGCGCGCGACGAGACCGGTCTCCTCGGCGAGCTCGCGCCGGGCGGCGACGAGCGGGTCCTCGCCGTCGGTCCCACCGGCAGGCACCTCGACCGACACCTCGCCGGTCGTGTAGCGCCGCTGGCTGACGAGCACGACCTCGTCGTCGTCCGTGAGCGCGACGACGAACACCGCCGGCTGCCGGAGCTCGACCACCCCGTACACGCCGGGCGACCCGTCGGGCCGCACGACGGCGTCCTCCCGCACGCGGATCCACGGGTTCTCGTAGACGACGCGTGACCCCGTCGTCGTCCACCCGCGGTGCACGCTCACGCGTCGACCCGGCGGGCGGCGGGGACGGTCACAGGTCGGCGGGGTCGACGAGGAAGTCCGCCTCGTCGGCCACCTCGCCGCCGAGCACGGCGTGCAGCGCCCGCGTGACGGCCTGCACCTGCGGGGCGGCGCGGCCGCGCGCGACCTTGTGCGGGAACGAGGGCTTCTCCATCTCGAGCTCCTCGACCAGCAGGGGCTCCCAGTGCACGCGGTACGTGACGACGCCGTCGGCGGTCCACGGCAGGTCGCGCAGCAGCGGCGGCAGCTCGGTCTCGGCGGCGGCGACGACCGAGACGACGCCGTCGACGTCGAGGTCGACGAGCACGCCGTAGGACTCGGCGGAGGGCGGCGAGGCGAGCATGTGCGCGTCGAACGCCTCGGCCTCGGCGGTGAGCCGCCGCCGCTCGGCCTCGTCCTCGACCCCGTACCGCTCGAGCGCGGCGCGCAGCCCTGACCCGCCGGCCTCGGTGACGCCGCCGGTCCCGCCGGTCGCGCCGCGGCCCACGCCGGCCAGGGGTCCGGACCAGGGCCGCGTGGGCTCCGAGAGCCGGGCGCGCGGGACGACGCCCTGCACGACGGCGAGCGCCTCGGACGGCTCGAGCCAGCGGTCGGTGAAGAGCGTGAGGTCGATCGCGCCGTCGACGTCGGGCGTCAGGACGACGCCGGTGCCGCCGATCCGCACGGCGCCGCCGAGCCGTCGCGCGCACGCGACGAGCCACTGCACGACGCGCTCCTCCTCGCGCACGGGCAGGCCGTCGGGGAAGGCGCGCTTGAGCCCGTCGCGGTCGCCGCCCGGGTAGGGCCGCTCGCCGCGCTCGACGGGGCAGTCCAGGTCGTAGACGACGGCGGTCGTGGCGGGCAGCCCGAGGCCGACGGCCTCCTCGGGCGTGACGGCGTAGGGACCGGTGAGCCGGGACAGCCGGGCGAGGCGCAGCGCGCGCGTCGCCACGGTCGCGGGAGTCACGGAGCGGATGCCGAGGGCGGCCGTCATGGGCCGAACGAAGCCCCGCTGCTGCGGGACCTCGACGGTGGACTCCTCCCACCGCGCCTGCACGAAGCGCGAGATCGCGAGGACCTCGACCTCGTCGGCGCCGATGCCGTCGGGGAGCCCGAGCAGGTGCCGGTCGCGCAGCGCCGGGTCGGTGACCGGGAGCCGGGGCAGCTCGTCGGCCATCAGACCTGGGTCCGGTGGAAGGACTGGAAGGACCGCGACGCGGTGGGGCCGCGCTGCCCCTGGTAGCGCGACCCGTAGGCCGCGGACCCGTAGGGCTGCTCGGCGGCGGACGTGAGGCGGAAGAAGCAGAGCTGGCCGATCTTCATGCCGGGCCACAGCAGGATGGGCAGGGTCGCGACGTTCGACAGCTCGAGCGTGACGTGCCCGGAGAAGCCCGGGTCGATGAACCCGGCCGTGGAGTGCGTGAGCAGCCCGAGCCGGCCGAGGGAGGACTTGCCCTCGAGGCGGGCGGCCACGTCGTCGGGGAGCGTCACCTGCTCGAACGTCGAGCCGAGGACGAACTCCCCGGGGTGCAGCACGAACGGCTCGTCCCCCGAGACCTCGACGAGGCGCGTGAGGTCGGGCTGGTCCGCCGACGGGTCGATCACGGGGTACTTGTGGTTGTCGAACAGCCGGAAGAACCGGTCGAGCCGGACGTCGATGCTGGACGGCTGGAGCATCGCCGGGTCGTACGGGTCGAGGCCGACGCGGCCCGACTCGAGCTCGGCCCTGATGTCACGGTCGGAGAGCAGCACGGGCCCACGGTAGTGCCCCGGACGGGTGTCCGGGGCCGTCCGCCCACGCCCGTCCACGCTCCTCCCACACCGTTCCCACACCCCTGTGCGAGCGTCGCGCAGCCCGCCCGGGGCGCCCGGCCGGAGGGTGCGCACGGACGTGCGACCTGCGCCCGTTCTCGTCGGGACCCGCGGCGGCTATGATCCCTCTCGTGAGGCGCGTGGGAGCGCTCTCGCACCGACCATGAGCCGCGTCAGAGCCTCGACGCCGACCCGCACGGACGCGGACGGCCGACCGGGGGGCCGGGCGCGACACAACCCGAGCACCCGAGGGGCACCACCGATGCGGTACGGCCATTTCGACGACGCGGCGCGCGAGTACGTCATCACGACGCCTCACACCCCCTACCCGTGGATCAACTACCTCGGGTCGGAGCAGTTCTTCTCGCTGCTCTCCCACCAGGCCGGCGGCTACTCGTTCTACCGCGACGCCAAGATGCGGCGGCTCACGCGCTACCGCTACAACAACATCCCCGCGGACGCGGGCGGCCGGTACCTGTACGTCAACGACGGCGGCGACGTGTGGACCCCGTCGTGGCTGCCGGTCAAGGCGGACCTGGACCACTTCGAGGCGCGCCACGGCCTCGGCTACTCGCGCATCACGGGCGAGCGCAACGGCCTGAAGGTCGAGACGCTCTTCTTCGTCCCGCTCGGCGAGAACGCCGAGGTGCAGAAGGTCACCGTCACCAACACGTCCGACGCCCCGAAGACGGCGACGCTGTTCTCGTTCGTCGAGTTCTGCCTGTGGAACGCGCAGGACGACCAGACGAACTACCAGCGCAACCTGTCGATCGGCGAGGTCGAGGTCGAGCAGGACGGCCCGCACGGCTCGGCGATCTACCACAAGACCGAGTACCGCGAGCGCCGCGACCACTACGCCGTGTTCGGCGTGAACACCCGCGCGGACGGCTTCGACACGGACCGCGACACGTTCGTGGGCGCGTACAACTCGCTGGGCGAGGCGTCCGTCCCGCGCGCCGGGAAGTCCGCGGACTCGGTCGCGTCGGGCTGGTACCCGATCGGCTCGCACTCCGTCGCCGTGACGCTGCAGCCCGGCGAGTCCCGCGACCTCGTCTACGTGCTGGGCTACCTGGAGAACCCCGACGAGGAGAAGTGGGCCGACGACGCCCACCAGGTCGTCAACAAGGCGCCCGCGCACGCGCTGCTGGGCCGGTTCGCGACGAGCGAGCAGGTCGACGCCGCCCTGGAGGCGCTGAACTCCTACTGGACGAACCTGCTCTCGACGTACTCGGTGTCGAGCACCGACGAGAAGCTCGACCGGATGGTCAACATCTGGAACCAGTACCAGTGCATGGTCACGTTCAACATGTCGCGCTCGGCGTCGTTCTTCGAGACGGGCATCGGCCGCGGGATGGGCTTCCGCGACTCCAACCAGGACCTCCTGGGCTTCGTGCACCTGATCCCGGAGCGCGCGCGCGAGCGGATCATCGACATCGCCTCGACGCAGTTCGCGGACGGCTCGGCGTACCACCAGTACCAGCCGCTCACGAAGCGCGGGAACAACGACATCGGCTCGGGCTTCAACGACGACCCGCTGTGGCTCATCGCGGGCGTGGCGGCGTACATCAAGGAGTCCGGCGACTGGGGCATCCTCGACGAGCCCGTGCCGTTCGACAACGAGCCCGGCTCCGAGGTCCCGCTGTTCGAGCACCTGACGCGCTCCTTCCAGTTCACGGTGCAGAACCGCGGCCCGCACGGCCTGCCGCTCATCGGCCGTGCCGACTGGAACGACTGCCTCAACCTCAACTGCTTCTCGACGACCCCGGGCGAGTCGTTCCAGACGACCGAGAACCAGGCGGGCGGCGTCGCGGAGTCCGTGTTCATCGCGGCGCAGTTCGTGCTCTACGGCGCGGAGTACGCCACGCTCGCGGAGCGTCGCGGCCTCGCGGACGTCGCCACCGAGGCGCGCAAGTACGTCGACGAGGTGCGTGCCGCGGTGCTCGAGCACGGCTGGGACGGCCAGTGGTTCCTGCGTGCCTACGACTACTACGGCAACCCGGTCGGCACGGACGCCAAGCCCGAGGGCAAGATCTGGATCGAGCCGCAGGGCTTCGCCGTCATGGCGGGCATCGGCGTCGGCGAGGGCCCGGACGACGCGGACGCGCCGGCCGTCAAGGCGCTCGACTCCGTGAACGAGATGCTCGGCACGCCGCACGGCCTGGTGCTGCAGTACCCGGCGTACACGACGTACCAGATCGAGCTCGGCGAGGTCTCCACGTACCCGCCCGGCTACAAGGAGAACGGCGGCATCTTCTGCCACAACAACCCCTGGGTGATCATCGCCGAGACGGTCGTGGGGCGCGGTGCGCAGGCGTTCGACTACTACAAGCGGATCACCCCCGCGTACCGCGAGGACATCTCCGACACGCACAAGCTCGAGCCGTACGTGTACGCGCAGATGATCGCGGGCAAGGAGGCGGTGCGCGCCGGCGAGGCGAAGAACTCGTGGCTCACCGGAACGGCGGCGTGGAACTTCGTCGCGGTGTCCCAGTACCTGCTGGGCGTGCGGCCCGACTACGACGGCCTCGTGGTCGACCCGCAGATCGGTCCGGACGTCCCCTCGTACACGGTCACCCGCGTGGCCCGCGGCGCGACGTACGAGATCACGGTGACCAACTCGGGCGCCCCGGGCGCGCGTGCGTCGCTCACGGTCGACGGCGCGCCCGTCGACGGCCGCACGGTCCCCTACGCCCCGGCCGGCTCGACCGTCCGCGTCGAGGTGACCGTCTGACCCGCGGGTCCGACGGCTGACGTCATGACGATGGTCCAGGAGATCGAGACGCCCGCGCCGGCGGCCCCTGCCGGCGCGGGGGTCGCGCCCGAGCGCGTCGTGACGCTGCGCTCCGGTGCGTGGGAGCTCGACGTGCTCCCGCGCACCGGGGCGGCCCTCGGCGGTGGCCGCATCCGCACCTCGGACGGCGTGTGGCGCGACCTGCTGCGCCCGACGCGCCCGACCGTCCTGGGCGACCCGGAGAAGTGCTCGTCGTTCCCGATGGTGCCGTGGTCCAACCGCATCCGCGACGGCGTGCTCGCCTTCGGCGGGCGCTCGTGGCAGCTGCAGCGCAACGGCGCCGACGGGACGGCGATCCACGGGGCCGTGCGGTACGCCGCGTGGGACGTCGTCGAGCGGACCGAGGGGCGCGTCGTCCTGGAGCTCGACACGTCCGACCTGGTCGGCGTGAACTTCCCGTGGCGCTTCCTCGCCCGGATCACGTACGCCGTCGAGGGCGGGCGGCTCACCGTCGGCACGAGCGTGCGCAACGTGGACCGGTCCTCGTTCCCCGCGGGCTTCGGCCACCACCCGTACCTGCAGCGCACGCTCGCACCGGTCGGCGCGACGCCGCCCGCGACGCCCGGCAACCCGCTCCTGCAGGTGCCGCTGCGCAGCGGCTACTCGCTCGTCGACGCGATGGCGACCGGCCCGGCCGGGGCGATCCCCGCGCGCGCCGACTTCCGCGACGGCCGGCCGCTCGGCTCCCGGTTCGTCGACGACGTGCTGACCGGCTGGGACCCGGGTGCCCCGATCCGCGTCCGTTACGACGAGCCGGACGTGACCGTCGACCTGCACGCCGACCCGGTCTACTCGCACGTCGTCGTCTACGCTCCGCGGCGCCGCTCGTACTTCGCGGTCGAGCCGGTGACGAACGTCAACGACGGGTTCGCGCTGCACGCCGCAGGTGTCGCGGGCACGGGCGTCTTCGTCCTGGAGCCGGGCGAGGAGCGCACGGGCGCGTTCACGCTCACCGTCGGCGGCTGACCGGGCGACGCCCAGGTTCACCCGCCACCCGTCCGGTCCTCACCCGAACGGGTGGCGTGAGCCGCTGCACGACGCCGTAGCCTGGCGCCCTCAGCACGTCCGGGGGACCTGCCGACGGCGCCGCCGCGTCGGGCCCCGGCCACGACCGGGGAACCCCCAGGGACGTAGACATGGCCTCCACCCGCTCCGTCGTCGCGCTGGCCCTCGTCGCCCTGCTCGGGGTCACCGTCGCCGCCTCGGGCGTGCCCACCGCGGGTGGCGGGCCGACCGCGGCCGACGCGATCGCGACAGCACCGCAGCCGCCCGCCGGCGTGGCCGGCGAGCCGCGGCCGCACCCGGCCGCTCAGGCCGTCCCGGCCGGGCAGGCCGCGCCCGCACCCTCCGACCCGGAGCGCGACGACGAGCTGCCGGTCTACACCGCACCGGGCGCGGACGACGGTCCGGGCGCGGCGCCCGAGACGCGTCCCGCCGACCACGTGCTCGTCCGGTTCGAGCCGGGCGTCTCCGCCTCCGGGCAGCGCGAGGCGTTGCGCGCGGCCGGGGTGTCGGGCGGAACGCCGGTGCCGGGCACGTCGTTCGTCGAGGTGCCGGTCGGGGACGAGGACGCGGCCGACGTCGTCGCGCGCCTCGCGCAGGAGCCCGGGGTCGGCGCCGTGCAGGAGGACCACGTCCGGCACGCGTTCGGCTGGACCGACGACCCGCTGCTCGAGCTGACCTGGCCGTACGTCGACCTGACGCGCCTGCCGCGCGCGTGGGAGGTGTCGCAGGGCGCGGGCGTCGTGGTCGCGGTGCTCGACTCGGGCGTGGACGCGAACCACGAGGACCTGACCGGCAAGGTGCTCCCGGGTGCGGACCTGGTCGACGGCACGCTGCCCGCGCAGGACCCGGACGGTCACGGCACGCTCGTCGCGGGCGTCGCCGCGGCGGCGGGCGACAACGGCAAGGGCGCGGTCGGTGCGGCCTACGGCGCGACGGTCCTGCCCGTGCGGGTCCTCGCCGCCGACGGCACCGGGACGGACTCCACGGTCGCCGCGGGCATCACGTGGGCGGTCGCCAACGGCGCGGACGTGATCAACCTGTCGCTGGGCGGGCCGCAGCCGTCGCCCGCGCTCCTCGAGGCGATCCGCTCCGCGGTGGCGACGGGCGTCGTCGTGGTCGTGGCAGCGGGCAACGAGGGCACCCAGGTGCCGCAGTACCCGGCCGCCTACGCCCCCGACGTGCTCGGGCTGCTGTCGGTGTCCGCGACGGACGACCTCGGGGCGCTCGCCGGCTGGTCGACCTGGGGCGACAGCGTGACGCTCGCCGCGCCCGGACTGCTGATCGCCGGACCGCGCGCGGGCACGACGTCGGGGTACGTGTACGGGTCGGGCACGTCGTTCGCCGCGCCCGTGGTGAGCGGGGTCGCAGCGCTGCTGCTGGCGGCCTCGCCGGGCCTCAGCCCCACCGAGGTGGAGCGTCGCCTCGTGGCGAGCGCCCGCGACGCCGGCCCGCGTGGCCTGGACCCGTACTACGGCGCGGGGGTGGTCGACGCCGCGTCCGCGGTGACGTCGGGCGCCGCGGTGCGCGCCGCGGTCGGCGTCCCGCTGGACCGCGCGCCGGGCGACGCCGGCGGCAGCGACGACACGCCCGCGACGGCCCGCGCCACGGCCGACGGCACCGCGACCGGGACCCTGTCGCCCGAGGGCGACGTCGACTGGCACGCGACCACCGCCGCCTCCGCCGGGCAGTACCGGGTGCGCGTCGAGCCCGTCGGCACGACTCCCCCGACCGTGGGGCCCGAGCTCGACCTGGCCGTCGAGGTGCAGGACGGGGCCGGGCTCGTCCTCGGCACGGTCGACGCGGCGAAGGTGGACGCCCCCGAGGAGCTCGTCGTCACCGTCCCGTCCGCCGGACCGCTGCGCGTCGGTGTCCGCAACGCGAACGGCTCCGCCCCCGCCGCGCAGCAGTACCGGCTGTCGGTCACCGCCGAGTCGGTCCAGCCGCTGTTCTCGGCCTCCTTCACGCCCCCGGCCGACGCGCGCCGCACGAACGTCGGTGCGCTCACCCCCGCGGACGTGACGGGCGACGGCCGCACGGACGTCGTCACCGTCGAGCCCGCGGGCGGCGTGTACGTCTACGCGGGCCGCGGCGACGGCACCCTAGCGGCCCCCGTCGACGTCCCGCTCACGGGGATCACGCTCACGGGCGACGGCCTGGCGTCGGGCGACGTCGACGGCGACGGCGACGCGGACGCGGTGGCGACGACGTCGACCGGGTTCGTCGTGCTGCGGCAGGACGCGGGCCGCCTGACGCCGTGGACGCAGGTCGCGACCACGTTCGGCGGGGCGCCGTTCGCGGGCCAGGTCGTCGAGCTCGCGAGCTGGGACACCGACGGCCGGCTCGACGTCGTGGTGTCCACCAGCCGGCCCAGCGTGCAGGTGTTCCGCAACGACGGGAGCGGCCGCTTCACGGCCGTCGCCGAGGCGGCCGCCGAGCCGCGCCTCGCTGTCGGCGACGTGACCGGCGACGGCCGGCCCGACGTCGTGACGACGCACGCGGTGCTCGCGCAGCGCACGGACGGCCTGCTCGCCGCGCCGCTCGCCCTGCCGTTCGCGGGCGGCCCCCTCGTGACGTCCGTCGCCGTGGGCGACGTGACGGGCGACGGTCGCGCGGACGTCGTGCGCGTCAACGGCAACCGGGCCCGCGTCGACGGCGTCCTGCCGACCGGGGCGCTCGCGCCGACGGCCCTGTACCCGGTGGGCGGTGAGGACGGCGGGACGGTCACGCTCGGCGACATGGACGTCGACGGCCGCACCGACGTGCTCGTGGCCGACGCCTTCAACCAGACGCTCAGCCTGCTGCGCCAGCTGCCCGGCGGCACGCTCTCCGCTCCCGTCCTGACCCCGATCGACCCCGTCGTGTACGACCGGCCCGGGCAGCTGCGGGTCACGCGCCTCGACGCGGACGCGAGCCCGGACGTCGTGCTCGCCCAGAACGGGGTCCTCGCGCTGCGCCAGACGCGGCTCGCGGCGCCGACGGCCCGCCCGGGCTGGCTGCTGGCGAGCACCCCGGCACCGCACGACGCCGGCGTCGCGGTCCGGCCGACGGTGCGGCTGTCGTTCGCGCGCGACCTGCGCAGCACCGACGTCACGACGCCGTGCACCGCGCTGAAGAAGGCGACCCCGTGCGTGCTGCTCGTGGACGCGTCGACCGGCTCACCCGTCGCCGCGACGGCACGCTGGGAGGCCGGCACCCGCACGGTCGCGCTCACCCCGAACGCCGACCTCGTGCCCGGCCGCCACTACACGGCGATCGTCGCGGACGTGCGCGACACGGCCCTGGCGGCGCTGCCCGCGCCCGTCCGTGTCCCGTTCACCGTCGCCGCGGGCGGCGACCGGTACACGCCGATCGACCCCGTGCGCGTCGCGGACACACGCGACCCGTCGCAGCCCGCGACGTACGGCGCGCGCCGCTCGGGCGAGCGGCTCGTCCTCACCCTGGACGAGGTCCTCCCGCCCGACGCGACCGCGGTCGTGCTGTCCCTCGCGTCGACCGGGCACGGCAGCGTCGGCAACGTGCGCGTCTTCCCGACCGCGGCGGACGGCTCCGGACCCGCGCCGCGCGTCGCCAACCTCAACGTCGTCCCGGGCGTGGACCAGCCGAACCTCGCGACGGTACAGCTCGGCGCGGGCCGCACGATCGCGCTCATGCCCGAGGGCCCGACGACGAACCTCGTCGTCGACGTGTTCGGGTACTACAGCCCCGGTGGTGCGAGCGGGTACGTCCCGGTGACCCCGACGCGCATGCTCGACACGCGGTCGGGCACGGGCGGCGTCCCGGCCGGGGCGGTCACGGGCGGCCACTGGGTGGACCTGCGCGTCGCCGGCGTGCAGGGCGTCCCCGCCGACGCGACCGCCGTGGTCCTCAACGTCGCGGGCACCGGCGTGCAGGGCGGGACGTTCGTGAGCGTCGTCCCGACACCCGACCTCGGCGAGGCGTGGAACGGGCCGACGACGTCGAACCTCAACCTGTACCCGGGGCGTGACCAGTCGAACCTCGTGACGGTGAAGGTCGGCGAGAACGGCCGGGTCCGGTTCTGGGTGAACCGCTCGACGACGCACCTGGTCGCGGACCTCGCCGGCTACTACACCGCGACCGGCACCAACGGGCTCGTGCCCGTGCAGCCCGTGCGCGTCGCGGACACCCGCGCGGCCCTCGGCTTCCCGGGCCGCCTGCGCGCGCTCACGCCCACCGACGTGAAGATCGGCGGGACGGCCGCCGTGCCCGCGCAGGCGACCGCCGCGGTCGTGAACATCGCGGGCGTCGGCCCGACGTGGCCCACCCACGTGCGCGCCTTCCCCACGACGGTCCCGGCGACGCTTCCCGACATCGCGACGATCAACCTCGCCGCGGGGCGCGACGAGTCGAACATGTCGGTCCTGACCCTGGGCGTCGACGGCAAGGTCACGTTCTACGCCCGGTCCTCGGACGTCGACATGGTCGTGGACGTGTTCGGCTGGTTCCGCACCTACCGCTGACGGGCGCGCCGGTCGCTCACAGGTCGAGGACGAGCGTCGCGCCCCAGTCGTGCGTGCGCGCACGCCGGAACCCGACGCGCTCGTAGAACGCGATCGCGCTCGTGTTGCGCGCGTCGACCCCCAGGTGCAGCCCGCCGACGCCGCGCTCGCGCAGCGCACCGCCCAACGCCCCGACGAGCCTGCGCCCCCAGCCCTGCCCCTGCGCGCGCGGCAGCAGGTCGATGTGCATGTGGGCCGGGTAGCGGTCGAGCAGCTCGTCCGGTGTGTGCGTCCACGCGTGGATGCGCTCGACGAGCACGTGGTCCTCGGTCCCGTCGCCCGGGTCCACCTGCAGCGGGTGCTGGGCGCGCAGCGTCGGCCACCAGTGCGCGTCGAGCCACGCGTCGAACGCCGCGGTGTCCGCCGTCCCGACGACGTACCCGACGACGCCCGTCTCGTCCGCGACGACGAACGTCAGCCCGGGGTCCGCGACCGGGTACGGCCCGGCGTACACGTGCGCCAGCAGGTCGGGGTTGCGGTACAGCGCGGTGGCGTCGCCGCCCGCCGCGCCCGTGAGCAGGCAGATGCGGTAGATCGCCGCGAGGTCGCTCGGGTGGTACGGACGCAGCACGGCAGCCATGCGCCCGACCTTCTCACGCGCCGGTGACGCTCCGGGCGGGTTCGGCGGGACGCGACTTCGCGGCGCACGCCGGGACCGGTATGCTGTCCGGGCCGACGACGGCGACGGACGCTCGACCGGGCCCACCAGGGCGCTGACGAGCACGGACGTCGTCCCAGGTCGGTCACGCGGGTGTAGTTCAATGGTAGAACTTCAGCTTCCCAAGCTGACAGCGCGGGTTCGATTCCCGTCACCCGCTCCCAGCCTCGCCCGCGCGAGGGCCTCCACGGCCTCGTCGACGGAGCTCTCCTCGACCTCGGCCGCCGCCACGAGCAGGAGGCCCCCGACCGGCGTCTCGACGACGACACCGCCGTGTCCCTCCTCGACGACGCGGAAGCCCGGCGCCGGGACGTCGTCGAGCGGCAGGCCGCACCACGTCCCCCCGCGGTGCAGGAACTCCTCGAACCCCTCCCCCGGGTGCAGCGTCGGCGGAGCAGGCACGACCCGCCGGCGCTCACGCTCCGCCTCCGCGGCGTCGTGGAGCCGCCCGAGGCCGGTCGGCGACGGCAGCCCCGGCCGGAAGTCCTCGACGAGGCCCGTGAGCGCGACCAGCTCCGGTGCCAGGCGCAGCCGGATCGCACCGTCGGTGAGCTCGGCCCTCAGGTCGCTCGTGAGCGTCCCGAGCACCAGGGCGTGGTCGAGCACGTCGGCGGCGCAGAACGGCCGCTGGAACCGCTCCTCGAGGACGGCGAGCAGCGACAGCACGACCGGGTGGGCGTCCGGCACCGGCCGCAGGGGCACCCCGTCGCCACCGACGAAGGGTGTCGTGACGAGCTCGACGCCGTCGTCGCTCACGAGCCACGGGTCCTCGGCGCTGGGCCACGCGAGCGACACGGTGACCGCCGCGTCCGGCCCCGTGATCGCGACCTTGGGCGGGCGCGCTCCCGACCTGCGCGCGACGACGCCGGCCGCGTGCCAGAGGCGGTCCGGGTCGGGCGCAGCCAGGTCGAGGTCTCCGGTGTGCCGCGTCAGTCCCGGCGGGTACGCCGCGGCCAGCGTCGAGCCCTTCACCTCGATGGTCCCGTCGAGCGCGGCGGCCACGGCCCGGTACCGGTCGGCCCGTTCGCGGTTGCGTCGGACCTCGGCGAGGGCACCGTCGGAGAGCTCGGTGCCGTGCGCCGCGAGGACCGACATCACGGTCACCGGGAAGTTCCACTTGACCCGCCGCGCGGCCCGCACCAGCGCGAACACGCCGTCGTCCGGATCCACCGAGAGGAGCCGGAACAGGTCGTCAGGCGTCACGGACCCAGTAGACATGGTCGGCCACCCATCCCTTCCGCTCGAGCGACGCGCAGATCCTCTCGGCAGCCTGCGGGGTCGGTGCGCCGACGGAGGCGAGCACCGGGCGCTCGCACTCGGCGACGGCCCGGGCCACGAGGTCCTCGAGGACGCTGCCCGGGGCGCCGTCCACCACGAACGAGTCCAGGACGTGGTCGTACTCCACGCCTCCCACGGGGTCGTCGTCGGTGAAGACCGTGACCTGCCCGACGACCTCGCCGTCACGCACCGCCACCCAGGACCGTCGGTCGGGGCCCGCGAGGACCTCGTCGACCGCGCGGTCGACCGCGTCGAGGTCGGCGCCCTCGCCGTACCCCCGCACCACGGCGCGGCGCACGAGCTCGGCCACGGCGGCCTGGTCGTGCGGGCCCGCCTCCCGCAGCTCGACGCCGTCGGTGGGCCGGCGCTCGGCGTAGCGGGCCAGCGCGGCCGGCCCGGCCGTGACGTACGTCGTCCACGGCGCCCACGGCGCGGGCAACGTCGTCCCGGCACGGGCACGGAGCTCGAGGACCGCGTCCGGCGCCCCCACCGACCGCCACGCCGCCTCGAGGTCGCGCAGCTCGTCGTCGGTGATCCCCTCGAGCCGCTCGCAGTACTCGACGAACGTCACGTCGCGCCGACGGATCGCGTCGTGCTGCGCGGCGGCGACCCACCTGCGCGAACCCGTCTCGCGCACCAGCCCTGCCTCGGTCGCCTCGTCGAGGTACCGACTCTCGGCGCTTGTCATCATCCACCTCCGGAGGGGAGCCGGGGCGGTGCTCCGCGCACCGCCCCGGCCCGGACTCACTTGCGCTTGGTGTCGCGCTTCACGACCTTCGGACGGAACTGGATCTGCATGGTGACCTCCTCCCGGGTGCTCGGGGACATGGCGTGGCGGAGACGGCGTGCGGCGGGGCCGCTGCGCGTCCACCTCTCGAGCCGCCGGCGCCGGCCCTCGGGTGCGCGAGGTCCGGGCCGCGACGAAGTCCTAGGGGAGGGTGTCGGCCGTCTTCACGACGAGCGTCAGCCCGTCGCCGAGCGGCAGGACCGTCCCGTGGCCGACGGAGCCGGACGTCGCGAGGACGTTGAGGGCGGCGATCGCCCGGGTGCTGTCCTTCACCGGCGCGACGACGCGGCCCTTGTGCAGCGTGTTGTCGGCGACGAGCGACCCGCCGGTGCGCAGCCGGTCCCAGGCGGCACGGAACAGGTCGAGGTAGAGGATCTTCTCCGCGTCGAGGAACACCAGGTCGAACTCGTCGTCGCTCGTCGCGAGCCAGTCGCGCGCGTCGCACGTGACGACCGTGACGGCCGCCCCCCACGGGCTCGCGGCGAGGTGCGTCCTCGCGGTCTGCGCCCGACGCGGGTCGACCTCCAGCGAGACGAGACGTCCCCCGGCCGGAGCGAGCGCCTCGGCGATCCACAGCGCCGAGTACCCGACGTGCGTGCCGATCTCGAGCACGCGTCGCGCGCCCGTCGCGGCGACGAGCGCACGCAGCGCCGCACCCTGGGCCGGCGAGATGTGGATGGGCTCCTCGTTCTCCTCGATCCACGCGCCGACCGCGGCGAGGTGCGGTGGCTCGTGCACCAGGCCGTCCAGGTACTCCGCGATCTGAGGGGTCACGGCGCTGCTGCCTTGCACAGGCGGCCTCCTGTCGTGTCGGTGGTGCGTCGGTCGATGACGTGCTCGGCGGTCCAGGCGTCGTCGAGCCAGGTGGAGACGTAGCGGTCCCCGCTGTCGCACAGCAGCGTCACGACGACCCGCTCGTCGTCGGGCGGCTGACGGCTCAGGTGGTCCGCCGCCGCAGCGACGTTCACTCCCGAGGAGCTGCCGACGAACAGGCCCGCGCGCACGAGCCGCCGTTGCCAGCGCAGGGCGTCCGCGTCGGTGACGACGACCGACTCGTCGACGAGCGACGGGTCGAACAGCGGCGGCACGAAGTCGCCCCCGATGCCCTCCGCGAGGTACGGCTCGCCGACCGCCGACCGCCCGACGACGGCCGGCGCGAGCACGCTGCCGTGCGGGTCGGCCAGGACGACGCGCGTGCCGGGCGAGGACCGGCGCAGCCACCGTGCGACGCCGGTGAGGGTCCCGCTGGTGCCGGCCGCGCACACGAAGGAGTCGATCCGACCGCCGACGTCGGCGACGATCTCGGGTCCGGTCTCGTCGTGGTGCGCACGCCAGTTGGACGCGTTCTCGAACTGGTTCAGGTACAGGCACCCCGGTGCCCGACCCCGACGCCGGGCACGCTCGATGAAGTGCTCGGCGCTGCCCGGCTCGGCCTCGACCGGGCAGATCTCCACCTCGGCGCCCGCGGCGCGCAGCATCCGCACCTTCTCCGGGCCCATCTTCGAGCTCATCGTCAGCACGACCCGGTACCCGAGCGCGCGGCCCATCAGCGCGAGCGACAGGCCGGTGTTGCCGCCGGTCGCCTCGACCAGCGTGTGCGTCGCCCCGGCGGGCCCCAGGTCCCGCAGCATGCGACGCACGGGGCGGTCCTTGATCGACCCGGTGGGGTTGAGGTGCTCGCACTTGGCGAGCAGACGGCCGCGCCGGGCGTCCGGCAGCAGCCCGGTCAGGTCGACCACCGGGGTCGACCCGACGAGCGGGAAGACCGGCGGCTCACTCACCGAGCAGCTCGAAGATCTGCTCGCTGGAGAGGTTGACGAAGTACTCCTCGCCCATCACGCCGAGCTCCTCGAGCAGGGCCCCGGCCCGGCGCTTGGTGAAGCGCTCGATCTCGTCGAGGTCGCCGAGGGGGTGCTGCTCCTTCAGCCAGCGCCTGATCCGGCGCAGGTGCAGCGACTCGTCGCTGCAGATGTAGTCGAACGCGCGCGCCGTCACCTCGTCGCCCTGCGCGCGTGCGGCGTACGCGAGCGCACGCATCGGTCCGATGATGTTGAGCTCGCCGAACAGGCTGATCTGCGCGAGGGCGTCCCAGCCACCCAGGCGTGAGCGCACCTCGATGCCGATCATGCTGCAGGGGTAGGCGAAGGGGTCACCGGAGATCCGCTCCAGGAGCTGGTGACCGAGCAGCGAGTGCCGCACCTCGTCCCACGCGGTGCGGGCGAGGTCCCACAGCATGTCGACGGGTGCACCGTCGAGCAGGTCGTAGTAGACGAGCGCGAACGTCTCGATGGCGTCGATCTCGTCGCGGTTGGTGCGCACGAGCTCGAGGCGGTCCTGCTCGTACGGCGAGGCGTCGGCGTCGTGCGCGGCGTCGGCCCGGTAGTCGCGCGTGTCGCTGAACACGGCGAACCGTTCGTCGCGACGTGCCCGTACCGGACGTGTCCGGGCACCGTCGTGCGCGGAGTCCGGCACCGCGGCGGCCGGGGCGCCGGTGTCCAGGAGCGCCGTCGCGTCGAGGCCCCAGTCCCGCGCCTCCTCGAGCTCGGGCAGGTGCAGACGGACCAGCCGGTGCGTCGGCGCGTCGGCGACGCGTCCGCCCGCGTCGTGCAGCTCACGCAGCAGCTCGACGGCCCGGGGCAGCAGCACCTGGTAGACCGCGCGCAGCACGGCGTCGCCGTCCTGCGTGGCGAGCACGGCTGCGACGTCCACGAGGGCGCGGTGCTCGCGGCGGCGCACCGTCTTCGACGTCCCCAGCTCGTCGAGCCGGTGCTCGAGCGCCCGCAGGGCGTCCGTCACCACGAAGAGGTGGTACCCCATGGCGAGCTTGCCCTCGTAGTGCGCGACAGCCAGGAGCCCCCCGCTCAGCAGCTCGGCGGTCTCCCACAGGTGCTGGACCGCCACGGCGAGGCTCACGCGCGAGCGGGCCAGGTCCGTGGTCGTCTCGACGCCGTCTCGCAGGGCGCGCGGCAGCGGCAGCGGTCGGTAGGTCATGCGGCCCTCTCCAGGACGTCGTGTGTGGTGGCCGCGAGCAGCTCGCCGAGGCGGACGAGATCGGCTGCCGGCTCGAGGCCGACGGACACGCGGACGTAGCTGCGCCCCTCGGGACGGTTGAGCTGGTCCGCGCCGTACGCGCGACAGGTGGTGAGCGCCCAGCCGAACCCGGCACGCACCTGGAGCGCGCCCCCGTCGTCCGCCGCGAGCCGGACCCATCGGTCCGTGATCGCGGCGACGTGGGGCGTGGTGTGCGGGGCCGGCTCCAGGAAGAGCACGGGAGCGCGGACGACCTCGTCGCCGAGGCGGACCTGCGGCTGGCGGCACGAGACCCAGTCGCGGGGGTCCACCGCTCGGGCCAGCACCTGAGCGCCGCGCGCCTGCACGTCGAACCGCTCGCGTGCGGACGCGAGCTCGCCGGGCACGAGCAGCCGGACGGCGGCCTCCGGCAGCCCGATGCCGGTCTGCCGCACGCGCTCGCGCAGCACGGGTCCCAGCTGCGCGTCGGCCGCGACGACGCCCGCGCTCACCCGGGTCGTCAGGTACTTGCTGCCGCTCTGCACCGCGACCACCCGGTCGAAGAGCCCGGTGAGACGCGACAGCGGGATCGCCGGCCCGAACAGGGAGGTGTCGACGACGACCAGCACGTCGGGGCGCACGCGCCGCACGACCGCGGCGGTCGCGGCCAGGTCGAGCTCGCGGACCGGGAACGCGTTGTCGGCCGGTTCGAGCAGCAGCACGTCCGCGCGCGCGAGCGCACGTCCCACCGAGGCGGTCGACGTCGGGTCGAACGTCGCGACGCTCACCCGTCCGGCGCGACGCTGCGCGTCGAGGTAGGTCGCCGACTCGAAGTACGCACCGTCGCTCACCGCCACCGTCGCGCCCGCCGGGACCAGGGCCGACGTGAGCACCGCGTCGATCGCCGACATGCCGCTGACCGTCAGCAGGAGGGTGTCCGCACCGGTGGCTGACGCGAGCGCCCTCTCGACGCGCACCCGGTGCCCGTTGAGGTAGCTGTCCCACAGGATCCGGTCGCTCGTGCCGACCTCCTGCCGGGCGACGTCGTCCCACAGCTCTGCCATGGACGCGTACCCCGACGCGACGCCGTCGAGCCCCGCGTGCGCCGCCGCCCGGTCGTGGACGATGCTCTCGTACGCCGACAGCAGCTCGGTCGGCCCCGTGCGGTCCGCGACCGCGAGCAGGTAGTCGACCCGCGCGGCGCGGGCGGCGTCGCCCGGGCCTGCGACCGGCTCCAGCGAGCGCAGGTGCCGGCGCACGAACTCAGCGAGCACGGGCCGTGGCCAGTCGGGAGAGCTCGGCGGACGTCCGCGACGACAGCTGGCGCACCAGGTGCCGGTCGACCAGCGCGTCCGCGGGGACGCCGTACCCGTGGGCGAGGTCGGCGTACGTCACGGCGACGCGCGCGGCTCCGGCGTCGCGCAGCTCCGCGGCATGCCGCGGCGAGGCCGGGTTGGCGACCACGACGGGGACAGGGCTCGAGGCGAGCAGGTCGTGCACGCGGCGCATGAGGCCGGGGTGCGTGCGGTCGTGCGCGACGCTCCCCCGGTGCGCCCCGAGGAAGTTCATCGCGAGGTCCTGCAGCCCGACGACGAGCCGCTCGGCCCCGAGCGACACGATCTCGTGGGCGGACTCCAGCGCGGCCGGGGTCTCGATCATGCAGCCCGTCGGACGGATGACGCCGGCCTGTGCGGCGAGGTCGCGCAGGCGCCGGAACTCGTCGGCGTCACCGACGTACGACACGAGGACCCGGAGGTCGGGCAGCTCGTCGGAGAGCGCGTCGACGGTCACCAGCTCGGCCAGGTACTCGTCGGGGAACGCGAGCGCGCGCCGTGCCCCGCGCCGGCTCAGGATCGGGTTCTCGACGAGCTCCACCGGGCCGTGCCCGTCGAGCGTCGCGATCTCGCGCTCCTCGAAGTCGCTCGTCCGGTACCACAGGGGCCCGGGCACCTGGGCCGCCGCGCGCCGCAGGTGCGTCCGGACGGCCTGCGCACCGCGGGGCGTCTGCGGGGCCGCACCCGCCGCGCGGTACAGGTACTCCGAGCGGACGATCGTGGTCTCGGCCAGGTGCGCGGCGACCGCACGGGGGACGGACTCGCCGCTCGAGACGAGCCCCAGCCAGGCGTCAGTCACGGGTGAACACCATCAGCTGGTACGGGAACGGCAGCCCCGCGACGTCGTGGAGCTCGTCGAAGTGGCGCAGTCGCCCGAACGGCTCGAGGTACTCCACCCACTCGTCGCGCGTGCGGTGCTGGCGCACGCAGTCGCTGCCGAACTCGTTGAGCGTCTGGTTGAAGAACAGGTCCAGCGCGAGGTGCAGGTCGGACGACCACGTGTCGTCGACGCAGTTCTCCACGACGACGAACGTCCGGGCGCCCGTGGCGACGGCGGCCGCCACGAGGGGGGCCGGGTCGTTCTCGTGGTGCAGCACGGCGCCGAGCAGCACCGCGTCGGCGGACGGCGGCGTCCCACCGTCCCAGGGCACGAACCGGAACGACGGGTCGGCCACGACGTCGTCGTAGTGCTCGGGCCACTCGACCGCGAGCAGCTCGGCGTCGTCGAGACGCGCGGCGAGCTCGCGGGTGACGCGGCAGTCCCCCGCGAGCAGGTCGACGACGCGCCGGTGCCCGGCGAGGGCGGGCGCCACCCAGGCCGCGACCTGCCGGGAGCGAACCTCGGCGAAGCGCTGGTTCCATCCGTCGCGCACGCCGCTGGTGCGCAGGATCCGCCGCGCCTCGGGCGAGGTGAACCCGTCCTCGACGACCGCGCGCGTCACGGCGTCGACCAGCGCGGGGTCGGCGGGGATGCCGTCGCGCGTGATGACGGTGCGCAGCGCGGCGGCGAAGGGGTCGGTGAGCGGACGGACGTCGACAGAGGTCAGCACGGGGGACGGCATGCAGAGCACCCTCCGGTAAACGGACATTCAAGACGTCGAACCATAGTCATGGATGGCAGTCAGTCAAGTCTGCGCAGCGAATGACTCGGACGCGTTGCCGGTGCTAAGGTCCGCCGGGTGCCCGACGCCATGATCAGGACCGATGCTCTCGAGCGGACCTACCGGAGCCGTGACGGCAGCGCCGTCCTCGCGCTCCACCCGCTCGACCTCACGATCGGTGCCGGCACCGTCCACGGGCTCCTCGGCCGCAACGGTGCCGGCAAGACGACCCTGTGCCGGATCCTGTCGACCGTGCTGCTCCCGACCAGCGGCACGGCAACCGTCGCCGGGTTCGACGTCGTGCGCGAGACACGTCGGGTGCGGCAGCGCGTCTCGATCGTGTTCGGCGGCGACCGGGGCCTCTACGGCCGCCTCAGCGCACGGCAGAACGTCTCCTACTGGGGGTCGCTGCACGGCCTGCGGGGCGCACGACTCCGCGACCGCACCGCGTCGCTCCTGGTCCGGTTCGGCCTCGAGGGGCGCGAGGACGAGCCGGTCGAACGCTTCTCCCGCGGGATGAAGCAGCGCGTCCACCTCGCGCGCGGCCTCGTCGCCGACCCGCCCGTGCTGCTCCTCGACGAGCCGACCAACGGGATGGATCCCGTCGCCGCGCTCGAGTTCCGCGACTTCGTGCGCGACCTGCGCGCCGAGGGCAAGACCATCCTGCTCACGACGCACGACCTCGCCGAGGCCGAGGCCGTGTGCGACGAGCTCACGTTCATCGACGCAGGCCGCGTCCTGCACTCGTCACCCGTCGAGCGGTTCGCGGACGCCGTCGGCGACGCCTGCTTCGTCGAGAGCGGCCCGCTGCCCCCGGGGCTCGCTGCGCACCTCGAGGCCGACCCGCGCATCGTCCGGGTCACCGCGGGCCGTGCGGGTGCCACGATCGTGACGAGCGACCGCGCAGCAGCCGAGGACGTGATCACCCGGCTCGGGCGCGAGGGAGTGACCCCGGCGGGGATCCGGCCGCCGCAGATCCACGAGGTCTACCTCCAGCTCTCACAGAAGGCGGCGACCCGTGCTGGGTAGCGTCTGGGCGGGGGCGCGGCTCCAGGGCCTGCTCGTCCGCCGCAACCCCGAGACGCTGCTCCTGCTGTTCACCTCGCCGTTCGTCACCGTCGCGATCCTGTCGGTCTTCGCCGACAGCGGCCGCACCGGCCTCATGGCGATGGTCGTCCTCGCCCCCGTGCTCATGGCACTCGTCCAGATGGGCCTGTTCGTGGGTGGCGAGATCGTCACGACCGACCGCGAGACCGGCGTGCTCGAAGCGGCGACCGCGACCCCGGCACCGTTCGCCTGGGTCCTCGTCGGCCGCGTGCTGACCGTCACCGCGGTGAGCCTGGTCGCGTTCGTCGAGTGCCTGGCCACCGCCCGGCTCGTGTTCGGCGTCGTCGTCACCGTGCACGACCCGGTCCGGTTCGCGGCCGCGACGCTGGGCACGACGGCGGCCACCGCGGCCACGTCGCTCCTCGCCGCCGCGCTGTTCGTCGCCGTCCGGTCCGCCCGCACCTACCAGAACGCGCTGCCGTACCCCCTCTTCGTGCTGAGCGGCGTCGTCGTCCCCGTCGCGCTGCTGCCCGCGTGGGTCGAGCCGGTCTCCCGCGTCGTCTTCCTGCGCTGGAGCGCCGACGCGCTGCGGGCGAGCGTCACCGCCACGACGGCGGACGACTCCTGGGCGCCGATCGTCTACCTCGGCCTGCTGTCCGTCGTCACCGCGGGCGCGGGGTACCTCCTGGTCGAGCGGGTGCTGCTCTCCGGACGCCGGCACGGGAGGCTGACGTTCGCATGACCCTCCTGCACACCCTGCGGTGGTCGTTCCTGATCGGCCTCGCCGACGCGCGGGCGATCCACGACGTCCGCACCTGGGTCTTCGGCTGGCTCCTGCGCGTCCTGTGCCAGGTCGTGTTCTTCGCGAGCATCGGCCTGGTGGTCGGCGAGGGCAAGGTCGAGTACCTCGTCGTCGGCCACTCGGTCCTCGTCGGCGCGTCCACCGTGCTCTTCGTCGTCGCGTCGACGGTGTGGGAGCGCCGCCTCGGCACCCTGCCGCTGCTCGTGGCCTCACCCTCGTCGCCGTTCGTCGTGTTCGCCGGGCGCAGCGCCCAGTGGGTGCTGGAGGGTCTCGTGCTCGCGACGCTCAGCCTGCTCGTCGCGCCGGCCGTGTTCGGCCTCCCGGTCCGACCGACGACCGTCCTCGTCGCGGTCCCCGTGCTCCTCGTCAGCCTCCTGTCGGTGTTCTGGTTCGGCCTCCTGCTCGGCGCGGTCGTCCTCGCCCGCCCCCATCTGCGCTCCGTCGTCGCGAACCTCGCGATGCTCACGCTGATGCTCTTCGCCGGGGTCAACGTGCCGGTCGCCTTCTGGCCCGACGGTCTCTCGGTCGCCGCGAACGCGCTCCCCATGACGCACGGCCTCGCCGCCGTCCGCACGCTCGTCACCACCGGCGCGCTCGACCTCGGGCGGGTCGGGCTCGAGGCCGCCGTGGGCGCCGCGTGGCTCGGCGCCGCGATCCTCGTCTTCGCCCGGCTCGTCACGCGGGTGCGCCGCGACGGCACCCTGGCCCACGAAGGATGACCACCGTGCAGATGTCCGGCCTGCCGATCGCCCTCGCGCTCAGCGGCGAGGCACCGTCACGCGCGCTGCTCGAGCGGTTCGCCGGCGTCGGGCTCGTGCGAGGCGAGTACGTCTTCCGCGGGATCCTGCGCTACCCGACCGAGGAGACGGCGGGCGCCGAGCTCGAGCGCTACCTGTCCTCGGTGTGCGCCGCGACGGAGGCGAGCGTCGCGTACCGCACGCTCGAGGTCACGCAGGCCGAGGCGAACGTGCTGGAGGGCGTCGAGCACGAGGACGACGAGGACGGGGACGACCTGCTCGGCCTCCGCGGCGTCCGACGTCACATGGCCTTCCCCGCGAGCCTCGACGCCGAGCTCCGCGCCGTCCGCCGCGTACGGGAGCGCCACCCGAACCTCGAGGTCGTCGCGCCCTTCGTGACCTCGGCCGACGAGTACGTCTGGTTCCGCGAGCGCGTGCGGTCCGTCGTCGGGCCGGACGTGGTCGTGGGCACGATGGTCGAGACACCGGCCGCAGCCGTCGACGTCGCCGACCTCGTCGACGCCGGCTGCCGGCGCTTCGTCGTCGGCTCGAACGACCTCACGAGCCTGCTCGCCGCGCGGCGCCGCGGACCTGCGCTGCGCGAGGGGTCGGTCCCCGGCCTCGCCCGCCTGCTCGCGCACGTCACGGCGGCCGTGCACGCGGTCGACGGCACGGTCGACCTGGCCGGCTACCTCACGCCCACGCTCGTGGAGACCGCCGTGGCCGCGGGCGTCGACCGCGGCGTCGTGCACTACAGCGACCTGGCGCGGCTCGGCCTGGTCGACCCCGCCGCACTGCCCGACCTCGGGCACCTGGCCGCGGTCAAGGCGCGCACCCGCGACGCGATCGCCGCACGCCGCTCCCGGATCTCACGTCACCCCGTCTGACGCCGCCACACGCAGGCCACGGCGACGCGCCGCGGTCGGAGAGGAAGTGCACGTGTATCTGATCGGTCACGCGATCCTCACCCGGGACTCGGGCGCCTTCACCGAGGAGGAGATCTTCGACGGCCGCCTGGCGACGCTGATGCTGCCGGACTTCGTCAACTGCCACGACTGGGCCTACACGAAGGCGTGGAGGGCCGAGGGAGAGAAGATGCGCCTCATCCAGGCGCACATGCTCGCCGACTGGTACGTGCACTTCGGTGCCGAGTACCAGCAGGAGCGGGTGCGACGCGGCTGGGCGTACCGCTCGATGCGACCCGCCACCCGGCGCTACTGGCAGTTCTTCGCCGAGGCGCACGCGCTCGGGCTCCGCGACACCGCCGAGCCCAACGACTCGGTCCGCGGGTTCGCCCACACCATGCTCGAGTACCTGGTGGACCTGCACCTGGCGCGCAGCGGGACGTTCGACCGCTACTTCGACCAGTGCGCTCGCGAGCTCGACAAGATCGACGACGAGACGTGGCTCACGGCCGAGGTGCACGCCCTCGCGGTCGAGGGTTCCGATCCCGACCTCCATGGTGTGGCGGCACGCTACAAGTCGCGCGCGTCCCGCGCACGCTCCCCCGAGGAGATCGCGCTGCTCGGGCTGTGCTCCAAGTTCGCGCTGGCGCTGTCCTGGGAGAGCGTCGCCTACGTGCGGCAGTTCCAGGAGACCATCTACCGCGAGGTCGGGGCGGACGCCGTCGCCGCGCTCGTCGACGAGGTGACGCACGCGCTCGCCGACCCGTCGACGTTCCGCTGGGCCGACGCGCACTACACGCTCTCCGTGGAGCCGGCGGACCAGTGAGCGGGCACGCGTGCGGCCCGGCCGCGGAGCGACTCCTGTTCACGCCCGCACCGAACCCGGTGGCCGACCCCGTCTGGAGCGCGATGCGGGCGGCGGCGGACCTCCCCTCCGGCGGGCGCGAGCTGGACGCGCTCCTGCGGCGGCTGCACGACGCGCTCGCCGAGGTGACCGGCGCACCACGACACCTGGTGCTCACGCAGACGGGGACCGCGACCGCGGCGATCGAGTCGGCCGTGCGGGCCACGACCCGTCCCGGCGAGACGGTCGCGGTCGTCTCGAACGGGCAGTTCGGTGACCGGATCGTGCGGGTCGTGACCGCGCTGGGGCGTGAGCTGCGGGCAGTCCACGTGCCGTGGGGCGTCCCGACCGAGACGGCGCTCGACGCGGTGGGACGGGCGTCGCGGGGCGCAGCGCTCGTCGCGGCCGTGCACCACGAGACGTCCACGGGCGTGCGCAACGACGCCCGAGCCGTGAGCGCGGCCGTGCGCGACGCCGACCCGCGCGCGCTGGTGCTCCTCGACGCCGTGTCGTCGGCGGGCGAGCTCGAGGTCGAGCTCGACGCGTGGGGCGTCGACATCGCCGTGTGCGGCTCGAGCAAGGGGCTCGGCTCGCTGCCCGGTGCCTCCTTCTGCCTCGCCGGCAGCCGCGCGCTGGACCGCGTGGTCGCCGACGGCGGCTCCTACGCCACCTCGTGGGCCCGCCTGGTCGAGGCGGCGACCGCTGCCACGGCCGACGTGTTCCTCACCCCCAGCATCCCGGTCCTCGCGGGGGTCGAGGCACACCTGACCGCGGTCGTGCGCCGCGGCCACGCCCGCCACCTGGCGCAGCGGGCGCAGGCCCACGCGGTCCTGCACGAGGCGGCCGCGCTGCCGCCCCTGTTCCCGGGCGACGCCCCGCCGGGGCCCGTGGCGGTGTACGACGCGCTCGACGCCCGGCACCTGCAGGCCCGGCTCGCCGGCACCGGGCTCCACGTCGGACGGGGCCAGGGTCCGCACAAGGCGCGCGCCGTCCGCCTGAGCTGGTTCGGGCACGCCGCGCCGTGCGCCGACGAACTGCGCCGACGGCTGCGGGCGGTCGCGACCGCCGGGGCGCCGTCATGAGCATCGACCCGCGCGCCGAGCGCGGAGGAACGCGCTGGGCGCTCGCCTGCCTCACGCCCGACGCGCTCCGGATCGACGCTGCGACCCATCTGCTGGACGCCCTGGACGAGCTGGGCTTCGAGGTCGACGCCGCGAGCCTGTCGTTCGTGCGCGCGCCCGAGGTCGCCCGGCTGTACGCGCACAACCTCGGCAGCACGGCCCCGGGGCGGGTCGACGGCACCTGGCTCGGCAGGGAGATCTACGCGCTGGGTCCGTCGCTCAAGCTCCTGCTCTCGCACCGCGAGGAGGGCGCCGACCACCTGCTCGCGAGCGCCAAGGGCCCCTCTGCGTGGGGTGACCGTGACCAGGGGCACCTGAGGTCCCGGGTCGGTCTGGCCAACAAGTCGTTCTCCATGATCCACACACCGGACTCCGCGCTGCAGGCGTGGGACGACCTCGACTGCCTGTTCGGGCCGGGCGCGGCCGCAGCGCTGCGGTCGGGGGTGCGGGTGCCGGTGCCGTGGGAGCGGCTTCGTCGTCTCGCCGCGCCGCTCGCGTTCTCCCGCACGACGCCGGCCACGTCCGTCGTCGAGGAGGTCGTCGCGCGTGCCGAGGAGACGATCGCGACGGACGCCCGGTTGTGGGTCGGCGCGGCCGTACCGTCCGCACGTGACGCCGCCGAGGCGCTGCTGCGCAGGCCCCGTGCCCCGCACGCGGCGCTGCACGACCGCCTCTACGCGCTCGAGCGCACCGCCCTCGCGGAGGCGGTGCACGCTCTGCGTCGCGGCGAGCCGGACCCCGTCGAGTCCGACGCCCTCGTCGAGCTCCTGCTGCGCACCGGCGTGCTCCCGGACCCCTGGGCGGCGCAGCTGGTCCGCTCCGTCCTGGTGTTCCCTCCCGCGGCGCACGCCTGACGCCCGACCGGCACCGGCGCCGGTCCGGTCAGCTCACCTCCACGGGTCGGTCGTCCAGTCGACCACCCGGAGCGGCACGACGAGGACCGGACGGTGCTGGTGGTGCGTCAGGCGCGCGGCGAGCGACCCCGCGAGGACCTCGCGCACGTGCGACCCGACCCCGGGCCCCCGCGTCCCGACGACGAACCCGGCAGCGTCGACCGCTCGCGCGAGGTGCGTCAGGGCGCGGTCCGGGCGGCCCGCGAGGTACCGCAGGTGCCACGGCACGCCCTGGTCGGCCAGGACGCGGACGAGCGTCGCCTCGAGGTGCGCCTGCCGTTCGCGCCAGTCGTCGTCGCCGCCGTCGGGGTCGACGGGTGCGTGGTCGACGGTGCCGTCGGCGTGCTCGGTGCGCGTGTAGCGGGACTCGTCGACGTGGGCGAGGTACAGGGCGGACGACCCCGCGTCGCGGGCCCACGCGGCGGCGGTCAGCGCGACGAGCGCGGGCTGGTGCGGCACGACCCCGACGACGAGGGGGTGGCCGCGCAGCGGCACCATGCGGTGCGGGCCCGGTTGCGGGACGCCGTGCGCGGTCATCGCCGCCTGCCTTCCCGGGCGGCCGGCGATCGCGTCACGCGGCGGACCGGACCGCCTCTGCCGCGATCGTAGCGACGCGCCCGGCGGGCCGGCGGGTAGCGTCCCGGTCCATGCAGACCGACCCCACGCCCCGCTCCCCCGCGACCCCGCCGACCGGCGCGAGCACCGGGATCGGGCGCGAGCTCGCGCGCGGGCTGGTGAACGGGCTGCTCGAGGTCGCCGTGTGGGCCGTGGCCGTGGTCGTGGTGGTCGGAGGGCTGGGGCTGCTCGGGCACACGGTCGGTGGCGGCGTCGGGATGCTCGTCGGCGCGGGTGCGGGGGTCCTGGTGCTCGCCGTGGCGTGGGTCGTGCTGCTCGTGGTGGGTGCGTCTCTCGTGCCGGCCGCGTGGCGGGCCGCGGCGGCCGCCGAGCGTGACCGGCCCCCGCGGCCCGCCCCGGGGGAGCACCCCGGCACCTGAGCCGGCGTCAGACCTGCGACTGCTCCTGCGCGGGGTTCCAGCCGGGCATGCCCGGCCAGTGCGCCCACTCCTCGAAGTGGCGGACGCGGCCGTCCTCGGCGAACCGCAGGATCCACAGGTCGCGGTACTCGTGCGGCTCGTCACCGCCGTAGCGGACCTCGACCCGGACCACCGCGGTGTCGCCCTGCACCGCGACGGGTGACGCGTGCATCGTGAACGGCGTGTCGTCGGGCCAGAACGCGCGGACCTCCTCCACGCCGTGCAGCCCGTCGTCGTAGGCGGAACGCAGGTAGACGACGTCGGGCCTGAACAGCCGGTCGAGACCGGCGACGTCGTTGCCGCGCCACGCCCGCTCGTACCCGTCGACCCAGGTCATCACGTCCATCCGCCGAGTGTGCCGCGCCCGTGCTCCGCGCGCACCGTCTCGCCCGCCGCAGCGCCGGCCGCGGCGGGCGAGACGGGACGCCGCGACGGCCTCGGCGGTCGCGCGACGGCAGCCAGGACGGGATGCGGACGTTCGGTGAAGGTCGCGCCGGGCTCGCGCGGCGGACCTTGTCGCGTGTCGGACATACCGGGCAGGGTGAGGCGCGGCGGGCCGGTCGCACAGGTCGCAGGGGGCGTCCGACGGCTCGCCGCAAGGGGGATCCATGCCGTTGCGCAGACCTGTCCGCTCACTGGCCGCGGCGCTCGCCGCACTCACGCTCACCGCCGTCGTCGCACCGCACGCCGTCGGCGCGCCGTCGGGCGGGAGCGATGTCACGTCCCGGGCCGAGGCCGCCCGCGTCGACCGGGTGAAGGTGCCCGACCTCGGCTGGTTCGACTGCAGCCCGCTGTTCGGCGGCACGGCGCAGTGCGGGGTGGCGACGCTGCCGCTCGACTACGACCAGCCGCGCGGCGCCACGACGGACGTCGCCGTGCTCCGTGTTCCCGCGACCGACCCGGCGCGCCGGATCGGCACGCTGTTCCTCAACCCCGGCGGCCCCGGCGGGTCGGGCGTGGAGATCGCCGCGGCGGCGCCGCAGTTCCTCGACCCGGAGATCCTGGCGCGGTTCGACGTCGTGGGCGTCGACCCGCGGGGGACGAACTACAGCAGCAACGTGCAGTGCTTCAAGGACGTCGGCCAGCAGGCCGCGGCGCTGAGCGGGATGAACGTGCCGTTCCCGGTCGACTACGCGGAGACCTCGGCGTACGTCGCGTCGTCGGAGGCGTTCGGCAAGGCGTGCTCGACGACGGGCAAGCCGCTGTCGGGCTCGATGTCGACCGCGGAGGTGGCACGGGACATGGACGTCCTGCGGCGCACCTTCGGGGACCGGCAGCTCACGTACCTCGGCTTCTCGTACGGCTCGTACCTGGGCAGCGTGTACGCCAACCTCTTCCCGGACCGGGTGCGCTCGCTCGTCATCGACGGCGTGCTGGACCCCGTGGCGTGGGCCGGCACGAAGGCGACCGCGTCGGTCCCGCAGACGGAGCGGCTGCGCTCCGGCGAGGGCGCGTGGAAGGCGCTGCAGGAGGTGCTCGTGCGGTGCGGCGAGGCCGGGCCGGAGCGCTGCACGTTCGCGTCGTTCGGCGACCCGGTCGCGACGTACGAGCGTGTGGTGGACGAGCTGAAGCAGACGCCCGTCGACCTCGTGGACCCGGAGACGGGCGAGCTGCTGATCACGATCACGTACCCGATCCTCACGTCGTTCCTGCTGGGCGACCTGTACGGCCCCGACGGCTACACCTGGGTCGACTCCGACCTCACGCTCGTCGCGACGCTGCTCGACACGGCGGGCGACCCGGCACGGGCCGCGGATCACGCCGCCGCACAGGCCGGGCTCGTCGAGCGGTTCCGGTCGACGAGCGCCGCGGAGCAGGCGGCGGCGGCCCAGGCGCAGCAGCGGCGCCAGGAGCTGGGGTTCGGCTTCCCGTACCCCAACGGCGCGGACGCGTTCCAGTCGGTGCTGTGCACGGACGGGCTCAACCCCGCGAAGGCGTCGTCGTGGCCGAAGGCCGCGCAGCGTGCCGACGGCAACGCGCCCGGCTTCGGGCCGCCGTGGACGTGGGCGTCGGCGCCGTGCGCGTCGTCGACCTGGACGGTCCGCGACGAGGACGCGTACACGGGGCCGTTCAGCCGCAGCAGCGCGCACCCGGTGCTCGTCGTCGGCAACTACTGGGACCCGGCGACGAACTACGACGGGGCCGTCGCGGCCGACGCGGTGCTGGGCAGCAGCCGCCTGCTCTCGAGCGACAGCTGGGGCCACACGGCGTACGGGACGTCCGCGTGCGTCACGGACGCGGTGGACGCGTACCTGCTCGACGGCACGCTGCCCGCCGAGGGCACGGTGTGCACGGGTGACGTGCAGCCGTTCGCCG
Source organism: Cellulomonas fimi ATCC 484 (assembly GCF_000212695.1). NCBI lineage: Bacteria > Bacillati > Actinomycetota > Actinomycetes > Micrococcales > Cellulomonadaceae > Cellulomonas > Cellulomonas fimi. Next base: position 329,988 of record NC_015514.1, on the reverse strand, counting down.
ACCCGGCGCCGCAGGACCGCCGCGCTGCGCCGCAGCGGTCGCTGCCCCCGGTCGTGCCGCCGCTGCCGGGGGCGCTGCCCCGCCAGTGAGCGACCCGGTGCGGGGTCGGGCCGACGCGCCCGGCCCCGCACCGTCGCGTCCGGCGGCCGTTGACGGCACCCCGGCGCGGGAGAACACTCCGAGACGAGCGGTCCGGCGGGCGACGACGCCCGACGCAGCCCGGCGCGCGGCGCGCGCCCGACGGACGGGGGTCCGGCGATGAGCCCGGTGGACGACTACCGCGACCTGCTGGACGCCGCCCGGCACCGCGCCGCCGAGTGGCTCGACCAGGTCCCCGAGCGACCCATCCCGCCCGCGGCGACCGTCGACGAGGTCAAGGACGCGCTGGGCCGCAGCCTGCCGGAGTCGACGCAGGACCCGCGCGGGGTGCTCGACCGGCTCGCGGACGCGGTGGAGCCGGGCCTGCTGGCCAGCCAGTCGCCCCGGTTCTACGGCTGGGTGATCGGCGGGACGTACCCGGTGGCGCTCGCGGCCGACTGGCTCACGAGCGCGTGGGACCAGAACGGCGGGATGCGGCAGTCGAGCCCGAGCCTGACCGCGGTCGAGGACCTCGCGGGCGAGTGGCTGCTCGACGTCCTGGGGCTGCCCGCGCGGTCGGCCGTCGGCTTCGTCACGGGCGCGACGACCGCCAACCTCGTGGGGCTCGCGGCCGCGCGCGAGCACGTGCTGCGGGCCGTCGGGTGGGACGTCAACCGTGACGGCCTCGCCGGCGCCCCGGCGGTCCGGCTGGTCGCGGGTGCGGAGCGCCACGGGTCCGTGGACCTGGCCGCCCGGTACCTCGGGCTGGGGGCGGCGCGGCTCGTCCCCGCCGACGACCAGGGTCGGATCGTCGTCGACGCGCTGGCCGACGCGCTCGCCGACGGCGACGGCCCCGCGATCGTGTGCCTGCAGGCGGGCAACGTGCACTCGGGTGCGTTCGACGACGTCGGGGCGGCGGTCGCGGTCGCGCACGAGGCGGGCGCGTGGGTGCACGTCGACGGCGCGTTCGGGCTGTGGGCGGCGGCGTCCCCGAAGCTCGCGCACCTCACGCACGGGTACGAGACGGCGGACTCGTGGGCGACGGACGCGCACAAGACGCTCAACGTGCCGTACGACAGCGGCGTCGCGATCGTCGCGGACCCCGTCGCGGCGCGCACCGCCCTGGGCATCCGCGCGAGCTACCTCGTCGCGGCGGAGACGGGCGACCCGCACGAGACGGTCCCGGAGATGTCCCGGCGGTCGCGCGGCGTGCCGGTGTGGGCGACGCTCGCGTGGCTCGGCCGGCAGGGGGTCGCGGACCTCGTGGGGCATCTCGCGGACGCGGCGGCGGACCTGGCGGAGGGGCTCGCGGGCATCGAGGGCGTCGAGGTCGTGAACGACGTGGTGTACACGCAGGTGTGCGTGGCGCTGGCCGACGACGCCACGACGCAGGCCGTCGCGGCCGCGGTCCGCGACGAGGGCGTGGCGTACGCGTACACGTCCCGGTGGCGCGACCGCGACGTCATCCGGTTCTCGGTGAGCAACTGGGCGACGGGTCCCGACGACGTCGCCGCGACCGTCGACGCCGTGCGGCGCGCGGTCTCCGGCGCGACCCTGGGGGGATGACGCCCGTCGCCCCACCCCCGCCGTCCCGTGCGGACGCGGCCCTGACGCGGCCCCACCACCGGTCGCAGGCGCCGCACCGCTCGTCGTTCCCCGCGATCGCGAGCTACGCCTTCCTGTCGGACTGCGAGTCGACGTGCCTCGTCTCCCCCGCGGGCGCCGTGGAGTGGATGTGCGTGCCGCGGCCCGACTCGCCGAGCGTGTTCGCGGCGCTGCTCGACCGGTCGGCGGGCTCGTTCCGGGTGGGCCCGCACGGGGTGCGGGTGCCGACGGCCCGCCGCTATCTGCCGGGCACGCTGGTCCTGGAGACGACCTGGCAGACGCCCACGGGGTGGCTCGTCGTGCGCGACGCGATGGTGATGGGCCCGTGGCACAACACCGCGGAGCGGTCGGCGACGCACCGGCGCACCCCGACGGACTACGACGCGGCGCACGTGCTGCTGCGCACCATCACGTGCGTGAGCGGCACGGTCGACCTGCAGGTGGAGTGCGAGCCCGCCCTCGACTACGGGCGCACGCCGGTGACCTGGGAGTACACGGAGGCGGACTACCACGAGGTGCACACGCCCGCGGGCGAGGACGGGCTGAGCCTGCGGCTCACGTCGAGCCTGCGGCTCGGCCTGGACGGGCGGACGGCGTCGGCGCGCACCCGCATGTCGAACGGCGACAAGGCGTTCGTCGCGCTGGCCTGGTCGCCCCTGCCCGCCCCGCGCACGTGGGACGAGGCCTCCGACCAGTCGTGGCGGACCCAGGAGTACTGGCGCGAGTGGATCACGCTCGGGGTGTTCCCCGACCACCCGTGGCGCACGTACCTGCAGCGCAGCGCGCTGACGCTCAAGGGCCTGACGTACGCCCCGACGGGTGCGCTGCTCGCGGCCGCCACGACGTCGCTTCCGGAGACGCCGGGCGGCGAGCGCAACTGGGACTACCGGTACGCGTGGATCCGCGACTCGACGTTCGCCCTGTGGGGCCTGTACACGCTCGGCCTGGACCGGGAGGCGAACGACTTCTTCGCGTTCCTGCACGACGTCTGCCGGGACAACAAGGACCTGCAGATCATGTACGGCGTCGGCGGTGAGGAGCGGCTCGACGAGCGCGTGCTGTCCCACCTGACCGGGTACGAGGGCGCGCGGCCGGTCCGGGTCGGGAACGCGGCGGTCGAGCAGCGCCAGCACGACGTGTGGGGCGCCGTGCTCGACTCGGTGTACCTGCACGCGAAGTCGCGCGAGCAGCTCCCCGAGGCCCTGTGGCCGGTGCTGCGGCGGCAGGTCGAGGCCGCCGCCCGGCACTGGCACGAGCCCGACCGCGGGATCTGGGAGGTCCGCGGCGAGCCGCAGCACTTCACCGCGAGCAAGCTCATGTGCTGGGTCGCGCTCGACCGCGGCGCGCGGCTCGCGCGTATGCACGACGAGCCGGACTTCGCCGAGGAGTGGGCCAAGCTCGCCGCGGAGATCCACGCGGACATCTGCACGAACGGCGTCGACGAGCGCGGCGTGTTCGTCCAGCGGTACGGGTCCGACGCGCTCGATGCGTCCCTCCTTCTCGTCCCGCTGCTGCGCTTCCTGCCGCCCGACGACCCCCGCGTGCGCGCCACGGTGCTCGCGATCGCCGACGAGCTCACGGTCGACGGGCTCGTCCTGCGCTACCGCGTCGAGCAGACCGACGACGGCCTGGAGGGCGAGGAGGGCACGTTCACGATCTGCTCGTTCTGGCTGGTCAGCGCCCTGGTGGAGATCGGGGAGCTCGAGCGCGGGCGGGCGCTGTGCGAGCGGCTGCTGTCGTTCGCGTCGACGCTCAACCTGTACGCGGAGGAGATCGACACGCGCACGGGCCGGCACCTCGGCAACTTCCCGCAGGCGTTCACCCACCTCGCGCTCATCAACGCGGTCATGCACGTGATCCGCGCCGAGGAGCGGGCGGGCCAGGACGGCATCCACTTCGAGCCCCCGAACCGGGGCGGCTGAGCACCGGCGCGTCGCCGGACCGTCGCCCGCGGGGGCGTGGGCCACACTCTTCCCTGTGACGGACCTGCTCTCGACGCCGGCGCGGCCGTCGGCGCCCGACGACGGCCCGCCGCCCACGCCCGACGCCTTCCGGCCCGACTGGGCCCGCCTCGTCGACCCCGCGGACGAGCCCCACGAGCGCGAGCTCGCGCACGCCCGGGCCGAGGCCGAGCGGCTGCTCGCCGACCACGGCGTCACCTACGGCACCCCGGGGTCGGACGCGGGCGCGCGCCCCTGGCGGCTGGACCCCGTGCCGGTCGTCGTCGACGACGTCGAGTGGGCGCACCTCGACGCCGCGCTCGTGCAGCGTGCGGAGCTGCTCGACGCCGTGCTGCAGGACGTGTACGGCGCGCGCCGCCTGCTGACCGACCCCCTGCTGCCGCCGTCCGCGGTGCTCGGGCACCCCGGGTTCCTGCGGCAGCTCGACGGGCTGCGGATGCCGGGCGGGCGCGAGCTCGTGCTCACGGCGACGGACCTCGTGCGCGCCGCGGACGGGACGTGGTGCGCGGTCGCCGACCGGACGCAGGCGCCGTCGGGTGCGGCGTACGCGATGGAGGACCGGCGCGTCGTCGCACAGGTGCTCGCCGGCGTGTACCGGCAGGCGTCGATCCAGCGGCTGGGTCCGTTCTTCCACGCGCTGCGGCAGGCGCTGCGCGACGCGGCCCCGCGCGAGGCCGAGGAGCCGCGGGTCGCGCTGCTGTCGTCGGGCGCGGGCGGCGAGACGGCGTTCGACCAGGCGTACCTCGCGTCGATGCTCGGCCTGCCGCTCGTCGAGGGCAGCGACCTACTGGTCCGCGAGGGACGGGTCTGGATGCGCGGCCTCGACGGCCTGGAGCCGGTCGACGTGCTGCTGCGCCGCGTCGACGCCGAGTGGTGCGACCCGCTGGACCTGCGCGCGGGCTCGCGGCTGGGCGTCCCCGGGCTGGTGCGGGCGGTGCGCGCGGGCACGGTGAGCGTCGTCAACCCGCTCGGCAGCGCCGTGCTGGAGAACCCCGCGCTGCTCGCGTACCTGCCGCGCCTGGCCCGCACGGTCCTCGACCAGGACCTGCTGCTGCCCTCGGCACCGACGTGGTGGTGCGGCGAGGCGACCTCGCTCCAGCACGTCGTCGCGCACCTCGACCGGCTCGTCGTGCTGCCGACCGCGCGCGGGCCGGAGCACGCGGCCGTGCCCGGGTGGACGCTGAGCCACCGGGAGCGTGCCGACCTCGCCGCCCTGATCGCGGCCGAGCCGTGGGCGTGGACGGCGCAGGAGGCCGTCGGGCCGGCGGGCCCGGTGGTCGACGACGCCGCGCTCGCCGTCGGCAGCGACCTCGCCGGGGTCGCGGACCCCCCGGAGGTGGGACGGCACGGGTCCGCGCCGGCATCCGGTGGACCGCGGGCGGCCGTGCTGCGCGCCTTCGCCGTCGCGCACCGCTCGTCGTACACGGTCATGGCGGGCGGCCTGGCGCGGGTCGCCGCGGGGCACGTCGTCTCGTCCGCGTCGGGGGCGGTCGCCAAGGACGTGTGGGTGCTCGCGCCCGCCGCCTCGGACGTCACGGCGGACACCGAGGACACGACGGCCGACGCCGTCGTGGGGCGCGTCCCCGCGACGGGCACCTCGCCGCGCACGGCCGAGAACCTGTGGTGGATGGGCCGGTACGCGGAGCGTGCCGAGGACCGCGCGCGCGTGCTGCGCGTCGTCGCCGACCGCTGGGACGACTTCCACCGTCGTCCCGCGTCGGTGGGCGGGCGGGCGCTCGCGGTGCTGCTCGCGAGCCTGACGCCCGACGCGCTGCCGGAGGAGCGCGACGACGACGCGCCCGTGCCCGTGCCGGCCGGGCCGCCCGCGCTGCGCGCCCTCGCGCTCGACCCCCGCCCCGCGGGGACGGTCGCACGGTCGGTCCGCCGCCTCGCGGCCTGCGCGGCGGCGGTCCGCGACCAGCTCTCGACGGACACGTTCGGCCCGCTCGCGCGGATCGAACGCGCGCTGCGCGACGAGCGGTGGCGCGAGCCGGAGGACGGCGACGACCTGCGCGCGGTGACGGCGGGGCTGCGGCCCGCCCTCGACCAGGTGCTCGAGGGCCTGCTCGCGGTCGCGGGCATCACCGCCGAGGGCCTGGTGCGGGACGTCGGGTGGCGGCTCCTCGACGCGGGCCGCCGGGTCGAGCGCGCGCAGCACGTCGTCGAGAGCCTGCAGGCGACGCTCGTGGACGAGCGGTCCGCGACGGTGGACCGGCTGGTGCTGGAGTCCGTGCTCACGGCCCACGAGTCGGTCATCACGGCGCGGCGGCGCTACCAGTCGGGCGCGCGCGTGCCGCAGGTGCTCGAGCTGCTGGTCCTCGACCGCACCAACCCCCGCTCGCTCGCGTACCAGCTCGACCGGCTCGCCGACGACCTCGCGGCGGTGCCCGTGCCGCACGCGTCGACGGACCAGCGCGACCACCTCCTGGGCGACGTCGCGGCGCTCGTCGAGGAGCTCGACCCGGCGACGGCGGCCGTCGTCGGCGCGGACGGGCGGCGCGAGCGGCTCGCGGAGACGCTCGAGTCGATGCGGTGGCGGCTGCGCGCCGCGGCCGACGAGATCGAGCGCGTGCACTTCGTCCGGGCGGCGCCGGGGCAGGCGCTCGAGGGGGCGTGGGACGCATGAGCCGCACCTACGACCTCGTGCACCGCACGACGTACGCCTACGCCCAGCCGGTCACGGACTCCTACGGCCGCACGACGCTCACCCCGCGCGACGTGCCGGGTCAGAGCGTGCTGTCCACGACGCTGGAGATCGACCCGGCGCCCGCCGACACCGCAGCGCACGTCGACTACTTCGGCAACCGCTCGACGTACTTCGCCGTCACCGAGCCGCACACCCGCCTGGTCGTGACGTCCCGCTCGACCATCGAGGTGACGCGCCCGCAGCCCGAGCCCGACCGGCTGCCGACGATGCCGTGGGAGGAGGTCGCGCAGGCCGTCGCCGGCGGGGTCTCGACCGTCGACGAGCACGCGCTGGTCCGGCTGCGCGAGGCGCTGCTCCCGTCGCCGCACGTGCGGCGGACCGCGGCGGTCCGGGACTGGGCGGCACCGACCATGACGCCGGGGCGGCCCGTCGGCGAGGTGCTCGTCGACCTCGCGCACCGCATCCGCACCGAGCTCGCGTACCGCTCGGGCTCGACGACGGTGCACACCACGCAGGACCAGCTCCTCGCGCAGCGGGCGGGCGTGTGCCAGGACTTCGCCCACCTCATGATCGCCGCGCTGCGCCTGCACGGGCTGCCCGCCCGGTACTCCAGCGGGTACATCGAGACGCGTCCGCCCGCGGGGCGCGAGAAGCTGCGGGGAGCCGACGCGTCGCACGCGTGGGTGTCGGCGTGGGCGCCCGGGTCGGGGTGGGTGGAGATCGACCCGACGAACGACCAGCTCGTCGACGACCGCTACGTGCTGCTCGGGTGGGGCCGCGACTACCACGACGTCCCGCCGCTGCGGGGCGTGATCTTCACCGACGGGCGCGGCGCGACGCCGACGGTGCAGGTGGACCTCGTGCCGGCGGGCAGCGACCCGTTCGTCTGAGCCCCGGCGAGCCGACCGCCGCCCCGGACGGTGCGCTCCGTGGGTGGTGCGTGGCACCATCGCAGACGTGACCACCACGCCCGCCGACGCGCGTCTGGCCGACCTGGTCCGCCTGCGCCGCGTGCGGGACCGGATCGACCGGGAGTACGCGCAGCCCCTCGACGTCGAGGCGCTCGCGCGCGGTGCGCACATGTCCGCGGGTCACCTGAGCCGGCAGTTCAAGGCGGCCTACGGCGAGTCCGTCTACGCCTACCTCATGACCCGGCGCATCGAACGCGCGATGGCGCTGCTGCGCCGCGGTGACCTCAGCGTCACCGCGGTGTGCTTCGCGGTCGGCTGCCAGTCCCTCGGCACGTTCAGCACCCGGTTCACCGAGCTGGTCGGCGTGCCGCCCAGCGTGTACCGCGCGCAGTCCGCGCACGCCGTCGAGGGGTTGCCGTCGTGCGTCGCCAAGCGCGTCACGCGACCGGTCAGGAATCGAGAAGCACCCGCTCGCGACCCGCGCCTAGCGTGAACGTCATGGACCTCACCATTCACACCACGTTCCTTCCCCACGACGACCCGGAGACCTCGCTCGCGTTCTACCGCGACGTGCTGGGCTTCGAGATCCGCAACGACGTCGGCTACGGCGACATGCGCTGGGTGACCGTCGGCCCCGAGGGCCAGCCCGGCACGTCGATCGTGCTGTACCCGCCGGCCGCCGACCCCGGCACGACCGAGGACGAGCGCCGCACGATCACCGAGATGATGGCCAAGGGCACGTTCGCGACGGTCGTCCTGGGAACTCCCGACGTCGACGCCGCGTTCGAGCGTCTGTCCGGTGCCGGGGCGGAGGTCGTGCAGGAGCCCACGGACCAGCCGTACGGCATCCGTGACTGCGCGTTCCGCGACCCCGCCGGCAACCAGATCCGCATCAACCAGCTCTGAGCCCGCGGTCCTCCCCGCGTCCTCGGCGCTGCACCCGTCCGGACCCGTCCGCACCGCAGACCCGCACCGCCGACCCGCACCGCCGACCCGCACCGCCGCCGACCCGGCACCGCCGCCGACGCAGGGAGACCGCATGACCACCGCCCCGACCACCACGCAGCCCGCGCACGAGCCGCACGTCGCGGACCGCCACGACCTCATCCGCGTGCACGGCGCCCGCGAGAACAACCTCAAGGACGTGAGCGTCGAGCTCCCGAAGCGCCGGCTGACGGTGTTCACCGGCATCTCGGGCTCGGGCAAGAGCTCGCTCGTCTTCGCGACCATCGCGGCCGAGTCGCAGCGGATGATCAACGAGACGTACAGCGCGTTCGTCCAGGGCTTCATGCCGTCGCTCGCACGACCCGACGTCGACCTGCTCGAGGGCCTGACGACGGCGATCATCGTCGACCAGGAGCGCATGGGCTCCAACCCGCGCTCGACGGTCGGGACCGCGACCGACGCGAACGCGATGCTGCGCATCCTGTTCAGCCGGCTCGGGAAGCCGCACATCGGCTCGCCCAACGCGTTCTCGTTCAACGTGCCGTCGGTGCGCGGCGCGGGCGCGATCACGGTCGAGCGCGGCGAGGGCCGCACGAAGACCGAGAAGGCGTCGTTCACCGTCCTCGGCGGCATGTGTCCCCGCTGCGAGGGCATGGGCGCCGTGACCGACTTCGACCGGACGGCCCTGTACGACGAGACCCTGTCGCTCAACGAGGGCGCGCTGCGGGTCCCCGGCTACACGATGGACGGCTGGTACGGGCGGATCTACCGCGGCAGCGGGTTCTTCGACCCGGACAAGCCGATCGGGAGGTACTCGGCCAAGGAGCTCGACGACCTGCTCTACAAGGAGCCGACGAAGATCAAGGTCGAGGGCATCAACATCACGTTCGAGGGGCTCATCCCCAAGATCCAGAAGACGCTGCTGTCGAAGGACGTCGACGCGATGCAGCCGCACGTCCGCGCGTTCGTCGAGCGGGCGGTGACGTTCCAGACGTGCCCCGAGTGCGAGGGCACGCGCCTCGCGCCCGAGGCCCGCTCGTCGAAGATCGCGGGCAAGAGCATCGCCGACGTGTGCGCGATGCAGATCAGCGACCTCGCCGGCTGGGTGCGCGGGCTCGACGAGCCGACCGTCGGGCCGCTGCTCGACGGCCTGCGGCACCTGCTCGACGCGTTCACCGAGATCGGCCTCGGCTACCTGTCGCTCGACCGCCCGTCCGGAACCCTGTCCGGCGGCGAGGCGCAGCGGACCAAGATGATCCGGCACCTCGGCTCGTCGCTGACCGACGTCACCTACGTGTTCGACGAGCCGACGATCGGCCTGCACCCGCACGACATCCAGCGCATGAACGACCTGCTGCTGCAGCTGCGCGACAAGGGCAACACCGTGCTCGTCGTCGAGCACAAGCCCGAGGCCATCGCGATCGCCGACCACGTCGTCGACCTCGGCCCGGGTGCCGGGACCGGCGGCGGGACCATCTGCTACGAGGGGACCGTCGAGGGCCTGCGCGCGAGCGGCACCGTCACCGGGCGGCACCTCGACGACCGGGCGCGGCTCAAGGAGTCGGTGCGGTCGTCGACCGGCGCGCTCGAGATCCGGGGGGCGTCGACGCACAACCTGCGCGGCGTCGACATCGACGTGCCGCTCGGCGTGCTGTGCGTCGTGACCGGCGTCGCGGGGTCGGGCAAGAGCTCGCTCGTGCACGGGTCCGTCGCCAGGCGGGACGGGGTCGTCGTCATCGACCAGGGCGCGATCCGCGGCTCGCGCCGCAGCAACCCCGCGACCTACACGGGCCTGCTCGACCCGATCCGCAAGGCGTTCGCGAAGGCCAACGGCGTGAAGCCGGCCCTGTTCAGCTCGAACTCCGAGGGCGCCTGCCCGACGTGCAACGGCGCGGGCGTCATCTACACCGACCTCGGCGTCATGGCGACGTTCGAGTCGACGTGCGAGGAGTGCGAGGGCCGCCGGTTCCAGGCGTCGGTCCTGGAGTACACGCTCGGCGGCAAGGACATCGCCGAGGTGCTCGCGATGCCCGTCGCCGAGGCCGAGGAGTTCTTCGCCTCGGGTGACGCGCGCACACCCGCCGCGCACGCGATCCTCGACCGGCTCGCCGACGTCGGCCTCGGCTACCTCACCCTCGGCCAGCCGCTCACGACCCTGTCCGGCGGCGAGCGGCAGCGGCTCAAGCTCGCGACGCAGATGGGCGAGAAGGGCGGCGTCTACGTGCTCGACGAGCCGACGACGGGCCTGCACCTCGCGGACGTCGAGCAGCTGCTCGGGCTGCTCGACCGGCTCGTGGACTCCGGGAAGTCCGTCATCGTGATCGAGCACCACCAGGCCGTGATGGCGCACGCCGACTGGATCATCGACCTCGGCCCGGGCGCCGGCCACGACGGCGGGCTCGTCGTCTTCGAGGGCACGCCCGCCGACCTCGTCGCCGACCGCTCGACGCTCACCGGCCGCCACCTCGCGGAGTACGTGGGCGCCTGACGTCCCTCGACGGGCCGCGCGGGGGGACGTCCGCGCGGCCCGTCGGCACGTCCGCGCGTCAGCGCAGGTCGGTGCGGCTCCGCTCGGCGAGCTCCTCGGCCGGGACGACGAAGCCGCCGCTGTCGACGACCGTGCCGCCCGCGACCCGCCACAGCGTCGCGGCGACCCGTGCCACGGATGGCAGCACGCGCGAGCGGGCGATGAGGTGCAGCTGCGACGGCTGGTCGTCGGGACCCTCGACGTCGCCCGGCGGCTGCCACTCCACGCGGTACGCCCACGTCCCGTACTGCCGCTGGTCGACGGTCGACAGCACGAGCGGGACCTCCCGCGCACGCGACGCCTGCACGGTGACGACCCCGTCGTACTCGAACGTGGCCGCGAGCGAGAAGGGCTGCGTGCCCGGGTCGGCCTGCGTCGGCTGCGGCAGCTCGGTCGGCCCGACGCGCGCCCCGGCGAGCGCGGGGCGCAGGAGCGGCACGACGTCTTGCGGCGGAAGGGGCACGGCGGACCAGAGCGTGAGCCCCACGGCCGACGCGGGGTCGGGCGCGACGACGCGGGAGCCGTCGGCGGGCAGGACTGCTCCCCCGACCCGGCGCGCCGCGGCGACGGTCCAGCCCAGGGCCAGGTCGTCGCGACCCGGTACGGGCACGTGCGCAGCGGGCACCTGCCCGCCGGCCCCGGTCCGGCCGTGCGGCCCGCCCGCCCCGGCGGGGACCACGGCGGCGGTCGCGCCCGTGCCGACCGCGGGCAGTCCGCCGGTGGCGAGGTCGGCCGCCGCGACCGCGCTGACCGGGGCCGTCGCGGTCTGGTCGGCGGTCGAGGTGACGCGCAGCTCCCAGGCGTCGAGGGGGCGGACGCCGAGCCCGAGGGCGCGGCTCGTCGCGTCCTCGACCGGCAGGGGGCCGTCGAGCGTGGTCGTGGCGTCGAGGCGCAGGACGCCCGTGGTGGGGGCGGGCGCCTCCGCGACGATGCCGCGGAAGCGCGCACCCCGGAGCTTCACGACCGCGGGCTGCTCGGCGGGGTCGACCGGGCGGCGGTCCCAGTCGGCCGCGGGGAACCAGGCGGCCGCGAGCGCTCGCACGTCGGTGCCGGGCGGGACGACCAGGAGGTGCCGGCCGGCGAGGTGCACGGGGAGGACCTCAGCCAGATTCATGCGCGGACAGTACTGCGCGTGTGCTGCGGGGATGTTTCGCGCGAACGCATGGATCGGCGCGTCCGCCCGACACGCCGTTCCCCCAGGTCAGCGCCTAATCGCTTCACCCGTCCACACCGTGACCACCCTGTACACACCGCTGTGGACAAACCCTGTGGACAAAACTTGCGGCCGACCGCGCCCGGCCGCGCCGGCCCGCACCCGAGGGTTGCGGGCCGGCGGGCGACGTCAGGCGCGGACGTCGTGGAGGTGGTGGACGACGTCGTGCAGGAAGTACTGGCCGAGGGTGCGGACCGTGAACACCGAGCCGTTCGAGCGGCGGCCCGGGCGCTCGGTCTGGTCCGGGCGGACGGTGTCGAAGCGCGCCGCGATCGCGTCCGCGGCGTCGGCCAGCTCGTCGGCCACGACGACCGGGTCCTGCAGGTCGTACCGGTCCTCGAGCGCGGTGGCGTCCTGGTCCCAGTTGGGGAACAGCGGGTCGTCCTCCTCGAGGAGCAGGCGCAGGCGCTCGTCGAAGATCCGCAGGACGTCGCGCACGTGCGCGCCGTACTCGAGCGTGCTCCACACCGTCGGCTCGGGTCGGACGCGGGCGTCGGCGCGGCTGAGCGCGGAGATCCAGCGGGGCGTGAGGTCGCGGACGGTCCCGCCGACCGCGTGCACGTCGACGTCGGCGGCCGCGAACCCGCACTCGGGGCACGGCTCGCGCAGCACCCACGTCCAGTCCTTGGTGTCGGGCTCGATCGTGGGGATGGGTGCGGCGGAGGGGGCAGCGGCGGGTGCGGTCGTCGGCTCGCTCGTCATGGACGCACGCTAGACGCTCCGCCGCACCGTGTCGTGGTCGGTCCACACCCCCGACACGACGTGTGGCGCCCGGTCGACGGCACGCGACGGGATCTCGTCGTCAGACGACGCCCGCGTCGTGCAGCGCGAGGTACTCGTCGTCCGTCAGGAGCCGCGAGCGCAGCAGGAACCGCACCCCCTCGGGCGCCTCGAGCGAGAACCCCGCGCCGCGGCCCGGCACGAGGTCGATCGTCAGGTGCGTGTGCTTCCAGTACTCGTACTGCGCGCGTGTCATCCACACCGGCACGGACGCTCCGTCGCCCAGGTCGAGGTCGCCGAGGTGCACGTCGACGTCCCCGAGGATGAGGTCGCCCGCCGGGTAGCACATGGGCGACGACCCGTCGCAGCAGCCCCCGGACTGGTGGATCATCAGCTCCCCGTGCCGGCCGCGCAGCGTCCGCAGCATCCCGAGCGCGGCGTCGGTAGCCGCGACCCGCTCCGGCAGGTCCATGGCCCGCCTCCTCCCCGTCCGCGCGCGCACTCCGCGCACGCACCGGCGACGCGGTCGCGGCGACGGTTCCCCTCCGACCCCCGCCGCGACCGCGCGCCCGCTCGTCAGAACAGCCCGAGCGACTCCTGCGTGTAGGACACCAGGAGGTTCTTCGTCTGCTGGTAGTGGTCCAGCATCATCTTGTGGTTCTCGCGGCCGACGCCCGAGCCCTTGTAGCCGCCGAACGCGGCCGCCGCGGGGTACGCGTGGTAGCAGTTCGTCCACACACGGCCGGCCTGGATGTCGCGGCCCGCGCGGTACTGCGTGGCGGCCTCGCGCGACCACACGCCCGCGCCCAGGCCGTACAGGGTGTCGTTCGCGATCGAGATCGCGTCCTCGTAGTCGGAGAACGACGTGACCGCGACGACGGGCCCGAAGATCTCCTCCTGGAAGACGCGCATCGAGTTCTTGCCCTCGAAGATCGTCGGCGTCACGTAGTACCCGCCCGCCAGGTCGCCCGACAGCTCCGCGCGGTGCCCACCGGTGACGACGCGCGCCCCCTCGGACCGGCCGATGTCGAGGTACGACAGGATCTTCTCGAGCTGGTCGTTCGACGCCTGCGCGCCGACCTGCGTCTCGGTGTCGAGCGGGTCGCCCTGCCGCATCGCCTCCGTGCGGGCCTTCGCGGCGTCGAGGAACTCGTCGTAGATCGACTCCTGGATGAGCGCGCGCGACGGGCACGTGCAGACCTCGCCCTGGTTGAGGGCGAACATCGCGAACCCCTCGAGCGCCTTCTCGTAGAAGCCGTCCTTCTCGCGCGCGACGTCGGCGAAGAAGATGTTCGGGCTCTTGCCGCCGAGCTCCAGGGTCACCGGGATGATGTTCTGGCTGGCGTACTGCATGATCAGCCGGCCCGTCGTGGTCTCCCCCGTGAACGCGACCTTGCGCACGCGCGGCGACGACGCGAGCGGCTTGCCGGCCTCGACCCCGAACCCGTTGACGACGTTCACGACGCCCGGCGGGATCAGGTCGGCGACGAGCTCCATGAGCAGCAGGATCGACGCGGGCGTCTGCTCGGCCGGCTTGAGCACCACGGCGTTGCCCGCGGCCAGCGCGGGCGCGAGCTTCCACGTCGCCATGAGGATCGGGAAGTTCCACGGGATGATCTGCGCGACGACGCCCAGCGGCTCGTGGAAGTGGTACGCGATCGTGTCGCCGTCGATCTCGGAGATCGACCCCTCTTGCGCCCGGATCGCTCCCGCGAAGTAGCGGAAGTGGTCGATGGCCAGAGGGATGTCGAACGCGAGCGTCTCGCGCACGGGCTTGCCGTTCTCCCACGCCTCGGCGACCGCGAGCATCTCGAGGTTCGCCTCCATGCGGTCGGCGATCGCGTTGAGCATGACGGCCCGCTCCGTCGCGGTCGTCCTGCCCCACGAGCGCGCGGCGCCGTGCGCCGCGTCCAGCGCGCGCTCGATGTCGTCCGCGTCGCCACGGCCGACCTCCGTGAAGGTCCGCCCCGTGACCGGCGTCGGGTTCTCGAAGTACCGGCCCGACGACGGCGCGCGGAACTCGCCGCCGATCCAGTGGTCGTACCGCTCGCGGTAGGAGACCAGGCTGCCGGGCTGTCCCGGCGGTGCGTAGACGGTCATCACGCCTCCCTTGCGGGGTCCGCGGGCGGGGGCTCGTGGCGCGCCCGGGGCCGTGGCGTCGTTGCCACGACGGCGTCACGCTAGGCGCCCGCACGTTGCACGACCGTTGCAGGGACGTGCGCCACCGGCGGTTTGACAGACAGCGCACCTACTGTCCATGCTGCATATAGACAGTAGGAGAGGTGAGTGCATGCGCATCGTCGTGTCCAACAGCGCGGACGCCCCGCTGTACGAACAGGTCGCCGAGCAGGTGCGGGAGGCCGTGCTGACCGGCGAGCTCCGGGACGGGGACCCGCTGCCCTCCGTCCGCGCCCTGGCCCGCGACCTGCGGATCTCCGTCATCACCACCACGCGCGCGTACGCCGAGCTGCAGGCGGCCGGGTTCATCACGACCGTCCCCGGCAAGGGCGCGTTCGTGCTCCCCGTCGACTCGGCCCTCGTGCGCGAGCAGCTGCTGCGCCGCGTCGAGGACGGCCTCGGCGCGGCCATCGACGCCGCCCGGCTCGCGGGTCTCGGGCGCGACGACCTCGTCGCGATGCTCGACGCGCTCCTGACCGACGGCGCCGTCGGCACCGCTGCCGACGTGGCGCACCCCGAGCGGGAGGCATGATGACGGACCTCGCGGTCGCGATGGACGGCGTGACCGTCCGCGTCGGAGGCTTCGCGCTGCGGGACCTGACGTTCGCGCTGCCCACCGGGTACGTGCTCGGCGTCGTGGGGCCCAACGGTGCCGGCAAGACGACGACCATCCGCACCCTGCTCGGCATCCTCACGGCGGACGCGGGACGCGTCGAGGTGCTGGGTCGCACGCTGCCGGCGCCCGACGACCTGCGCCAGGACGTCGGCGTGGTGCTCGACCGGCCGACCTTCGTCGCGGACTGGCGGCTCGACCAGGTCGAGCGCGCGCTGCGCCCGTTCTACCGCCGCTGGGACCGCGCGCGGTACGCGGAGCTGCTCGACACCTTCGGCCTCGACCGCCGCGCCCGGGTCGCGTCGCTGTCGCGAGGGATGGCGATGAAGCTGCAGATCGCCGTCGCACTGTCCCACGACGCGCGGCTGCTGCTCCTCGACGAGCCGACCAGCGGGCTCGACCCCGTGGCCCGCGAGGAGCTGATCGGCATCCTCGGCGACTACCTCGTCGACGAGGGCCGCAGCGTGCTGTTCTCGACGCACATCACGACCGACCTCGAACGGATCGCCGACCACCTCCTCGTGCTGCGCGACGGGCGCGTCGTGCGCACCGGGACGCGCGACGACGTGCTCGCCGCCTACCTGCTGGTGCGCGGGAGCGCCGAGGAGCTCCCTGCCGACGGTCTCGTCCCGCTGCACGGCGCGCGCCGCACCGCCGTCGGCGTCGAGGCGCTGGTCGACGCCGACGACGTCCCTCTGCTCGGCCCCGGTGTCGTGGTGGAGCCCCCCACGCTCGACCAGATCGTGGTGCACCTCGGCACCGTCGACACCACCCGTGCGGCGGTCCCGGCATGACCGGGCTCGTCGCCGCCGTCCGCCTCGACGTGCTGACGGTGCGCCCGTACGCCCGCCAGCTCCTGCTCGTCGTCGCGGCGGTCGCGTGGATCGCCCTCATGAGCGGCCCTCCCACGGCCGTCGTCGCGTCCGGCTCGGTGTTCGCCGCACTGGTCGCCGCGTACCCCTTCGCGATCGGCGACAAGCACGACCTCGACACCCTCCGGGCGGTCCTGCCCGTCGCGCGCGGCACGCACGTCCGTGCGCGGTACGCGGGGAGCCTCGCGCTGTACGTCGTGGCGCTGGCCGTCTGCGTCGCCCTCGCCCTCGGGACGTCGGTCGCCCGGCACACGCCGCCCGCCCTCGGGGAGCTCGGGACCGTCGTCGCCGTCGGGTACGCGCTCTACGCGCTGCTCGTCGGGCTGCAGCTCCCGGTCTACTACGCCCTCGGCTACACCCGCGGCCGGATGGTGGCCTACCTGCCGCTCGTCGTCCTGTCGGCGGCCGTCGCCGGGAGCGCGGCGGTGCTGGGCGACCGCGCGCCCGACCTCGACGCGTGGCTGACGACGCGTCCGGCGTCGCTGGTGCCGGCCCTGCTGGTCGGCGGCACCGCGCTCCTCGTGCTGTCGTGCGCCGTGTCGCTGCGGCTGGACGCACGACGAGCCGCCCAGCAGCGCTGACGGCACGCGCGCCGGAGGTCGCCGCGCCGTCGGCCGCCGCAGCCGCCCGCCTGCTCGTCGCCCTCGTGCACCGCGGTACGGCGGGCTCAGTCCGGCCGGGGTGCGGACGCCAGCGCGTCGGCGCACGCCGCGAGCGTCGACCACAGGTGCCGCTGGTCGCCGGGCGGGAGGCTCGCGACCATCGTCCGCTCCACCTCGGCGACGACCCGGCTGGCCGCGGTGAGCAGCTCCCGGCCGGCGGGGGTGAGCTCGGACGGCATGGCCCGCCCGCGCCGGGCCGTCGCCGGACGCGCCAGCAGCCCGCGCTGCTCGAGCCCGTGCAGCACCGCGTGCATCGACTGCCGGGTGACGAACGCGCCGCGGGCGAGCTCCGCGGCGGACAGGCCGGGCCGCTGACCGAGCAGCTCCAGGCACGAGTACTGCGGGACCGAGAGCGACAGGGGCCGCAGGGCGACGTCCATCGACGCGCGCAGCGCCGCCGCCGCGCGCTTGAGGACGTAGCCGATCGAGGTGTCGAGCTGGACCTGCGTCGTCTCCATGTCAGGAGTTTGACATAGGGTGCCGATGTCAAGAACCTGACATTCCAGGAGGAGCACCATGCCCACCATCACCGGTCCCGACTTCGTCGCCCTGCAGGTCCGCGACGTCGACGCCGCCGCACACTTCTACGAGACCCGGCTCGGCCTCCGGCGCGCGCCGACCAGCCCGCCGCACGCCGTCGTGTTCGCGACCACCCCGATCGCCTTCGCCGTCCGCGCGCCGCTGCCGGGCACGGACCTCGCGTCGATCAGCCCGCACCCCGGCGCGGGCGTCGCCCTGTGGCTGCGCGCCGACGACGCGCAGGCCCTGCACGACGAGCTCGTCGCGGCCGGCGTCGTGATCCTCACGCCGCCCGTCGACGGACCCTTCGGCCGCACCTTCACGTTCGCCGACCCCGACGGGTACGCCGTCACGATCCACGACCGCGGGTGACCCCACCGGCCGAGGGCGGTCGGGCAGCATGGGCGCATGACGCGCACCACCGTGACGGCCCCCTCGGCCCCCGCAGCGATCGGTCCCTACGCGCACGCGGCGCACGGGGACGGGCTGCTGTTCCTGTCCGGTCAGACGCCGATCGACCCGGCGACCGGTGCGCTCGTCGACGGCGACGTCGCCGTCCAGACGCGGCGCGTGCTGGCGAACCTGCAGGAGGTGCTCCGCGCGGCGGGCGGGAGCCTCGACGACGTGGTGAAGACCACCGTCTACCTGGTGTCCATGGACGACTTCGCGGCCATGAACGCGGCCTACGCCGAGGCGTTCACGGATCCGTTCCCGGCACGCACCACGGTCGCGGTCGCGGGGCTCCCGCTCGGCGCTCGCGTGGAGATCGAGGCCGTCGCCGCGAGGTCGTCGACGCCGTGATGCACCGTCTCGCCGCCAACCGGTACGCGCTGCCCGTCGACGAGGCGTACACGCGCGCGCTGGTGCACCGCCACCACCTCGACATCACGCCCTGGCCGTTCGCGGCCCTGCTGCCCGACGCGGTCGTCGCCGACTGATCCCCGGGCGAACCCGGCGTGGTCGCAGCACGCTCGGGCGGTCAGCCGGCGCGGGGTGCCGCGAGGCGGCGCGCGAGGAGGTCGAGGCGGCCGCGGGCCTGCACGTGGGCGGGCGTGCCCCGCGGGGCGAGCACCGTGAGGCGCTGCCACGCCTGCCAGTCGTCGGCACCGTCGTCGGATGACACCCACCGGGACACCGCACCCGGCTCGGGGCTGGCGAGCACGGCGGCACGCAGGTCGGCGCGCAGGTCGTCACGGATGCGCTCGACGCCCGGGGAGGTGGAGCGGGGCAGGACGACGCCGGGGTGGTTCGACAGGGCCGCAGCGACGTCGCCGACCTCGAGCAGGCTCCGGACGGTGTCGACGTCGGTGCGCAGGGGCGCGGTCAGCCGGTAGGGGCGGGACTGGGACAGGAGCGGGCCGACGACGCGGCGCAGCCGGGACACCTCGGCGCGGACGGTGACGTCGGACAGGGCGTGGTCGCTGAGCTGCACGGCGAGCTCGTCGCCCGTCAGCCCGGTCGGGTGCTGGGCGAGCAGCAGGAGGATCTCGGCGTGCCGCAGCGACAGCCGCACGTCGCGGCCGCCGAGGTGCAGCGTCGGGACGTCGGGGCCGAGGACGCGCAGCCGCCCGCCGGCCACGCGACCGCCGGCGCCGGTCAGGGCGGTGACGAGCCGGTCCGACGGCACCTGGAGCACGGGCGGCGCGAGACGCGCGAGCTCCGCCTCGACGGCCGCGACCGTCGCCCGGACCAGCGACATCACGACCGCGCCCGCGACGACGGGCCCGCCGGTCACGTCGAGCACCCCGAGCACCTGACCGGACGGCCCTCGCACCGGGGCCGCCGCGCAGTTCCACGGCTGCACGGGGCGCGCGTAGTGCTCGGTGCCGACCACCTGGACGGGCCGCTGCGTCGCGAGCGCGGTGCCCGGGGCGTTCGTGCCCGCGCAGTCCTCGCGCCACACCGCCCCCTCGACGAACCCGACGCCCTCGACCCGCCGCCGCACGTCCCGGTCCCCCTCGACCCACAGCAGTCGACCCGTGTCGTCCGCGAGCGCCGTGACCCAGCCCGCGTCGGCGCCGGGCCGCACGAGCAGGTCCCGCACGACCGGCATCGCGACGGCCAGCGGGTGCGCGCGCCGGTACGACGTGAGCGCGCGGCCCGTCATGTCGACGGGCGGCGCGGGGACCTCCGGGTCGACGCCGCTGCGGGCGCTGCGGCGCCACGAGTCCGCGACGAGGCGGCGGACGTGCGCCCCCGCGAGCTGCCCCGTGGTCACGAAGCGCTCGTGGGCCGTGCGCACGGTGTCGTGGTGCGGCATGACACTCCCCTCGACCACTGCGTCGAGCACCCCTCGGCCTGACCTCCGAGTGTACGAATCGTCCGTTCTGCGCGCGCGGCCGTCTCCCCACGCGTCCGGGTCGGCGTGTACGTGGCGCGCCGCCCCGTGCACCTTCCCTGCGGGGGGCGCGTCGGCGACGGCCGTCGGCGGGTGGCGGGGACGCGGTACCGCGTCCGGGGATGACGTCCGGCACAGGGACGCCCGGGCAGCATGCCGTGCCCTATCGCGCAGCCCGCGGAGCCGTCGGCACCGGACGTGACTAGCCTGACGAGTGTCGAGGGGGACGACTGTGGCCGAGCGCATCTGCGAGGTGTGCGGGACGGCGAACCCGCCGACGGCGGAGTTCTGCCGGACGTGCGACACGTACTTCGGCTGGGACGGCGAGCACGGGCCGCCCGGCGGCACGACGGCGCCCGGGTCGGGTCCGGCGTCGACGCCGGGATCGGGCGTGCCCGGCGCGACCGGTCCCGTGGTCACGGGGACGTCGGCGGCCGGTCCGGGCGGCGGCGCGACGACGGGTGGCGCGTCGGCAGGCGCCGCTGCGGCGGCAGCGGGCGCGACGACGGGTCCGGCGGCGACCGGCGGTGCGACCGCGACGACGGAGCCGCGTCCCGAGGAGCGCGCCGAGGTCCCGGTCGTGTCGCCGGACGCGGCGGCCGTGGTGGTCGGACCGGGCAGCCCGGGGACGTTCACGCTCTCGCTGAAGAACGCCTCTCCGGTCGTCGACGGCATCGTCGTGCACGCGCAGGCGCCGCCGCCGTGGCTCGACCTCACGCACGACGACGCGAACCTCATGCCGGGTGAGGCGCGCACCGTCACGGTGACGCTCGCGCAGCGCGCCGGCACCATGGTCGCCGCCCAGACGGTCACGGTGCCGCTGCTCGTGCGCTCGTCCCTCGACCCGTCGAAGGCCGCGCCCGTCGCCGTCCAGGTCACGGTGCCGCGGTACGGCCCACCGCCGACAGCGACCGCCCGCCCGCACCTGCTGCAGCTCCAGGACGCGACCGAGGGCACGTTCACGGTGACGCTCGACAACCGTGCGGCGAACTTCCCGCGGCACTACCGGCTGGCCGTGCAGGACGCGGAGGACGTCGTGCGCGCGGACGTGGTGCCGCCGTCGGTCGACGTCCCGGCCGGCGAGGCGGTCGACGTGCGCGTGCGGTTCACGGCGCCCGCGCCGGCGCCCGGCCGCGAGGCCACCCGGCAGCTCACGGTCGAGGGGTCGGACGAGGACGGCCCCGTGTCGGCCGCGGTCACGGTCGTGCAGCGGACGTCGCCCGAGGTCGCGCCCGAGCCCTTCACGGTCCGGATGGAGCCGAGCCACCTGCGCGCGGAGGGCGACCAGGCGGTCGCGTTCGACGTGATCGTCGACAACCGCGCCGCGAGCGAGGCGGTCGCGGTCGAGCTCGCGGGCCGGGACCCGCAGCGGCTCGTCGCGTTCTCGTTCGGGCACGCGCAGTTCGTCGTCCCCGGCGGCAAGGCGATGCGGGTGCACGCGCTCGCCCGCACGGCACCGCCCGCTCCCGGCACGTCGGCGTCCCGGCCCTTCTCGGTGGTCGTCACGGACGGCGAGCGCGAGGTCGAGTCCCCGGGGCTGATCGACGTCACGGCGTCGGCGTCGCCGATCACGACGGCGCGGCTCCAGGTGCACCCCGCGACGCTCACGACCGCGGCCCGGACCGGGACGTACACGGTCGACGTCGACAACCGCGCCGGGGCGTCCCCGTTGCAGGTGCAGCTCTCGGCGGCCGACGAGATGGGCCGTGCCCGGCTCGCGTTCTCGCAGGACCGGGTGTCGGTGCCCGCGGGTCAGGTCGGACGCGTCCAGCTGCGGGTGGACTCCCCGCTGCCCGACGGCGGCACCACGGCGTCGCGCGGCGTGCGCGTGGTCGCGACGGACGGGACACGGTCCGTCGAGGCGCAGGCGACGTTCACGCAGACGGCCCGCGACTGGCGGCCCGTGGTCAAGCGGTGGCTCGTCTGGCTCGGCGCGATCGCCGTGATCGCGGGCGCCGTGCTGCCGTGGACGGCCGGCGAGGTCGTCGACCTGGAGCTCGTCGTGGAGGCGGCGGCGGGCGGCGACACGCAGGCCGTGGGCCTGGCGGCGGCGATCGCGTCGACGCTGCTGGTCGCCGTGCTGGCGCTCGTGATGCTCATGGGCCTCAACGGCTCGGGCGGGCGGCTGATCCGCGGGGCGGCGATCCTCATCGCGCTCCTCGCGGTCGCGGCGCTCGTCGTCGAGCAGTCGGCGATCGACCGGGCGGTGGTGACGACGGGCGTGCCGATCATCCTGCTGGGGGCGGTCCTGGGGTTCGTGGGCGGGGTGTTCGCACGGCCGCGCGGGGGCCGCTGACGCGGGTGCTGACCGGCCGGCGGACCCGTGGTCCGCTTTTCTGACACCACGTGCGATGATGTCACCATGCCCAAGATCATCGGCGGGTCGCTGCACGAGCACCGCGAGCAGACGCGCAGCAAGCTCTTCGCCGCGCTGTCCGCCCTCATGGCCGAGCGCGGCTTCGACGCCATCACGCTCGCCGAGATCGCGCAGGCCGCGGGCGTCGGACGCACCGCCGTCTACAACCACTTCCCCGACAAGGAGTCGCTGCTCCTCGGGTTCATCACGCACGAGACCGAGCAGTACACCGCGACGCTGCAGCGCTCGCTCGACGACATCGACGACCCCGTCGAGCAGCTGCGCACCTACGTCCGGCAGCAGGCGAACCTCAAGCGCGTCTACCACGTCGCCCCCGGGCCGGAGCTGCGGTCCGTCCTGTCCCGCGGCGCCCAGCAGCGCGTGCGCGAGCACGTCGTCCTCGTCGAGCAGATCCTGCGCCGCATCCTCGCGGCCGGGCTCGAGGCGGGCGTCTTCCCCGAGCAGGACCTCGACACGACCGTGCCGCTCGTCAACGCGTGCCTGTCCGGGCGCGGGGTGCCCGAGGCGGGGGCCGACCGCGAGCGCGCCATCGAGCAGACCGAGACCTTCGTGCTGCGCGCCGTCGGCGCACTCACGCCCGTCCCCGCCTGATGCCGCGCGGCGGCGCCGGGCACGGGAAGGGAGCACGGAACCCGGGCGGTAGCCCGGGGCGCGACGACCGGCACCGGGACGGCGGCGCACGACGCGGCGACGCACCGCGTGACGGCGGCGCACGACGCGGCGACGCACCGCGCGACGGCGGCGCACGACGCGGCGACGCACCGCGCGACGGCGGAGCGCGACGCGGCGACGCACCGCGCGACGGGGGCAAGCGGCGCGACGACCGTCGCCACGTGCGCGACGCAGCCCGCCCCGCGCGCACGGCCCGGCCGACCGGGACGCTCGTCGAGCTCACCTACCTCGACGGCCTGCGGGATGTCCTGCACGACGAGGTCGTCGACGTCCTCGGCCCGCGCCGCGCACCCGTGGACGTCCCGGGCCGCGCCGACGCGCTCGCCGTCCGCGTCGACGGCCCGCTCGCCGACGTGCTGCGCCTGCGGACCGCGGTCGCCGCGTACGTCGCGCTGCACTTCGACGTCCCGAGGCCCCGGTCGCTGACCAGCGGCGACCACCTCGCGCGCATCGTCGACGCGGTCTACGCCTCCCTGCGGGTCGCGGGCTCCTCGACGTTCCGGTTCGAGGCCGCGGGCAGCGACTCGACCGTCTTCCGCCGCCTCGCGGAGCTCCTGCACGAGGCGACCGGCCTGCGGCACGACCCCGAGGACGGCGAGCTGGTCGTGCGCGTGCGCCGCGGCAGCCCGCGCGCGGGCGACGGCCGTGGCGACGGCGGGCGGACCGGCGGCGGGGCGGGACGCGCCGGCCACGGGGGGACGGGCGCCGACGCCGACCCCGGCTGGGACGTGCTCGTCCGGATCGGCCCGCGCCCCCTGTCGGCGCGCACGTGGCGCGTCGCCGACTACCCGGGGGCGCTCAACGCGACGATCGCGGCGGCGATGGTGCGCCTCGCAGAGGTCCGGCCCGAGGAGCGCGTGCTCAACCTCATGTGCGGCTCGGGGACGCTGCTCGTCGAGCGGCTGCTCGCGGGCCCGGCGGCTGCCGCGGTCGGCGTCGACACCGCCCCGGCGGCGCTCGACGCGGCCCGGGCCAACCTCGCGGCGGCCCGCGTGCGCGCGACGGTCGCCGCCGCGGACGCCCTCGCCCCGCTCCCCTCCGCCCTCGCGGGCGACGAGCGGTTCGACCTGGTCCTCGTCGACCCGCCGTGGAGCGGCCTGCACGGCGCGCACGCGCACGCGGCGGACCTGCACGCCGCCGTCCTGCGGGCGGCCCGCGCGGCCGCGTCCCCGCACGCGCGGTGCGTCGTCGTCACGCACGAGGTCAAGGTCATGGAGCGGTGCCTGCGCGACGCCGCCGGCCTCTGGTCGGTCCGGCAGACGCTGCGCGTCTTCGCCAAGGGGCACCACCCCCGCATCTACGTCCTCGACGCCGTCTGACCCGTCCGCGGCGCCGTCGGGCGGCGGGCGGCCTCAGGCCGCCGGGGCGACGGGCACCTCCGGGGGCTCGTGCTCCTCGATCCACTCGTCGATGCGGCGCCACGACGCGAACAGCCAGGCCTCCGCGGCGTCACGGTCGCGCGGCACGTCGGCGGGCGCGACGGTCCACCCCTTCATGACGATGCGCTTGTCCATGGGCAGCTCGCGCCAGATGTCGTGCACGGTGACGAGCCGGTCCAGGCCGGTGTGCCCCACGAAGACGACACCCGCGCCGGGGGCCTCGTCGAGCGCGGACAGGATCCCGCCGGCGTGCGGCGCCATGACGTTCGTCATCTGCTCCGCCTGCACCGCGAGCGCCGCACGCCCGTCGCGGCGCAGCGCGGCGATGCGGGCCGCCCGACGCCGGGGCGTGAAGTTGCCGCCCTCGGGGAAGATCAGCAGCGCGCCGCGCGGGCCCAGCCCCTCGGCGAGGTCCCCGACCGCTGCGGCCTGGCTGGGGGCGCCCTCGCGACGAGCCTTGCGCGGCGTGACGAACTGCGTCGGCAGACGGTTGAGCAGCACGTCGATCGCGGGGTCCCACTGCAGGGTGTCCTTGAGGACGATCCGCGGCTCGCGGTCGAACCAGTTGAGCAGCGCGTGCACGAGGATGAACGAGTCGCCCGGCCCGGCGTGCCGGCTGGCCACGACGACGGGCGTGCCCGTGAGCACGGTCCCCAGGTCGGCGTCGACGACGTCGATGCGGAGCCGCAACGTCCACCGGACCTGCCAGAACAGGAGCTGGAGCATGTGCCGCGCGAGCCGGTAGTGCGCCCGCTCGAACGCGGGCCGGTGGATCGCCCAGCCGAAGCCCGACCCGATCCACAGGCCGAGCAGCGCGACGAGGCACGCCGCGTCCCACAGGACGTAGAAGCTCGCCATCCACAGCGCACGCGGCACGCGCAGCCGGCCGGGCAGCGCCCACGTCACCGCGCCGAGGGCGAGCAGCACGAGGAACGCGCTGGTGGGGACCAGCACGACGGCGAGCAGCACGATCGCGGGGGCGAGGAGCACGCGGCGCACCCACCGCGGGGGCAGCCGCCAGGTCACGGCAGGTCCGCGAGGTAGTCGCGCGTGGCCGCGTAGGCCGCGTCGATCCGGCGCCGCGTCACGTCCATCCGGCGGTACGAGCCCAGCCTCTCGTCGCCCGGGGCGGGCCCGCCGCTGGGCAGGACGTGCACGTCGACGCCCGTCGGGACGCGCTCGATCTCGCGCGTGAAGCGGTGCCGTCGCGCGATCTCGAAGCTGACCCGCGCGACGTCGCTCGGCTTCTCCGGTGCCATGACCGCCTCCTCGATCCGGCCGACCTGCAGCACGTACACCGTCGTCGCACCGCGCTCGACGGCCTCACCCAGCGGGATCGAGTTGACGATCCCGCCGTCGACGAAGTGCTCGTCGCCGATCCGGGTCGGCGGCAGCACCCCCGGCACGGACGACGACGCCAGGACCGCGGGGATGAGCGGCCCGCTGTCGAACCACCGCTCGGCCGTCCGCTCGATGCTCGCCGCCGCGACCGCGAGCGGGACCGTGAGGTCCTCGAACGTGCGGTCGGCCCCCAGCATGTCCTCCAGCAGGGCCCGCAGCGGCGCCGGGTCGTTGAGATGGGTGCGCGAGCGGGCGAGCCGGCGCAGCTGGCGTGGCCAGGAGTCCCCGTAGACGGCGGCCGCGGTCGGCGACGCCCACGCCTCGACGAGCCGGTCGACGACGGACGACGACGGGTCGGCGGCGACGGCCGCGCCGTTGATCGCCCCGATCGACGTGCCGACGACCGTGTCGGGCCGCACGCCGGCCTCGAACAGCGCCTGCAGCATCCCGACCTGCACGGCACCGCGCACGCCGCCGCCTCCGAGGACGAAGCCGACCGTCATGAGCGGATCGTGGCACAGCGCCCGGGGTCCGGCCCGACGACCCGGCGGGCCACCGGATGCTGACACGGTGTGTCGAAACCGCGACACGAATCGCTTCAGACGGTGGCCGTCGCGCGCGCGCGTCCCCAGGGTGGAGGCCCAGGGGACGCGACCTCGGCGCGACGGCAGCGAGGCCGGTGCCGGGACGCGCTCACGGGGGCCGTCCCGCATCGAGAGGAGAACCGCATGTCCGTCCGTGCAAGACCGCGCACCCTCCTGGCCGCGCTCGCAGCCGTCGCCGTGGCGATCGGCGCCGCCGTCGTCGCGTCCACCCCTGCCTCCGCCCACGGCTCCGTCACCGACCCACCCACCCGCAACTACAGCTGCTGGGAACGTTGGGGCTCGGACCACCTCAACCCCCAGATGGCGACGCTCGACCCCATGTGCTGGGGCGCCTTCCAGCACGACCCGAACGCCATGTGGAACTGGAACGGCCTGTACCGCGAGAACGTCGGCGGCCGGCACGAGGCCGTGATCCCCGACGGGCAGCTCTGCTCCGGCGGCCGCACGTTCTCGCCGCGCTACGACTACCTCGACACCCCGGGGCCGTGGACCGCGAAGGCCGTCCCTGAGAAGTTCACGCTCACGCTCACCGACGGCGCGAAGCACGGCGCCGACTACCTGCGGATCTACGTCTCCAAGCCGGGCTTCGACCCGACGAAGGAGGCGCTCGGCTGGGACGACATCACGCTCCTGAAGGAGACCGGCCGCTACGGCACGACCGGGCTCTACCAGACCGACGTGGACCTGACGGGCCGCAGCGGCCGTGCGGTGCTGTTCACGATCTGGCAGGCCAGCCACCTCGACCAGCCGTACTACCTGTGCTCCGACATCAACGTCGGCGGCACGACCACCACCCCGACGCCGACGCCCACCGTCACGCCCACGGTCACGCCCACGCCGACGGTGACGCCGACGCCGACCGTCACGCCCACCGTCACGCCCACCCCGACGACGACGCCCACGCACGGCACGGGCGGCTGCACCGCGACCGTGAAGGTCGTGAACTCGTGGGGCTCCGGGTTCGTCGGCGAGGTGACCGTCACCGCCGGTGCGAGCGCCATCACGGGCTGGCACACGAGCATCGGCGGGACCACCGTCCAGCAGGCGTGGAGCAGCACGCTGTCCGCCGCCAACACGCTGACCAGCGTCGACTGGAACAGCAAGCTGGCCGCGGGCGGCACCGCGACCGCCGGCTTCATCGGCAGCGGCAACGGCCAGGGCGTCACCGCCGTCTCCTGCGGCACGCACTGACGACCACGCACGACGCAGCACGACGCACCATCCGGACGCCCGCCGGCCCGGCCCTCACCGGCCGGACGGCGGGCGTCCCGCGTCCGACCGCCGGGGTGCACCGACCCGGAGGGTGCTGCCCGCACGGCCGCGGGCGGGAGCCGGGCGGTCCGGGCTCCCCGCCGCGTCCTGTTGACTAGGGGCGTGCACGAGCAGAACACCGTCCGCCTGCCCCGCGTCCGCGCCTCCGAGCTCGTCGGGCGGGGGTGGCTCAACACCGGCGGCAAGGACGTCACGCTCGCAGACCTGCGCGGCAAGGTCGTCGTGCTCGACTTCTGGACCTTCTGCTGCGTCAACTGCCTGCACGTCCTCGACGAGCTGCGCGAGCTCGAGGAGCAGCACCGCGACGTCCTCGTCGTCGTCGGCGTGCACTCCCCGAAGTTCGTGCACGAGGCCGACCCGGTCGCGCTCGCCGCCGCCGTCGAGCGGTACGAGGTGCACCACCCCGTCCTCGACGACCCGCAGCTCGTCACGTGGTCCGCGTACACCGCGCGCGCGTGGCCGACGCTCGTCGTCATCGACCCCGAGGGGTACGTCGTCGCGCAGATGGCCGGCGAGGGCCACCGGCACAACCTCGAGGTGCTGGTCCGCGACCTCGTCGCGGAGCACGACGCGAAGGGCACGCTGCACCGCGGCCACGGGCCCTACGTGCCGCCCGCACCCGTCGCCGGGACGTTGCGCTTCCCCGCGAAGGCGGTCGCGCTGCCGGGCGGGACGCTCCTCGTCGCCGACGCCGGGCACCACGGGCTCGCGGAGCTCGCCGCCGACGGCGAGACGCTCGTCCGGCGCATCGGCTCGGGCGAGCGCGGGTTCGTCGACGGCGGGCCCGACGAGGCACGCTTCAGCGAGCCCAACGGGCTCGCCCTCGTCCCCGACGGCCTGCGCGCGACCCTCGGGTACGACGTGCTCGTCGCGGACACCGTCAACCACGCGCTGCGCGGCGTGCGGCTGTCCGACGGGTCGGTGACGACGGTCGCCGGCACGGGAGAGCAGCTCATGGTCGGCGCGGCCGACAACGTGCGCGGCGGCGGGACCGGCGCCGGGTACGACGGCCCCGCGCGCGACGTGCGGCTCTCGTCGCCGTGGGACGTCGCCTGGTCGCCCGTGCTCGGCGCGTTCGTCGTCGCCATGGCCGGCAACCACACGCTGTGGACGTTCGACGGCACCGACGTCCGGCACGTCGCCGGCACCATGAACGAGGGCCTGCTCGACGGTCCGGGCGAGGGCGCCTGGTTCGCGCAGCCCTCCGGGCTGTCCGTCGGCCCCGACGGGCGCGTGTGGGTCGCCGACTCCGAGACGTCCGCCCTGCGCTGGCTCGACCCCGCCGACGGGACGGTCGGCACCGCCGTCGGCGAGGGACTGTTCGACTTCGGGCACCGCGACGGGCGCGCCGACGAGGCCCGCATGCAGCACCCGCTCGGCGTCGCGGCCCTGCCGGACGGGTCCGTGCTCGTCGCCGACACCTACAACGGCGCCGTCCGCCGGTACGTCCCGCCCGCCGCCGACGAGCCCGCCGGCGCCGGGGAGGTCACGACCGTCGCGTCGGACCTGGCCGAGCCGAGCGGGCTGGTCGTCGTCGCGCGCGACGGCGCCGGGTCGTCGGGCGCGCTCGACGTGCTCGTCGTCGAGTCCGCCGCCCACCGGATCACGCGCGTCACGCTGCCCGCCGGCGCCGGCCAGGTCGTCGACGGCGGCGCGCACCGCACGCAGCGACCCGTGACCGACCTCGCCGCCGGGGAGGTACGCCTCGACGTCGTGTTCACGCCCGCCGCCGGGCAGAAGTACGACGACCGGTACGGGCCGTCGACCCGCCTGCAGGTGTCCTCGACGCCGCCCGGGCTGCTGCTCGACGGCGCGGGCGACGACGTGCCGCTCACGCGCACACTGCGTCTCGACCCGGCCGTCGGCGAGGGCGTCCTGCACGTCACCGCGCACGCCGCGAGCTGCGACGCCGACCCGGCCGTCGAGTACCCGGCGTGCCACCTCAACGCGCAGGACTGGGGCGTCCCCGTCCGCGTCGTCGACGGCGCCCCGGCCACGCTGACCCTGCCGCTGCACGGCTGACGCGCACGCGCACCGGCGGGTGCTGCGTTCGGGCCGAGCCGGGCAGCGCCGTCAGGACGCGCCCAGCACCGCCACCGCGACGAGCGCGTCGAGCGACGTGTCGACGACCTCGCCGGTCGCCGCCGTCGCCGAGACGCCGATCTCGACGACCCACGGTCCGTGCTCGACCACCGTCGTCGACGACTCCGCGGCGGTCGCGTCGATCGGCGCCCCGCCCCGCGCGACCGCCGACGGCCGCGACTCGGGTGCGTCCCCGGGCCGCCGCATGAGCACCGCCCAGCCGGCCCCGCCGAGCGTCTCGGTCGCGGCGGCCGCGAGCGCGCACAGGCGCGGCACGATGCCGGACTGCGCCGCGACGATCGCCGCCGAGCCCGCCACGACGACCCGCTCGGCCGTCACCGCCGGGTCCGCGGTGGTCGGCGCCGCGGCCCGCAGCGCGCGCGCCCGGGCTCGCTTGGCGCGGTACTGCGCCATGTCCGCCTGCCGGAACAGGTGCCGCGCCGAGACCGAGCCCGTCACGGCCGTCGTCGCGATGCCGTACGAGATCGCGGCGCCGTGCGGCAGCGGGAACTCGGCGACCGTCGCGGCGACGACCTCGGCGCCCTCGGCCCGCCGCCGGCCCACGGTCACGAGGCAGAACTCGTCGCCGCCGATACGCGCCGCCACCGCCCCCGGCAGCGCGTCCGCGGCGCGCCGCAGCACGTCCGCGACGGAACGCAGGAGGTCGTCGCCCGTGTCGTGGCCGAGGTCGTCGTTGACCCGCTTGAGGCCGTCGACGTCGCACATGACGATGCACGTCTCCTCGCCGGACTCCAGCGCGGCCTCCGCGGCCGAGTCCGCGACCCGGCGGTTCGCGAGCCCCGTCAGCGGGTCGTCCGCGACGAGGTGCCGCACCTGGGCCTCCAGGTCGACGCGCGCGACCGCGCCACCCGCGAGCGCGGCCAGCACCTCCGCGTGCGCGACGTCGTCGACCGCGAACAGCGGCTGCCCGACCCGGCGCATCGCGTACACCTGGCCCCAGACGGTGCCGTTGACGACGATCGGCGACGCCAGCCCCGACGCACCGTCGATGTCCCGCAGCGAGGCGATCTCGACCGCGTCGCCCGCACCGGCGTCGTCCGCCGTGACCGGGCGGCCCGTGACGTCGACGGCGTGCGCGACCCAGCTCGCGCGCTCCCGGATGAGCATGCGCAGCGCGGGGCGGTCGTCGGCACGGTAGGACGCGCGGCTGCGCCAGCGCAGCCGCGGGTCGGACGGGACCGGCTCGGCGGCGAGCACCCGGGCCGTGTCCTGCTCGATGCGGCACACCGCGACGACCGTCGCGCCGAGGACCTCGACGCCCACCGCGGCGACCACCTCGACGACGTCGTCGACCGTGCGGCAGTGGTCCAGACGGTGCGCTGCGGTGGCCAGACCGCGGACACCGACGAGCGCCGCAGCGGACCGGTGGTCCCTGCGGGTCCCCTCGGCGGTGCCCCGGCGCGTCACGCGCCCCATCATCGTCCCTCGGACAGGTGTCCGGACAGCCGAGGGCATGAGAGGTGGATGAGATCACCCCTGCGCCGTGCCGCCGCCGGCCCGGATCGGGTCCGGTGGCTCCCCAAACGCCCCGATCGTGCTCCGCCGGACGGGTGACGCACCAGGTCACGGCGGGGGGCCCGTGCCGGGACCGGACCGGCTGCGCGGAACCGCTCGAGCGAGCCGTCGCCGGCCGCTCCGACGCCGCCGGGACGCCTCGGCGTGTCGCGTCTCAGGCGCGCGCGCTGACCGCCCCGACGACCCGGACGCGGACGTTCACGCCGTCCACCGCGCGCGGCAGCGTCGCCGCTGTCCGCCGGGACACGTTCACCTGCACCTGGTAGCCGTCGCCGTCCGGCGCGATGCCGATCCCCCGTACCTCGGGTCGCCCGGCCAGGTCCGCGCGCAGCCGCTCCTTGGCCGCGCGTGCCTGCGAGAGGTCCGCCATGCTGCCCGCTTCCCGCCGCCCGCGCGGCCGGGCCCCTCACCGGCGGGTCAACCGGCGAGCGTGGCGCCGAGGGCGTCGAGGACGGCATCGATCGGGTTGAGGTAGGTCAACCCGGTCCCATTCTCGCCCCCGGTCTCGGAACCCGCAAAGAGCAGTCCCAGCGCGACGCCGTCCTCGCGGTACACGAGAGACCCCGAGTCGCCGCCGCGCGAGAACGCCGACCGGCCCGTCGACTCGACCTCGATCTGCCCGTCGAACGCGATCTCCCCCAGCTCCTCCCCGTAGCCGACCACGACGTCATCGAGCTCGATCGCCGTGACCCGGCCGTGCGTCACGGCCGTCGTGCGGCCGATCTTCGACACCGCCTCGCCGCCCAGCGCCTCCGCCGTCGTCGCGACCAGCCCGACCGGGTAGTGCAGGTCGACCTCCTGGTCGTCGAGGAGCGCGACCGCGCAGTCGACCGTCGCACGACCCTCCGGCTCGAGGTCGACCCGCGCCGCGAGCGCACCGACCCGGTCCTCCGGGTACGCGCCGCCGTCGGCGGGTCCGGGCTGCAGCGTCGGGTCGCCCGGGCGGGCCGCGGGCGTGCCTGACAGCACGTGGTAGTTCGACAGCGCGTGCGTGCGGCCCTCGACCACGACGAAGGCCCCGAGCGTCCCCGCCGAGACCTCCGCGTGCGCGATCGACACGCCCGGCCGCAGCGGCCGGACACGGCCCGTCTCCCCCGCGGCCCGCGCCGTCGCGACGGGCGGACGAGGACGCACCTTCGACGGGTCGTCGCCGAGGCGGGCCGCGTGCCCCGCGACGCCGCTCGCCGGGGCGGGCGTCGGCAGCGTCCGGATGCGGCCCGTGCGGCGCACGTCCGCGGTCGGGCCCACCTGCTCCGCGACCTTGCGCGCGATGCTGCGCACGCGCGGGACGCCCAGCCGGTAGCGGACCGCGACGCCGTAGCCGCCGCCCGGCAGCGGCGCGAGCCCGAGCGACATCGTCGGGGTCGGCTCGCCGTGCACGTCCGACGCCTGCACCTGGCGCTGCGCGAGCTCCCGCACGAAGTCCCTGACCTGCGCCTTGACCTCGCGGGCCTCGCGCTCGTCCATCGATCCCATCGACCCCCCTGCCGACCGCCGCCGGGTCCGTCCCCGACGTCGCGCACAGTCTGCCGTGCGCCGCCGACACCCGCCGCCGGTCCGTGGGGGGAGGTCACACGTCGAGACGCCCGACGGGGTGCGCGTCGTCCGGGGGCGTCCCGACGTCGGCGACCGGCCGCGGCTCGTGCACTTCCGGGGTGACGTCGGCGCGGCGCACGCGGTCGAGCCGGAACCACCGCACGTCGCGGCGCGTCCGGCACCACGCCGCGAGGTACCAGCGGCCGGACATGCGCGCGAGGACCATCGGCTCGACCCGGCGCTCCGACGCGTCGCCGCGGCCGTCGACGTAGCGGATCGCGAGGACGCGACGACGCGCCAGGGCGTCCTCGACGGCCCGCAGCACGGCCGGCGTGGGCAGGTCGGACGCGGGCCCGTCCGACGCGGGCCCGTCCGACGCGGGCCGGTCGGGTGCGGGCCGGTCGGACGCGGGAACGTCGGACGCGGGCCGGTCCCACGCGGGCACGTCGGACCCGGACGGGTCGGACGCGGGCAGCTCGGACGGGGGCGGGCCCGACGCGGGTCGTGCCCTCTCCGCCAGGTGGCCGGCTGCCGGTGCGGGTGCGGGCGCGCCGGTCAGAGGTGACCGCGTCCAGACGCGGGACGCGAGGTCGGAGGCGCGGGCGCGGTCGGCGGGCGGCAGGGCGTCGAGCACCTTGTCGCGGGCCGTGCGGGCGTCGACGGCGAACGGGCTGCCGGGCGGCAGGGCGTCGACCGCGAGCGCCAGCGCCACGGCCTGCGCGGGCGTGAGCGCGACGGGCGGCAGCGTCGCGCCCGTCAGGACGTACCCGCCACCCGGCCCGGGCTGCGCCACGACGGGCACGCCCGCCTGCTGCAGCGCGCTCACGTCGCGCTTGACGGTGCGCGTCGTGACCTCGAACAGGGCGGCGAGGCGCGTGCTCGTGGTGCCCCGCGGCCCGACGCGGCGCAGCTCCTCCGCGAGGGCGTACAGGCGGTCGGTCCGGTTCACGCGTCCTCCCTGGTCTCCTCGCCATGATGGTGACACGACGGTGACAGGGGGGTGTCACCAGGGGTGCGCGACGCTGCTGCCATGACCACGCGAACACAGCTCGTCCTCGTCCCCGGCTTCTGGCTCGGCGGGTGGGCCTGGGACGACGTCGTCCCCGCCCTGCGCGCGGCCGGCGTCGAGCCGCACCCCGTCACCCTCCCGGGGCTCGACCCCGACGACCGGGGCACCGACCCCGCGGCCGTCACGCGCGCCGACCACGTGCGCGCCGTCACCGACGTCGTCGACGCGCTCGACGGCGACGTCGTGCTCGTCGGGCACTCCGGCGGCGGGGCCGTCGTCGGCGAGGCCGTCGACCGGCGTCCGGACCGGGTCCGGCGGGCCGTCTACGTCGACAGCGGCCCCCTCGAGGACGGCGCCGTCCTGGCCCTCGACCTGCCCGCCGACGCCCCCGGGATCCCGCTGCCGTCGTGGGAGGAGCTCGCCGCGGCCGGCTCGAGCCTCGACGGCATCGACGCCGACGGCCTCGCCCGGTTCCGCGCCCGGGCCGTGCCGCACCCCGGTGGCGTCGCGCGCGGCGCCGTGCACGTCTCCGACCCGCGCCGGTTCGACGTCCCCGTGACGGCCGTGTGCACGAGCCTGCCCTCCGAGGTGCTGCGGACGATGGTCGACGGAGGGCCGCCGCTGCACACCGAGCTCGGCCGCTACGACGTCACCTACGTCGACCTGCCGACGGGGCACTGGCCGATGTTCTCCCGCCCGGGCGACCTGGCCGCCGTCCTCGTGGACGCCGCCCGCGCCTGACGGGCCACGGGCGCGCCGACGGCGACGCCCCGGCGACCGTCGTGGTCGTCGGGGCGTCGGAGCCGGTCGGCGTCCGTGCGTCAGACGCGGCGGAGCTCGATCAGGACCGGTGCCTCAGTAGCCGCTCGGGGGCGGGGTCTGCGGCGGGGTCTGCTGGACGGGCTGCACCGGCGTCTGCTGCACGGGAGCGGCCGGGGCCTGCACGGCCGGGGTCGTCGCCTGCGGGGCCGGGGCGGCCTGGACGGTGCCGACGGTGCGCTGGTCGACGACCTGGCGGTGCGTCGTGTTGCTGCGCTGGGCGTTGATGACGAGCGCCAGGATGAGCGCGAGCACGCCCGCGCCGATGCAGATGTACCCGATCATCGTCAGGTCGATGGCGTCGATGCTGTCCCGGACGCCGAACGCGAGGATCGCGCCGATGACGATCAGGGCGATGCCGCCTCCGATACCCATGCGTGGCTCCTTCCGTCTCGCCGAACAGAGGGGCGCTCGGCTATTGACTTAGGAGTCTTCCGGGAGTAGTGGACGCCCGCATCTCGAAGCGGGTGAACCCGGCCTCAGCCCAGCACCTCCGGGTACGTGACGTCCGACCGGCCCAGCACGTGCTCCGCGAGGAACGCCTGCACCACCTGGTACCAGACGATCGCGTGCTGCGGCGTCAGGACCCAGTGGTTCTCGTCCGGGAAGTACAGGAACCGGTGCGGCGTGCGGCCCTCGTCGTCCGCCGGCAGCCCCGACCGCGACACGAGCTCGTACCAGAGGCGCAGGCCCTCGCCGATCGGCACCCGGTAGTCCTTGTCGCCGTGCACCACGAGCATCGGCGTGACGATCTTCTCGACGAACCGGTGCGGCGAGTTCTCGAGCGCCATCTCCTGCGTCATCTCGCGCTGCCAGTAGTACGCCGCGTCCGTCGTCGGGCCGAACTGGTCGAGCGCCCACAGGCTCGCGTGCGTGACGACCGCGCGGAACCGGTCCGTGTGGCCAGCGACCCAGTTCGCCATGTACCCGCCGAACGAGCCGCCCATCGCCGCCGTGCGCGTCGCGTCCACGTCGGGGCGTGCCTCCGCCACGTCCGTGACCGCCATGAGGTCCGTGAACGGCGCCGCCCCCCACGCACCCCAGCCCGCCTGCACGAAGTCCTGCCCGTACCCCGTCGACAGCGCCGGGTCCGGCAGGAGCACCGCATAGCCCTGCGCGACCAGCAGCCACGGGTTCCAGCGCCACGACCACGTGTTCCACGAGCCGAGCGGGCCGCCGTGGATCCACAGCAGCAGGGGTGCCGGGTCCGTGCCCGACGCGCCGTCGGGCAGCGCGAGCCACGCCCGCACCCGCCGACCGTCGGCCACCGTCGTCTCGACCTCCGTGAGCCGCCCCGGAAACTTCGGCGTCGCCGCCGGGGAGACCAGCGCGGTCGCCGCGACCGGCTCCCCCGTCTCCGTCGCGCGCGCCAGGTCGATCCGCACCGGGTGCGCAGGCGCCTCGTACGACGACCGCAGCGCGTACGCCGTCCGGCCGTCCGGGCTCACCTGGACGTCCGTGAACACCGCGTCGTCCGACGTCACCCGCGTCACCTCGCCCGACGCCAGGTCGACGCGGAACACCGGGCCGCGCCCCTCGTCGTCCGCCAGCACCAGCAGCCCGTCCGAACCCGGCAGCCAGACCGGGTCGTGCGGCCAGCGGTCCCAGCCCTCGCCGAGGGTCCGCGGCTCGCCGCCCGCGAGCGGGACGACCTGCAGCGACAGCCGCGGCGCCTCGAAGGGCGTCGACACCGTCTCCCGTCCGAACGCGACCCACCGGCCGTCGGGCGAGACGACCGGGCCCCACAGGTCCGCCCCCTCGTCCTCGACGAGCGTGCGCCGCTCCCCCGTCGCCACGTCGACCGCGACGAGCACGCTGCGCTGGTCGCCCCGCGCGCGCGGCACCGTCCACCCCGTCACGAGCGTCGTGCCGTCGGGCGAGATCGCCGCGCCCTGCTCGACGAGCGCCGAGCGCGCGTCCGGCGTCGCGTCCCGCAGCTCGAGCCGCGGGTCCGCCGTGCCCGCGAGCGGCGTCACGACGTCCGCGCCCAGGTCCGCCGTGAACAGGTGCGGGGACTCCGGGCCCAGGTCGTGGTCCCAGTACCGGACCGGGTACGCGTCGTGCAGGATCGCCGCGACCTTCTTCTCCTTGCGCGCCTTGCGCAGGCGCTCGTCCGTCTCGGCGTCCTTCGCCGACGGCAGCACGTCCGACGACACGAGCACCACCGGCGCGTCCTTCGCGACCCGCACGCCGCCCAGTCCCGCCGCCCGGTCCGCCACGACCCGGGCCTCCGGACCGTCCGCCGGCAGGAGCCACAGCGCCGGCACCGGCTCGTCGTCCGCGTCCTTCGCGTCCGGGTCGGGCCGTGCGCTGGTGAACAGCACGTCGCCCGCCGCGGTGAACGCCGCGCTCGCCTCGCCCTTCGCGCTCCGCGTGAGCCGCCGGGCGGGCTTGCGTCCCTCGGGGTCGACCTCCCACAGCGCCGTCACGTAGCGCGTGCGCTTGGGGTCGAGCGTCGAGACGGCCGTCACGAGCCGCGTCCCGTCGGGCGAGAGCACCAGCCCGGACAGCCGCGGCAGCGCCACGTACGCGTCGAGGTCGTGGAACGCGGTCCCTGCCGCCCCGGCCCCGTCAGGCCCTGCCGACCCGTCCCCGGTGCTCGTGCTGCTCGTGCCGGCCGTCTCGTCGCGCGTCTCGCTCACGGCCCCGTCCTATCACGCCCCCGCCCATGCCTCGCCCGCTCACGCCGTCGACACCGATCCTGGGGACGCCGACGACCGGCAGAACGACAACCAGCCCGGTGTCAACCGGTCCGTGGGGCGAGGGACGGTGGGGGCCGGAGGTCGCGGCCGCGGGCCTGCAGGTGTGCGCGGACCGTCGCGACGAGCCCACCCGAGGGTCCGAGGTCCGCAGCCGTGAACCGCAGCATCTCGACGCGCCCCGTCCCGAGGAGCGCGTTCTGCCGGCGCCTGTCCTGCAGCAGCGCAGCGGGTGCCTCGTGGACCGCACGGCCGTCGATCTCGGCGATGAGCCACCGACCGCCGCCGAGGTCCCACCCGAGGTCGCCGCGCCCGAGCACGCGCCCGGAGTCGGACGACCTGATGACGACCTGCAGCTCGTCCGGCGCAAGGCCGGCCATGACGCAGTCCAGACGCGCGAACGACTCCAGCGGCGACTCGGCCCGGGGATCCACGAGGTCCCAGACCGGGCGGACCCTGCGCACGCCGCGCCGCCGACCCGTCGAGCGTCGCACCGCCGCCACCGCCTGCGGCGACAGGAGGCCTCGACGCAGGACGTCGTCCAGGACCGCGACACCGTGGCGCACCGGCAGCTCCGGCACCGCCTGCACGAGTGCAGCCGGGAGCGCGGCGACCCGGCCCGCGCCGTACCGACCGGACGCGAACGGCACCGTCTGCCCGTAGCACCGCACAGCGATGCCGCCCCGTCCGGGTGCGTGCCGTCCACCCGGCAGCGCGACCTGCGGGGTGATCACCGGCGGGAGCCCGGCGACACCGTGGAGGGCAAGGGCGCAGGCCCCGACGGCGACCGCGTCCGGGCCGTACGCGAGCATGCCGAGCCAAGCGGCTCGGCGGCGGCGCTCGTCAGGGTCGACGACCATGACCGTGCCGGCGTCGTACACACCACGGGTGACGCGCACCCACGTGCCGGCGCGGACGAGCGTCGCCCGTCGGCGACCGTCGACCCCCGCGCGGTCCGCCTGGGCGGTGGAGACGAGACCGCCCTGCCGGGAGGCGAGCACGAGGAGGTCACGGGGGACGACGAACGGCGGGCGCATCCGCCCACGACACCGGCGGCCGGCCCCACCGAGGACTCCCGACCGACGCCCTGTGGACGCCGCATCGCGGAGACGTCCTCGTGGACGGCTCGCGATCGACGGTCGACACCGACCTGGTTGTCGTTCTCGGGTCGCAGAACGACAACCAGGTCGGTGTCAACGGGTCCCGGCTACGAACGGGGCGTCCGGTAGACCTGGACCACCGAGGGGCGGGGGCCACCCCAGAGGCCCGCCGACAGGGTGCCGGGGGCCACGTAGTCCGGGAAGAACGACTGCTGGGCGGCCCACGAGCCGTCCTCGCCCGGGTGCTGGACGGCGACGTAGACCATCTCGTCGCGGTCGCGGATCACCGGCCCGCACGTCTCCGCGCCGCGCGGCACGGACAGGAACTGCTGGACGCGGCCACGCTCGCGGCCCTCGAGCGGCACCTTGAACAGGCCGTCGCAGTAGCCGATCGAGCCCGGCTGGCCGTCGGTCGAGATCCACAGGTTGCCCGACGAGTCGAACGCGACGTTGTCGGGGCAGGAGATCGGCGACACCTTCTCGGGCGGGAAGCCCGCGAAGTACGTCCCGGTCGTGGTCGCGGGGTCGCCGCACAGCAGCAGGATGCTCCAGCCGAAGGTCGTCGAGCGCGGGTCGTTCCCCGACTCGGTGATCTCGACGACGTGGCCGTTGCGGTTCGCCACGCGGGGGTTCGGCTCGGTCGCGCCCTCCTTGTTCGCGGCACCCCGGTCCGAGTTGTTGGTGCACGCGACGTACACGCGGCCCGTCACGGGGTTCGGCTCGACGTCCTCGGGGCGGTCCATCTTCGTCGCGCCCACCGCGTCCGCCGCGAGGCGGGTGTGGACGAGGACCTCCTCGGTCGTGAAGCCGGGGACCTGGCTGACGCCGTCCAGGACGAGCGGCACCCACTCGCCGGTGCCGTCGAACGCGCCGTCGGACGGCAGTGCGCCGGTGCCCGTGATCTCCTCGACGGGCGAGTCGCCGCGGAAGCGGGCAACGTACAGGTTCCCCGCGGACAGCAGCTGCTTGTTGCGGGCCCGGTGCCGGGCGCCGGCGCGGTAGCGGTCCTTCGAGACGAACTTGTACAGGTAGTCGAACCGCTCGTCGTCGCCCATGTACGCGGCCACATGGCCGGACCGGCCGACGATGACGTTCGCGCCCTCGTGCTTGAACCGGCCGAGGGCGGTGTGCTTGACGGGCGGCGCGGTCGGGTCCTGCGGGTCGATCTCGACGACCCACCCGAAGCGGTTCGGCTCGTTCTCGTAGCCGGGCGTGCGCGCGTCGAACCGCGGGTCGACCGCCTCCCAGCCGCGCGTCGTCGCCTTGTCCGCGAAGCCGTACCGCTTGTCGGCGGGGCTCGTGCCGGCGGTGCGGAAGTACTGGTTGACGTTCTCCTCGCCCGACAGCACGGTGCCCCACGGGGTCGTCCCGCCCGCGCAGTTGTTGAGCGTGCCGAGGACCGTCGTGCCCGTCGGGTCCGCGACGGTGCGCAGCAGCGCGGAGCCCGCGGCGGGGCCGTCGACGGCGAACGGCGTCGTGGCGGTGATCCGACGGTTCACGCGCGCGCCGACGCGGTACTCCCACGGCGTGCCCTTGCGACGGCGGTGCAGCCCGACGACGGACAGGCCGTGCGACGCCATGGCGACGCGACGCTGCCGGTCCAGCTCCTCGGGCGTGGCGGCCGGCGGGAACATGATCCCCTCGTTGGTGTACTCGTGGTTCACGACGAGCACGCCCGTGCGGCCGTCCGGGTCCTCGAGGATGTCGACGTAGTCGCAGTTGTAGCCGAACAGCCGCTCGGCGACCTCGGGCGTGAGCGTCGCGGGGTCGAACGTGTCCGCCGGAGACAGCAGCGGGTCGCCCCAGCGCACGAGCGGCCGCCACTGGTAGCCCTCGGGCACGACGAACGCGTCGGTCGCCGCGGGGACGGGCGCGATCGCGCGGAACCCGAGACGCCCCGAGGGACGGCCGCGGTCGTGCGCGGCCGCGGGGAGCGCGTCCCCGACGACCGGGGCGATCGCCACGGCG
Organism: Cellulomonas fimi ATCC 484; assembly: GCF_000212695.1. NCBI lineage: Bacteria > Bacillati > Actinomycetota > Actinomycetes > Micrococcales > Cellulomonadaceae > Cellulomonas > Cellulomonas fimi. The sequence goes on along the minus strand of NC_015514.1, from coordinate 289,804 downwards.
GCACCAGCGACGAGCGCGCCCGCGAGCACCGCCCGGCGGCTCAGCGCGGTCTCGACGACGTCGCGGAAGTACGGGTTGCCGGAGGAGTTCGGCGCGGGCTGCGCGCACGCGTCGCCGCACTTGAGGTGGCACGTGACGGGCGACCGCTTGCCCGCCGTGTGGCCGGCCATGGGCAGGAACGGCAGCAGCGCGCGGCGGGCGGGCGCGGGAGCGGCGGGCGTCGTGGGTGTCGCGGGACGTGCGGGTCCGGGACGGTCGTCGGTGGTCGTCATCGGGGCCTCTCGGGTGCGGCGGGGGCGGGGGCGCACGACAGCCAACAACCCGGAGGATCCCGACGAACCGACGCCCGGTGAGCGCCCGGTGAACGCGCGACGAACGTTGCCGGGCCGTGCGGGAGTGCGGGTCGGGCCGTGTCAGTCCGACGACGCGTCGGCCGGCGGACCGGCCGGGCCGGTCTGGGGGGCCGGTCCGGCGGGACGGCCGCCGTCGCGGGCCGCCAGGCCCGACAGCATCGCGTTGTACTCGTCGAGCTCGACGTCCCCCTCGCGGTCCACCCGGCGGTCGCGGCGGCGCGCGGTCCGCTCGTCGTCACGCGCCCAGGCGTAGCCCACGCCGATGGCCAGGGCGAGCGTCGGGATCTCGCCGATGCCCCACGTGATCGCCCCGCCGACCTGCTGGTCCGCGAGCGCGCTCGGTCCCCACGGACGGCCCATGAGCCCGAACCAGTCGGCGACGAGCAGCGTCTCCCCGGACACCAGCGCGACCCCGAAGAACGCGTGGAACGCCATCGTGGCGAACAGGGTGAGGAGCCGCTGCGGGTACGCGAGCCGTGTGGGGCCGGGGTCGACGCCGACGAGGCTGTTGACGAACAGGTACCCGGCGGCGCTGAAGTGCACGACCATCGCGAGGTGGCCCACCGGGGAGCGCAGCGACCACTCGAACAGGCCGGTGTAGTAGAAGAGCACCATCGAGCCGGCGAAGTTCACGGCGGCGACGAGCGGGTGCGCGAGGAACGACCCCACGCGGCTGTGGACCAGCACGAGGATCCACTCGCGCGGGCCGCGGGAGGCGTCGTCCCGCAGCCGGGTCGACCGGACCGGCAGGGCGCGCAGCGCGAGGGTCACGGGCGCGGACAGGGCGATGAAGATCGGCACGACCATCGCCAGGACCATGTGCTGGATCATGTGCGCGCTGAACAGCACGTGCCCGTACAGGGCGGGCGCCCCGGACGTCGTCCACGCGAAGAGGAGCAGCCCGACGGTCCACGACGCGGTGCGCAGCCACGGCCAGGAGTCGCCGCGACGCCGCAGCCGCAGCACCCACCGCCAGTAGACGACGAGCCCGGCGAGGGCGGCGCCCGCGAGCAGCAGGTCCCAGCGCCACTCGGTGAGCCAGCGCAGCGTCGTGGGCTCGGGCGGGAGGGGGTGCCCGGTCAGGCGGTAGGCGGGCGACGGGTCGGCGGGCGGCTCCTCGGGCACGGGCGGCGCGGTGGCGCCGAGCGCGACGGCGACGCCGGACACCGCCCCCATCACCGCGAGCTCGACGAGCACGAGCCGCCAGAACAGGCCCCCCGCCGTCGACGACGTGCCGGACGCACCGCCGGCCAGACGCGGGATGACGGCGCGCCGGTGCGCGAGGCCCAGCAGGCCGAGGGCGCCGAGCAGCGCGACCTTGACGAGCAGCAGGACGCCGTAGGACGTGGTGAGGTCCGACCAGCCGGCCGTGCGGAGCAGCCCGTTGACCAGCCCGGAGCCGGCGACCGCGACGAGGCACCAGCCGGCGACGACGGAGTACCGCGCGACGGACGCGGACAGGTCGGTGCCGACCCACCGGACGAGCACGGCGAGCGCCGCGAGCGCCCCCACCCAGATCGCCGCCCCGACGAGGTGCACGACCATCGAGGAGGTCGCGAGGTCGTGGCCCGACGCTCCGGCGGCGTGCCCGAGCTGCGCCTGCTGGTAGAGGGCGACGAGCACGACGACGGCCGTCCAGGCGGCCCCGGTGGGCGTGGCGACGACGAGCGACAGCACCGTGACGACGGCTGCGGCGGTGGTGACGAGGAGCAGGGTGCGACCGAGCTCGATCTCGGTGACGAACACGCCCAGCTCCTGGCCGAACTGCGCGCTGCCGACGGCGCGGCCGGCGACGTTCGCGTAGGTGACGACGAGGTGCGCGAGCGAGGCCAGCGTCCATGCGCCGGCGGCCCACGCGGCGACGAGGAGGCTGCGCGGGTAGGCGCGACCGTCGGCGTGCGGGGTGCCGGGAGCCGGAACGCGCGCCGCCCCCACGGCGGCCGGCACCCGGCGTGGCAGAACGCACACCGCGAGGAACAGCGCACCGAGGGCCACCGCCCCCGCGAGCTCGCTCACCGTCGTCGCGACGGGCAGGCCCCACCGCACGGCCGCACCCGGGTCGGCGACGAGCCGCGGCGCGACGGCTCCCGTGAAGGCGATGCCCGCGACGACGCAGACGAGCGCGGCGGCCAGGAGGACCGCCACCCGGGTCGCGACGGGGCGCCCGGCCCGGCGGCCGTCCGCGCCGTCCTCACCGGGGGCGGGGACGACCCCGTCGGGACGCGGCGACGCGTCGGACGGTCCCGGCGCGCCGGGTGTCCGCGCGCCGCCGCGCACCGGGGTGCTGCTCATCGCTCCAGCCTAGGTCGCCCGCGTCAGTCGGTCGGGCCCTCGGGACCGCGGCCGTCGGGCGGACCGTCCGCACCGCCCGCGGTCGGCGTGGGCGTGCCGTCGGCGGGACGGCGCCGCAGCAGGTACCCGGCGGCGACGCCACCGGCGAGGACCAGCGCTCCGCCGATGCCGACGAGCAGCGGCCCGGCGACCGCGGACCCCTGCGGGTCCTCCGTCGGGCCGGTCGTGGCCGTCGGGACCGGCGACGCGGCGTCCTCGCCGGCCGTGGCGGTGGGGGCCGGTGTCGCGGCGGCGGTCGCGGTCGGCGTGGGCGTCGGCGTCGGCACGGGCGCCCCGCCGGTCCCGGCGACGGTCGCCGCGGTCGCGACGAAGCCGAACGCCCCCTCGACGGGGTGGCCGTCGACGGACGTGACGCGCCACAGCACGGTGTACGCGCCGGCGGGCAGCTCGCCGGCCAGGGGCTGCGTGACGGTGGCGTCGGCGAGCGTCGGGGCGCCGCTGCTCACCACCCGGCCGTCGGCGGCGGTCACGACGACCTCCGTGCCGAGCGCCGTCGCTGCGGCGTCGAACGTCAGGACGACGCGGTCGGGGGCGAACGGGAGCGTCGTGCCGTCGGCGGGGTCCGTCGAGCGCAGCACGTTGTGCGCCTGCGCGGCCGGGGCACCGACGAGGGCGAGCGCCGCGAGCACGAGCGTCACGAGCAGCCCGGCCGCCGCACGCCGGGCGCTGCCCGGGCGGTGCGCACCGGCCGACGGCGGCGTGGTCGGGCTCGGCACACGGGCGGCTGCCGGCGCGTGGTGCCCGTGCGGGCGCGGGCCGGGACGGCGGGCGGTACGAGGCATGTCGTCCAGCATCTCCCACCTCACCCGTCGCCCCGGCACGTCCGCGACGTGACGACGGCCACGACCGTCACGACCGGCCACGACCGGCCACGCGCGGGCCACGTGCGGGCCACGTGCGGCCGCGCGCCGCAGCGGGTCGGGCGGTGAGACGGGTGTGACCGGGAACACCTGTAGACGCCACGGTGTTGCGACGGAGCCGGGCCGGTCGTGCCGCGTCGGGCACCGCACCTCCTCGCCCGTGGCTCGTCGTGGCTCGTCCCCCACCGAGAGGCACCGATGTCGTCCGCCCGCACCGCGCCCGCCCCCGCCGACGCGACGTTCCAGCCGCCCACGCACCGGGAGATCCGCACGATCCTCGGCGGGCTCATGCTCGGGATGTTCCTCGCCGCCCTCGACCAGACGATCGTCGCGACGTCGATCCGCACCATCGGGGACGACCTGCACGGGCTGTCGCTGCAGGCGTGGGTGACGACGGCGTACCTGCTCACGGCGACGATCACGACGCCCCTGTACGGCAAGCTCTCCGACGTCTACGGCCGCAAGCCGTTCTACCTGCTCGCGATCGCGCTCTTCGTCGTCGGCTCGCTGCTGTCCGGCACAGCCGACTCGATGTACCAGCTCGCGCTGTACCGCGGCGTCCAGGGCCTGGGCGCGGGCGGGCTCATGGCGCTGGCGATCACGATCCTCGGCGACCTCGTCGCGCCCCGCGAGCGCGCCCGGTATCAGGCGTACTTCCTCGCGGTGTTCGGCACGTCGTCCGTCCTCGGGCCCGTCATCGGCGGCTTCTTCGCGGGTGCGGACGAGATCCTCGGGGTGGCGGGCTGGCGATGGGTGTTCCTCGTCAACGTGCCGATCGGGATCCTCGCGTTCGTCGTCATCTGGCGCGTGCTGCACCTGCCGCCGCTGCGCCGCGTCGAGCACCGGATCGACTGGCCGGGCGCGCTCGCGCTCGTCGTCGCGCTCGTGCCGCTCCTCGTGGTCGCCGAGCAGGGCCGCTCGTGGGGCTGGACGTCCGGGCAGGCCGTCGCGTGCTACCTCACCGGGCTGGTCGGGCTCGTGCTGTTCTGGCTCGCCGAGAGGCGCGCGCAGGGGGACGCGATCCTGCCGCTGCACCTGTTCCGCAACCGGACGTTCAGCGTCGGGGCGGCCGCGAACACCGTCATCGGCCTCGGCATGTTCGGAGGCCTCGCGACGCTGCCGCTGTACCTGCAGATCGTGCGGGGCCAGACGCCGACGGAGGCCGGGCTGACGCTCATCCCGTTCACCGTCGGGATCATGACGGGCTCGGTCGTCGCCGGTCAGACGACGTCCCGCACAGGCCGGTACAAGATCTTCCCCGTCCTCGGGACGATCCTCATGGTGATCGGCGCGCTGCTGTTCTCGCGGTTCGGTGTCGAGACGCCGTTCGCGCAGATCTTCACGTCGTCCGTCGTCTTCGGCCTCGGGCTGGGTCTCACGATGCAGCCGCTGGTCCTCGCGGTGCAGAACGCGGTGCCCGTGCGCGACATGGGGGTCGCCACGTCGTCGTCGCTGTTCTTCCGCCAGATGGGCGGCACGCTCGGCACGGCTGTGTTCCTGTCGCTGCTCTTCTCGACGGTCGGCGGCGCCATCCGCGACGCGTTCGAGCGGCTCGCGACGTCGCCCGACCTGCGCGCGGCGCTGTCCGACCGCGCGCTGCTGGCCGACCCCGCGAACGCCGCCGTCGTCGGGGCGCTGTCCGGCGACGGCACGCTGCCGTCGCTCGACGACTCCTCGTTCATCGGCGCGCTCGACCCGCGCCTCGCGCGACCGTTCCTCGAGGGGTTCGCCGAGTCCGTCGACCTCGTGCTCCTCGTCGCCGCGGGCATCATGGTCCTCGGCGTCGTCCTCACCGTCCTGCTGCCCGAGCTCCCGCTGCGCGACGTGTCGGGCATCCAGGGCCGCCTCGCGGAGGACGCCGACGCCGACGCCGCTGGCGCCACCGCCGCCGCGGCGACGCGCAGCGGCACGGACGACGCTCCCCCTGCCACCCCCGCGGGCGTCACCGCGGTCGGTGGGGTCACGGCGGTCGTGGCCGACGCCGACGCCGCGCGGCGCGTCGACGAGCCGCCGCGCTGACCGGGGGTCCAGAAAGTCGCCGGCTGGGTGAACCCGACGGCGCGTGCCACCGTGTGACCGGTGACACGACGGAGCCCAGCACCGGAGGCCGCGATGCCGCAGACGATCCAGGAGTCCCCCGCCACCCCCCTCGCCGACGCGCAGGCCGACCCGCACGCCGGGCACGGCTGCGGCGGCTGCCTCGACCGCCGGCAGGTCCTGCAGCGCGCCGGTCTCGTCACCGTGGGCGTCGCCGCGGTGAGCCTCGCCGCCGCGTGCTCCTCCGACGGCGCCGCGGAGGGTGACGGCGCCGGCGGTGACGGCTCGCAGGCGCCGGCGGCCGACGGCTCGCTCGCGCAGCTCGCCGACGTGCCCGTCGGCGGTGCGCTCGCCGTCACCGACGCCGACGGCAACAAGCTCCTGCTCGTCCAGCCCGAGGCGGGGACGGTCGTCGGGCTGTCCGCGGTGTGCACCCACCAGGGCTGCGCCGTCGTGCCGGACGGCGAGGAGCTCAGCTGCCCGTGCCACGGCTCGGTGTTCGACCTGACCGGCAAGAACGTGTCCGGCCCGGCGCCCGAGCCCCTGCCGACGGTCGACGTGCACGTCGCCGACGGCGCCGTGCTCCTGGGGAAGGCCTGACGGGGATGACCGCCGCCACCGCGGGCCCCGCCCGCTCCGCCTCGTCCCGTCGGCCGGTCGCGCTGCTGCTGCGCGTCGTGCTGGCCGCGTGCGTCGTGACGTCCGCCGTCGTGCACCTGCAGCTGTGGAACGACGGCATGAAGAACGTCGACGTGGTCGGTCCGGCGTTCCTGCTCAACGGCGTCGGCGGCCTCGTCCTCGGCGTCCTGCTGCTCGTGTGGCGCTCGGTGTGGCCGCTGCTCGGTGCGATCGGCTTCGGCGTCGCGACCCTCGGCGCGTTCGTCGTCGCCACGTCGCCCGCCGGGCTGTTCGGGGTGCACTCCCGCTGGGAGGGGACGCCCGAGTGGGTGTCCGCGATCACCGAGGCGCTCGCGATCGTGCTGGGTGTCGTCACGATCCTCGTCGAGCGCCGGCTCGTGGCCGCCGCGCCGGGCACGTCCGTCCCGACCGCCGCCTGACCGCGCGTCAGCCGGGTGCTGCGGGGGCGAGCGCGTCCAGCAGCACCCGGCTGCGGCGGGTCTCCTCCCGCAGCCGCTCGGCCGTCTCGTCCGCTGCCGTCAGCCCCAGACCAGTCCCTGCGCCGGGTCGGCCAGGACGGCGGCGACGTCGGCCAGGACCCGGGCGCCCAGCTCGCCGTCGACGAGCCGGTGGTCGAAGCTCAGGGCGAGCTGCGTGACGTGCCGCGGCTTGACCTTGCCCTTGTGGACCCACGGCTGCTCGCGGATCGCGCCGAACGCGAGGATCGCGGCCTCACCCGGGTTGAGGATCGGGGTGCCCGTGTCGATGCCGAAGACGCCGACGTTGGTGATGGTGATCGTGCCGTCGGACATGTCCGTCGGCGACGTGCGGCCGGCGCGCGCGGTCGCGGTGAGGTCCCCGAGAGCGCGGGCCAGGTCGAGCAGGTCGAGCCGGTGGGCGTCCTTGACGTTCGGCACGACGAGCCCGCGGGGGGTCGCGGCGGCGATGCCGAGGTTGATGTAGTGCTTGTAGACGATCTCCTGCGCGGCCTCGTCCCACGACGCGTTGATCTCGGGGTGGCGGCGCACGGCCAGCATGAGGGCCTTCGCGGCGATCAGCAGGGGCGTGACCCGCACGTCGGCGAACTCGCGGTCACCGCGCAGCCGTTCGACGAGCCGCATGGTGCGCGTCACGTCGACGGTCTGGAAGACGGTGACGTGCGGCGCCGTGAACGCGCTGGTCACCATGGCCTCGGCGGTCCGCTTGCGCACGGACTTCACGGGGACGCGGGTCTGGCGGCCGTCGTTCGACACCGCGCCGGAGGCGAGCCACGGCTGGTCGTCGCCGGGGTACGTCGCGAGCGTGCGGGCCTCCGCCTGGGCGGCGCGGGCGAGGACGTCCTCACGCGTGACGATCCCGCCGGGCCCGGTCGGGTCGACGGAGTCGAGGTCGACGCCGAGCTCGCGCGCGAGCTTGCGGACCGGAGGCTTGGCGAGGGCGTGCCGTCGGGCGGGAGGGGTCGGCGTGGCCGGGCGCGCGACGGCGGGCACGTGCGGCCCCGCCGCGGCTGGGGTCGCGGACGGAGCCGCGTCGGCCGGTGCCGCGTCGGCCGGAGCCGCGGTGGCGCGTGCCCGGCGCGAGCCGGACGGGTCGGCGAGCCCGTACCCGACGAGCACCGCCTCGCGCGCCTCCCCTGCGGCGTTCCCCGCGGCCGGGGTCGTGCCACCGGCCGCGGCGCTCGCGGCGGGCACGTGCAGCCCCGCCGCGGCACGCTGCGGGTGCGTCCCGCCGAGCCCGGCGGCGGCGCGCTGCGACGTGTGGTCGGCGGAGAGCGCCTGGTCCCGTACCGCCGCGACCTCGTCCGCACCGCCCGGCTCGACGCCGCTGTGCCGGTCGCCACCGCCGCGGTGCCCGTGCTCGATCGCGCCGCCGTGCGCCGGCGCGGGCGCGGGTGTGCCGGTCGGGTCGGTGTCGATCTCGATGATCGGCGTGCCCACGTCGACCGTCTGGCCGGGCTCGACGAGGATCGCCGTGACGACGCCCGTCCACGGGCTCGGCAGGTCGACGAGCGACTTCGCGGTCTCGATCTCGACGATCGTCTGGTTCACCTCGACGGCGTCCCCGACCGCCACGTGCCACGCGACGATCTCGGCCTCGGTGAGGCCCTCCCCGGCGTCGGGGAGCGGGAACTGCTGGTACGTCGGCACGTGCGGATCCTCCTCGGACCGGGGCAGGGCTGTCGTGGTCGAGGCCCGCGCCGCCTCGTCGTGGGTGGTGGCGAGGCGGCGCGGGCGGGCCGTCAGAACGCGAGTGCGCGCTCGACGGCGTCCAGGACCCGGTCGAGGCCGGGCAGGTAGTCGTGCTCGATCTTCGCCACCGGGTAGGGGGCGTGGAACCCGCCGACGCGGAGCACCGGGGACTGCAGGTGGTAGAAGCACTCCTCGGTGATGCGGGCCGCGACCTCGGCGCCGGTGCCGTACAGCACGGGCGCCTCGTGCACGACGACGCACCGGCCGGTGCGCCGCACGGACTCGGCGACGGTGGCCGTGTCGAGCGGCGACAGGGCGCGCAGGTCGACGACCTCGATGCTCGTGCCCTCGGCCGCGGCGGTCTCGGCGGCCTTGAGCGCGGTCTGCACGGTGGGGCCGTGCGCGACGAGGGTGACGTCGGTGCCCGGGCGGACGATGCGCGCCTTGTCGAGCAGCGGGCCGTCGGGGGCGGCGTCGAGGTCGACGTCGCCCTTCTCCCAGTACCGGCCCTTGGGCTCGAAGAACAGCACCGGGTCCGGCGACGCGACGGCCTGCTGGATCATCCGGTAGGCCTCGACGGGGCTGGACGGGCTGACGACGCGCAGGCCGGCGGTGTGGGCGAACAGCACCTCGGGCGACTCGCTGTGGTGCTCCACCGCGCCGATCCCGCCGCCGTACGGGACGCGGATGACGACGGGCAGCGTGAGGCGGCCCTTCGAGCGGTAGTGCATCTTCGACAGCTGCGTCGTGATCTGGTCGTACGCCGGGAAGATGAACCCGTCGAACTGGATCTCGCACACGGGCCGGTAGCCGCGCAGCGCGAGCCCGATCGCGGTGCCGACGATGCCGGACTCTGCGAGCGGGGTGTCGACGACGCGGTCCTCGCCGAAGTCCTTCTGCAGCCCGTCCGTCACGCGGAAGACGCCGCCGAGCCTGCCGATGTCCTCGCCCATGAGCAGGACCTTGGGGTCGCTCTCGAGGGCGCGGCGCAGGCCGAGGTTGATCGCCTTGGCGAACGTCAGGCGCTGCGTGCCGCTCGTGCCGCCGCCGGCGGGGTCGGTCGGGCGGGTCTGGGTGCTCGTGCTCACCGGTGGCTCCCCTCGGACGTGCTGCCGGCGTCGAACGACGCCTCGTACCGCTCGAACCAGGCGCGCTCCGCGTCGACGACGGAGTGCGGCGTGGCGTAGACGTGGTCGAACATCGAGGCGGGCGACGGGCGTCCCATCGCGCGCACCTCGGTGCGGATCCTCTCCCCCAGCCTGTCCGCGTCGTCGGCGACCTGCGCGACGAACTCGGCGGGAAGCTCGCCGACCTGCTCGAGGTGGAGGCGGAGCCGGTCGATCGGGTCGCGGCGGCGCCAGTACTCCTCCTCCGCGCTCGACCGGTAGCGGGTCGGGTCGTCGGAGGTGGTGTGCGCGCCCATCCGGTACGTGAACGCCTCGACGAACGTCGGTCCGCCGCCGGAGCGGGCCCGCTCGAGCGCCCACTGCGTCACCGCGTAGGTCGCGAGCACGTCGTTGCCGTCGACGCGCACCGACGGGACGCCGAAACCGGGACCGCGGTCTGCGAGCGGGACCCGCGCCTGCTTGGTGGTCGGCTCGGAGATCGCCCACTGGTTGTTCTGGCAGAAGAAGACGACGGGCGCGTTGTTGACGGCGGCGAAGACGAGCGCCTCGTTGACGTCGCCCTGGGCCGTCGCACCGTCGCCGAAGTAGACGACGACCGCCGAGTCGCGCTCGGCGTCGCCCGTGCCGACGAGCCCGTCGCGCTGCAGGCCCATCGCGTAGCCCGTCGCGTGCAGGGTGTGCGAGCCGATGACCAGCGTGTACAGGTGGAAGCCGTGCGCGACCGGGTCCCAGCCGCCGTGGTCGACGCCGCGGAACAGGCGCAGGACGTCGGCCATGTCGACGCCGCGGGCGTGCGCGACGCCGTGCTCCCGGTAGCTCGGGAAGACGTGGTCGCGGGCCGTCATGGCGTGCGCGGAGCCGATCTGGGCGGCCTCCTGGCCGAGGCTCTGCGCGAACAGCGCGAGCTCGCCCTGGCGCTGCAGCGAGGTCGCCTCGGTGTCGAACCGGCGCACGAGCACCATGTCGCGGTACATCGCGCGCAGCGCGTCCGCGTCGAGGTGGGCGACCCGGGCGTCGAGCTCGGGATGGGGTGTGCGCTCGCCGGTGGGAGTCAGCAGCTGGACGAGACCGTCGTCGGTCAGCGGGCCGGTCTGGCTCACGCGGTTCTCCTTCACGCCGGCGGCGGGGGCCGCTCCGGGTCGGGGCAGTCCGGGTCGGTGCCTCGAACCTACGTCAGCGTAGGCTACGCCTGCGTAGGTTGCGCGGGACCCCGACGCACAAGGCTGATCCGGACGCGTTGTGGGGTCCCTACAGCGCGTGCCGGGCGGCCCGCCGGAATTCAGCCGCCCGCATCCCCCAGTTCACCGCGGCCGCTGCCGATGGGGAAGGCAGGGCGGTGAGCGCCACCGCGGGAAGGGGCCCGACGATGCGCGACGACGACATGACGACGGACCTGGCCAGACACCGGGCGGACGAGCAGCGGCACGCGGCGCGGCCCGACGACGCACGGCCGCACCTCGTCGACGAGCGCGACGTGCGCCTCGCCCTGGAACGGCTCGGGCTGGGCGAGCGCGCCCTGACGGTGCACCGCGCGACCGCGTTCCTCACGGCGCTGGGCGTCACGGTGACGCACGGCGACGGCGCCCTCGCCCGAGCCGCCGGCACGGACGCGGACACGGGCAGCGGCACCGGCACCGGCGATCGCGCCGACGATCGTGGCGCCGACCGCCGCTCCCACACCGCCGACGACGCGCGCGACCTCTGGTCGGAGCACGGGTCCGCCGACGACGGACCGGGCGCCGGCGACGTGGCCAACCTCCTCGAGGTCCGTTCGCACCTCAGGGACCGTGCGCCGCTGCCGTCCGCAGCCGACCTCCGCGCGCGCACCCGCGCCGCCTTCGGGCACCGCGCGGTCGCCACGGCCTGACGCCGACCCGCCGGACCACGCCGCGGGGTGGGGTCGGGGCGTTCCTCCACGCGCCCCGCCCCCACCCCGGGCATCGCCGTCGCCGGACCCCGGTCCGCGGGGTCCCGGGTGGGCGGTGGCATGCTGGGGCGGTGAGCCGCGTCCCCCTCCGCAAGGCCCTCGCCGACCTGCCGCCGTACGTGCCGGGCGCGCGCGTCCCCGTCGGCGCCGCGGCGTTCAAGCTGTCGTCGAACGAGAACCCGTACCCCCCGCTGCCGTCGGTCGTGGCCGCGATCGCCGACGCGGCGGTCGACGTCAACCGGTACCCGGACATGTACGCGACCGAGCTGGTCGAGGCGATCGCGGCGTCCCTGGGCGTCGCGCCGGAGAGCGTCGTGGCGGGCTGCGGCTCCGTCGCGGTCCTCGGCCACGTGCTGACCGCCGTGTGCGAGGCGGGTGACGAGGTCGTCCTGCCGTGGCGGTCGTTCGAGGCGTACCCCATCGCGGTGACCCTCGCGGGCGCGGAGGGCGTGCGTGTGCCGGTGGGCGCCGACGGCCGCCTCGACCTGGAGGCCATGGCCAAGGCGGTCACGTCGCGCACGCGGGCCGTCCTGGTGTGCACCCCCAACAACCCGACGGGGCCGGCGGTGCGCGCCGACGAGCTCGCGCGGTTCCTCGCGTCGGTGCCGTCCGACGTGCTCGTGGTCCTCGACGAGGCCTACGTGGAGTTCGTCCGGGACGAGGAGGCGGCCGACGGGCTCGCCGCGTTCGCCGACAACGCCAACGTCGTCCTGCTGCGGACCTTCTCGAAGGCGTACGGGCTCGCCGGGCTGCGTGTCGGGTACGCCGTCGCGCGCCCGCGCCTGGCCGCCGGGATCCGTGCGGCCTCGACCCCGTTCGGCGTCTCGCACGTCGCGCAGCTCGCCGCGCTCGCGTCGCTGCGGGCCCGCGACGAGCTGCTGCGACGCGTCGGGTCGATCGTCACCGAGCGCTCGCGCATGCTCGACGGGCTGCGGCGCCAGGGCTGGACCGTCCCCGACTCGCAGGCGAACTTCGTGTGGCTCCCGCTCGGCGACCACGCGACGGCGTTCGCCGAGCGGTGCACGCACGCGGGTGTGCTCGTGCGGCCGTTCGCCGGTGACGGCGTGCGCGTGAGCGTCGGCGAGCCGGAGGCGACCGACCTGCTCCTCGAGGTGACGGCGGACTGGTCGCGCCGCTGACGCCGCGCGTGTGACCGTTCTGCCCCGGTCGGGACCCTCCCGGTGGCAGGATCGACGCATGTCGTTCGTGGTGCGGGTGCTGATCAACGGCGTCGCGATCTGGTTCGCGACCCTCGTCCTGTCCGGCCTGACGATCGTGGGCGCGGACACCAACGTCGAGCAGGTCGGCATCATCCTGCTCATCGCTCTCGTCTTCGGGATCGTCAACGCGATCGTGAAGCCGATCGTCTCGTTCCTGTCGATCCCCCTGTACATCCTCACGCTGGGCCTGTTCACGCTGGTCGTGAACGCCCTGATGCTCATGCTCACGGCGTGGATCACGGAGCAGACCAGCTGGGGCCTGCGGATCGACAACTTCGGCACGGCCGTCCTGGGCGGGCTCATCATCTCGGTCGTGTCGTTCGTGCTGTCCGTCCTGCTGCCGGACGGTCGCCGCGACTGACCGCTCGACGCGCCGCGCCTCACGGTCGCCCCGTGCGGGGAGGGACCGGGCCGCCCACGGGCGAGAGCCGGTCCGGTCGCGGCAGCCCCGTGGCCGGGTCGAGCGCCACGACGGCCGGGTCCCGGGTCGCCACGAACTGCCGCGTCGTGGCCGTCGTGCCCTCGGGGCCCAGGACCGAGGCGACGGCGGCGGAGTAGGCGCGCACCTGCGGGTCGTCTCCGACCGCGTCCAGGTGCTCCGCCAGCCGCACGTACCGGCCGACGCCGTGCGCCTCGGCCGGCGTCCGCACCGGAAGCCCGTCCAGCCGCTCCACCGATCCGCGGACCACCCGGACGTTCGTCGCCACGCGGTCGGGCGACCCGTCCACCTGGTGCAGCGGGTCCGCGGGGTCCCGCAGGTGCACGACCTGCACCGACGGGGGCAGCGGCCGCACGGTGGGGTCGGGCGAGCCGGCGGTGGCGACCGCCGCGACCGCGTACGTGCCGGCGGCCAGCGACGCGACCGACATCGCCACCATGCCGCCCTGGCTGTGGCCGACGAGCATCACGGGCTCGTCGGCGGCGATCCCGGCGAGGTGCATGGCCTCGAGGACGGCGGTCGACATGTCGTCGGGGAGCCCTCCGACGAGCCGCGGGTTGGTGCCGTTGTCGGTCGGGGCGTCCTCCGCGAACCCCGCCCTCTGCGTCCCCGGCACGGCGACCAGCCACGCGACCGTGCCGTCGGGGTGGGTGAGTCGCTGGACCGTGATCGTCGCCTCGGGCGTCCCGCGCAGGCCCGTCGCCGAGCCGTCGTCGTAGGTGAGCGCCACCGCCGCGATCGCCCCGGCGGTGTCGCGCGGCACGGGGAGCTGGGGGGCGCCGGGCCGGGAGACCACGACCGTGGGCCCGGGCTCGGGCAGGAAGCGCACGAGCCCGCGCGCGAGGAGCCGCACCCGGTCCCGCGCCGGGACGACCAGCCCTCCCGGCCCGAGGATCCCTGTCGCGAGCGCGACGACGGCGAGCTCGGTGCGACCGTCGGCGAGCCCGCGGGCGACGAGCGCCGGGACGCGGCGTGCGAGGAGGTCGCGCTGCGCGCGCAGCACGTCGTCGGCCCGCCCGAAGGGTGCGGCGAGGACCATGCCGTGCCAGGTCGCGCCGGCGGCCGCCGCACCGGCCCCCACGACGACGGAGCCCCCGAGCAGCACGCGTGCGAGCGTGGCGCCGGGAGCGAGCGAGCGCAGGGCGCCGTCGAGCACGACGACGCCCCGCAGCGCGCGGTGGGCGCCCGACTCGGCGTCCCCGTAGGCGAGGATCGCGCGCTCCAGGCGGTCGGTCAGGTCACGCGCCTCCGCAGCCAGCCGGGCCGGCGCGGTCCGGCCGTGCCGCGCCCCGGCGACCGCGCGTGCGGCGACGCGCCCCTCCTGGGTCGCGAGACCGGGCTGCGCCGCACCGGCCGCGAGGACGAGCGCGCGGTCGGCCGCGTGGAGGTGGGCGGCGACGTGCGCCAGCAGCCGGGCGGCGCGGCGCAGGTCCTCGAGGTCGACGACGTCGGGGCGGCCCCCGCCGACGATCGTGACCGGGGGCGACGTCATCCGAGCACCCCCACGGACGCCCGGTGCGCGGCCTCGTCCGCCGCAGCGGCGGCCGTCTGCGCGACGTCGACCTGCTCGACCGCGTGCGCGAGGCGGGCGTCCAGCGCGTCGAGCGCACCGAGGTAGCGCGCGACGGTCGGCGAGCGCCACTCGACCCGGCGCGCGACGGCGACGAGGTGCCGCGCCTCCACGACCTCGTCGCGGGCCCGCCCCAGGTTCCGTGCGATCTCGCTGACCATGCGCCGGACGCTAGGGCGGCACCGGGGCAGGTCCGACGCGCGGGGCCAGCACCGGTGGAGCGCCGCGCACGAGATCGGGGCTGTGGACGGCTCGCGGGCACGGATCCACACCGCGCCGCAGCAGGTGCCGCGGGCTAGCGTGCGGACGTGCCGCACCGCCTGCCCGCGCCGCTCGGCGTCCTCGCCGTCGTCGTGGGCTCCCTGCTGTTCGCGGTCAACGGCACGGTCGCGAAGCTCGCGATGCAGGCGGGGCTGTCCCCCACACGCCTCGTGGAGGTCCGCTGCGTCGGCTCCGCGGTCGTGCTCGTCGCGGCCGTCCTCCTGGTCGGCGCGCGGCGGCTACGCCTGCGGGACCGCCACGAGCTGTGGTCGCTGGCCGTGCTCGGCGTCGTCGGGGTCGCGCTCGTGCAGTGGCTGTACCTGACCGCGATCTCGCGGCTGCCGGTCGGCATCGCGCTGCTCGTCGAGTACACCGCGCCCCTGCTGGTCGCGCTGTGGGCACGGTTCGTGCTGCGCGAGGCCGTGCACGCGCGCGTCTGGTGGGCGCTGGCGGCGTGCCTCGGTGGTCTGGCGCTCGTGGCGCAGGTGGGCGAAGGCGTCGTGCTCGACCTGCTCGGCCTGCTCGCGGCTGCCGGCGCCGCGGTCTCGCTCGCGGCGTACTACCTCCTCGGGGACCGGATGCTGTCGAGCCGCGACCCGCTCTCGACGCACGCCTGGACCATGGCGTTCGCCGCCCTGTTCTGGGTCGTGCTGCAGCCGGTGTGGACGTACCCGTTCGGCACGCTCACCGAGCCCGTCGGCGTCCCGGGCGGGACGACGCCGCCGCTGTGGGCGCTCGTCGTGTGGATCGTCGTGCTCGGCACGGTCGTGCCGTACCTGCTGTTCCTCGTCGGCATCCGGTCGCTGGGTCCGGCGCGTGCGGGGCTCCTCGGCATGGTCGAGCCGGTGGCGGCGTCGGCGTCCGCGTGGCTGTTCCTCGGCGAGGCGATGACGCCCGTGCAGCTGGTCGGCGGCGCGGTCGTGCTCGCCGGGGTGGTGCTCGCGGAGACGGCCCGCCGTCGCCCCGTCGACGCCCTGGTGCTGCCGGACACCGTGGCGCCCTAGGCGAGGTCCAGACCGCCGGCGACCGTGAGGAGCTCGTCGACCACGGCTGCGACCGCGGGCCGTGGCTCGTGGCGGGTGGCGCGGTGCCGGACGACGAGGCGGCGCGACCCGAGGCCCGGCACGGTCGCGACGGTGACCGCGTCGGGGAGCTCCCCCTGCAGCGCGAGCGCGGGCAGCATCCCGACGCCCTGACCTGCGGCGACGAGCGCGAGCGCGACGTCGAAGTCGTAGTACACGTGCCGCGTCGCGAGCGGGCCGACGAGGGCCGCGACGCGTCCGAGCGCCCGCGCCGCGGCGGTGCCCGGCTCCGACTCGAGCCACGTCGCGGACGCGAGGTCGGCGAGCCGCCCGGGAACGGGCACGGCGGCGGGCAGGACCAGGCGCCACGGCTCCTCGAGCAGGACGACGTCGCGGTGCCCGCGGGGGGTGTGGGGGTCGGAGTCCTCGTCACGCTCGAGCAGCACGACGTCCGCGTCGCCTCCCCGCAGCCGGCGCAGCGCGTCGTCGGGGTCCCGCTCCTCGACGACGACCTCGACGCCGGGGTGACGTGCCGCGAGCCCGGCGAGCGCAGGCGTGACGACGGCCCGGATCGCGGTCTGGAAGCCGACGACGACGACGCGCCCCGACAGCTCGCCCCCGAGCGCCGCGAGCGCCTTGCGCGCCTCGACGAGCTCGCCCTCGATGCGCTCGGCGGCGTCGGCGAGGATGCGGCCGGCGGCCGTCAGGGTCGCGCCGCGAGGGCCGCGGTCGAGCACGGCGACGCCCTCCTCGGCCTCCAGACGGGTGATCTGCTGGGACACGGCGGAGGGCGTGACGCGGAGCAGGTCGGCGGCCGCGAGGACGCCTCCGGCCCGGTGCACCGCGAGGAGGACGGCGAGACGGCGGGGGTCGGTGGCCACGCGGCGATCGTAGTTCATCGCTGCTAAACCCCTGGCTTAGTCGACTTCGATTGTGCTGAACCCCCGGCGACGCCACACTGGTCGCACCGCACGTGCTCGGCATCCCGGCGACGACGGCCCCCTCACCTTCTTCCGCCTGCCTGGAGCATGCCCGTGTCCGTCGTCGTCACCGCGCTCGGCTGGGTCGGCGCGGCCCTGTGCCTGACCGCCTACATCCTCGTCACGCGCGGCCGCTGGTCACCGACGTCGGGCCGCTACCAGGCCGCGAACGTCGTCAGCGGGCTCATGCTCGGCGCGGTCGCGGCGAGCAGCGGGGTCTGGCCGTCGGTCGTCACCAACGTCGTCTGGGCGGCCGTCGCGCTGCACGCCGTCACGAGCCTCGTCCGCGCCCGCCGCCACCGCACCCCGAGCGTCCCGCCCGCGGCCTGACGCAGCGCCCCGCGCAGCGTGTGGACGGCGGCCCCACCGCCCCGGACCCCTCTGGGATGATGGCCGGCATGTCCTCCCCCGACGCCTCCGCCCCCCTCGCGCGCGTCCGTCTGGCCGACGTGACGCCGTCGATCGCCCTCGGCCCGCTCGACGGCCGGTACCGCGCGGCGGTCGCGCCGCTGGTCGACCACCTGTCGGAGGCGGCGCTCAACCGCGAGCGGGTGCACGTCGAGGTCGAGTGGCTGATCCACCTCGCGCAGCACGGCGTGGTGCCGGGCGCCCCGACGCTCTCGGCGGCGGAGGAGCAGTACCTGCGCGACGTCGTCGCGACGTTCGGCGCGGCGGAGGTCGCCGAGCTCGCGGAGATCGAGCGCACGACCGTGCACGACGTGAAGGCCGTCGAGTACTTCCTCAAGAAGCGGCTCGCCGACGCGCCGGCCGCGCTCGGGCCCGGCACGGTCCTGCCGCACGTCTCGGAGCTCGTGCACTTCGGGTGCACGAGCGAGGACGTCAACAACCTGTCGTACGCGCTCATGGTGCGCGGTGCGGTGCAGGACGTGTGGCTCCCCGCCGCGACGGCCCTGACGGACGAGGTGGCCGCGCTCGCGCACGAGCACAAGGACCAGCCCCTGCTCGCGCTGACGCACGGCCAGCCCGCGACGCCGACGACGCTCGGCAAGGAGCTCGCGGTCCTCGCGCACCGGCTGCGCCGCCAGCTGCGGCGCGTCGCGGGCGACGAGTTCCTCGGCAAGATCAACGGCGCGACGGGCACGTTCGGCGCGCACGTCGTCGCGGTCCCGGGTGCGGACTGGCCGGTCGTGAGCCGGACGTTCGTCGAGCACCTGGGCCTGACGTGGAACCCGCTGACCACGCAGATCGAGTCGCACGACTGGCAGGCGGAGCTGTACGCCGACGTGGCGCGCTTCAACCGCGTGCTGCACAACCTCGCGACCGACGTGTGGACCTACATCTCGCGCGGGGTGTTCATCCAGATCCCCGTGGCGGGCGCGACGGGCTCGTCGACCATGCCGCACAAGGTCAACCCCATCCGGTTCGAGAACGCCGAGGCGAACCTCGAGCTGTCGTGCGCGCTGCTCGACACGTTGTCGGCGACTCTCGTGACGAGCCGCCTGCAGCGCGACCTCACCGACTCGACGACGCAGCGCAACATCGGCCCGGCGTTCGGCCACTCGCTCCTCGCGATCGACAACGTGCGCCGCGGGCTGAAGGCGCTGGACGTCGACGTCGCCCTGCTCGAGCGCGAGCTCGACGAGAACTGGGAGGTCCTCGGGGAGCCCGTGCAGTCGGCGATGCGGGCGGCGTCGGTGGCGGGCGTGACGGGCATGGAGAACCCGTACGAGCGGCTCAAGGAGCTCACGCGCGGGCGCCGGCTGACGGCCGACGACATGCGCGAGTTCGTCGCGGGACTGGGCCTCCCGGCGGACGTGGAGGAGCGCCTGCAGGCCCTCACACCGGCGGGCTACACGGGCCTGGCAGCCGACCTGGTGGCGTACCTCGACCGCTGACGCACCCCGGACCTAGGTCCCGCGGCGGCCCGCCGCGGGAGGGCGACCGTTGGGTCGCGACCGTCGCCCTAGCACGGTCCGGACAGCTGCGCGCGGCGACTCCGTCGCCCGATCGATGCGTTCGCATCGATTCGACACATTCTCATCCCGTTCTCATGTGGTCGAACCGCTTCGACCGGGAACGTTCCCACCACCGCTGACCTGCAGAGTTACACCAATGGGTGAACCGACCTGGACAGGTGCCCGTGAACGGCTGCACAATCGTGCACCGATCCGTCTGGTTCCTCCGATTCCTCCCTCCTCGGCAAGGATGCCCACCGTGACCCTGATGCAGAAGGCGATCACGCCAGCGCTCACCCGCGCGATCCTGACCGCGGGGCACGACCGTGTGGCCGGCTACGTGGTGCGGGCCGAGGACGTCGCGTTCGCGACCACCCCGGCGCAGCTCTTCGAGGTCCACGGGCTCGGGTACGAGGGGTCGCCGTTCAGCCCCTGGGACCGCTCCATCGACATCCTGCGGTTCGAGTCCTCGCCGCAGCTGCAGTACCGCGACGTCCCCGGCTACATCCTCCCGCTGTGGTGGCTCCGCCACTCCCGCATCCCCCCGGGCGCGGAGCTCGTGCGGGTCTACGACGACGGCACCGCGACGCTCCTCGCGCGCTACGGCGACGTCGGCACCGGCTGGACCGTCACGCAGCTCGGCGCGCACCGGCCCGCCCCCGCCTCGCTCTCGCGGTGCGTCGGCCCCGTCGCCAAGTGGCACGGCGCGTACCTCGAGGCGGACGTCGTCGACGGGGGCCACACCGTCGTGCTGGCGCTCGCCAACCCCCCGCTCGCCGAGACCGGCTTCCAGCAGGCACCGTCGGGCCGCTGGTACCGCCGGGTGGCCCGTGAGGACGTGACCGAGCTGTTCGAGCTCGACCTCACCGCCCGCTGGAACGGCCTGTCCGTGCGTGTCGTCGACCAGTGGCAGGACGCGCAGCGCTACGTCGTCGCCCGCATCTCCCACCTCGGCGACGACATCGAGCGCGCCGAGCGGCTCCACCTCGAGCGCATCGAGGCCGGCGTGTACGAGGGCATCGTCTACGCCGCCGAGCTCACCGACATCCAGACCAACCAGGTCGTCCCCCACACCTGGGCCCCCGGCCCGGCCGCGCAGCGGCACACGGTGGCCTACTGACGACACAGACCAGGGACGCGTCGACGACGCCGTGATCCCTCCCGGACGCGTGCCGGGCCTGGCCCTCCCCCCCGTCCAGGCCCGGCACGCATCATGTCCGGCCCCGGTCGCCCGGCGACCGGCGGCTCAGCCCACCGACGCGGGCGTCGGCACGTCCGGCACGGAGATCGCGGCGAGCTCGGCCAGGGCCGCGCCGTACGTGGCGGCGTCACCCGCGCGCGCCGCCTCGCGTGCCCGGACCGTCGGACCGTGCAGGAGCGCACGCGTGCGACGGCGCAGCGCGCGCTCGCCGCGCTCGTCCCGCGCACCCTCGGGCAGGGCGGCGAGCGCCTCCTCCAGGCCACCCAGCACGCGCGTGCGCTGGGCCACGACCGCGGGGTTCCACTCGCGCACGCGCTGGTCCGCCTCGTAGGCGTCGGCCGCCTCCACGACGATGCGCCGCGCCGACTCGACGGCGGCGTGCTCGGCCGGCGCGTGCTCGGCGACGGTGTGCAGGCTGACGAGACGGACGCCGGGCAGGTGCCGCACGCCCGGGTCCACGTCGTGCCGCAGGGCCAGGTCGACGACGGTGAGCGGTCGAGCGTCCCGGCCGGAGCGGGCCTGTGCGAGCGCGTCGACCTGCAGCACCGCGCCGGCGGCGCCGCTGCACGCGACGACGAGGTCGACGCCCGCGAGCTCCGCGGCGAGGTCGGCCCCGGCGGGCAGGGCACGGACACCGCGCGCCGCAGCGAACTGGCCGGCGCGGCCGCTCGGCGAGTAGACCCGGACGTCGGCGCAGCCACGGGCCTTGAGCGCCGCGAGCGAAGCCCCGGCGTACGAGCCGGTCCCGACGAGCACGCAGCTCACGTCCGGCCACGGCGGCAGCCCGCGCTCGGCGATGTCGAGGGCGACGCCGACCACCGAGCGCCCGGCGGACCCGAGGCCGGTCTCCGACTCGACCGCGCGCGACACGCGGGACGCCGCCTGGAACAGCGACTCCAGAGCGGACGTCGTCGTGCCGTCGCGCCGAGCGGTCGTCAGGGCGCGGCGGACCTGTCCCGCGATCTCCCGCTCGCCGACGACCATCGACTCCAGCCCGGACGCGACGGCGAACAGGTGCTCGCCCGCGGCGGGTCCCGTCAGGGGGCGCAGGTGCGTGAGGACCTCGTCGGCGGCGTACCCCGAGCGGGCCGCGACGGCCTGCGACGCGGCCGCGAGGGCCGCGGGCGTCTGGTCGGCGTCACCGACCTCCAGGTACAGCTCGAACCGGTTGCACGTCGCGAGCACGACGGCACCGGTGACGGGGGTGGACGCCCGCACGAGCTCGCGACCCACGGCGTGCACGTCCGACGAGAGACGCTCCAGCACGGTGAGGTCGAGGTCGTGGTGACTGGCGACCAGGGACAGCAGCACCACGGTCCCGATTGAATCATCCCGACATTTGTCGGGCACAATCGACAGGTGCCTCTTCCCGTCACACATCCGCTCGTCGACGGCCGCACCGCGAATTCGCCGCTCGTGCGCGCGTATTCCGGCGAGCGCCCCTCGCGCCGCCCCGTCTGGTTCATGCGCCAGGCCGGCCGATCCCTGCCCGAGTACCGGGCGCTGCGCGCCGGGACGCGGATGCTCGACGCGTGCCTGGACCCGGGCATGGCGAGCGAGATCACGCTGCAGCCGGTGCGCCGGCACGACGTGGACGCGGCGATCTTCTTCTCCGACATCGTGGTGCCGCTGCGGCTCGCGGGCGTCGACGTGGAGATCAAGCCGGGCGTCGGCCCGGTCATGGGCGCGCCGGTGCGCACCGCGGACGACGTCGCCCGCCTGCGCGACCTGGGCCCGCTGACGCCGGAGCGGCTCGCGCCGGTCAGCGAGGGCGTCGCCGCGACCGTCGCGCAGCTCGGCAGCACACCGCTCATCGGCTTCGCCGGCGCGCCGTTCACGCTCGCCGCCTACCTGGTCGAGGGCGGCCCGTCGCGCGACCACCTCGCCGCGCGGACGCTCATGCACGCGGACCCGCAGACGTGGACCGCGCTGACGCAGTGGGCGGCCGACGTGACGGGCGCGTTCCTGCGCGCACAGGTGCTCGCGGGTGCCAGCGCGACGCAGCTCTTCGACTCGTGGGCGGGCTCGCTCGGCCTCGCGGACTACACCGCGCACGTCGCTCCCGCGTCGGCGCGCGCGCTTGCCGCGGTCGCCGACCTCGACGTGCGCAAGGTGCACTTCGGCACCGGGACGAGCGAGCTGCTCGCCGCGATGCGCGACGTCGGCGCCGACGTGGTCGGGGTCGACTACCGGCTCCCGCTGGACGAGGCGAACCGCCGGCTCGGCGGCACCACGCCGCTGCAGGGCAACATCGACCCGGCGCTGCTCGCCGCCCCGTGGCCCGTGCTCGAGGCGCACGTCCGGGACGTCGTCGCTCGCGGTGCGCAGGCGCCCGCGCACGTGGTGAACCTCGGCCACGGCGTCCCGCCGGAGACGGACCCCGACGTCCTGACGCGGGTCGTCACCCTGGTCCACTCCCTCTGACGACGCCCGTGGAACGCGCCGACGTGAGCAGCCGCTGGGACGCCGTCGTCGTCGGGGGCGGCGTGGCCGGACTCGTCGCGGCCCGCGAGCTGGCCCACGCGGGCCTGCGGGTCGTCGTCCTGGAGGGCCGTGACGCGCCCGGGGGCGCCGTCCGCGGGCACACCGTCGCGGGGCTGCGGCTCGACGCCGGTGCGGAGTCGTTCGCGACGCGCGGGGGTGTCGTGTCGGCGTACCTCGACGAGCTCGGGCTCACCGACCGGGTGCGACTGCCGGCCCCGCACGGCTCGTGGGTGCACCTGCCGTCCGGCGACGGGCCGCTGCCCCGCACGGGCCTGCTCGGCATCCCGTCGCAGCCGTGGAGCCGCGACGTGCGCCGCACGATCGGCCTGGTGGGGTCGCTGCGCGCCTCGCTCGACCTGGTGCTGCCCACCCGTGCGGGGGCACCCACGCTCGGCGCGCTGGTGCGGGCACGGATGGGCGCACGCGTGCTCGACCGGCTCGTGCGCCCGGTCGTGGGCGGCGTGCACGCGGCCGACCCCGACGACCTCCCGGTGGGTGCTGTCGCGCCCGGGCTTCCGGCGGCTCTCGAGGGTGCGCGGGGGTCGCTCGCGCGGGCCGTGCGGTCGCTGCGCGCGACGGCCCCGGCGGGCTCGGCGGTGCAGGGGCTCGACGGCGGGCTGCACGTCCTCGTCGGCGCCCTGGTCGCGGACGTCGAGGCGCACGGCGGGGAGGTCCGCACACGCAGCGTGGTGACCTCGGTGCGCCGGGCCTCGGCCGCCCCCGCCCGCACGACCGCACTCCCGGGAGCCACCGACGCGAGCGGCGCCGTCGACGCCTCCGACCCCGTCGCGGACGAGGCGTCGCCGCGCACGACCGACGAGGACGACCTCACGCCGGCCGGCGAGGGGACGCCCCGGACGACCGACGAGGGCGGCACCGCGGCCGCCTACGAGGTGGTCGTGGGTGAGGAGACGCTGCGCACGCCGCGGCTGGTCGTGGCCGCCCCCGTCGCGGCCGACCTGCTCGCGCCGCTGGTCGCCGAGCCCGGCTCGTTCGCACTCGACCCCGGGGCGGCGGTCACGCTCGTCACGCTGGTCGTCGACGCGAGCGCGCTCGACGCGGCCCCGCGCGGCACGGGTGTGCTCGTGGCGCGGGAGGCCCACGACGTCACGGCGAAGGCACTCACGCACGGCACCGCCAAGTGGCCGTGGCTCGCGGCCGCGGCGGGCGACGGCCGCCACGTGGTCCGGCTGTCGTACGGCCGCGCCGGCGAGGAGGACGCGGTGCCGTCGGACCGCGCGGAGCTGGTCGAGCTCGCGCGTCGGGACGCCTCCGTCCTGCTGGGTGTCCCGCTGCCCGCCTCCGCGGTCCGGGGGCACGCCGTCGTGCGCTGGACGCAGGCCCTCCCCCGCCCGAGCGCGGCGCACCAGGAGGCCGTGGCCGCGCTGCGGGCGGCGGCGTCGACGCTGCCCGGCGTCGCGGTGTGCGGCGCGTGGGTGGCGGGCAACGGGATCGCGGCGGTCGTGCCGCAGGCGAGGGACGCGGCGCGCTCGCTCGTCTGACGCGGCGACGCGGGGCCGTCGTGCGGGCGGCGCAGGACGCTGCGCGCTCGCTCGTCCGACCGGGCGACGGGACCGCGGCGGTCGTCGCGCGTGGGGCGAGTCACGGCGCGCGCCACCGCGCGGCCCCTTCGTCCGGTGACCGCCACGGACGGCGGCGGCGGACCTCACCGAGGTATGCCTCACATTTCTCCGGCATTTTTTCTGACAACCTGTCGCGACCCGCACGGAAATGTGACCGGCGGCATTTCTCGACGCGTCCGCGCCGGTATTTTCTGACAGGCTGTCAGGTCCGGGTCACAGGCCGCGCGTCCGCATTCCGGCGGACCTGCTCCCCGCTTCGACACCGGGCCGCCGGGCGATGGACACTGGGCGGCATGCCCCAGCAGGTCCGGATCGGCACGCGTGCGAGCACCCTCGCGCTCACCCAGACGGGACACGTCGCCGACGCCCTCGCCGCCCACGGCGGCCTCGCGATCGAGACCGTGCGCGTCCGCACGGACGGCGACCGGCTCACCGGCTCGCTCGCGAGCCTCGGCGGCGCGGGCGTGTTCGTCACCGCGCTGCGCGACGCGCTGCTCGACGGCCGGTGCGACGTCGCGGTCCACTCGCTCAAGGACCTCCCGACGGCCGACGCCCCGGGCCTCGTGCTCGCCGCGGTGCCGCCGCGCGAGGACCCGCGGGACGCCCTGTGCGCCCGGGACGGTCTGACGCTCGCCGACCTGCCCCGGGGTGCGCGCGTCGGCACCGGGTCGCCGCGCCGCGCCGCGCAGCTCCTCGCCGCCCGGCCCGACCTCGACGTCGTCGACATCCGCGGCAACGTCGACACGCGGCTCGGGCGCGTCGCGGGCTCGCCGACCGGCCCGGGCGACCTCGACGCGGTCGTCCTGGCGCGGGCCGGGCTCGCTCGGATCGGTCGGCTGGAAGCCGTCACCGAGCTCTTCGGTCCCGACGTCATGCTGCCCGCACCCGGTCAGGGCGCCCTCGCGGTCGAGACCCGCGCGGCCGGGCTCACGACCGACCTCGCCGGCCCCCTGCACGCCGCGCTGGCGGCGCTCGACGACCGGCCCACGCGGCTCGCGGTGCTCGCCGAGCGTGCGCTGCTCGCCCGGCTCGAGGCGGGCTGCGCGGCACCCGTCGGCACGCTCGCCACGCTCGACGCCGACGGCACGCTCACGCTCGACGCGGTCGTCGTCCGCACGGACGGCACGGCGTCGCTGCGCCGTCGGGCCCGCACCGCGCTGCCCGGCACGGCCGCGCAGGACGTGGTCGCCGCCCGCGCGCTCGGCACCGACCTCGCCGACGCGCTCCTCGCGGACGGCGCCGCCGACCTCGCCGACCTGGGCGCGTCGCGGTGAGCGCCACGGACGTGCCGTCCACGCCGCCGCTCGCGGGACGGCGCGTCCTCGTCCCGCGTCCCGCTGCGGGCGTGAGCCCGGCCGCCGTCGCGCTCGCCGCCGCCGGTGCCGAAGCGGTCGTCGTGCCGCTCGTGCAGACGGTGCCCCCGGAGGACCCGGGTGCCCTCGACGACGTCCTGCTCGCGCTCGGCGCCGGCTGGTACCGCTGGCTCGTGCTGACGAGCCAGGCCGCGGTGCCCGTGCTGGAGGAGCGGGCCGCGCGCGCGGGCCGCACGCTCGCGGGACTCGTCGCCGACGCCGGCGTGCAGGTCGCGGCGGTCGGCCCCGGCACCGCCCGCGCGCTGCGCGAGGCGGGCGTCCCGCCGTCGCTCGTCCCGCGCGGGGAGTCGACGGCGCGCGCGCTCGTCGCCGCCTGGCCCGCGGCACCCACCGCGACCCGCACGGGCGCTCCCGACGCCGCGCGCGACCCCGCGTCGACGCGCGTGCTCTTCCCCCGCGGCGACCTCGCCGCACCGACGCTCGCCGACGGGCTGCGCGCCCGTGGCTGGCAGGTGGACGACGTCGTCGCCTACCGGACGGTCCCGGCCGACCCGCCGGCGGCCGACGTGCGCGCCGCGTGGGCCGGCGGGTCGATCGACGCGGCCCTGCTCACGTCGGCGAGCACGGTGCGCGAGCTCCTGGCCCAGCTCGGCCGCCCGCCTGCCGGGACGCTGCTCGTCGCGATCGGCCCGACGACGGCCGCGGAGGCCGCACGGCTCGACCTCCCGCTCGCCGGGGTCGCCGCCGAGCAGACGATGACGGGTCTCGTCGCGGCGCTCGCCGCTGCCGTCGCCGCAGCCGAGCAGCCGCCGGCCGCCTCGACCTCGCCGGAGCCCGAGGACGCGACGCCTCCCGGCCCGGACCCCCGCACCGCCCCCGCCCCGCGGGGCACCACCTCGCACGCCGACGTCGCCCCCGAGGAGGACGCGTGACACCCCCCACCCCCCGCCCCGGCCGTATCCGCCCGCGCCGGCTGCGCGCCACGCCCGCGATGCGCCGCCTGACCAGCGAGACCCGCCTGCACCCCGCGCAGCTCGTGCTGCCGCTGTTCCTGCGCGAGGGGCTCGACGAGCCACGCCCGATCGCCTCCATGCCCGGCGTCCTGCAGCACACGCGCGACTCGCTGAGGCAGGCGGTGGGCGACGCGGCCCGCGCAGGGCTCGGCGGCGTCATGCTGTTCGCCGTCCCGGAGCACCGC
The DNA here is from genome assembly GCF_000212695.1 of Cellulomonas fimi ATCC 484. Lineage (NCBI taxonomy): Bacteria > Bacillati > Actinomycetota > Actinomycetes > Micrococcales > Cellulomonadaceae > Cellulomonas > Cellulomonas fimi. The sequence continues at coordinate 263,154 of NC_015514.1, read as the reverse complement.
GACGCGGTCGGGTCCCAGGCCACCGCGCCGGACGGCATCCTCAACGTCGCGATCGCGGACGCGGTCGCGGAGGCGGGCGACGCGCTCGTCGTGCAGGCGGACCTGTGCCTGGACGAGTTCACCGACCACGGGCACTGCGGCGTGCTGACGCCCACGGGGGCCGTCGACAACGACGCGACGCTCGTGCGGTACGCGGAGATGGCGCTCGCGCAGGCCGCGGCCGGGGCGCACCTCGTCGGGCTCAGCGGCATGATGGACGGCCAGGTCGGCGTGGTGCGCGACGCGCTCGACGACGCGGGCCACGACCAGGTCGCGGTGCTCGCGTACGCGGCGAAGTACGCGTCCGCGTTCTACGGGCCGTTCCGCGACGCGGTCGAGTCGCAGCTCGAGGGCGACCGCCGGACGTACCAGATGGACCCCGCGAACCGCCGGGAGGCGGCGCGCGAGGTCGCGCTCGACATCGCGGAGGGCGCGGACGTCGTCATGGTCAAGCCGGCACTGGCGTACCTCGACGTGCTCGCGGACGTCGCGGCCATGTCGACGGTTCCGGTCAGCGCCTACCAGGTGTCGGGCGAATACGCGATGATCGAGGCCGCCGCCGCGCACGGATGGATCGAGCGCGAACGGGCGATCCTGGAGTCCGTGCTCAGCATCCGGCGTGCCGGTGCCGATCACGTGCTCACGTACTTCGCGACGGAGCTGGCCGGGTGGCTGGCGGAGGAGAACTGATGAGCCGGTACGGCAGCGGTGAGGCGCCGACCGTGGGTGGCCGCACGAGCGCGGAGGCCTTCGCGCGCGCACAGGCGGTGATCCCCGGGGGCGTGAACTCGCCCGTGCGGGCCTTCGGCGCGGTCGGCGGCACGCCGCCGTTCGTCGCGTCCGGCAGCGGCCCGTACCTCACGGACGTCGACGGCCGCGAGTACGTGGACCTCGTCGGCTCGTGGGGCCCGGCGCTGCTGGGCCACGCGCACCCGCAGGTCGTCGAGGCCGTGCAGGCGGCCGCCGCCCGGGGTCTGGGCTTCGGCGCCCCGACGGTCGCGGAGGTCGAGCTCGTCGACGAGATCCGCTCGCGCGTGCCGGCCGCCGAGATGGTGCGCCTGGTCTCGACGGGCACCGAGGCGACGATGACGGCGCTGCGCCTCGCGCGCGCCCACACCGGCCGGGACCTGGTCGTGAAGTTCGCGGGCTGCTACCACGGCCATGTCGACGCGCTGCTCGCGTCCGCGGGCTCGGGCGTCGCGACGCTCGCGCTGCCCGACTCGGCCGGCGTCTCGGCGGCGGTCGCGGCGGAGACGATCGTCGTGCCCTACAACGACGTCGAGGCGCTCGAGCAGGTGTTCGCGACGCACGGCGAGCGCATCGCTGCGGTCATCACCGAGGCCGCGCCCGCGAACATGGGCGTCGTCCCGCCGGGGCCGGGCTTCAACGCCGAGCTGCGCCGCCTGACGGTCGAGCACGGCGCGCTGCTCATCCAGGACGAGGTGCTCACGGGCTTCCGGGTCGGCTACTCCGGCTGGTGGGGGCTCGAGGGCCTGCGCGAGGGCTGGGCTGCGGACCTGTACACGTTCGGCAAGGTCATCGGCGGCGGCCTGCCCGTCGCCGCGGTCGGCGGGCGGCGCGACGTGATGCGCCGGCTCGCGCCGCTCGGGCCCGTCTACCAGGCCGGCACGCTGTCGGGGAACCCGGTCGCGACCGCGGCGGGCCTCGCGACGCTGCGGCTCGCGGACTCGTCCGTCTACGCGCGGATCGACCAGGCCGCGGGCGTGCTGCGCACCGAGCTGTCGCGCGCGCTCGCCACCGAGGGTGTGCCGCACAGCGTCCAGTGGGCAGGGAGCCTGTTCAGCGCGATGTTCGGGCCGGCGGCCGCCGACGAGGGCGTCCGTGACTACGCGGCCGTCCAGGCGACGGAGTCGTGGCGGTACGCCGCGCTGCACCGCTCGCTGCTGGAGGCCGGGGTCTACGCGCCGCCGTCGCCTTTCGAGGCGTGGTTCGTCTCGGCCGCGCACGACGACGCCGCGCTCGACCGCGTGCTGCAGGCGTTCCCGGACGCCGCCCGCGCGGCCGCCGCGGCGACGCCCCCCGCCTGACGCCCGGCGCAGCCGCACCCGGACGCCCGGCGCAGCCGCACCCGGACGCCTGGCGCAGCCACACCCGAACCCCCGGCGCAGCCGCAGCCTGAACGCCCGGCCCAGCACGAACGCCCGGCCCCGGCGACCGCGAGGTCGACCGGGGCCGGGCGTTCGTCGAGCCGGGCGCGTCAGTACGTGAAGGCCGCGACCCGCCCGCGCAGGTCGGCGGACATCCGGGCGAGCTCGTCGACGGACGTGCCGACCTGCGACAGCACCTGCGAGCTCGTCGCCGCCGACGTGGCGACACCGGTGATGTTCGCGGCGATCTCGCCGGAGCCGGTCGCGGCGTCGGTCACGCCGCGCGACATCTCGTTGGTCGTGGCCGTCTGCTCCTCGATCGCCGACGCGATCGTCAGCTGGTAGTCGTTGATCGCGTCGATGATCGTGCCGATCTCGCCGATGGCCTCGACCGCGCCGGACGTGTCGGCCTGGATCGCCTCGACGCGCCGCGCGATGTCCTCGGTCGCCTTGGCGGTCTCGGACGCGAGCTCCTTGACCTCGCCGGCGACGACGGCGAAGCCCTTGCCGGCCTCGCCCGCGCGGGCTGCCTCGATGGTCGCGTTGAGCGCGAGCAGGTTCGTCTGCTCGGCGATCGACGTGATGACCTTGACGACGTTGCCGATCTCCTGGCTGGACGAGCCGAGGCGGGCGACCCGGTCGTTGGTGACGGCGGCCATCTCGGTGGCGCGGTGGGCGACCTTCGCGGCCTCGGACGCGCTGAGCGCGATCTCCTTGATGGACGCGCCCATCTGCTCGGACCCGGCGGCGACGGACTGCACGTTGCGGGACACCTGCTCGGCGGCGCTGGCGACGACGTTGGCCTGCGCGCTGGTCTCCTCCTGCGCGGCGCTGACCTGCTGCGAGGCGGCGGCGAGCTCCTCCGCCGCGGCGGCGACGGTCTCGGCCGTCTGGACGACGCCGGAGAGGGTCGCGCGCACCGACTCCTGGGCGACGCCGAGGGCGAGCGCCATCTGGCCGATCTCGTCGCCGGACCGGACGGGCACCGTGACGGTGAAGTCGCCGCCCGCCATGGCCTGCAGGGCGCCGCGGACCTCGACCGCGGAGCGGCGGATCGAGCGCACGACGACCCAGGTCAGGACGGTCGCGAGGGCGATCGCGGCGACGAGGCTGCCGACGAGCACGAGGACGGCCCGGGCGGCGCGGGCCTGGGACTGCTCGCTCAGGTCCGTGATGAACGCGGTGATCTCCTCGGCGACGGTGTCGAGGTCGGCCACGTAGGCCTCGATCGCGGGCTGGGCGACGGTGTCGCGCACGCGCGCGTACTCGTGCAGGTCCGCCTGCATGGCCGACGGCACGAGCTGCCCGTCGCGGATCGCGAGGAACTCGTCGTAGCGGACGAGGAAGTCCTGCCAGGACTCGGCGGTGCCCGCCTCGGTCGCGGTGAAGGCCTCGATCTGGCCGTTGAGCTCGGCGTCGTTCTCGACGAGCGCCTTGCGCCACGTCTGCTTGTCGGTGGCCTCGTCGGAGGCGGCGATCTGGGCCACGATCATGCGGCCCTTGAGCTGGTTCTGGTGCACGAGCGAGCGGACGTCGCCGATCTTCTCCTGGACCCCGGCGACGGTCTCCATGTCGGCCCGGGCCTGCTCCAGCGAGATGACGGCGTAGGTCGAGGAGCCCATGACCACGACGCCGGCGACCGCGAGCGTCGCGAGGATCTTGGTCTGGATGCCGCGGTCGCGGAACCAGTGGGTACGGCGCGGCGGCGCGGAGGAGGTGGTGCTCATGGGTCGGCCTCTCGCTCGGGTCACCCGGAGGGGTCGCCCGTCGGGCCGCAGGCCCCGTGGTGCGCCCCCCGCCCGGGGACGGCGCCGGAGGGTCGGCGCCATCGCCCCTCCATTCGGACGCATGGACCGTGCGTTGAGGCGTCGCGGGGGTCAGATCCGCGGGATCACGCGTCGCGCGAGCCGCGTCACCCGGTCGCGGAGGTGCTCGCCCGGGGCACCCGACTCGCGTCCCCGGGGTGCGTCGGCCCGCACCGACGTGCGAGCGTGGAGCTCGGCGTCCGACGCGGCGCCCGGGTGGTCGCCCGCGCGGCACCTCACGATCCCCCTCGCCCCGTCGATACGGACGCATGTACCCCGCCCCCCTCGCAGGAGCCTCGCCATGCCCCGTCCCGGTCCGGTCCCGGCCGCCCGTCGCGCGTTCACGTCCGCCCTGGCGGTGGCCGCCGCGTTCGTGACCGCCCTGTCGGTCGCCGTGCCGCTGCCGGCGGCCGCGACGACCGCACCGGACCGCGTGCTCGCGGGTGGCTCGCTCGTCGCGGGCACGGCGCTGCAGGCCGCCGGCAGCGAGCACCGGCTCGCCGTCGGCGCGGACGGCGACGTCACGCTGCGGCTCGCGGACCGCGTGCTGTGGCACACGGGCACCACCGGCCACCCGGGCGCGCGCCTGGTCCAGCGGGACGACGGTGCCCTCGAGGTCCGCTCCCGCACGGACGCCCTGCTGTGGACGACCGGCGCGACCTCGCCCGGCGCGCGCACGGTCGTCAAGCCCGACGGGGTCGTCTACACGATCAGCACCGGCGGCTCGGTGGTGTGGAAGAGCGCGGCCGGCCCCGGCGCGTCGCTGCGGACCACGGGCACCGACCGGCTCCTGCCCGGTGCCCTCCTGCTCCCCCGGGAGTCGGTGACCAGCCCCGACGGGAGCGCACGGCTGACGATGGGCGCGGACGGCGTGCTGAGCCTGACGGACGGCGGCGTCGTGACGTGGCGGAGCCCTGCGGCCCGCGCCGGTGCCCACGCGGTCGTGGCGCCGACCGGCGACCTCCAGGTGGTCGCGGCCGACGGGACGCCGCTGTGGTCGGCGGGCACCGCGTCGCCCGGGGCCCGGCTCGTCGTCAAGGACCACGGACGCGCGTACCTGGTCGCGGCCACGCACGAGTCGGTCTGGTCGAGCCCCGCGGCACCCGTGGAGCGCGTCCCGACGGTCGTCACGCTCCCCCTGCCCGAGCCGCTGCCCGAGCCGTCGCCCGTGACGTCGAGCCCGCTCGGCGGCACGCGAGCCGGCACGACGACGTCCGGCACGACGCTCGACGGCCCTGTCCCGGGCACGGTGCTGTCCGCCGCGCCGCAGTACGCCGACCCGTCGTCGCCCGCCGCGCGTGCGGCCCGGGAGGCGCAGGCGCAGGGCCGGGACTCCGCGGCCGCGCTGCTGAACAGGGTCGCGGCGCAGGGCTCGGCGCGCTGGCTGGGTCCGCAGGACGCGACCGCGACCGTGGGGGCGTCCGTGCGGACGTACACCCGGGCCGCGGCGGCCGCGGGGCGCACACCCGTCCTCGTGACGTACGCGATCCCGGACCGCGACTGCGGCGGCCACTCCGCGGGCGGCTTCACGACCGCGGCGGAGTACCGCGCGTGGGTCGACGCCGTGGCCGCAGGCCTGGTCGGCACGCGCACGGTGGTCGTGGTCGAGCCGGACGCGCTGCTGCACCTGGACCGCTGCGGCGACCGGGACGCCCGCCTGGCGACGCTCGCGCACGCGGTCACGGTCCTGACCCGCGCCGGGGCCGAGGTGTACCTCGACGCGGCGAGCAGCAACAGCTTCGGCTGGGGCACCGCGGCCCTGCGGGAGATGGCGCTGCGGCTGCGCGCGGCGGGCGTCGACCAGGCGGCCGGTTTCGCGGTCAACACGTCGAACTTCCAGCGCTCCGAGCACGAGGTCGCCTACGGCCGGTACCTGTCGGCACTCCTCGGCGGCACGTCGTTCGTCGTCGACACCTCGCGCAACGGCAACGGTGCGCTCGCCGCCCCGGGCGGCACGGTCTGGTGCAACCCCGCCGGGCGCGCGCTCGGGAGCCCGCCGCGCGCGACGCTCGACGGACCGCACGTGGCGGACCTGTGGGTCAAGACGCCCGGGCTGAGCGACGGGACGTGCGGGGGCGGCCCCCCGGCGGGGCAGCTGTGGGAGGAGTACCTGCTGGGACTGGCCGCGGCCGCGTCCTGGTGACGCGCTCCGCCTCTGGCGGCCGCGGTCACGCCCAGCCGGTCGGGTCGGTCTCGGACGGCGGGACCGGACGCGGGAACGGGACGCTCGGGGTCGGGCGCCAGGTCGCGGCGTGCGGCCGCCAGGCGGTGCGGCGCTCGTCGTCCACGGAGACCTCGTCGGCGTGCGGCCAGAGGCTGTGGGACGGGCCGCGCTCGTGCGCGTGCGGGGCGGTGCCGTGCCGGCTGGCCTCGTGCCCGAGGGCCGCGAAGGGGTCGGCCCGGACGGTGCCGGTGGTGCTCGGCGGCTCGGTGCGCGCGTTCCAGACGCCGGCCTGCGGCCGGTAGGTGGTGGCCGCCCACGCCGCCGCGTGGTCGCGGTGGCCGGTCACGTCGCGCATGGGTGTCGCCCTCTCCTCGGTGCGCTGAGCAGTATCCCCGAGGCCGGAGGTCAATGCGACATATCGGACGACTGGCGAGACGCCGCGTGCGCGGTCGCGAGACCGGCGTCGGGCGGCGTCGGGCGCCGCGACCTCGGACGCACCGGACCCCCGCCACCAGCGGCGACGGGGGTCCGGTGCGCGCGGTCGTACCGCGACGGCGCGTCAGGCGGGCGTCGCGGCGACGGCGGTCGCCTCGGTCCCGGTGGACTCGACCTTCTCGGCACGGGCGGCCGCCTGGTCGGCGCGGTACGCCCGCACCGACCACACGACGGCGGCGGCCCAGACGACGGCGATGGCGGCCAGCGTGAGGCCCTCGGTGGGCGTGTTCTTCAGGCCGACCCAGTCGCTGCGGATCAGGGTGCGCACGTTGGTGAGGACGATGACGCCGCCGACGGCGGACCCGAGGATGCGCGGCGGGATGTGCCGGACGAGCCACGCGGCGATCGGGGCGGCGACGAGGCCGCCGAGGAGCAGCGCGAGCACCCAGGCGAAGTTGACGCCCTGCGAGCCGATCGCGAACAGGAAGCCGAGGCTCGCGGCGAGCGCGACGAGGAACTCGGAGGTGTCGATCGAGCCGATGACCTTGCGCGGCTCGAGGCGCCCGCTCGCGAGCAGCGCCGGGGTGCCGACGGGGCCCCAGCCGCCGCCACCGGTCGCGTCGACGAACCCGGCGACCAGGCCGAGCGGGGTGAGGAACCGCTTGCGCAGCGGCAGGTGCTGGCGGTCGGTGCGCAGCCCGAAGAGCGTGAAGCGCACGAGCAGGTACGCACCGAGCGCGAGCAGGACGAGCGACATCACGGGCGTGGCGGCCTCGGTCGACAGGTTCGACAGGACCGTGGCGCCGAGGAACGCTCCGACGGCGCCCGGGACGCCGACCTTGAGGACGACCTTCCAGTCGACGTTGCCGAACTTCCAGTGCGAGACGCCGGACGCGAGCGTCGTCCCGATCTCGGCGAGGTGGACCGTCGCGGAGGCCGCCGCGGGGTTGGTGCCGATCGCGAGCAGCAGCGTCGAGGACGTGACCCCGTACGCCATGCCGAGGCTGCCGTCGACGAGCTGCGCGGCGAGGCCGACGAGGGCCATGAGGATGAGGGCGGGCACGGGACCACCTCGTGTGGGTGCGGACGGGACGTGGTTTCGCCGATAATTCCGACCGCCTTGGTCGCCTTACAAGCACCATCCGCATGGTGGACGCCGCTGCCCGCCATGCGGTCACCCGCGCTGACCGCGCATCAGGGGTTGTCCCAGGCCCCCACGGTCTCCGACAGGGCCTTCACCTGGGGCGGGAGGTCGCCCGCGACGAGGTGCGCGAGCGTCACGACGTCGAGCACCTGCCGCACGTTCGTGCGCAGCGCGACCCACACGTCGAGCAGCGCCGCGGCGGACCCCTCGTAGGTCAGGCTCGGCGGGCGCTCGTCGCGCACCGTGACGAGCGGACCGTCGACGGCCCGGATCACCTCGGCGAGCGTGACGTCCCCCGCCGGCCGCGCGAGCCGGTAGCCGCCCGACCGCCCCCGCACCGACGCGACGATCCCTGCGCGCCGCAGGTCGCCGAGGATCCGCTCGAGGAAGCTCACCGGGATGTCCTGCCCGGCGGCCAGCACCTCGGACGGCACGGGGTCGCCGTGCGGGCTGGCCGCCAGCTCCGCGCACGCCCGCACCGCATAGTCCGCCTTCGCCGAGACCCGCATGGCCCGATTCTCCCCCGTCCCGGTCCCGGTCCCCGTCGATGGAATACCCCAGGGGGGTATGGTGTTCGGGTGAGCGACGGCCACACCGTCACCGGAGCGACGCAGGAGGACGACGTGCACGGCTACACCGACGCCAAGGACGACTACCTCAAGCGCCTGCGCCGCATCGAGGGGCAGGTCCGGGGCATCGCCCGCATGGTCGACGAGGACGTCTACTGCATCGACGTCCTCACCCAGATCGCCGCCGTCACCAAGGCGCTGCAGGCCGTGAGCATCGGCCTCGTCGAGGACCACCTCGGCCACTGCGTCGTCGACGCGGCACGCCAGTCCCCCGAGGACGGCGCCGCCAAGGTCCGCGAGGCGGCCGACGCGATCGCCCGGCTCGTCCGCAGCTGACCCCACCCGCCGGCCGCGGCCGGCGGACCCACCACCGAGGAGAGACCCATGGCCCAGACCACCACGTTCGGCGTCGACGGCATGACCTGCGGGCACTGCGTGCACGCCGTCACCACCGAGCTGACCGCCCTGCCCGGCGTCACCGACGTCGCCGTCGACCTCGTCGTCGGCGGGTCGTCCACCGTCCGCGTCACGTCCGACGCCCCGCTCGCCGACGACGCGGTCGCCGAGGCCGTCACCGAGGCGGGCTACGCCGTCACCCCCCGGAGGTCCCTGCTGTGAGCACGCACGACGAGCACCAGCCGGCGGGCGCACCCGTCGCCCTCGTCGACCTGGACGTCCAGGGCATGACGTGCGCGTCGTGCGTCGCGCGCGTCGAGCGGCGCCTCAACCAGGTGCCCGGCGCGAGCGCCACGGTCAACCTCGCGCTCGAGACCGCGCACGTCGAGCTGCGCGCGTCCGACGACGGCAGCGTCGCGGACGACGACGCCCTGCTGGCCGCGGTGCGGCGCGCGGGGTACGACGGGCGCGTCACCGCGCGTCGCGCCGAGAAGGTCGTGGCGGGCGCCGGCCACGGTGGTCACGCCGCAGGCCAGCACGCCGCCCCGGCGTCCGGCCCGCACGACGTGGACCCGCGCGCGACCGTCGAGCACGCCGGTCACGGCGCCGCGACGACGCACCCCGCCGGGCACGGCGACGGCCACGGGCACGACATGGACCCGTTCGAGCACGCGCTGTCCGGGCACACGATGGCGCCCGGGCACGAGATGGACGCCGACGAGGACACCTCGGCCCCGACCGACGCGCGCGGCACCGACCTGCGCCGCCGCCTGCGGGTCGCGGCCGTGCTCACGGTGCCCGTCCTGCTCCTCTCGATGATCCCCGCCCTGCAGTTCCGGGGCTGGCAGTGGGTCGTCGCCGCCCTCGCCCTGCCGGTCGCGACGTGGGCGGCGTGGCCGTTCCACAAGGCGGCCGCCCGGGCGGCCCGGCACCGCGCGTCGACGATGGACACCCTCGTCTCGATCGGCATCGTCGCGGCGACCGGCTGGTCGCTGTGGGCGCTGCTCCTCGGCGGCGCGGGCACGCTCGGCATGACGATGACGCCCACCCTGTGGCCCGCGGCCGACGCCGGCCACGGCGAGATGGGCATGCCCGAGCTGTACTTCGAGGTCGCGGCCGTCGTCACGACGTTCCTGCTCGCCGGCAGGTACGCCGAGCACCGCTCCCGCCGCCGCGCGGGCGACGCGCTGCGCGCGCTGCTCGACCTCGGCGCGAAGGACGTCGCGCTCCTCGTCACCGGCCCGGACGGCCGCAAGGTCGAGCAGCGCGTCCCGGTCGGGCGGCTGGCCGTGGGCGACGAGTTCACGGTCCGCCCCGGCGAGAAGGTCGCCACCGACGGCGTGGTCGTCTCCGGCACGAGCGCGCTCGACACGTCGCTGCTCACGGGCGAGCCCGTGCCGGTCGACGTCGGGCCGGGCGACGAGGTGACGGGTGCGACGGTCAACACCTCGGGCGCGCTCGTGGTGCGCGCGACGCGCGTCGGGGAGGAGACGCGGCTCGCGCAGATCGGCCGCCTCGTCGCCGCGGCGCAGACCGGCAAGGCGCCCGTGCAGCGGCTCGCGGACCGCATCTCGGCGGTCTTCGTACCCGTCGTCCTGGTGCTCGCGCTCGGCACGCTCGTCGGCTGGCTCGTCGCGGGCGGGTCGGTGCAGTCCGCGTTCACCGCCGCGGTCGCGGTGCTCATCATCGCGTGCCCCTGCGCTCTCGGGCTCGCGACGCCGACGGCGCTGCTGGTCGGGACCGGCCGCGGCGCGCAGCTCGGCATCCTCATCAAGGGCCCGGAGATCCTCGAGCAGACGCGGCGCGTCGACACCGTCGTGCTCGACAAGACGGGGACCGTCACCGAGGGCCGCATGGCGCTCGTCGACGTCGTGCCCGTGGACGGTGCGGACCGCGCCGAGGTGCTGCGGCTGGCCGCGGCGGTCGAGCAGCTCGCGGAGCACCCGGTCGCCCACGCGATCGCGGGCGCCGCGCACGGCCCCGCCGAGGGCGGCGTGGACCGGGTCGAGGGCGGCGTCGACCGCGTCGGCGCGGACGGCGTCGTGATCGGTGCCGACCAGGTGCACGACTTCCGGGCGCACGCCGGGCACGGCGTCTCCGGGGTCGTCCGGGTCGCCCACTCCGGCATCGACCTGTCGCGTCGCGTGCTCGTGGGCCGGCTCGGCTGGCTGCGGGACGAGGGCGTGGCGACCGCGCCGGTCGAGGCGGCGGTCCGTGCGGCGGAGGACGACGGCGCGACGGCGGTCGTCGCCGCGTGGGACGGCGTCGCGCGCGGGGTGCTGGTCCTGCGGGACCCCGTCAAGGCGTCGTCGGCCCAGGCGGTCGCGGACCTGCGGGACCTGGGCCTGCGCCCGGTGCTGCTGACCGGGGACAACCTCGGCGCGGCGCGTGCCGCGGCCCGGTCGGTCGGGATCGCGCAGGAGGACGTCGTCGCCCAGGTGCTGCCCGCGGACAAGGTCGCGGTCGTCGAGCGGCTGCAGTCGCAGGGGCGGCGCGTCGCGATGGTCGGCGACGGCGTGAACGACGCCGCAGCCCTCGCCGCCGCCGACCTGGGCCTCGCGATGGGCACGGGCACCGACGTGGCGATCGAGGCCGCGGACGTGACGCTCGTCCGCGGTGACCTGCGGACCGCGGCCCAGGCGGTGCGGCTGTCGCGCCGGACGCTGCGGATCATCCAGCAGAACCTGTTCTGGGCGTTCGCGTACAACGTCGCGGCCATCCCGCTCGCGGCGCTGGGCCTGCTCAACCCGATGATCGCGGGCGCCGCCATGGCGTTCTCGTCGGTCCTCGTGGTCGGCAACTCGCTGCGGCTGCGCACCTTCGGCTGACCGCACGCGGCGACGGCCGGTCCCCTCCCGGGGGCCGGCCGTCGTCGTGCCGGGGCGAACGCTCGCCGGACCGCGCGGGTCAGCGGAAGCGGCGGCCCTCGTCGCTGCGGTACGCGAGCACCGCCAGGACCGCGAACAGCGCGGTCCACGCGAGGATCACCGGCAGCGCGAGGGCATATGCCTCGTAGCCCGTCGTCGCCTGGATCGCGAGGTCCCGGGCGGCCCGCGACGGCAGCGCCTTCGAGACGGCGTCGAGCCAGCCCGGGAACACCTCGGGCGGCATGAAGAGGCCACCGGCGAACGCGAGCGGGAACAGCACCGCCTGCACGACGGCGATCGCCGCCTTGGCCGACAGGCGGTACCCGATCGCGACGCCGAGCAGCAGGAACGGCACCGCGACCGCGGGCACGACGACGACCGCGAGCAGCGCGCGACCGAACGACACCGACGCGGCCGTGAGCAGCGCGCCCACGAGCACGAGCGGCACGAGCGCCATGTACGCCCACAGCAGGCCGTTGAGCACGCGGCCCGTCAGGCGCGGCGCGGCGCCCGCGGGCAGCGTCCGCAGGAACGGGTCGAACGGCAGGGCCCGGTCCTCCGCGACGCCGACACCGAACGAGAACAGGCACGTCGACATCACCGCGAACGTGCCGAGCTGCGTCACGGCCGCGGTGGCGATGCCCGGGTCCTGCGCGACGGCCTGCTGCGGCACGACGAAGAACAGCAGCGCGAGCGCGGGGAACAGCAGGTTGCCGAGCACCGCGATCGGGATGCGGATCGTCTCGAGGAACCCGAGGCGGGCGTGCAGCAGCGCGAGCGGCCAGAACGGCCGGCGGCGGGCCGGCCCGCGGGTGCCTCCCGGTGCGGTGGGGGCGGCGGGGGCGGAGGTGCTCATCGGACGGCCTCCTCGGCGAGTCGGGCGGGGTCGTGCACGGCGGCGGGGGCGGGGGCGGCGTCGGCCGTGTCGTCGGCGCGGGCCGTGAGGGCGAGGAACGCCTCCTCGAGCGACGCACCCCGCACCTCCAGGCCGGAGAACGGGACGTCGGCGCCGACGAGCGACCGGACGAACACGTCCGCGTCCTCGGCGAGGACCGTCCAGCGCCGCGCGCGGCCGTCGAGGTCGTCGGCGTGCGCCGCGTGCGCACCCGGCAGCGCGGCCAGGTCGACCGTGCTCGCGGCCGGGACGGTGAGCAGGACGCGACGCAGCCCCACGAGCCCGACGACCGCGTCGAGCGAGTCGTCGGCCAGGATCCGCCCGCCACCGACCACGACGACGCGCTCGGCGAGCGCCTCGACCTCCTCCAGGTAGTGGCTCGTCAGGACGACCGTCGCGCCGTCGGCGTGGTAGTCCCGCAGCGCCTGCCACAGGACGTGCCGCGCCTCGACGTCGAGCCCCGTGGTGGGCTCGTCGAGCAGCACGAGACGCGGCCGCCCGACCAGGGCGAGCGCGACGGCGAGGCGCCGCTTCTGCCCGCCGGACAGCCCGCCCGTCTGCCGCTTCACGAGGTCCTGCATCCCGAACCGGCTCAGCACCTCGGCCCGGGACATCGGGTCCGGGTAGTGCCCGGCGACGAGGTCGACGACCTCGCCGACCGTGAGCGTCGGCGGCAGGCCCGTCTCCTGCGGCGTGGTGCCGAGGCCGATGCGCGACGACGCGTCACGCGGGTCGCCGCCGAACAGGCGGACCGTGCCGCTGTCGGGACGGCGCAGGCCGCTGACGAGGCTGAGGAGCGTCGTCTTGCCGGCACCGTTGGGACCCAGCAGGCCGACGAGCTCGCCGTGCTCGACGCGCAGGCTCACGTCGTCGAGCGCCGTGACCGCGCCGAACCGGCGCGTGACGTGCTGGACGTCGAGCACGGGCCCGGTCGGCGTCGGGGCGGTCACAGCTGCCCCCCGAGCAGCGCGCGCAGGGCTCGCGTGTACCGGTCGAGCGCGGCCCGCCCGGTGTCGCTGAGCTCCACGTAGGTGGCCGGGGTCCGGCCCTCGTGGGTCTTGGTGATGGTCACGTAGTCCGCCTCCTCGAGTCGGCGTAGGTGGGTCGAGAGGTTGCCCGCGGTCATGTCGAGCAGCTGCTGGAGCCGCGGGAAGCTGATGCGGTCGCCGCGCCCGAGCGCGGACAGCGCCGAGACGACGCGCAGGCGGGCCTCGGTGTGGATCACGGGGTCGAGCCCGGGGTCAGGCACGCCGCCTCCGCTCGCGCAGCGCCTCGACCGCCCCGACGGCGACCATGCCCCCACCGCCCGCGAGCGCCATCGCGAGGTACGTGCCGGGCATCCCGACGAGCGCGCTCGCCGCCCCGACGAGCGTGATCCACGCGCCGAGCGCGAACATGGGGACGTCGTCCCACAGCGCCCCGGCGGCGAGGTAGAGCAGGCCGACGACCAGGGCCGCGAGCGCGTTGCCCGCAAGCGCGCTGACCTGCGGCGACGCGCCGGCCTCCGCGAGCGAGGTGACGATCAGCGCCTGCGCGGTGAAGCCGATCGCCCACGACCAGCCGTACAGCGCCCCCGTGCGTGCGCTCGCGCCGGACAGCCCCCGGCTGCGGCGCGCGATGTGCGTGAGCGTGCCCACCAGGCCGGCGACGCCCAGTCCGATCGCGACCGCGGCCGCCGCGCCGGCGGGCCGACCGGACTCGCGCGCCGAGACCCACAGGGTCCCGTAGCCGACGAGCCACACCGCTCCCCACAGGAGGAAGAGGAACGCACCCGACGGGTAGGCGGCCCGGGCCTGCTGGCGGCCCTCGGCGATGATCGCGAGCGCGGCGGCCAGGTCGGGTGCGGCGTCGCCCCCGTCGTCGTCGGGGGCCGCCGTGCGGCGCGGCCCCGTGCCGTCCCGCGCCGCGCCACCGCGCCGGGCGTCGTCCGGGCCGGGGCCGCCGGGTCGAGCGTCGTCACGTCGGGCGTCGCCGCTGCGGGCGTCGTCGCGTGCTGCGTCGTCGCGTGCTGCGTCGTCGGGTCCTGCGCGGCCGTCCATCGTCGCCCCCTGCGTCGCCCGGCACCTTGTTTGCGTCACAAACTACTTTGTGAGGATGTCCCGCACAAGGGCCTGTCCAGCCGACGCCCAGCGACGCCGCCTAGGCTTCGCCGCATGACGAGGACGGCGCCCGGCGACGCGACGCCCGACCCCGTCGACGCCCCGGCCGCCCCGGCCCCCACCGGGCCCGCGGCAGCCGCCACCGTGAGCACCGCGAGCGCGTCGGCCGACCCGCTCTACGCCGCACCCCGCACGGAGCGCGCGTGGCGCCGCCGCCTGACCGCCGAGATCTGGATCGTGCTCGGCCTGTCGCTCGGCCGGTCCGGGGTCTACGCCGTCGTCGCGATCCTCGACCGTCTGACGCGCGACCAGGCGCTCGCCGACCAGACGGCCACGCTCAACCCGAGCCGCTCCCCCCGCCCGTGGCTGGACCTCACCTACCAGCTGCTGTCGATCGGGTTCGCGCTCGTCCCCGTCGCCCTCGCGCTCTACCTGCTGTCCGCCCACGGACGCTCCGCGGTACGCCGCATCGGCCTCGACGGGACGCGCCCGTGGCGGGACCTCGGCGTCGGTGCCGGGCTCGCGGCGCTCATCGGCATCCCCGGGCTGGGGCTCTACGCGGTCGGGCGCGCGCTCGGGCTCACCGTCGAGGTGCAGGCCGCAGCGCTCGACGCGGCCTGGTGGACCGTGCCCGTGCTCGTCCTCGCCGCGCTCCAGAACGCGCTGCTCGAGGAGGTCGTCGCCGTCGGGTACCTCATGGAGCGCCTGCGTGACCTGCGCTGGAGCCCCGCGCTCGTGGTCGTCGCGAGCGCACTGCTGCGCGGCTCGTACCACCTCTACCAGGGCTGGGGCGCGTTCGTCGGCAACGTCGTCATGGGCCTCGTCTTCGCCGAGTACTACCGGCGGCGACGACGCGTCATGCCGCTCGTCGTCGCGCACACGCTCATGGACGTCGTCGTGTTCGTCGGCTACGCGCTCGTCCCCGACGAGTGGCGCGACGCCCTGCACCTGTCCTGACGGGCCCCCGGGTCAGACGACGGCCGAGCCCCGCCCGATCGACTGCGCGAACGACCGGGTCGCGAAGCCGCTGACGACGAGCACCACGCCGCCCACGAACGCGTACAGCCCGAGCAGCACGACGACGACCGTGAGCGACTCCTGCGGGTTGACCACGAGCAGCAGGCCGAACAGGAAGGCCACCAGGCCGAACGTCAGCACCCAGTACCAGCCGATGTCCCGCGCCCGGTAGAGCACCACGGACGCGATCACGGCGAGCACCCCGAGCGCCAGCACCCACAGCGCGACGAGGTAGAACACGACCGCGACCGTCGGACCCGGCCACACCAGGGCGATCACGCCGAACGCGATACCCACCAGCCCGCCGACGGCCCACCAGCCCGCGCCCTTCTCGCGGCGGTTGCCGAGCCACATGCCCAGCGCGATCACACCGTCGACGATCGCGAACAGCCCGTACACCCACACCAGCGCCTTCACCGTGCCCAGCGGCTGGACGAGCATGAGCATCCCCAGCACCAGCAGCACCGCACCGCGCAGCACCGGCAGCCACCAGATCCTGCGCAGCGTCGCCTCGACGTCCGTCCCCTCGTCGACCACGTGACCTCCCCCGCCCCGGTGGGGCACCGCGCGGGACCGCACCCGCGCGACCCGGTGTCCCCGCTCGTCACGCTAGACCCGACGATCCGGGCGCAGCGCGGCGAAACGCCCAGGACGGTGGGCACGAGCGGCGCCCTGGATGCGTCCGAACCCCGCCGAGTCCCCGGTCCGCCGGGCCGCCGCTGCCTACACTCGCCGGTATGCCCGCGACGCCGACGCCTCCCGGTCGTGCGTCCGCCGTCGACGCGGACCGTGCGCCGGTGCACGCGCAGCCGCCCCCCGACGACGCGCACGTCGTCGTCGAGGACGTCCCGACCGTCCGCGTGCACCACCCGAGCGACCTGCTCGGCGCCGTCCTGTCCGTCGTCGGCATCGTGCTGGTCCTCGCGCTCGCGACGTACGCGCCGAACACCACCACGGGTGTCGCCGAGGACGTGCAGGGCTTCGCGACGATCCTGGCCCGGATCCTGTTCGTGCCCGTCCAGGGCCTCGAGGCGGTCCTGGTCCTCGTCGTGCCCCTCGCGGTGCTGGCCGAGCTCGCGATCCGGCGGCTCGGGCGGCAGGTGCTGGAGGTGGTCGCCGCCGCGCTCGTCGGCGTGCTGCTCAACGAGGCCATCCGCTTCGTCGTCGTGCACTGGGCCACCGAGGACCTCGCGGTCGCGCTCTCCATCCGGGACGACGGTGACTGGCTGCTCACGCTGCCGCCCGCGTTCGCGCTGGTCACGGCCCTGCTGACCGTCGCCGGGCCGCGCGGGCGACGGCGCACCGTCGACTGGTCGTGGAGCGTCCTGTGGATCACCGCGGGCGTCCTGCTCATCACGGCACGCGTGTCCCTGCCCGGGCTCGTCATCTCCCTGCTCGTCGGCCGCGTCGCCGGCATGGGCGTGCGCTACCTGTCCGGCGTGCAGTCGGAGCGCGCCTACGGGCGGGCCCTGATCGCCGGGATCCGGCGCGCCGGGCTCCAGCCCGCGCGGCTCAGCCGCGTCGCCGACGACACGACCGACGCCGACGCCGAACGGCTCGCGCAGCGCGAGGGGACGCCACCCGTCGAGCTCGACGGCACACCCGCCGCGCGCGCGCTCACCCGTGCGACCGGGCACCGCGTCTACCAGCTCACGACCGACGCCGGCGAGGAGCTCGACGTCGTCGTCATCGACGGCGACCGGCAGGTGGTCGGCGGCCTCGCCCGCATGTGGCGCTCGATCCGGATGCGCGGCCTGGAGGGCCGCTCCGTGGTGTCGCTGCGCCAGGCCACGAGCCGCGCCGCGCTCCTCGCCTACGCCGCCCGGGCCGCCGGCGTGCGGACCCCGCGCCTGCTGTCCATCGCCGAGGCCGAGGACTCGATGCTGCTCGTGCAGGAGCGTCCCGGGGCCGCCGTCCCGCTCGCGGACCTGCCCCCCGAACGCCTGACCGACGAGCTCCTGCAGGAGATCTGGGCCCAGCTCCGCCTCGCGCACGCCGCCGGCGTCGCGCACCGCGCACTGACCAGCGGCGTCGTACTCGTTGACGACCTCGTCGGCCGGCCGGTCGTGTGGATCACCGGGTGGGAGCAGGGCGACGTGGCGTCCTCCGAGCTCGCACGCCGCATGGACGTCACCCAGCTCGTCGCGATGCTCGCGCTGCGGGTCGGCGCCGACCGCGCCATCGAGTCCGCCGCCGCCGTGCTCCCCGACCACGGCATCGCGACCGTGGGACCGCTGCTCCAGACGATCGCGCTCCCCCGGGAGACCCGCGAGGAGATGCGCGCCCACAAGCAGGTGCTCGCCGACCTGCGCACCGCCCTCGTCGCCCGGCTGCCCGAGGCGAGCGTCGAGCCCGAGCAGCTCGTCCGCTTCGGCGCACGCACGGTCGTGACGATCCTGCTCACCGTCGTCGCGATCTTCGCGATCTTCGCGAGCATCAACGTCGAGGAGATCGGCGAGGCGCTCGCCGAGAGCGACTGGCGGTGGTCCGTCCTCGCGTTCGGGCTCGGCATGAGCACGCTCGTGAGCGCCGCGCTCGCGTTCGTCGCGTTCTCCCCCGTCAAGCTGCCCGTCTGGCGGGCCACGCTCGTGCAGACCGCCGCGACGTTCGTCGCGCTCGCCGCCCCCGCCGGCATCGGCCCCGCGGCGCTCAACCTGCGGATGCTCACCAAGCGCGGGGTGTCCGGCCCGCTCAGCGCCGCGACCGTCGCGCTCGTGCAGGTCAGCCAGTTCGTCGTCACGGTCGCGCTGCTCCTCGGTCTGACGATCGTGTCGGGCAGCAACGAGTCCCCGCTGCCCATCTCGCCCGCGGTGCTGATCGCGGTCGGCATCGTCGCCGCCCTCGTCGGCGCGTCGTTGCTCGTCCCGCGCGTCCGCCAGTGGGTGCTCGCCAAGTCCCTGCCGACGCTGCGCCGCACCTGGCCACGGCTCATCGAGGTGCTCGGTCAGCCGTGGCGGCTCGCGCTCGCGATCGGCGGCAACCTTGCCATGACGCTCGGGTACATCCTCGCGTTCGACGCGTGCCTGCAGGCGCTCAACCAGGACGCGACCCTCATCCAGGTCGCGCTCGTCTACCTCGCGGGCAACA
The DNA here is from genome assembly GCF_000212695.1 of Cellulomonas fimi ATCC 484. Classification (NCBI taxonomy): domain Bacteria; kingdom Bacillati; phylum Actinomycetota; class Actinomycetes; order Micrococcales; family Cellulomonadaceae; genus Cellulomonas; species Cellulomonas fimi. Next base: position 244,529 of record NC_015514.1, on the reverse strand, counting down.
CGGCCGGCGCGCTCATCCCGACCCCGGGCGGCATGGGCACCGTCGAGCTCGCGCTCGCCGGGACGCTCGCCTCCGTCACCGGCATCAACCTCGGTGTCGCCACGTCCATCGCCGTGCTGTTCCGTGCGCTCACGTACTGGCTGCGGATCCCGTTCGGCTGGGCCGCGATGCGCTTCCTGCAACGCCGCGGCGAGCTCTGACCCCGGCGGGACGGGTGCTGTCCACCCGCTCGGCGCGGGGACGAGGGTGACGTGCGGGGTGACGACGGTGTCGCGTGAAGTATCGAAACACGACGACGCGGGGCGAATCGGTCACGCGTGTCACCGCTCCGACGCGGCACGGCCGGACCCCCGGGTGCCGACGCCCTGGACGCACGGACGCCGGCACCCGGGGTCCGGGGCCGGCGTCGGTGAGGTACGCGCGAACGCGTCAGGCGGCGAGGTGCTCCCGCTGCGCGGGGACGAGCTCGACGACGGTGTGGGACCGCTCGGCGAGGGCCACCCAGGCCTGCAGGCGCGAAGCCGGAAGGATGAAGGGGGTGGCGTCGGAGGGGTCGACGGAGAAACCACGGGAGTCCATGACGGGTCCTGTCTGTTCGGTAGCCCGGCTGACCTCGTGGGTCCCGTGGCTTTGCGTCCCCCCCTTGCGGAGGGTTTGCCGTTTCGCTGACAAGTCCGACATTAGAGCACCGTGAGACGTTTTAGGAAGCCGCTGGAGCCACGAGATACGGACGGACGTCCATTTCACCCGATCGGCCCACGGTCACCGGATCCGCATGATCACGCGGATCCGGACCCCGCGTCCCCTGCTCCGGGCGTGTCGCTCACCCCGCCGCGCACCGTGTCGTGCACCACACGGAACGCGAGCTGGGTCTCCCACCGCCCCATGTCCGGCTCCAGCCGCGGGTCCGTGAGCATGAGCTCCAGGCGGCAGCCCCACGCGTCGCCCTCGGGCGTCGACCAGCGGTCCCACTCCCAGCCGTGCGCCTCCCCCGACGCCAGCAGATCCGCCGTGACCTGCACGAGCTCCTCCGGGTGCCCCACGTGCGTCGTGACCGCATAGGTGCCCGCCGGCAGCACGCCCGGGACGATGTCGCCGTCCGTCTGCGTGACCGCCTCGAACAGCGGGACGCCCGCCTCGACCACCAGCTCCCGCTCCATGTCGATCACCCGGTAGCGGAAGAACGGCGGACCCGCGGCCGCGAGCGAGTGCGCCTCGACCCAGGCGAGCACCTCGTCGAACCGCCGCCCGAGCCCGGGGAGCGTCGCCGTCGTGACGCGCTCGCGCACCGCGACGTACGGCACCTCGGGCCGCCGCACCAGCACGGGCTCCGTCCCGTGACGCTCCATGGCCCCGAGCGTAGGCCCGCCCCCGCGCCCCGTCCCCCGCAGGCAGCGCTGCGCAGCGAGGGCCCCCGTCGGCTCGGGACCTCAGGAGCCGCCCAGCGCTCCGCCGCACAGCGCCACGCGGACGTCGTCCGTCCCGACGCCGGCCTCCCACGTCCCGCCCGGACCGGCCGCGGCGAGCACCCGCGGCGGGACCGGCAGGAGGAGACCGCCGAGCGCCGGCCCGTGGTCCGGCACGAGCGTCCCCCGGTCGACCGTGCCGCCCAGCTCCGCCACCTGCGTCCCGTCGCCGGCCACGACGCGCACGCTGAGCCGCGTCCCGTCGGGCGCCTCCTGCTGCTCCGCGACGACCCAGGACACGGTCGCGTCGCGCGGGCCGTCGACGGCGCGCGTGAGGCCCAGCCGCGTCTGCGTGCGCGACTCCGGCACCCGCAGCTCGACCGTCGCGATCGGCGGGTCGTCGCCCATCGGGGCGTCGTCCAGCCCGCACGCCACGACGACCTCGGGCGAGCGTCCCGTCGACACCCCTGCGGCCAGCGCGACCGACGTCGCGCACAGCACGACCGCGGCCGCCGTCGTCGCCCAGCCACCGCCGCCGCGGGCACGCGTCGTCCCGCGACGCCCGTGCGGGTGTGCGCGACGGGCGACCCGACGCGTGGCACGGACGTCGGTGCCGCACAGCGCGTCGGCGAACGTCCTGCGCCGCGGGTCCCACAGGGGCCGCACGAGCCCCACCAGCAGCACGAGGTCCAACGAGTGCGCGAGCGTGCGGACCGCCGTCCGCCACGCCCCGAGCGGGCGGTCCGGTCGCGATCGGCCGACCGGTGCCAGGGCGTCCGGCGATCCGAGGACCGCGATGCCGACGACCCGCTTGCCCGGCGTCGCACCGGTCCACGCCTGCAGCGCGAGGAGCACCACCGCCGTCGCACCCGCGACGAGCAGCACCGGGGTGCGCGGGGCCGGGGCCACCCCGCCCAGCACCAGCGACCACTCCCACGGCCAGCCGCCCGGCCCGACCGTGACGAACGTGACCGCCCCGACCACGGCGGCGTCGAGCGCGGCGGCCACGGCGCGCCGCCACCAGGCCGCGAGCGGCGCGCGGGCGACGTCCCGGCGGACGCCGTCGGTCACGTCCACCGCCGCGGTCATGCGGAGCATCCTGACAGTCGCCCGCCCACCCCCGAGGGTGAATCGCGCACCCCGCGACACGCTCGCGCTCCCGCCCACGGGCCCGCTCCGGCGGGAGGGCGGAGCCGCGGGCGGCGGGGCGAGGAGGTCAGGCGGTGGGGTGCTCGTCGCGGAGGCGCGGTTCCGTCTTGCGCCCCGGGGTGTGGCCCGCCTTGTCGGCGTAGAAGGCGCGGATGACGTCCATGTCCGCGCGCACGTCGCCCGTGAGCTCGATCGTCGGGCCCAGCCCCGTCGTCATCGTGGTGCGGTCGACGAACCCGAGCGTGACGGGCAGGTTCGTCGCGCGCGCGATGCGGTAGAACCCCGACTTCCAGCCGTCGCCGCGGCGCGTGCCCTCGGGCGTCACGACCAGGTAGAACGGCTTGCCGTCGCGCAGGCGGGCGACGAGCTCGTCGACGAGGCCCGCCGGGTCGCGCCGGTCCACGGGGATGCCGCCGAGCGCGCGCATGAGCGGACCGGCCGGACCGCGGAACAGGGTGTGCTTGCCGAGCCAGCGGAACGGCAGGTCGCCCTCGCCGCCGATGCCGAGCATCAGGACGAAGTCCCAGTTGGACGTGTGCGGGGCGCCGATGAGGATGCCGGCGCCGTCGACCGGGAGCTTCTGGCCCGTGAGCGTCCAGCGGCTCAGGCGCCAGTACAGCCGGGCGACGCCGCGGCGGACGCTCACGCCGCGGACCCCTCGGGGGCGGCCTCGGCGCGGACGGCCGCGAGCAGGCGCGCGACGATCTCCTCGCCGCCGGCGACGCCCGCGCGACGCGTCACGGTGAGGTGCGGCGCCTGCCAGCCGGCCTCGTGCAGCTCGCCGTGCGCGGGCCGGAAGGCCACGTCGGCGTGCTCCAGCAGGTCGGCGTCGAGCAGCGAGTCGCCAGCGGCGAACGTGCGCCCGGCACCGACGCGCTGCGCGACCTCGGCCACGGCGGCCGACTTCGTCAGGGGCATCGGCACGCAGTACACCTTGCGGCCCTGCAGCGACACGGTCCAGCCGCGCTCCGCGCACCACTGCGTCAGGTCGTCGACGAACGACGGCGGCAGCGCGTCGCGGTGCACGACGAGGTAGGTGAACAGGTCCTCCGCGACGCGGTGCTTGCGCACCCACGCGTCGTCGCCGACCGCGGCCAGGTGGTCCACGACCTCGGTGAGCGGCGCGCACTCGTCGAGCCGCTCCCGCACGGCACGGGACCAGTCCGCGCACGGCTCGCCGTCGACCAGGATGTGCCCGCCGTTCGACGTCACCGCGTACCGCGGGCCCGGCTCCGGGAAGCGGACCCGCGCGTACTGCTTGCGGGTGCGGGTCGTCGTCGGGACGAAGGTCGACGCCTCGACGAGGTCGCCGAGCATCTGCTCCGCGTCGCGCGTCCAGAACGAGATCGGCTCCCCGTCGAAGACCTCCGCGACCGTCATGGCGGGTGCGTCCTCGTCCTCGCCGCCGAGGCGCAGCGCGGCCGCCGAGTAGATGAGCGTGCGATCCAGGTCGCACGCGACGACCACCCCGGTGCTCACACGGCACCTCCCTCGACGTCGGTGGGGGCGCCGTCCGCGCCCCCGGGTCCAGCCTCGCGCACCGCCCGGCCGTCCGCGCCCGTGGCGCCCGCGGTGTACCTCGGGTGGATGAGCCCCACGCAGCTGTAGGGCAGGTCGGCCACAGTCTCGACGGGCACCCCGCGCTCCGCAGCGAGGTGCCGCACGTGCGCGACGTCCGCGTCGGCGGCGTCGGGCCGGACCAGGACGCGCCACGGCACGCGGCGCAGCAGCACGCGCGTCGTCTCGCCCACGCCCGGCTTGACGAGGTTCACGTCGCCGATGCCGTACTCCTCGACGATGCGCTCGACCGCCGCCCAGCCCGACCAGTCGGCCGTGCCGTGCTCGTCGGCGATGCGCCGCCAGTCGCGCTCGACCTCGTCGCGCACCGCCGGGAAGCAGGCCGCGACGGCGTCGAGGAACCGGCCCGACACGTCGACGGGCGCCAGGTCGGCGTAGAACTTCGCGCCGTGGAACTGGTCCGGCGTCAGCAGGTCCCGGTTGAGGACCGTGCGGGACACCAGGCCCGACACGGTCGAGTTGAGGCACGCCGACGGCACCAGGAAGTCGTCCCGCGTGCCCGCGAGCCGCACGCAGCGCCCCGGGTCGGCCAGCACGGCGAGCTCGCGCGGGAACGCCACGCCCGTACGGGCCTCGTGGTCGGCCAGGGCCGCGTCGAGCTCGCGCGCGATCGCGCCCTTGCCCGTCCAGCCGTCGACGAACACCACCGACGCCGGGTCGTGGTGCGCCGCGAGGTACCGCAGCGCGACGTCGTCGATCCCGCGGCCCCGCACGATCGACACCGCGTAGTGCGGCAGGTCGACGCCGTGCACGAGCTGCGCCCAGCGGCGCACGAGGATGCCGACGGGCGTGCCCGCGCGGGCGAGGGAGACGAGCGTCGGCGCGCCACCGCGCGCAGCGATCACCTGCTCCGCGACGACACCGACGGCGTGCGCCATGCGGCGGGCGCCCTCCGCGAGCGCCGCGTCGAACAGCCGCCCGTACGCCTCGCTCGGCTGGTACTCGACGGGCAGCGACTCCGCGTAGTGCGCGCCGCCCGACTGGATGGCCTCCTCGCGCTCCTCGACCGGCGCCTCGAGCGCGACGTCCGACAGGTCGGTGAGCAGCCAGGAGACCTCGTCGGCCGCGTACGAGCCGAACGCCGGGCCGTGCAGCGGCAAGGGCAGCGCGGGCGCGTCCCCCTGCGCCGCACGCGCGCGGGCCGCCGCCGCGTCGGGCAGGACGACCAGCAGGACGTCGTCGGCGTGGTGCGCGAGCACGTCGAGCAGGCCGCCCGACGCCGCGAGCGCGCCGGTGTCGCCCGGTGCGTCCGTGACGACGACGACCGCGTCGAACCGCGCGCCGGCGTCGCCGGCGGGTGCGACGTTGTAGGCGAACCGGCGGTGCCCGGGCTCGCCCGGGGCGGCGTCGGCGGGGCCGTCGTGCGCGGGGAAGGTCACCGCCGTGCGGATCGCGTAGCCCGCGTCCGGCACGGCCAGCACGGGCGAGCGGGTCGTCGTCGAGAAGCGGACGTCCACGTCGCCGTCGAGCGCGTCCGCGAGCCCCGACGCGAGCCGCAGAGGCGCGTCCATGAGCTCCTCGGTGCCGAGCACGAGCACCCGGGCGGGGGTGCCGGGGCCGGCGTCGAGCGCGTCCCGCAGCCGCGCCGTGCACGCCGCGACCGCCGCGTCGAGCGCACGCCGGTCGGCGGCCGTGACCCCGTGCCGGCCGGTCTCGGGCAGGTCCGCGGGCCAGCCGACGTCGACGCGGCGCACGGCGGCCACCGCCGCGCGGTCGGTCGCGGGGACGGCGGCCTCGGCGTCGACCTGTGCGACGAGTGCGGCGCCGCGCGTCAGGACGTCGGAGGGCGCCACGACCTCGCCGACCACGAGCGCGACGACCTCGATCGAGGTGCCGAGCCGCTCGGCGAGCGCGGCGCAGCGGGCCCGGTCGGCGTCGGTGCGCAGGTCGACCAGGGTCGCGACGACGTACCGGTCGCGGGCACCGAGCCGGTGCACGGCCTCGATGGTGTGCAGCGCGGTCGTGCCGGTGCTCAGCTCGTCGTCGACCAGCACGAGCGGTGCGGCCGACGCGAGGACCGCCGGGTCCGCGGGCAGCAGCAGGTGGCTCGTCGCGTGCGAGTGCTCCTCCTCGAACCCGCCGACCGACGGCACGCCGGCGACGGGCCGTCGCGTGGAGTGCAGGTAGGGCGCGCCCCCGAGGGCGTCGGCGACGCCGTGGCCGAGGGCGGTCGCGGTCTCCGCGTACCCGAGGACGACCGCGTCGAGCGGGCGTGTGCCGGCGGGCGTCGTCGCGGCGACGAGGGCGGCGGGTGCGGTCGGGTCGCCGGCGAGCGCGTCGCGCAGCAGGGCGCCGGCTCGGCCGTGCAGGGTCGCGGCGTCCGTGGCCGGCGGCTGGTCCGCGACCCCGGTCGACGGGTCCGCGCCGGCGTCCGCCCGGGCTCCCCCGTCAACATCCGCGAGGGCGTCGCGGACCAGCGAGCCCAGCAGCAGCGCGGCGCCGCGCACGACGCGCGGGTCGGTCGGCACGTGCTTGCCGAGCACGCGCGAGACGAGCAGGTGGGCGCGCCGCGGGTTGCGTCGCACGGCCAGCCCGACGAGGTCCGCGAGCTCGAGGCCGACGGCGCTCGACGTGGTCCGCAGCCGCAGGTCGAGGCGCTGCGACACCCACGTGCCCGACCACGGCGCAGCGGCGGCGGCCGCCGCACCCATGGCGGCCGTGGTGACGGGCGCCGTCACGCGCGCCCCGCCGTCGCGGCGAGCAGGTCGACGAGGCTGACGTCCTCGGCGGACACGCCGAACGCGCGGGCCCGCAGGATCGTGCGCTCGGCCCAGGACAGGTGCGGCTTCGACTCGTTCATCTTGTTGCCGTAGCGCGACGGGGAGACGCCGGACCGGCCGGCCGCCCCCAGGACGTCGGTCGCGTCGGCGTACTCCTCGTGGGTGACGACGGACAGGGCGTGCACGACGGGCACGTGGCTCGGGTGGATGACGGTCTTGCCGGTCAGCCCGTTGAGCTTGTCGAGGACGACCTCGCGGATGAGGCCGTCGAGGTCGCGCGTGATGAGGTCGGCGCGCAGCCGGTTCGCGTCGTGCTGGTCGAACGGCGTGTGGCGCAGCTGCGGCTTGAACAGCCGCTCGTCGCCGGAGAAGTACTCCCACACGGGCCCGGTGACGACGAACCCGGTGCCGTCGGTGCGGCCGAGCACGTTGACGACGTCGGTGAGGACGCCGGCGACGAGACGCACGTCCCAGATGGTCAGGTCGCGGCCGCGGCGGATGCCGTAGACGCTGCACAGGTCGGTCGCGCCGGTGCGCACCGCGAGGACCGACGAGCGGTGCTTGTCGAGCAGCCGCTGCACGCCGAGCAGCGCGTCCTCGCGCGTCTCGCGGTGGATGATCTCGGGCGACTCGATGACGGGCATCGCGAGCAGCCGCAGCCCCGCCGACGCCGCGCTGTCGTCGACGGCGTCGAGGAACGCGGCGCCGTGGGACTCCGTGAACTTGGGCAGCACGAACCCGGTGAGCGCACCGGCGTCGTCCCCCAGCCCGGCGACGATCGCGGGGATCTGCTCGGGGTGCCGCACGCGGACGAACACGAACGGTGCGGTCGCCCCGGACCGGGACAGCTCGCGCAGCTGCGCGACGACGTTCTCCTGCGCCTGCTCGACGTCGGCGTCGGCGATGGCGTCCTCGAGGCAGACGACGGAGCTGACCGCGCCCTGGGCTGCCTGGCGGGCGAGGTCGTGCGCGAGCCGGGGCCGGGTGCCCGGCATGTAGAGCGTCGCGCCGAGGGCGACGGCGAGCAGCGCGGGCGGGCAGGCGCGACCGAGTGCCTCGGGCGGCCGGGAGAACAGGCGCTCGACGTCCTCGTCGGGCAGGTGGGAGAAGTGGCGGGCGCTCACGCAGCGCTCGGCGCCGTGGGGGTCGTCACGACCGGCATGTCGCCTCCGTCCGTCGGGGCAGCGCGGCGGGGCTGCCGCGTGCCGGGACACGGTAGCCCAGCGCGCCGACGCGCAAGTCTCGGGCAGGTGAACGTGCGGTGCAGGTCACTCGGGCGTGGGAGCCGCCCGCGGCCCGGTCCGCGCGTGCCGGCCGTGCGGCGCGGCGGTGCGGGGCGCTCAGGTGAGCGGCGTCCACGGGTCGACCCACGTGATCCGGCCGAACCCGTACGCCTGGCACGCGTCCCGGACGGCCCCGTGCACGAGCTCGTCCTCCGCGCGCAGCACGAGCTCGCCCGCGACGGCGGTGACGGACAGCGCCACGAGGACGCCCGCCGCGGGCTCCCGGTCGAGCGGCACGTCGACGCGCGCGCCGCCCGCCGTCTCGACCAGCAGCGCGCCGCCCCAGCGCAGCTCCGCGCCGCTCGCGGAGTACGCGAGCACGACGAGCCGCTCCAGGGAGCGGACCCGGCGCAGGTCGACGCGCACGACGTCCGCACCGGCGACGAGCACGGGCCGCGCGGCGCCGACCGGTCCGCTCGTCAGGCCGCGCGCGGGGTCGAGCACGGACGACTCGCCCGTCGTCAGCGTGTACGCCGCCGCGAGCCGCAGGTCGCCGACGTGGTCCGACACCGCGGTGCGCAGCGTGAGCACGCCGACGCCGGACTGCAGGCGGTCGAGGGTGAGCGTCGGGCGGTCGTCGGTGAGGGTCGCGCGTCCTCCCGGGGGCAGCCGCTCGGGCTCGTACCCGAGCACGAGGTCGCCCGCGGCGGCGGACGGACGGCGGCGGGCCGGGGCCGTAGGGGTGGCGGCCGGTGCCGCGGAGAGGTCCAGCGAGGTCGAGCCGGCGCTCGCGGGGCGGGCGGGGGTCGCGAGGTCGAGCGACGTGCCCCCGGTCGCCGCGGCCGGGGCGGCCGGGCGGGCGGGCGGCAGGTCGAGCGACGTCGACCCGGTGGGCGCGGCCCCGCCGGCGGGGCGCGACGGCGTCGACAGGTCCAGCGACGTCGACCCCGCGGCGACCGCCGGGGCGGGAGGGCTCGACGGCGTCGACAGGTCGAGCGACGTGGCGGCCGCGGGCGGCGCAGGACGGGAGAGCGCCGGGGCGGACGGTGCGGGGGCGGGGGCGGACGGTGCGGGGGCGGACGGTGCGGGGGCGGACGGTGCGGGGGCGGGCTGCGCGGGCGCCGACAGGTCGAGCGACGTCGACGCGGCCGGCCGGGCGGGGGCGGCGGGGGCCTGCGGGCGTGCCGGCGCGGCCGGGCGCAGGGCACGACGCCGCAGCCACGGCAGGTCGGTGCGCGGCGGCGCCCCGGCCGGCCCGAACCCGCCGGTCGTCACAGCGGCTGCCCGTGGTCGCGCAGGATGCCCGCGATCCCGTCGGGGTACCCCTGGCCGACGACCTTGAACTTCCAGTCGCCGCCGTGCCGGTACAGCTCGGCGAGCACGAGCCCGGTCTCGTTCGAGAGCGCGGGGGCGAGGTTCTCCGAGCTGACGAGCTCGGTGTCGTTCGCGAGGTCGAGCACCCGGACGCGGGCCTCGCGCAGCTGCCCGAGCGCGCGCCGGTGCCCGAGGCCCTCGTTGATGTAGGCGACGACGACGATGCGCGCGACGTCGGCGGGCACGCCGCCGAGGTCGACCTCGACCTGCTCCAGGTCCCCGCGGGAGCGGGCCTTCTCGAGCTGCGCGACCGACAGCTCGGGCGACGTGAGCTGGTTGAAGAACACCACGTGCTCGCGCGACGGCAGCCGGCTCGACGCGTCGCACAGGAGCGTCGCGACCACGAGGTTGTCGTTGAGGACGGGCTCGGGCGAGGCGAGGGCGACGGCGAGCACGACGCCCGTCAGGCCGGGGATCTCACGGGTGAGGGCGACGTTGGAGCCGCGGGTCATGGGTCGGGCGGGCATCACAGGTCCAGGTCGGAGCGGGCGAACTTGGTCCGCAGGAACGAGCCCTGCGTCATGAGGGCGTCGGCGTCCTGGTGCCGCACGGCCTCGAGGGTCGTCGCGACGGACGTCGTCAGGGTGTCGATCTGCACGAGCAGGGCCTGCCGGGGCGTCAGCCCCGAGCCGCGGGGCACGTCGCGCAGGGCCTCGTCGACGGCCAGGTAGGTGCGCAGCGTCGTCGGCAGGTAGTCGGTCGCGGTGCCCTGCACGGACATCACGGCGTAGACGTCGAGCGGGCGTACCTGCGACGTGTCGACCACCTCGCGCAGCAGGTCGGTCAGCCGGCGCGCGTTGACGACCGCCGCGGGCGGCAGGTCGCCCGAGCGCGCGTTGACGAACCGGACCAGCTCGGCGACCTCGCGACGCAGCTCCTGCGGGCTGTCCCCCGCGGGCGCGGCGGGCGGCGGCGCGGCCGGGGACGGCTCGTCCCGGTCGCGCAGCCGCCGCCAGAAGCCCCGGGCGCGGGTGCCGGCCCCGTCAGCCGTTGAGCTCACGCTGGCGGGTGCGCTCCAGGTACGGCTGGGCGCGCTGGATCTGGCCCTCGAGGGCGGTGACGGTCTGCGCCATGGAGTCGACGGCCTGCGCGCGGAACGTGTCGAGCGCGTCCATCGTCTGGAAGACGTTGTCGAACGCGGCCTGCAGCTTCGCGACGTCGAGCGTCGCCTCGGACGCCTGCTGGTTGATCGCGGCGCCCTGGATGCGCAGCTGCTCGGAGGTCGACTCGATGAGGTTCGACGTCACGGTGTTGAGGGCCGTGATCTGGTCGAGCACGAGCTTCTGCCGGGACAGCGCCTGCGCCACGATGACGGCCGTGCGCAGCGCGGCGACGGTCGTGGTCTGCGCACGGTCGACGCCCTTGATGAGCTCCAGGTTGTTGCGGCGGACCAGGTCGAGCGCCATGTAGCCCTGGACGGAGACGGCCATCTGCGTCATGAAGTCCTGCCGGCGCTGGCGCACCGGGAACAGCGCGTCGGAGCGGACGGCGTCGGCGTCCTCCTGGCGGCCCGCGGCCTCGAGCTGCGCGATCTTCTCGACGAGGGCCTCGTCGAGGGCGGACGCGAGCTGGTTGTACTCGGCGAGCCGGCCCATCGAGGCCCACAGGTTGGCCTTCTCGGTCTCGATCGCCGCGTTGTCCTTGCGCAGCTCGTCCTGGCCGGACGCGAGCGACTTGATGATCGCGTCGAGGTGCTGCTGCGCGGACTGGTACCGCGCGAAGTACGCGTCGATCTTCGAGCCGCCGGGCAGCCACTTGAGGACCTTCTTGGCGCCCGTGAGGTCGGCACGGTTCGGGTCGAGGTCGGTGACCGTGTTGCGCAGGTCGACGAGGGTGTTCGCGACGCGCGTCTGGGCGTCACCGGTGCTCTTGCCCTTCGCGATCGCGGCCGGGCGGTCCAGCATGCGGCTCGACACCGTCGCGGCGGCCCGCATGTCCTGGTCGCCCATCGACGTGATCGAGGCGACCTTCTGGCTGAACGCCGGCGACTTCGCGTCGATCGCCGTCAGCTCGGCGACGAACGCGCTCGCCTTGGCGCGCAGCTCCGCCTGCTTGGCGTCCTCGACCGGCACGGCCGTCACCGCCTGCTCCTCCTTGACCACCACGACGGGCGCGGGGGGCGTGAGGACGAGTGCGCCGGGGGCGGGTGCCGCGGCGGCGGCAGGGGTCGCGGTCGGCGTCGCCCCCAGGTCGAGCTCGGACATGGCAGATCCTCCAGGGCGTGTCGGGCAGGTGGCCCGGCGCCGCCGGGCACGTGACGACTGTAGAGCGCCCGGGCACCCCCGCGTCGCGGGACCGGACGAGCGGTTCCTCCCCAGGACGGATCTGGGCGGGGCCGCTCGTCGCTAGCATCGTCGCGGAACCATGGCCGCACGTCGGCCGTTGGTCGCTCGACGGGTGGGAGAACCGCTCCTGCCCGACCGTTGAAGGAGGAGCACGTGGCTGTCAGCCTCAGCAAGGGCGGGAACGTCAGCCTGACCAAGGCGGCGCCCGGACTGACGTCCGTGGTGGTCGGTCTGGGCTGGGACCTGCGCACGACGACCGGTGACGACTTCGACCTCGACGCGTCCGCGATCGTCGTCGGCACGGACGGCCGCGTCCTGTCGGACAAGCACTTCGTCTTCTTCAACAACCTGACGAGCTCCGACGGCTCGGTGCAGCACCTCGGTGACAACCTCACCGGTGAGGGCGAGGGCGACGACGAGCAGGTCAAGGTCAGCCTCTCGACCGTTCCGGCCGAGGCCGACAAGATCGTCTTCCCCGTCTCGATCTACGACGCCGACACGCGCGGCCAGACGTTCGGCCAGGTCCGCAACGCGTTCATCCGCGTCGTGAACGAGGCGGACGGCGTCGAGCTGGCTCGCTACGACCTCTCGGAGGACGCGTCCACCGAGACGGCCATGGTGTTCGGCGAGCTGTACCGCAACGGCGCCGAGTGGAAGTTCCGCGCGGTGGGCCAGGGCTACGCGTCGGGTCTCGCGGGCATCGCCCGCGACTTCGGCGTCAGCGTCTGATGGGCGTCTCCCTCGCGAAGGGCGGCAACGTCTCCCTGACCAAGGAGGCGCCGAACCTCACGAAGGCCCTCGTCGGGCTCGGCTGGGACGTGCGGACGACGAGCGGCGACGGTTTCGACCTCGACGCGAGCGCCCTGCTCGTCGACGCGGGGGGCAAGGTCCTCTCGGACCTGCACTTCGTCTTCTACAACAACCTCACGAGCCCCGACGGCTCCGTCACCCACACCGGTGACAACCGCACGGGCGAGGGCGACGGCGACGACGAGGCGCTCGTGGTGGACCTGACGCTCGTCCCCGCGACCGTCGAGAAGATCGTCTTCCCGGTGTCGATCTACGACGCCGAGAAGCGCCGCCAGAGCTTCGGCCAGGTCCGCAACGCGTTCATCCGCGTCGTGAACCAGGCGGACAACGAGGAGCTCGCCCGGTACGACCTGTCCGAGGACGCGTCGTCCGAGACCGCGATGATCTTCGGCGAGATCTACCGCCACAGCGGCGAGTGGAAGTTCCGCGCCGTCGGCCAGGGGTACGACACCGGCCTGGCCGGGATCGCCCGGGACTTCGGCGTCCAGATCGGTTGATCCAGGACACGGCCGGCCGCGGACGCTCCTAGACTGCGGTCGGCCGTTCCTTTTCCCTGCGCCCCCGTGCGCACCCCCTCCACGAGATCGAGAGTCCCGTGTTCTTCCGCATCTTCGGCTGGTCGATCGGCGTCACGATCGTCTCGCTGGTCGTCGCCTTCCTGTACGGCGGCTGGTCCGCCTTCGTGCTCTGCCTGATCCTCGGCGTCCTCGAGGTCTCGCTGTCCTTCGACAACGCCGTGGTCAACGCCAAGGTGCTCGAGCGGATGAGCGAGTTCTGGCAGAAGATCTTCCTCACCGTCGGCATCGCGATCGCGGTGTTCGGCATGCGCCTGGTGTTCCCGCTGCTCATCGTCGGCATCACCGCGAACCTCAACCCGGTCGAGGCGATCACGCTCGCGATGGAGAAGGGCGACCCGCACGAGCCCGGCACCTACGGGTACCTGCTCAACGAGGCGCACCCGCAGATCGCGGCCTTCGGCGGCATGTTCCTGCTCATGCTGTTCCTCGACTTCGTGTTCGAGGACCGGGAGATCACCTGGCTCAGCTGGCTCGAGCGCCCGCTCGCCCGCATCGGCAAGCTCGACCAGCTGCCCGTCGTCGTCGGTGGCATCGCGCTCGTGCTCGCCGCGGAGCTGCTCGCCGAGGACCCGGCCATCGTCATGGTGTCGGGCGTGCTCGGCATGATCACGTACATCGCCGTCAACGGCCTCGGCTCCCTGTTCAACGTCGAGCACGACGACGAGGAGGCGCCCGCCGACGCCGAGGCGGTCGCCGACACCGCGGCCCGCTCCGGCGGCCCGACCGAGCTCGCGAAGGCCACCGGCAAGGCCGGCTTCTTCCTGTTCCTCTACCTCGAGGTGCTCGACGCGTCGTTCTCGTTCGACGGCGTCATCGGCGCGTTCGCGATCACGCCGGACCCGATCATCATCGCCCTGGGCCTCGGCTTCATCGGCGCGATGTTCGTCCGGTCGATCACCGTGTTCCTCGTCCGCAAGGGCACCCTGAGCGAGTACGTCTACCTCGAGCACGGCGCGCACTGGGCGATCGGCGCCCTGGCCGCGATCCTGCTCGTCAGCATCGGCTTCCACGTCGACGAGATCATCACGGGCCTCGTGGGCGTCGCGTTCATCGGTGCGGCCTTCGCCGCGTCGGTGGTCCGCAACCGCCGCGAGCGCGCCGAGGGCAGCGCGGACGGCGACCGCAAGCCGGAGCTCACGACCGCCTCCTGACCACCGGGCCGCCCGGTCCCACCCGGGGCCGGGCGGCCCGCCCCGTTCCACCCGACGAAAGGGCCGCACGTGTCCGTCAACCTCACCAAGGGCCAGACCGTCTCGCTGACCAAGTCCGACGGTGGAAGCCTCACGCAGGTCCGCATGGGCCTCGGCTGGGACGCCATCAAGGTCAAGGGGCTGTTCGGCCGGGCGAAGGAGAAGGCCGTCGACCTCGACGCGTCCGCCCTGCTCTACGACGCGTCCGGCGTGCTGGTGGACCAGGTCTGGTTCAGCCAGCTCACGAGCAAGGACGGCGCCGTGCAGCACACCGGCGACAACCGCACCGGCGCGGGCGACGGCGACGACGAGTCGATCCGCGTCGCCCTGACCGCCGTGAACCCGGCCGTGCACACCCTGGTGTTCGTCGTGAACAGCTACACCGGTGAGACGTTCTCCTCGATCGAGAACGCGTTCTGCCGCCTCATCGACGAGACCACGGGCCAGGAGGTCGCGCGCTACGACCTGTCCGGCTCGGGCCCGCACACCGCGCAGATCATGGCGAAGGTGTCCCGCGTCGGCTCGGGGTGGGCGATGACGGCCCTCGGGGTGCGCGCGAACGGCCGCACCATCAAGGACATGTCGGCGGCGGTCACGCAGGTGCTGTGACGACCTCGTCCGTCGACGGCTGCCCGGTACGCCCCTCGGCGTGCCGGGCAGCGTCGTCTGCGGGGGCGGTCGGCCCCGCGACGACCGGTACCGGCGCCTCGGGGCGCGCGACACCGGTGAGGTGCGCTGCGCCGACGCGCGTGGCGTGGCGGCGTGCGGTGTGGCGGCGTGCGGCGTGGCGGCGGGCGGCGTGGCGGCGGGCGATCTCGCGTGGGACGGCGAGCGCGCGTCGGCGGGACGGCAGGAAGCGGAGGAAGAAGACCAGGCGCAGCGCCCACGCGAGCGGGCCGACGACGCCGACACCCCACACCTCGGCGATGCCGTGGCCGACGCCGAACGCCGCGCCCTGACCCAGCCCGAGGTAGCGGAAGGCGGCGCCCGGACGCCCCTGGAGCGCGCGGGCGACGTTGCGGCCCACCTGGTCGCCGGCCTTGATCGCCCACAGCGCGTTCGCCGGGACCGGCCGGTGCGTGCGCGGGTGCACGACGCGCGCGGCGTCGCCCGCGGCCCACACGCCGTCGCGGACGGAGAGGTCGGGCAGGGTGCGCAGCCGACCGCGCTCGTCGCGGGACAGCGGCTCGGTGCCGGGCAGACGGACGGGCCGCTGGCCGGTCGTGGCGAGCACCGTGCGCGCGGTGACGCGCGTCCCGTCGGACAGGTCCGCGCCCGTGCCGTCGACGGCGAGCACCTCGACACCCGTGCGGACGTCGACGCCGAGCCGCGCGAGCTCGTCCTCGCACCGGCGCGCGAGCCGCGGGCGGTGCGCGTGCAGGTCGGGCACGACGCGCTCGGCGCGCTGGACGAGCACGACGCGTCCGGGGCGGCCGCCCACGCGGTCGGCGAGCGCGGCCGCGAGCTCGACGCCGGCGAGTCCACCGCCCACCACGAGGACAGGCTCCGGGTCGCCCGGCGCCGCCTCAGCCGCCGCGGCGAGATCCTCCAGGCCGCCGGGGCGGCGCAGCGTCAGGCCGTGACCGTCGAGGCCGTCGACCTCGTCCACCGGCTCGCCCGCGCCCGTGCCGATGACGAGCGCGTCGTAGGCCGTGGTGCCGGGCTCGCCACCGTCGACCGGTCGGAACGTGACCGTGCGGGCCGCGAGGTCCACGCGCTCGACGCGCGCGTGCAGCACCGTCGCGCGGGGCATGGCCTCGACGAGCGGCGTCTGCGTGAGGTGCGCCGGGAGCAGCCCGGCGGCGACCTCGCCGGTGAACCCGTGGAAGTGGTGCACCGGGCTGTCCGCGACCACGACGATCTCGAGCGTCCCGTCGCGCAGCATCCCGCGCACCCGCCGCACGAGCGCGGTGTAGGCGTGCAGCGTCACGTAGCCACCGCCGAGCAGCACGACGCGGCGCGGGCGCCCGACCGGCGCGGTCATCGGACGGCCCCGACGGCCGCCAGGGCCGCGTCGGCGTCGGGCCGGTCGGTCTGCGCGTGCGAGCCCGGAACAGCCGCCGCGCGCGTCGAGGCGGCCGAGCCGGCGCCGCCGGTGTCGCGCGTGCGGAGGTCCGCCGGTGTGCTCGTCGCGATCGGGACCGGGCGGCCGAAGGTCGTCGGCGGCGCGGGTCGGAAGCCGACGTCGGCGAACCTGCGCGCGAGCCCGCGCACGTGGTCGACCTGCTCGAGCGTCGGCACCCCGAGCGCGAAGTGCCCCTCGTGGCCCGCGAGCCCCAGCAGCACCGTCTCGGCGAAGCACGCGTAGGACCGCCCCGGCGGCAGGCCGATGTCGCCGCCGCGCAGGCGCAGGCCCGGCACGTCGACGACCCCGCCGTCGAGGACCGTCACGTCGGGCCGGTCGACGAGCAGGTCGGGCGAGGTGTTCCGCGGCTGCGTCGCGTCGAGGACGACCACGCCCGGCGCGAGGTGCTCGGCGCGCAGCAGCGCGTCGGCGGACGCCGTGAGCAGGACGACGACGTCGCAGGTCCGGATGTCGCGCAGGTCGGTCGAGACCGTCGTCGGGACGCGGCGGCACACCTCGCCCGCGAGCGTCCCGAGGCGACCGCCCGCGCGGGCGACGAGAGTCAGGTGCTCGACGGCACGGTCGCGCGCGAGGAGCCGGACGAGGGTCGTGCCGACGCTTCCCGTGGCACCGACGACGGCGACGCGGCGCGGGCGGTCGGGCGCGGCGGCCAGGACGGACCGGAGCTGGTCGTCGACGACCGCGGCCGTGAAGGCGTTCCCGTTGGTCACGCCCACGTCCGTGCGGGTCGCCAGGGTCGTTCCGCCAGCCGTCACGGTCGCCGTCAGCGCCCCGAGGCCGACGACGGACGCACCGCGGCGCACCGCGAGGTCCACCGCGGCGCCCACGCGGTCGCGGGCGGCGTGCGGGGACTCGAGCATGTGCCGCGCGCCGAGCGGCACGAGCACGACGCGGCCGACCGGGTCCGGTGCCCCGGTCAGGTGGACGCGGGCCATGGTCACGGGCGGCAGCGGGAGCCGGCGCACGGCGCGGTCCGCCAGGCGCTCGGGGACGCGGCCGAGCGGCGGCCAGACCCGGGCCAGGTCGTCGGAGAGGCGCGCCCGCGGGTGGACGAGGAACGCGAACGGGACGGCTGTCATGTCGGTGCTCCTGAGGACGGTGGCGGACTGCCGGGCGGGCACGGCGCGGCGCTGCCGCACGTGAGAGGAGGGGCTGTGCGCAGGGTGGCTGATACCTGCGGCGCGGGACGTCCCCCGGACGACGGACCGTCGCGTCCACCGTCCGGGGGGCCGGACCCGGGGGCGACCCTGAGGGGACATCCGGGGGGATACCGGATGTCCCGGCAGGTCGGGGGCTCCCTAGGTTCGGGGGCATGACGTCCGACCAGCCGATCGGCACCCTGACCGCACCGCCGCCACCCGCCGCCGCACCGGCGCCCGACCGACGCTCGCTCGCGCCCGACCTGGCGCGCGGGATGCTCCTGCTGTTCATCGCCCTCGCGAACGTCTGGGGCTACCTGTGGTCGACGGGCGACAGCGACGCCGTCGGTGCGCGGCCCGCGGGTGGGTCGGACGTGGACCACCTCGTCGACGGACTGACGGCGTTCTTCGTCGACGACCGCTCCCGGCCCATGTTCGCGATCCTCTACGGGTTCGGCCTGGCGACGATGGCCTCGCGGCTCGCCGCCCGCGGTGCGGAACGGAAGGGCGTGCGGCGGGTGCTCGCGCGGCGCAGCTGGTGGCTGCTCGCGTTCGGGCTCGTGCACTCCGCGCTGCTGTTCGGCGGCGACATCCTCGCCCCCTACGGCGTGACCGGCCTGATCGCCCTGGCGTTCCTGCACCGCTCGCGCGTGACGCTGTGGATCTGGTTCGCGGCCGGCACCGTGCTGTCGACGGCCGCCGGGCTCGCGGTCCTGCTGCTGTTCGAGGACGGCCTCGCGCTCGGGGGTGAGCCCGCGCAGGGCTACGTCGCGTCGATGGGCGAGCGGCTCATGTCGTCCGGGTTCACCGTCGTGCTCGCCGTCGCGCTGCTGTTCTTCGTGCCGCAGGTCGTGCTCGGCATCCTGCTGGCCCGCGCGGGCTGGCTGACCCGGCCGTGGGACCACCGTCGGCGGCTCGGGCAGGTCGCCGTCGTCGCGGTCGTCGTCAACGTCTTCGCGAACCTGCCGTGGGCGCTGGCCGTCGGGCACCTGTGGGAGCCGACCGACCGGCTCGGCGGCGTGCTCGAGATCGTGCACATCGCCTCCGGTGTCGTCATGGGGCTCGGGTACGTGTGCCTGTTCGGCTGGCTCGCCGCGGTGTGGCACGACCGGCGTGACCACCCGGCGGTGCGCGCGGTCACGGCCGTCGGCGAGCGCTCGCTCACCAGCTACCTGCTGCAGTCCGTGATGTTCGCGCCGCTGCTCAGCGCGTGGGGCCTCGGCCTCGGCGGCCGCATCGGCACCGCGCAGGCGGCGCTGCTGGCGATCGGGGTGTGGCTGACGACGGTCGCCGTCGCCGTCGCGCTCGACCGCGCCGGGCGACGCGGGCCGTTCGAGGTGCTGCTGCGGCGCCTCACCTACGGGCGCCGCATGGCGTACACCGCGACCCCGACCTCCCCCGCGCCCGCGGCGTCGCCCGCACCCGCCCCGGTGGGCTGACGTCGGCGTCCGCGGCGGCTCCTCCACGACCGTCGGCCCTCAGAGGCTGACGTGCGGCAGGACCCGGTCGAGCCGCCGCGGCAGCCACCAGCTCCACCGGCCCGTCAGCGCCATGACGGCAGGCCCGAGCACGCACCGCACGAGCGTCGCGTCGACGGCCACCGCCACCGCGAGGCCGACCCCGAAGACCTTGATCGTCGGGTCGTCGACGCGTACGAACGAGCCGAACACCGCGAGCATGATCGCCGCCGCCGCCGTGATGACGCGGCCCGTCGAGGCAAGCCCGCGGTGGATCGCGAGGTCCGCGTCGCCCGTCGCGTGCCAGTGCTCCCGGACCGACGACAGCAGGAACACCTCGTAGTCCATCGACAGCCCGAACAGCACCGCGAACAGCATCATCGGCACGTACGCGTCGATCGCGACCGGCCCGTCGAGGCCCAGCAGCGTCGCGCCCCACCCCCACGAGAACACCGCCGTCACCACCCCGTAGGCCGCGACGACCGACAGCAGGTCCATGAGCGCCGCCTTGAGCGGCAGGACGAGCGAGCGGAACGCCACGACGAGCAGCAGCGCGGCGAGACCCACGGCCGCCGCGATGAGCCAGGGCAGGCGTTCGGAGATCCGGTCCGAGAGGTCGAGGCGCACCGCCGTCTGCCCGCCGACGTGCACGTCCGCCCCCTCGGCCCCGGGCAGCGCGCGCAGCTCCTCGACGACCTGCGCCGTCGCACCGTCCGCCGGGCCCGCCTCGGGCGTGAGACGCAGCGTCGCCGCGGTGCCGTCGGCGGCGAGCTGCGGCGGGGCGACCGCGACGACGCCGTCGACGTCGCGCGCCTGGGTGGCGACCGCCGTGAGACGCGGGTCGTCCGGGGCGGTCGCGGCCGGGTCCAGCGCGACCGCGACCAGCAGCGTCGCGTTGGCACCCTCGCCGAGGTGCGCCGAGGTCAGGTCGTACGTCGTGCGGCGCTCGGAGCCGACCGGGCGGTCGCCGTCGCTGCTCTGACCGAGCTCCATGGTCGCGGCCGGCGCGGCGAGCACGCCAAGAACGAGCAGGCCCGCGACGACCGACCACCACGGGCGGCGCGTGACGAGGCGGGCGAATGCCGACCAGCGCGACGCGTCGAGCGCGGTGCCGTCGTCCGGCGGCGCCTGGTGGGTCCGGCCGTCGCCGGGCGGGACCGGGCCGCTGCCGCTGCCGTCGGACGGCGTCCCGCCCCCCAGAGACGGCGCGGAACCGGCGCGTCCCTCGACGGCCACGGCCGCAGCCCTCGCGCGGGACCGGTGGGCACGGAGCGCCGCGCGGTCACGGCGACGCACCACGCCCGGACCGGCCGCCGCCAGGAGCGCGGGCGTGAACGTCAGCGCGCACAGCAGCACCACCGCCACGACGACAGCCGTGCCGAACCCCAGCCACGACATGAAGTCGACGCCCGTGACCGCGAGCGCAGAGATCGCGACCGCGACCGTGACCCCCGCGAACGCGACCGCCGAGCCCGACGTCGCCGCCGTGACGGCCGCCGCCTCGACCCGGTCGGGCGTGCCGCGCAGCGCGTCGCGGTGCCGCACCACCTGGAACAGCGCGTAGTCGATACCCACGCCGAGCCCGATCATCGTCGCGAGCGTCGGCACCACCGTCGGGACGGAGACCGCCTGCCCGAGCAGCTGCAGCGTGCCGAGGCCCGCCGCGACCCCGACCAGCGCGCTCACGACCGGCACGCCCATCGCGAGCGCCGAGCCCAGCGCGACGAGCAGGATCACCACGGCGGCGACGATCCCGACGACCTCGCTGGTCCGCGACTCCATCCCCGGCTCCAGGTCGCGCAGCAGCGGGTAGCCGACCCCGACGTCGAGCCCGTCGGCGCGCGCCTCGTCGACCGCGTCCGCCAGCGCGTCCCGGTCGACGTCCTCGGTGCTGCGGACCCGCAGCGTCACGGCCCGCGTGTCCGCGCCGACCGCCGTCGCACCCGCGGGTCGCCCTGCGCCCGCCTCGGGCGGAGTCGCCGGGGTCGGGCCGGTGACCTCCTCGACGCCGTCGACGGCACGCAGCGCCGCTGCCAGGTCGTCGACAGCCTGCTGGTGGCCCGCGACCGGGTCGGTGCTCGCGACGAGGACGCTCGACGCGACGACGTCGGAGTCGCCCGCCGCGGGTCGGTCGGAGGCGGCCTCGTCCGCGGCGGGCTCGTCCGCGGCGGGCTGGTCCGCGGCGGGCTGGTCCTCAGCGGGCTGGTCCGAACCGGCGGCGACCGTCTCGGCGACGGCTGTCGCCTGCGCGCTGTCGCTGCCGGGCACCGACACGTCGTCGGCGAGCGACGGGCCGAGCACGCGGCTCGCGGCCAGCAGCGCGACGGCGACCAGCGTCCAGGCGGCGAGGACGAGCCAGCGGTGACGGGCGCTGAAGCGGGCGAGGGCGATCACGGGCACGACGAGGCCTTCCGGTCGGGAGCGGTAGAGGCGGACGCGGCCGGGGCGGCGACGTCCTGGGTGACGAGCGAGAACGCGAGGCCGTCGTCCTGCACCGCCACGGAGGTCAGGCGTGCCGTCGCGAGCGCACCGGCCCACCCCGACCCGTCGCCGTCGTGGTCGGGGTCGGGCAGGAGCTGCTGTACGTCGACACGCCGCGGCACGAGCAGGTCCCCCGACGAGGCGGGCAGGAGCTGCGCCGCACGGTCGGCGGGGAGCCGCAGGCCCGCGACCTCGACGGTCTGCGGCGTCACGAGCAGGTCGCCGTCGTCGGCGTCGACCTGGAGCGCGACCGCGAGCGGGACGGTGCGTACCCGCCGCCGGAGCTCGGTGGTCGCGACGAGCAGCCCGTCCTGCGCGGACCACGACACGTCGCCCAGGGCCGCCCCGGACCCGTCCCCCGGGGACCACGCCCGGTCGCCGAGCACGGAGAACGGCAGCACCGCGGCGACCTCGACCCGCTCCGCGCGGCGGGTCAGGAGCGTCACGAGCGCGGGTCCCCCGCCGACGGTGACCCGCACGTCGCGCACGCCCCGGCCGTCGAGCGCGCACGCGGCACGTGCCGTGAGGCGGTGGTCGACCTGTGCGCGCACCACCGTGTCGGCCACGACGAGCAGCAGCACGACGACGGCGGCGACGGCTCCGCCGAGGAGCACACGCCGGTGCCGTCGGAGTCGTGGGACGTGGGGACTCATGCGCTCGCCTGCCGGCCGGGAACGGGACGAGCACCACGTCACCAGCCGTTCCTGCGGGCCTCCTCCCACGCACCTGACGGCAGGCTGACATCCCGCCACCGACGCCCGTGCAGCGGGTGCGGCCGCGACGACCGCGGTGCGTCAGCGGGTCGGCAGCTCGACCGTGACCGTCGTCCCCGCACCCGGGGCCGAGTCGAGCCGGACGGTGCCGTCGTGCGCGCGGACGACGGCCGCGACGATCGCGAGGCCGAGCCCGGAGCCCTCGCGCAACGCTCCCCCGTCGGAGGTGTCGGCACCCGCCGACGAGGCGCCCGACGTGTCCCGTGCCTCCCGCACGAACCGCTCGAACACGCGCGGCGCGAGGTCGGGCGGGACGCCCGGTCCGTCGTCGGCGACGACGAGCACCGCAGTCCGTGCCGTCGGTCGGTTGCGCACCGTGCGCCCGCCGCCCGGGTCGCTGTCCGACGTGTCGCCGGCGCCGCTGGCCGACCCGCCGGCCGTGCCGGCGCCCGGGCCGCCGTCCCGGACGTCGAGCCGCACGGTCAGGCCGGCGCTCGACGGGGTGTGCCGCAGGACGTTGCCGACGAGGTTCTGCACCACCTGGACGAGTCGTTCGCGGTCCCCCACGACGACGACGGGTGCGGACGGCCGGCCCCAGCGGACCTCGCGGTCGGGGGCGAGCACGTCGAGGTCGGTCACGACGTCGTCGACGAGCGCGCGCAGGTCGACGTCGTCGCGCGCGAGCGGCACGTCGGCGTCGAGCCGGGCGAGCAGCGCGAGCTGGTCGACGAGGTGCCGCATGCGGGTCGTCTCGCGCACCACGCGCTCCATGGCGCGGTCGAGCGCGTCGCCCGCGAGCCCGCCCTGCAGGTAGAGGTCCGCCCAGCCGTGCACGCTGGTCAGCGGCGTGCGCAGCTCGTGCGCGGCGTCGGCGGTGAACTCCCGCATGCGGCGTTCGGCGCGCTCCCGCTCCGCGAGTGCGTCGTCGAGCGCGGCCGCGAGCGCGCGGGTCTCCGCGAGCGGCTCGCGCGGCAGCCGCTCCGACCGGTCCCCCGCAGCGATCCGCTCCGCGGAGCGGGCCATGCGGCGCAGGGGCGCGAGGCCGACCCCGACGGTCCACCACGCGAGCATCAGCGTCCCGCCGGCCGCAAGCGCCCCGGCCGCGGCCTCGATGCCGACCAGGCGCGCGACCGTCCGCTGGTCGTCCGCGGTGTCCGCGACGAGCACCACGGTGTCGACCGCGACCCGGTCACCGTCGACGGACTCGACCGTGAGGCCCGGGGTGTCCGTCGCGTACGCGCGCCGGGTGCCGCCCGGGAGCCAGCCCGGGGCTTCGTGCAGCGCGTCGACCGCCGCCGCCTCGAGCCGGGGCACGGCGACCCCGCCGGTGGCGATCGTCTCGACCACGCGGCCCTCCGAGACGAGGTGCACCGCCACGTCGGTCGCGGCGCCCTCGACGACGAGCCGCAGCCGCGGCTCGCGCACGACCGTCGGCCCGCGGACGGCCAGCGCCGACGAGACGGTCTGCGCCGCCTCGCGCAGGCGGTCGTCCGTGCGGTCGAGCAGGTAGTCGCGCAGCGCGACGACGCTGGCCAGCCCCGCGCCGAGCAGACCTACGAGGACCACCGCGGTGACGGCCGCGACGACGCGCCCCCGGATCGACCGCGGCCGGCGCGTCGTCACGCGCCCGGCAGCCCGTCGCGCTCGGCGGCCGTGCGTGCACCCGCGTCCGGGGCGTCGGCGCGCAGCGTGTACCCGAACCCGCGGACGGTCCGCACGAGCGGCACCTCGCCGTCGGGGTCGACCTTGCGGCGCAGGCGGGACACGAGCTTCTCGACCACCGACGCGTCGCCGCCGAAGTCGTAGGCCCACACCCGGTCGAGGAGCTGCGCCTTGGACAGCACGCGCTCGGCGGCCCCGGCGAGCGCCGCGAGCAGCCGGAACTCGGTCGGGGTCAGGTCGAGGTCCCGGTCGCCGCGACGGGCGGTCATGCGGGCGGTGTCGACGCGCAGGTCGCGGTAGCGCAGCACGTCGTCGTCGCCCGCGTCGGCGGTCACGCGGTCGGTGCGCGCGCGGCGCAGCACCGCCTCGACGCGGGCGACCACCTCGCTGATGTCGAACGGCTTGGTGAGGTAGTCGTCGCCCCCGACGGTCAGCCCGGCGACGCGGTCGGCCACCGTGTCGCGCGCGCTGAGGAACAGCACCGGGGTCCGGTCGCCGGCCCGCCGGACGACGCGCACCATGTCGATCCCGTCGGCGTCGGGCAGCATCACGTCGAGCACGACGACATCGGGCCGCCACGCGCGCAGCGCCGTCAGCCCGGCACCGACCGTCGCCGCGGTCTGCACGTCGAACCCGGAGAACCCGAGCACGGACGTGAGCAGCTCCCGGATGCCGAGGTCGTCGTCCACGACGAGGACGCGCGCGCCGGGGGTCACGGGCCCGATCCTGCCAGCCGTCCCGCGTCCCGGGGACGCCCTGCGGCGCCGCGCGTCAGGCCTGCGCGCCGGGGAGCCGCGACCGCCACGTGTGCGTCGGCTCGTACCCCAGCAGGCGGCGGGCCTTGTCGATGGACAGCAGCGTCTCGCGGCCCTCGACGGGGCGCGCCAGCGGCACGTCCGGGAAGTGCTCCGCGAGCAGGTCCGCCGACGGGGCGTCGAGAACCGTGTCCGGCGCCGCGATGATGAACGCCTCGAAGCCCGTCAGGTCGCTCTCCAGCGCGAGCCGGACCGCCTGCGCGCCGTCGCGCGCGTCGATGTAGCCCCACAGGTTCCAGCGCCGACCCTCGGCAGTGAAGCGCGGGAACTCGCGGTAGTCCTCGTCGACCATGACGTTGGAGAACCGCAGGCCGATCAGCTTCGCCTGCGGGTCCCAGCGCGTGAAGTGCCGCGCCATCTCCTCCTCGACGGCCTTGCCGAGCGAGTACGTGCTCTCCGGGCGGACCGGGTACTCCTCGTCGACGGGCGCGTACGGCGGCGGGGTGTCGAACGGGAGCCCGAGGACGGTCTCGCTCGACGCCCACACGACGTTCCGGATGCCCGCGCGGCGCGCGGCGGAGAAGACGTGGTGCGTCGCCACGACGTTGTTCGCGAACGTCGCGCCGCTGGGGATCAGGCCGGGGGCGGGGATCGCCGCGAGGTGCACGACGGCGTCGACGCCCTGGTAGCGGTCGTCGATGCCCGTCAGCGCCTCGGTCACCTGCCCGAGGTCGGTGAGGTCGACGCGCGTGAAGAGCGCCGGCTGACCCGGGGGCGGCGGCGCGACGTCGACGTTCACGACCTCGTACCCGTGAGCGGCGAGGTCCGCGACGACCGCCCGCCCGAGCTTCCCGCTGCCACCTGTCACCACGACGCGCGTCATGCCACGACCGTAACCCGACGCCCGCACGGCCGGAGCGCTACCGCCCGTCGTCCCGCGTCAGGCGTACGGCTCGGCCCACGACGTCCACTCGACCGGACGGACGGCGCCGCGGGACCGCCACGCGGCGTAGAGGTCGGGGTCTTCGACGAGCCGACCGTCCTCGAGCGAGGCCCGGCAGTACCGCCCGCACGCGTGGGTCAACCTGCCACCGTGGTCCTCCTCGCGCGCGCCGACCTGGACCCGGCCGGCCACAGCGGCCTCGACCACCTGCCGCACGGACGCGACAGCCTGGTCGTCGCGCGGGAGCAACCATCGGAGACGGTGGGCCCCCACGCTGACGTTCACCTGCACGTTCCGGCGGCCCTGGCTCCACGAGACGTACGCAGCGCCGGGTGTCCGCGGGACGACGGAGACGTCGTCCGGGTCCCAGTCCGCGCCGGCGCGACCGCTCGCCGGAGGTCCAGGTGACCGGACCGTCGCCCGCTCGGAGAGCTCAGTCCCGAGGTCGTCCCTCAGCTGCCGGAGCGCCGCCCTGATCTCGTCCTCAGGCGCGCGCCAGTCGACATCGGCGCCCGATGCCCCACCGTCGGTCACGGTGGCAGGGACGCGGCCGGCGGACGTGGGGCGGCGGCGGGGCCCGGAGGGCGGGCCGACCCACGAGACGTGGCGGCTGACCGTCGGGGGGCGTCCCGCTCGACCAGCGTTCCGCCTGCGCGCGACCAGCAGGCCGAGGACGACGACGAGCAGCAGCACGCCTGCCCCGACCGGGCTCAGCATGTCCCCGAAGAGGGTGGACAGGAGATGCACACCACTCCATCGGCTGCGTGGTCGCTCGGCACGAGGGATACCCGAACGTCTACCTTCGGGGCCCCAGGCTCCGACGATCCGCTCGTACCTCGTGGTCGACCACCTCGCCGACACGCTCTGCGCGACCCAGGCGCTGGACGGGACGGACGGCGACCGACCGCCGAGTCGGGTGCGCGACCTCGTGATCTCGTCGCGCTCGCCCGCTCCCAGGACGTCGAGGGCGGCGAGCTCATCAGCGCCATCCGCGGCGGACAAGCACCGTTCGGGTCAGACTGCTCGGTGTGGGGCACACAGTGATACAAGTTCCCGTGCAAGCGCTCGACGCGATCACTCATCGCCTCAGCGCCCCAACCGTGTGTCCGCACATCACGCTGCTTGGCCCGTTCGTCGACCGGGGCGACGTCGACGACGAGCTCGTCGGCACCATCCGTGAGGTGCTCGAGCCGGTGCGAGCCTTCGACTTCGAGCTGTCCGCGCTGGGTCAGTTCATGGGCGGGCTCACCTATCTGACGCCCGACCCCGCTGAGCCCTTCATCCAGCTCACCGAGATGTTCGCCGCTGCCTTTCCGCAGTGGCCACCCTACGGCGGGGCGTTCGACGAAGTGGTTCCTCACCTGTCGATCGGAGAGGCGCTTCTCCAGTCTGACGTCGCCGTGCTGCGGGAGCTCCTTCCGGTCGGTGCGACAGCGGAGGAGGTGACGCTCACGTGGTGGTCGGAGCACGTCGCCGAGGTGCTTGTTCGCTTTCCCCTCCGCCCTCAGCGCAGCCACGTGACGATGGCGGCGACGACGGCGCCGCGATAGGTGACGGCGCAGGGGCGACTCTGGCATCTGCCCATCCCTGCCGCGCTGCGGTCGGGCCAACACCTAGAGGAGCCGTCATGCCCAGGCTCACGCCCGGACGCAAGGCGGCCCTCGTCACGTGTTCCTCTCTCGCGCTGGTCGACGGCGCGTCGGTCGCGGTGCTCAAGGACCAGCCGCTGCCCGCTCCCGTGCAGGAGGCGGTTCCACGTCGGCCGCCCCTGCTGTCGTGTCGGCGCCTACGCGTACCGGCGGTGCGCAAGAGGCAGGAAGCGGTCGACGGAGTGGCGCAGGCTGAACGGCGGCTTCCGCAGCCGCACGTCGACGGAGTAGTAGTCGGCCCACTTCCGGAACGCCTCGTAGCCGCGCCAGTCGAGGTCCAGGCCCTCGGCGACCTCGACCG
Source organism: Cellulomonas fimi ATCC 484 (assembly GCF_000212695.1). Taxonomy (NCBI): domain Bacteria; kingdom Bacillati; phylum Actinomycetota; class Actinomycetes; order Micrococcales; family Cellulomonadaceae; genus Cellulomonas; species Cellulomonas fimi. The sequence goes on along the minus strand of NC_015514.1, from coordinate 217,030 downwards.
CGCGCGCCGCCAGGTCCGGCCAGGTGAACCGCCGCGCCGCCTCGTACGGGTCGGTCACGCGCGCCAGCAGCGGGTCGCGACCGTCCGACGGCGGGACCTCGCCGGCGAGCACGAGCTCGCAGATCGCCCGGACGCTCGTCGCCCGGTCGACGAACGGCAGCGTGAGGCGCTCGAAGTCGTCGACGACCACCTGCGGGAAGCCGGGCGTCTGCGCGGTGTACTCGCCGCGCCACCCGAACGCCGTCGCGGCCTGGTTGAACTGGTGCACGAACCGCTCCGCGGCGGTCTGCGGTCCCTCGGCGGGCGTGCACTCGACGACGATCGTGCGGACCCGGTCGATCCGGGCCTGCGGCTCGCACCGCACGACCATCGCGACGTCGCCCGAACGCCCCCGGAACACCGGTCCGCCGCGCGTGAAGCCGCGCTCCGCGAGGAGCGGCTCGAGCGCGCCCGGCAGGTCGAACGCCGCGCCGGCGGTCGCGTCGGCGCTCACTCGGCGTCGAGCCAGGTGCGGGCGGGCGGCAAGAGCGCCTCGAGCTCGGGCCACAGCGCGTCCGGCAGCTCGGCCTGCGCCGCCGCGACGGTCTGCGCCACGCGTCCGGGCCGGCTCATCCCGACGATCGTCGCCGCGACCCGCGGGTCGCGCAGCGAGAACTGCAACGCAGCCGTCGCGATGTCCGTGCCGTGCTCGGCGCAGACGCGCCGCATGGCCTCGGCGGCCTCCAGCACCTCCGGCGGCGCCTCGCGGTAGCCGTACGTCGTCGGGCCGCCCTCCTGCTTCGCGAGGATCCCGCCGCCGTGCACGGCGGCGTTGAGGATGCCCATGCCCTGCCGTTCCGCCTCGTCGAGCAGCGGTCCGGCGGACCGGTCGAGCAGCGTCCAGCGGTTGTGCACGAGCAGCACGTCGAACACCCCGAGCGCGAGGTAGCGCGCGATCTCCTGCACGCGGCCACCCGCGAGCCCGATCGCGCCGACCTCCCCGGACTCGCGCAGCGCCACGAGCGCGTCGACCGCACCGCCGGGCGCCGTGAGCTCGTCGAAGGACCAGAACTCCGGGTCGTGCAGGTGCACGAGCGGCAGGTGGTCGAGACCGAGCCGCTCCCGGCTCTCCGCGACCGACGCACGCACGCGATCGCCCGAGTAGTCGCCGTCGCGCGGGTCGACCTTCGTCGCGACCGTCACGCCCTGCGGGAGCCCGCCGACGCGGCGCAGCGCCTCGCCGATCCGCCGCTCGCTCTCGCCGTCGCTGTACCCGTTGGACGTGTCGACGAACCGGATCGGGCTGTCGAGCGCGGCGAGCACCGTCTCGACGCCCTGGTCCGCGGGGACGTCACGCCCGAACAGGTCCGGCATGCTGCCGAGCGGTCCCCCGCCCAGGCACACGGCGGACACCTCCAGGCCCGTCCGGCCGAGGGGGCGGATCCAGCCGGGGCGTCCGGGGGCGGTGGTCGGCGTCATCGCCGGTCTCCTCACGTGGTCGTCGGCGCGGACGACGCGCCGGAGTGGCGGCCCATTGCACCACGGCTCCGCGGCGCGCGTCCGGACGGCGGGGACGCCCGGCGGGCGCCGGCACGCCGACGAGGGCTGTGGACGACGGGGGGCGCACGGGTGGTCAGTGCGGAGGGCCGTCGGCGCCGATCCGCGTCCGCAGACGCAGGACGACGACGGTCGCGGCGAGGGACAGGACGGCCGACGCGACCAGCCCCCCGCGGGCGCCCACCGCTCCCGCCGCACCGCCGAGCGCGTTCCCGACGGGGCTGCCCGCGAACGCGACGGACCGGTAGGTCGACATGACCTGGCCCCGGCCGGGCGCGGGGACCTCGGCCATGAGCACGGTCGACGAGACGACGTTCCACGCACCGCTCGCGAGCCCGACCACGGCGGCCCCGACCAGCAGAGGCACGGGTCCGCCGCTCGAGGCGAGGACGACGAGGCCCGCCGTCTGCACGGCGCGCGCGACACCGAGCGCGGCCGCGCGCGGCACCCGGGTCAGGCGCGACGCCACGAGGCTGCCGAGCACGCCGGTCACGGCCATGACGCTCGCCGCCGTGCCGTAGGTGGCGGCCGGGATGCCGAGATCCCGCACCGCGAACAGCGGCAGGACCGACGCCATCGCGCCGAGCGCGACGTTGGCGAGCGTGACGCCCACCAGGAGCGCCAGGACCTGCGGCGACGTCGCGATCCACCGCAGTCCGTCGAGCACCCCGGGCCGCGTGCCCGTCCGGTCGACCGCGACCGCAGGCGTCACCCCGCGCAGGGCCACGAGCGCGACGACGGTCAGAGCCGTCCAGCAGGCGAACGTCAGCACCGGTGACCACACGACGAGCACGCCGAACGCGGCCGGACCGGCGACGCGCGCGGCGGTCTGACCGGTCGTCATCGACCCGTTCACCGCCGTGAGCCGGTCGGGCCCGACCAGCTCGGGGACGAGCGCGTTGAGCGCGTTGTCGGTCACGGCCTGGCAGACCCCGAGAGCGAGCGCGCACCCCACGAGCAGCGGCACGCCCGCCCCGCCGACGAGGACGACGAGGGTCGTCACACCGAGGATCCCGGCCTGCACGACGAGCGCCCCGACGGACGCGCGCCGCGGCGAGCGCCGGTCGATGAGCATCCCCACGTGCGGGCCGAGCAGGACGACGGGCACGGTCGCGCACATCGCCAGCACCGCGACCGTGACGCCCGGCGCGTCGAGCCCGAGCGCGAGCACCGCGAACGTGCTCGCCTTCGCGCCGTCGACGAGCCGGGCCGCGGCGGCAGCAGTGACGAGCCGCCGGACCGCGGGCGCACGAGGGGCCGACGCGACCGGCGTCGTCACGGCCGACCGCGCCGGGCGCTCGTCCCGGTCAGAGGACGCGCGCGAGCGCATCGAGCGCCCGCACCGGGTCCGGGCCCAGCGGGAACAGCACGGTCACCGTCACGCCCGCCGACCACAGCGCCTCCATCCGCGCGCGGGCCGCGTCCGGCGTCCCGACGACCGCGAGGTCGTCCACCCACGCGTCGGGCAGCACCTGCGCGAACTCGTCCGGGGAGCCGACGCCCGCGCGCAGCTCGGCGAACTCCTGCGCGTACGGCAGGGGCGCGATGTGCGGCGCCCAGTCCGGCTCTCCGACCCAGGCGAGCGCGGGCCGGGCCAGGCGGCGCGCAGAATCGGCGTCGTCGTCGACCGCCGCGACGCAGTACGCGACGACGCGGTGCTCACGGGTCGGCGCGATGTGGCGGAGCGCCTCCGCGACGTACTCGGGCGTGACGGGCTCGGCGAGGACCGTGCCGTCGGCGGCCCGCCCCGACGCGGCCAGCGACTTCGGCCCGCGCACCCCGGCGAGGATGCGCGGCGGGTGCGCCGGCGGGTACTCGAGCTGCACGCCGTCGAGCTGCACGTACCGGCCGTCGACGTCGACGCGCTCCCCGTGCACGATCGCGCGCACCGCCCGCAGGTGCTCCTCGAGCAGCGTCAGGGGGCTCGACGGCCACGCGCCGACCTGCCGCATCCACGCCGGCATGCCGTGCCCGATGCCGACGTCGACGCGCCCCGGGAACAGCTCGGCGAGCGTCGCCGCCTCCATCGCCGTGAACGCGGCGTCCCGCACCGCCGCGGGGAGGATGCCGATGCCGACCCGGATCCGCTCGGTCCACGCCAGCACCGCCGCAGCCTGCGCGATCCCGCCGCGGAAGAAGCAGTCCTCGACGACCCACAGCTCGTCGAAGCCCAGCTCCTCCGCGCGCCGGGCGAACTCCCGCACGCGCTCCACGGGCAGGTCCCGCGGCAGCAGCACCCCCACGGCCCGATCCGTCATCGTCGACTCCTTCCCGCAGCCACCGGCCGCCCGCGGCGCACCGTGCCCGCGCCTCCATCCTGCGGGAACGCCCCACGGGGACGCGCCGCGACGAGTTCCGTGGAATCGCTCCCGGGCACCGGCGGCGCGCCCCTAGCATGCGGTTCGAGAGGTATGTCCGTATCGCACGGGGGCGCGACGATGACCATCACCGAGTCACTGAGGCTGTGGCTGCGCCGGGCACCCGGCCACCTGCTGCGGCGAGGCATCCTCGGGGTCGCCCCCGTCGTCGTCCTGGCGCGGGTCACCTCGGACCAGCCCGGGCTCGCCGACACCCCCGTCGCGGCGCTGTTCGTCCTCCTCGTCACCGTCGGGTGGCTCGTCACCGACCTCGCGGCCGTCCGGCTGTGGCAGGCGCTCGTCCCGCTCGCACCCACCGCGGCCGTCGTGCTGCGCGGGGTCCTGGTGCTGGGTGGCCCCGTCGGCGCGTACCTGCTGGCGCGCGCGGTCCTGCCCACGGCCGTGCCCGGCGACGTGTGGCCGCTGCTCGTCCTGCCCGTCGTGAGCGCCGCCGTCCACCTCGCCGACCTGGGCCGCGTGAACCCGCCGCACCACTTCGCGGTCCGCGTCGTGCCGGACGAGGAGGGCGAGCCGTGGGTCGCCGTGGCCGGCCGGCGGGTGACGCTGACCAACCGGGCCGGCGTGGCCCGTCGCGTCGCCACCAAGGGCAGCGCGCTCTCCCTCGCACCCGTCACCGGCTTCCCGGGCTCTCCGTTGCTGGCTGCCGGCGGTGGGGGTGGCGTCGTCGCGCTGCTGCGGGTCCCCCGGGGCGACGTCGTGGCGACCCAGCCGGTGGGCGTCGGGCCCGTGCGTCACCTGCGCTCCGCCGTGGTCGGTGGCCGACCGGTGGTCGCCGCCGCCGGCGAGAAGGGGCCCGTGGCGATCTGGCGCCCGCCCGCACCGGTCGGCGGCGGCTCCACCGACGGCACGGTCCTCTGCGACGGGCACGTCGGCGGCGTGAGCGGGCTCGAGTGGTTCGGCACCTCCGGCGGCGACGACGTGCTGCTGTCCGTCGGCGCCGACCACGTGCTGCGCGGCTGGGACCCGGCGACGGGCGCGCAGGTCGTCGAGCACCCCGTCCCCGACGTCCGGACGGGCCTCCCCCGCGCCCTGTGCCGCGTGCGCCGCGACCGCCGCCACCTCGTCGCCGTCGGTGCCGACGACGGCGCGATCCGGCTCCTCGACCCCGCGACCGGCGAGCTCGTGCAGCGCCTGGAGGTGCCGCAGGACGCCCGCTGGCTCCCCGTGCTGTCGTCCGGCGGCGGCGCGATCCACGCGCTGTGCGCCATCACCACCCCCGACGGCACCTACCTCGCCGCGGGCGGCGACTTCCCCGGCGTGCAGCTCTGGGACCTCGGCACCGGGACGCTGCACCAGTGGGTCGGCTGGAACGGCGTCCTCGACACCAAGGCCGCGTGCGGGTGGATCCGCAGCCTCGCCGTCCGCGACGGTGCCACCGGCCCGGAGCTCCTCACCGCCGGCTACGACGAGCGCGTCACGATCCTCCCGCTCTCGCTCGCCGCGGCGGACCGGGCGCGCTGATGCGGCGCCGGGCCGACCGTCGCGATCTGGTGACGGTCGAACCGGGCGTGGGTGCGGCGCCTCAGCCCGCGGCGTAGCGGAGGAAGTCCTCCAGGAGGGGGCCTGCGGTGGTGGAGCCGTACTCGCCGACGTCGACGAACACGGCGACGGCCAGGTCGCCCTGGATCGCGATCATCCACACGTGGTTCTGCAGGTTGGCGGCGTCGCCGAACTGGGCGGTGCCCGTCTTGGCGGCGACCTCACCCCCGGGCACGTCCTGCAGGAAGGTCCCGCCGCCCTCGGTCACGACGCCGCGCATGAGCTGGCGCAGGGCCTGCGCCTCCTCGGTGGTGAGCGGGACCTGCGGGCGGGCGGTCGCGTCGGCGCTGGGCGCGGCCGGCGTCGCCGTGGTCTCGGCGGACTCCTCGGCGGGGACGTCGACGAGGCGCGGGGTGACGGTCTGGCCGGCGGCGACGGACGCGGCGACGGTCGCCATGCCGAGCGGTGAGGCGAGCACGCGCCCCTGGCCGATCATCGACGCGGCGTGGTCGGTGCCGGTCGACTCCGACGGCACGGCGCCGAGGAACGCGGCGAACGCCAGGTCGGCGTCGGGCACGAGCCCGAGGGACCCGGCGGCGTCGACGAGCGCGGTCTGGGGGGCGGAGTCGCGGGCCGAGATGAAGGCCGTGTTGCAGGACTGCGCGAACGCGGTGCTCAGCGGCACGTCGCCGAGCGCGCTGGACGGGTAGTCCGGGTAGTTGGAGAACTCGCGCCCGTCCACGGCGACCGTGGGCGGGCAGGAGAACGTCGTCGCGGGCGTCGCGCCGGAGCGCAGCAGAGCGAGCGCCGAGGCGACCTTGAACGTCGACCCGGGCGCGTACTGGCCGAGGGTCGCGGTGGACATGCCCTCACCGCCCGGACCACTCGCGGCGGCGAGCACGTCGCCGGTCGACGGGCGGATCGCGACGATCGCGCTCGCCGGGCCGACGCCCGCGAGGATCTCCTCGGCGCCGTCCTGCAGGCGCGGGTCGAGGGTCGTGACGAGGTCGGCGCCGGGCGTCGGCTCGGTCTGGAACAGCGGGCGGACGGCGGCACCGTCAGGCGACACGGCCTCGACGGTGAGGGCGGGGTTGCCGCGCAGCAGCGCGTCGTACTGGCGCTGCAGGCCGCTCAGCCCGGTGAGGTCGCCGGCCGCGATCTGGCCCTGCGACTTCTCGACGATCTCGGCGGTCGCGGCACCGACGGTCCCGAGGATCGGCCGGGCGAACCGGCGCGTGGGCGCGAGCGGCAGCGTGTCGGGGACGGCGCGCACGCCGGGGATCGCGGTGAGCGTCGCGAGGTTGTAGGCGGGGTCGCCCTCGCGCACGACGATCGCCTCGACGAACGCCTTCTCCCCGGCACCCGCGACGCGCTGCGCGTACGCCTCGGCGTCCATCGCCAGCTGGGCGGCGAGCTCGCGCGCCGCCGCCCCCTGACCGGCGGCGTCGGTCAGCGTCTTGTCGACGCCGACGCGGGACACGTTCCTGGGCTCGACGATGACCGCGCCGCCCGCCCCGAGCACGCGTCCGCGGGGGGCCTGCTCGCGCGTGACCCGCAGGATCTCGGCGTCCGTGAGGTCGGGGACGAGCGCGCTGCGCTTCCAGGTGACCCGCCACACGTCCGGGTCCTTCTCGTCGCGGGCCAGCGCGGCGTGCGTGGTGTACGTCCAGTCGGCGTCCCGGTCGTCGACGTCCCACGTGAACGTGTAAGAGGCGGTCGCGACGTCCGGGTCGTCGTCGGGCGACGTGACCCCGTCGAACGCGACGTCGGGCTTCCAGGGTGTGAGACCCTCGAACGCGGTGGCGCGGCTCTCGACGACGGCCGCGGCGTCGGTGCCCGCCGCCAGCTCGACCCCGGAGAAGTCGCCGGACTCGAGCGCGGCGCCGAACGCCTTGGCCGCCGCCTCCGGGCTGGCGGGCTGCGGCGAGCACGCGGCGGTCCCGGCCCCGACGAGCGCGAGCACCACCGCCGAGGTCGCGACGCGCGCCCAGGTCCCGCTGCCGCCGACCGGCCGGGGGGTCGTCGGGTCGGCGGCGTCCCGCCGCGCCGCGTCGCGCGCGCTGTCGAGCGTCATGAGTCTCCCTGCCGGCGGGCGGCGGCGTCGCCTGCCCGTCTCCGTGTCGTCCGAGCCGTCATCCTGGCAAGCCACGACGGCGCGCGGCCAGCGAGTTCGGGGTGCCGGACGTCACCCCTCGGGCAGCCTGGCACCCGCCCCCGCGGCCCGGGGGCGGAACGCCGAACCCTTCACCCTTCCTCCCCAGCGGGGGGTGCCAGGACGCCGTCCGGGTCGTGCCGCCGGCGCAGCTCGTCGAGACGTGCGCTCGTGCCCGGGTGCCAGCGCGGTGTCAGGGCACCCGCGAGGTTCGGGTTCACCTCGTCCGCGAGCCACGGGCGCAGCGCGTCCTGCAGCCCGTCGAGCGCCGCGGGGACGCCCGGGAAGGACCGCGGGTCGGCCGCGACCACGTCCGCCGCAAACGTGGCGCCTCGCCCGGCGACGGCGGACCCGCCCGGGACGTCGGTCGTGGTCGCGCCGCCGACGTGCCGCAGCTCGACCGCGACGAACGGGTGCTCGACGAGCGGCCCGACGGCGGCGAGCCACGCCGTGGCCAGGTCGTCGTCGGCGTGCGTGAGCAGCAGGCCGGCGACCATGCTCGCGCCCGGCTCGGTCGGGTCGGCGTGGATGCGCGCCGTGTCGGTGAGCGGCATCGGACCGAGCTCGTCGGCCAGGACCGGGGCGAGGGCGCGCAGCGGTGCGGCGGCCGCCTCCCCGTCGGCCGCCGAGCCGGGGCGCGCGAACCGCAGGTGCACGTGGGTCTGCCCGCGCAGGTGCTCGGGCAGGACGTCGAGGTCGGGGAACCGCACGACCGCCAGGCTGGTCGTCGTCGCGTCGTCCGCGCCCGCCGTCCACGCGAGCCAGCCGCGCAGCACCTGCTCGACGTGCTCGCCCGCGAACGTCAGGGAGCCCGCGTACAGCTCGGGGACGGCGGCCAGCCCGATGCGGACCTGCGTGACGACGCCGAGGCCGTGCTTGCCGCCGCGCAGCGCCCACAGCAGCTCGGGGTGGGTGTCCGCGTCGACCTCCAGCACCTCGCCCGTCCCCGTGACGACCGTGGCCGCCACGAGGTGGTCGGAGCTGAAGCCGTGGCTGCGCGCGAGCGGGCCGAGCCCGCCGCCGAGCAGGTAGCCGACGACGCCGACGTTGGTCGAGGAGCCGGCGACGGGCGCGAGCCCGTGCGCGGCGGCGGCCGTGACGACCTCCTCCCAGCGCACACCGGCCCCGACGGTGGCCGTCCGCGCAGCCGGGTCGACCTGCACCCCGTCGAGGCGGCGGGTCGTGACGAGGACGCCCGACGTGAGCGACCGCTCGGCGCCGTGCCCGGTGGCCTGCACCGAGACGCGGTGGCCGTGCTCGCGCGCGAGCTGCACCGCCGCGACGACGTCCGCCGTGCTGGTCGCTCCGACGACGACGTCGGGCCGGATCGTGGCGGCACGGTTGAACGGGGCGACCTCTTCCTCGAAGCCCGGGGCGCCCGGGACGAGCACGGGGCCCTGGACGCGGTCGGAGAGCGGGTCGGCGAGCGTGCGGGACATGCGCTGGTCTCCTCGGGCGGGTCGGGTGGCAGCGCAGCGGCGGGACGCGGGGGCCGACGTGCGCGGTGCCGACGGACGAACCCGACCATTCCACCCACCACCGACACGCCACCGGCACGGCCTCGGCCGGCCGCGGGTCAGCCGCCGATGATCACGGTCGGGCACCCCGGGCCGGGTACGACGGGCGTGCCGTGCAGCGACTGGTCCGCGAGGCGCGCGGCGGGGAAGTTCCCGATGAGCACGGTCATCGACCCCATCGCGATGCCGTTCGGCGCGGGCGAGACGCACGGGATCGACCCCGGCACGGCGTTCGCGACCGCGGCGGGCTGGCCGCCGATGAGGACGGTCATCACCGCGGCCGCGGGCGTGATCGGCCCACCGACGTGCGGCTTCGGGCCGTCGAACAGCGGGCACAGGGCCGTGTCGCCGACCCGCAGCGCCGGTCCGGTGGGCATCAGGGCGCCGGGGGCGGGACGGGCATCGCGAGCTGCCCGCTGAAGACGAGCGCGTCGTCGCACTGCGACGGGGGCGGCGTCTGGTTCGGGGGCGCGCCCGCGGCCCGGCACACGACGCCCATGGTCAGCTCGGCGCCCGCGGGCAGGACGATCGGCGTCTGGAAGTGGAAGTCGTTGTCGCGGAAGTTCTCCAGCGCGACGTCGAGCAGCACGACGGACGTGCCGCCGGGCGGGGTCTGCGTGATCACGAGCCGGCCGAAGTCGCCCTGCGGGTTGCTCAGGACGAGGTCGGTCAGCCGGAACGAGCCGCCCTCGGGCACGACGAACGGGTCGGCCGTGACGGGCGTCGTGCTCGCCGTGGGCGGGGTCTGCACGGTCATGCGCTGCGTCGTCGGCGTGAGGATCTCCGTCGGCGGCAGGAAGTTCTGCGTGAGGTTCTCCATCTCCGCGACCTGTCCCTGTGCGGCCGCGGCCGCCTGGCCCGCACCGGCAGACGCCTGCTGCGCGGCCGACGCGGCCTCCTGCGCCTGCTGCGCGGCCTCCTGCGCCTGCGCGACCTCGTCCTCGACGGACGACCGCGCGGCCGACTCGACGACGGGCTTGAGCAGCAGGAACCACAGCGCGGCGAGCAGCAGGAGCAGGGCGAGCAGGGCCAGCAGGGCCTTGCCGGCCCACTTCGGGATGGTCGCGGTCTGCACGTGCGCGCCGTCGAGCAGCACGGGCGTGGTGTTCTCCGCCGCGGCGGTCACGGTGAACGGCATCGTCACGTCGGGGCCGCGCCACAGGCGCTTCTCGGGGACGACCCGTACCTCGGAGAACTCGACGGTCCCGGGGGCGACGGCGACGATCTGCGGCCGGACCCGGAACGCGAGGGCGCCGGTGTCGTCGGCGGCGGTGAGCGACACCGTGACGGGGACGTTGCCGCGGTTGTCGAGCGCGACGCGGTGCCGGCTGCTCCCGCGCCCGTGCGACGTGCGCGGCAGGAGCTCGGCGGTCGTGTCGAGGAACGGCAGGACCTCGACGACGCCCTCGGGCGTGACGGCCTCGTCGACGTGCTCGAACGGCACGACGCGGATGCCGAAGTCGAGCTGCCCCGCCGGCACGGCCGCGGACCGCGGGGGTGCGAACCGGACCGTCGCGGTCGTCGTCGTGCCCGGGTACAGGCCCTCGATGACCGCCGGCTCGACGGTCGTCCACGCCGCGGGCGCGCCCAGCACCTCGATGCGGTAGCCCTCCACCACGTCCCCGGTGTTGCGGATCTGCAGCGGGACGACCGCCTCGGTGCCGGGGCTGAGCTCCACGCGCGCCGAGTCCAGCTTCGCCGTCGTCGTCATGCTGCGGACGCTAGGAGCGGCCACCCGCGCGCGGAACGACCGCGGGCCCGGCCTTCCGGGCACCCGCGCGTGCCCGTTGAGTCGTTGTTGACTGCACGATCAGTGCGCGGGAGCACGCTGGGCCCCTCGCACCCGAGCGACGGGTGCCGGGACGCAGGGGGCGACCATGGAGAGGGTGTCGGTCTGGGTCAGCGCACGTGACCCGATCTCGGAGGCGGGCGTCGTGAGCGCGCTGCGGCCGCGGCCGGAGGTGCGCGTCGTGCCGCTCGAGGAGGCGGCGTCGGCGCAGGTGGCGGTCGTGGTCGCGGACGCCGTCGACGACGACGCGCTGCGGCTCGTGCGGATGGTGCGGCGGCAGAGCCCCGCGCAGGCGGTGCTCGTGGCGGGACGGCTCGAGGACGGCGACGTGGTGACGGCCGTCGAGGCGGGCGTGCTCGGCCTCGTGCGCCGCGCGGAGGCGACGCCGGACCGCCTGGTCCGCGTGATCTGCGGGGCCGCGACGGGCGAGGGCAGCGTGCCGCCCGACCTGCTGGGGCGGCTGCTCGACCAGGTGGGGACGCTGCAGCGGCAGGTGCTGCGGCCGCGCGGCCTGACCTTCACGGGCCTGGCGTCGCGGGAGATCGAGGTGCTCAAGCTCGTCGCGGACGGGTACGACACCGCGGAGATCGCGCAGCACCTGTCCTACTCGGAGCGGACCGTGAAGAACGTGCTGCACGACGTCACGACCCGGCTGCAGCTGCGGAACCGCTCGCACGCCGTCGCGTACGCGCTGCGCGAAGGGCTCATCTGACGCGTGCCCGTTGGGGCGGTGACGGCTGCCCGATCGGCGGCCGCAACCGCCTGCCGGGCACGCCGGACCGGCTGCGAGCGTGGACGGACGTCCGTCGCGCCCGGGAAGGAGTGCTGCCGTGGCTCGACCACGCCGCGCGCTCGCGCTGGCCGTCGGCACGCTGCTCGTGCTGCCGCCCGCGGCGGCGGTCGTGCTCGCGCCCCCGGCGCCGGCGGCCCTGCCCGTGCCCGCCGCGACGGCTCCGCGCCTCGCGCTGACCGACACGACGACGAGCACCGTCCGCGCCGGTGTCCTGCACGACGACGGCACGACGGGCGTCGCGCCGGACTGGCCGCAGCCCGCGGCCGGGCCCGGTGACCTGACGCCCGGGCAGTGGACCAGCCAGCCGGACGCCGAGTACGTGTGGGCCGAGGAGTGGGGCTGGACGTGGGTGCTCGTCTCGAACGGGCCGGAGGGCGAGCGGCACGACGCGGGCGACGTGTGGGCGGTCCGCGACTCGGGCGAGGGCTGGGAGTGGCGGCGCCTCACGTGCGACGACGCGCGCGAGTCGCACCCCGTCGTCGCGCCGGACGGCCGCGTCGCGTACGCGACCGACGTCGGCGGACAGTGGGACCTCGCGTTCACGGAGGTGTTCGTCGACGACGCGTGCGCGCAGGAGCCCGTCGAGCCCGTTCGCGCACCCGGCGACGACCTGTGGCCCGCGTGGGTGCCGCAGTCCACGCTCGTCGTGTTCTCCAGCACGCGCGACGACCCGCTCGCGGAGCTGTACCTGCTCGACGCGGAGGCACCCGGCACGACCGTGCGGCGCCTGACGCGGTCGCCAGAGGCCGAGACGCAGCCCACGGTGTCGGACGTGTCGAGCGACGGGGAGAGCGGCGTCGCCGCGCTCGCGTACGTGCGAGGTGCGGCCGACGAGCCGTCCGGGACGCTCAACGTCATCGACCTCGTCGACCCGTCCCAGGGCAAGGGCGACTTCGACCCCGAGCTGCCCCCGGACCCCGAGGTGCTCCCGCCGTACAAGATCTGGGGCGGCTGGCAGGCGTCCGAGCCGTCGTTCGGCCCGTGGGTCGACCCGACGGACGACCCCGACGCGTTCGACGACGGGTACCTGCTCGCCTGGACGTCCACGGTCGACGACGCCGCCGGGGACGTGCGCGGGACGGTCGCCGTCCGGACCGCGCTGGACCAGAGGCTGTCGCTCGGCACGCCCGTGCCGCTCCTCGCGACCCCCGGGCTCGCGGAGTCGCACCCGACGTGGTCGAGCTGGGTCGACTCCGAGGGCGAGGGTCCCGAGCGCGTGGAGCTGACCGCGCAGGTCGCGACCGTGGACGCCGACGTCGTGGACGTGCGCGCCGACGACGGCACGGACCTGCGTGTGCTCGCGTCCAGCGTGTGGCCGCCCGCGACGGGCGAGACGCCGGGCCCGCGCCCGCCCGCCCTGGGCGACGTCGACCCCGCGTGGTCGCCCACCGGTGACCTCGTCGTGCACTCCGGCGAGCGGCAGGCGGTCGACGGGTCCGAGGACCTGACGACCGGCTGGGCGCTCGAGCTCGTCGACGGCCTGACCGGCGCGGCGCTGCCGTTCACCTACCCGCGGCAGCCGACCGACGTGGACGTCGACCCGGCCTGGTCGCCCGACGGGACGCGGATCGCGTTCGTCCGGCACCGGCGGGTCGACCCCGAGGGGCCGCTCGTCCCCACGCTCCAGGTCCTCACGCTCGTGCCACCGGGACCGACGCCGACCCCGACACCCACGCCCAGCGCGACCGTGACGCCGACGCCGACCCCGACGTGGTGGGCCGCGCTCGCGGCTCCGCCCACCACCGCGACGCTCACGCAGGTGCCCCTGCCCGGCGACGGCACCCGCACCGTCACGGGGCTGCGCGACCCGTCGTGGTCCCCCGACGGCACCCGTCTCGTCGTCTCCCGCTCCTTCGAGGAGGAGATCATCATCGGCGTCGCGGCCGCGGTCGTCCCCGACGACCAGGGCGACACGTCCGAGCTCTGGGTGACCGACCTCGCGGGCGACGCCCGCCCGCTGCTGACGCTCGCGAACGACCCCACGTGCCCGCCCGCGGTGTGCGCCGGCGGCTTCCGGGTCGGGGGACGGTCACCCGCGTGGGGGCCGGACGGCGTCTCGATCGCGGCCGCGGGGCTCGCGGTCCGCGGTCCCGACGTGCCGGAGAGGTGGACCGAGATGCGTGCGCAGGTCGGGGTCGTCACGCTCGCCGCGCCGGCGTCGACCGACGTCGTGGCCCTGCGCCCGCTCACGGGTTTCGCGCTCGACGGGACGCCCCTGCCGACGCGTGCGCAGCTCGTCGAGGCGGACGACCCGGCGTGGTCGCCGGACGGGACCGCGCTCGCCGTCACCGGTCTGCGCGCGGGGCGGGAACGTGACCCCGACGTGTGGGTGCTCGCCGCCGACGGCAGCACGGCGGCGCCGCTGGTCGCGACCCCGGTCCGTGAGACGCAGCCCGCGCACCAGCCGTGGGCGGACCTCGTCCTCACGCTCACGGCCACGCCCGTCGCGCCGGACCGGTCGTCGACGCTCACGGCGACCCTGAGCAACGCGGGGCCGAGCCGCGTCGGCGGCGCGTCGGTCACGCTCGCGCTGCCGCCGGGCGTGACGACGGCCGGCGCCCCGGGCTGCACCGTGGCGGGTGCGGAGGTGACGTGCCCGGCGCCTGCGGACCTGCCGCCGGGTGCCGCCGTCGCGCTGACCGTCCCGGTGTCCGTCGCGACGGACGCGACCGACCGCACCGTGCGGGGCGCCGCCGTCGCGCGCACCCCCGAGCGGGTCGTCACGAACAACACCGCGACCGTCGACGTGGGCACCCCGGGCGGGGTCGGCGTGCAGGTCACGCTGTCGTCGCCGGTGGCGTGGGTGGGCGGGCGGCCTGTCGACGCGACCGTCACGGTCCGCAACGCCGGCGACACGGCCGCGCAGGACGTGCGGCTCACGCTCACCTACCCCGGCACGGTCGTGCCGTCGGGCCTGGCGCCGTGCGCGGCCCCGACGGGCGCGTGCGACCTGGGCACCCTGCCCGGGGGCGGCTCGGTCGTCCTGACGGCTGCGCTCGACCCCGCCGTCGTGTTCGAGGGTCCGCCGCAGGTGGGTCCGGTCGTCGCCGTCGTGTCGACGGCGTCGCCCGACCCGCAGCCCGCCGACGACCGCTCGGAGGCGACGCTGGAGGTCCGGCGCCCGCACGTCACGCTGAGCCACGGGGTCGCGCGGGCCGGGGAGGTCGTCTTCGCGACGGGGACCGACTTCCCGCCCGGTGAGCCCGTGACGCTGACCTGGTCGACCGGGATCACGAGCGTCGGCGCGCCCCCCGCCGCGTCGGGCGACGGCCGGTGGCTGGTCCCGCTCGTCCTGATCCGCGACGGCCTGACGACGACGCGTGACCTGGTCGCGACGTCCGGGCAGCCCGTGCCCGCGTTCGGCGAGGTCACGGCACCGCTGCTCGTCGTGCCCGCGACGGTCGACGCCCCCGCGTTCCTGTTCCGTGGCTGATCCGGGCGGGCGGGTGCCCTTTCGGGCGCGGACGGCTGCCTGATCGCCTGACCGGTGCCCCGTCGCCGCGAGGGGTGCCGCGGCGGGACGGTGTCCCGGGAGGTCGAGAGCGCATGATCGGACAGGTCGACGAGGCGCTGCGGACGCTCGTGCGCGAGGCCGTGGACAGCTCGGACGTGGAGGTCGTGCTCGACGCACCCACGAAGGACTGGGCGGCACGTCGCAACGCCCCGACGATCGACGTCTACCTCTACGACCTGCGCGAGGACCTGCGCCGCCGCAGCCGCGGGTTCCTCGAGAACCGCCGCGAGGGCGAGGTCACCGCGCGGTTCCTGCCGCCGCGGCACTTCCGTCTGTCCTACCTGGTGACGGCGTGGACGCAGCGGCCCGAGGACGAGCACCGGCTGCTCGACGCGACGCTCGCGTACCTGCTGCGGTTCGACGCGCTGCCCGGGCGCGTGCTCGACCCGCAGCTCGCGGACCACGGGGCGCGCGTGCCGCTGTTCGTCGGGCTGCCGCCGCCCGAGGACCGCGGCTTCGCGGACGTGTGGACGGCGCTCGGCGGGGAGCTGAAGCCGTCGATCGACGTCGTGGTCGACGTGCCGGTGCTGACGCCGGTGAGCGTCCCGTTCGGCCCGCCAGTCGAGGAGGGGCTGCGGATCGACCTGCACGACACGGACGGCGGCGGGCAGGACCTCGGCGCGCACGCGCACGTCCCGCCCGCCCCGACGCCCCGGCCCGCGCCCGGCGGGTCGACCTCGTCGCCCCGGGCCCGCGCCCGCAAGCGGCGATGACGGCGATGACGACCGACGCCGAGGTCCGGTCGGACCCCAGCACGGCGCACCTGCTCGGCCGGCTCGCGGCGGTCGAGGAGCGGGTGCGGGTGCTCGTCGCGCGCCGCCGCTCCGACGACCCGCAGCCGGACGACCCGTTCCGCGGCCTGTACCTGAGCGACGAGGCGGTGGACCGGCTGCTCGCGGGCCCGGGCGTGCAGCCGCTGTCCGAGGCGGTCACGGCGCGCACGCGGGACGTCGAGGCGGCCGCGGACGCGGCGGAGGCGGCCGGCGCCCGGCTGCGGCTGCGGTGGCTGGCCCGCACGTTCGCGCTCGAGCCGCTGGACGTCGAGCTGCTGCTGGTCGCGCTCGCGTGCGAGGTCGACACGCGGTTCGAGCAGCTGTTCGGCTACCTGAACGACGACGTCACGAGGCGGCGGCCGTCGGCGGGCGTCGCGCTCGCTCTGTGCGGCGTGCCGCTCGCGTCGGCCGCGGGGCGGGCGCGGCTGGAGCACGGGCCACTCGTGGAGGGCGGGCTGCTGGTCGTGGAGGACGCGGACCGGCCGCTGCCGAGCCGCCCGCTGCGCGTCCCGGACCGCGTCGTGGGGCACCTCCTGGGCGACGACTCCCCCGACCCGGCCGTGCTCGGGGTGCTCGCGGACGTCCCGGACGTCGCGTGGGGCGACCCGGCGCGCGTCGTCACGGCCCTCACGTCGGGGGCGCGGCTCGTGTACCTGCGGGAGTCCCCGACGGGGTCGGGGCGCGTGCTCGCGGTGCGGGCCCTGCGCGCGGCAGGACGGGCGGCGGTCGTCGCCGACGGGCCCGCGGTCGCGGCGTCGGCGGACCCGGAGACGGCGGCGGGGCTCGTCGCGCGCGAGGCGATGCTCGTCGACGGCGGCGTGGTGCTCGGCGACGTCGAGGCGCTCACGGAGCGCCGGCCGGCGCTGCGGCGGCTGCTCGCGTCGCGCGCGCCCGTGCTCGTGGTCGGCGCGACGACGTGGGACCCGGCGTGGTCGGAGTGGCCGCCCGTCGTCGTGGACGTGCCCGCCTCGACGGTGGCCGAGCGGACCGACCTGTGGACCCGGTCGCTCGGCGCGGACCTCGACACGACCGCGACGACGGCGCCGTTCCGGCTGCGGCCCGAGCAGGTGGCCCGGGCGGCGCAGGCGGCGCGGCAGCAGGCGACGCTCGACGGCGCGCTGACCGAGGAGCACGTCCGCGTCGGCGCGCGCGGCGAGAACGGGACGGCCCTGGAGCGGCTCGCGCGCCGCGTCGACCCGGCCGTCGGGTGGGACGACCTGGTCCTGCCTACGCCGGTGCTGACGTCGCTGCACGAGATCGCGACCCGGGCCCGGTTCCGTGAGCAGGTGCTGGGCGACTGGCGGATGCGGCCCGGCGGCGGGCGCGGGCACGGCGTCGGCGCGCTGTTCGCGGGCGACTCGGGGACCGGCAAGACGATGTCCGCCGAGGTCGTCGCGCACGAGCTCGGCCTCGACCTGTACGTCGTCGACCTCGCGACCGTCGTCGACAAGTACATCGGCGAGACGGAGAAGAACCTCGAACGCATCTTCGCGGGGGCGGCCGGGGTCAACGCGGTCCTGCTGTTCGACGAGGCCGATGCGGTGTTCGGGCGGCGCAGCGAGGTCAAGGACGCGCACGACCGGTACGCCAACATCGAGTCCGCCTACCTCCTGCAGCGCATGGAGACGTTCGACGGGCTCGTCGTCCTCGCGACGAACCTGCGCGCCAACATCGACGAGGCGTTCATCCGCCGCCTCGACGTCGTCGTCGACTTCCCCCTGCCCGACGCGGGCCAGCGCCTCGCGCTGTGGGACCGGTGCCTGGGGCGACGCGTGCCGCGGGCCGACGACGTGGACCTCGCGTTCTGCGCCGACACGTTCGAGCTCGCGGGCGGCGCGATCCGGTCGGCTGCGGTCACCGCCGCCTACCTCGCGGCGGCCGACGGCGGGACGGTCGCGATGCGGCACGTCGTCACGGCCGTGCACCGCGAGTACCGCAAGCTCGGGCGGCTGACCCTGGAGAGCGAGTTCGGGCGGTACTGGGACCTGCTCGTCTGACGGCTCCGGCCACGGGCGGCACGCGCTCCGGCGTCGCCTCGTGAACACCCTCTTGGCACGAATGGATAGTTCCACTATCCATGAGTCATCCGATCGAGGAGGATCCGATGACCGCCACCGTCGTCACCCGCACCGCCGCCCGCGTCCCCGCGCACCTGCGCCGGACCCCGCGCCGCGTCGCCGCCGCTCTCGCCGCAGCCGCGCTCACCCTGCCGCTCGCCGCGTTCGCGGCACCCGCGGCACAGGCCCACGGCACCCGCCCGCAGCCGCCCGCACCCGTCACGTCGGAGTACCTGCCCGGCGTCGAGGCGGACCTGCACCTGCCCGCACGCCCCGCGCGCGGCCGCGTGCCCGTCGTCGTCATGATCCCCGGAGGAGGGTGGCAGACCGCCGACCGCTCCGGCCTCGGGCAGCTCGCCGAGGCCCTCGCCGCCCGTGGCGTCGCGGTCTCCAACGCGACCTACCGGATCAGCGGCGAGGGCACGCGGTTCCCCGTCCCGGCGCAGGACGTCCGGTGCGCGGTCGACGCGGGCGTCGACGCCGTGCGCCGCGCCGGGTACCGCCCGGGCCCGGTCGTCGTGCTCGGACACTCCGCCGGCGCGCACCTCAGCTCGCTCGCCGCGTTCGGCGACGACGCGTTCCGCACCGACGCGTGCCCGTACCGGCCCGTCGAGATCGACGGCTGGGTCGGCCTGTCCGGCATCTACGACCTGCGCGTCGTCGGGCAGTGGGCGTGGCCGATGATGGGCGCCACGGCCGAGGAGGCGCCCGAGCTGTACGCGGCCGCCGCGACCGAGACGTACCTCGTGGACCGTCCCCGCCAGCACCTCGACGCGCTCGTCGTCCAGGGCGACGCCGACGAGCTGCTGCTCGACACCGCGGTCGCCGAGGACTTCGCGGCGCTGCTGCGCGACCACGGGTACGACACGCGGCTGCGCATCGTCCCCGGCGACCACAACGCGACGTTCCAGGCGCCCGTCGTGGCCGACCACGTGCTCAGCTGGCTGTGCCGGGTCCGCGACTGAACCGCTCGCCGTAGACGTGGCTCTGCGCGAGCCGGCGCAGGGCCAGCAGCACCGGCTCGTACAGGACCGTGCCCAGGACGACGTACGTCACCGCGTCGACCGCACCCTGGGCACGGTCCTGCGCCGCCGAGCCGACGTCGTACCGGGCGACCGCGAGCGCCGCCGACGCGTACGCGCCCAGCAGCTCGTCGTCCAGCGGCAGCCCGACCGACTCGACGGCCGCGAGCGCCTGCTCCAGGCGACCCATCGCCGCGCTCGACTCGTCGACCGCCCAGCCGAGGTCCCGCACGACGCGGCTCGCCCGCGCGAACGGCCCCGGCCCCGGCACCCCCGGCGGGAGCGCCGCGTGGGCCGTGCCGACCGCCTCGTCGACCCCCACCTGAGTCGCCGCCAGCACCTCCTTCACCGCAGCGACCGACAGCCCGCCCACGTCGATCAGCGCCCGGACCAGCCGCAGCCGCTCGACGTGGGACTCGTCGTACTCCGCCTGCCGCGCCGACACCGTGCGACCCGGCGGGAGCAGCCCCTCGCGCAGGTAGAACTTGATGGTCGGGATGCTGGCGCCGGAGGTCGCGGCGAGCTCGGACAGGCGCACCCGCACTTGGTAGCACGACGACCGGCGCGGGGCTGCCCGATCGGGCCACGAGTCGTGCCCGCGGGGGCGGACCACCGGGCCTGCCCGCACGAGCGGTCACGTGGCAGCGTCGGCACGGTCGAGCGGACCGCGCCGAGAGGGGTCGACGATGCACAGCCACGACCACCAGGACCTGCCCGGCGAGGCACGCCCCCGGTCCAGCCGGGTCGACGAGCGCGACCAGGCGCCCGTCGTCGCCCGCGCGCTGTCCGCAGGGCGGCCCGACCGGCTCGACGCCGGCGGCCTCGCGCACCTGCAGCGCACGGCCGGCAACGCGGCGACCTCGGGGCTCGTCGAGGAGGAGCGCTCGCCCGTCCTCGACGTGGTCGGCTCGGGCGGCGGACGCCCGCTCGACCCGGACGTGCGCACCGACATGGAGGGCCGCCTCGGCGCCGACTTCGGCGACGTGCGGGTCCACACCGACGGTGCCGCCGCCGACTCCGCGCACGCCGTCAACGCGCACGCCTACACGGTGGGGTCGAACATCGTCTTCCAGCGCGACGCCTACGACCCGTCGAGCCAGGCCGGCCGCACCACGCTCGCGCACGAGCTGACGCACGTCGTCCAGCAGCGCAGCGGCGCCGTCGACGGCACCCCGACCGGTGGCGGCATCAGCGTCTCCGACCCCGGCGACCGCTTCGAGACCGCGGCCGCCGCGAACGCCGAGCGCGCCATGGCCGCCCCCGCCCCGACGCAGCGCAGCGCCGACCCCGCCGCCGGTGCGGTCGTGCAGCGCGAGGAGATCGGCGTCGTCCAGCGGGACGAGAGCGACGACGCCCCCGTGCAGCGCGAGGCGCCCGAGGAAGAGGCCGAGGAAGAGCCCGCCTAGGTGTACTCGGCCGTCAGGTTGGTGACAGTCGGCTGACGGGTGGGAGTCCGCCCAGGGCGTTGTGGCGTCGTCGAGTGTTGTAGTGCTCGAGCCAGGGGGCAAGGGCGGCGGCTCGTTCGTCGTTGGTGGTGAAGACCTGCCGGTAGGCCCACTCAGTCTGCAGAGTGCGGTTCAGTCGCTCGACCTTGCCGTTCTGCCAGGGGCAGTGCGGGCGGATGAAGACCTGCTTCGCGCCGAGGTCGGCGGCGACGTCGCGCAGTGACCAGCGGTAGGCCCAGGCGTTGTCGGTCATGATCCGCTCGATCCGGGTGATGCCGTGAGCGGCGAAGTAGGCCGCGGCGCGCGTCACGAACCCCGCGCAGGTGGCGCCTTTCTCGTCCGCGAGGATCTCGGAGTAGGCGAGCCGGGAATGGTCGTCGACCATGGAATGGACGTAGTCGAAGCCGATGGGGTCGTCCCGGTGCCGGTCGGCGACGTCGCGGCCCAGGGCGCGCCAGCCGCCGCCGTCGGGGATGCGCCCGAGCTTCTTGACGTCGACGTGGACCAGCTCGCCGGGCCGGTCGCGTTCGTAGCGGACCGCGGTGGCCTTGCTGGCCCGGACGACCTGGCCGGTCAGCGGGTCCAGGTCGCGCAGCAACGGCATCCCGCGCCGGCGCAGCACCCTGGTGATCGTGCGCGCCGGGACACCCAGGGCCGCGCCCAGCACGTCCGGCCCTGACCGGTCACGTGCTCGCGCCGCGCAGATCGCGTCCTCCAGGGCGGCCGGTGTCCTGCTCGGGCTCGTCCGCGGCCGTGACGACCTGTCCACGAGACCGTCGGCCCCCTCGGCGCGCCAGCGCCGGACCCATCGGTAACCGGTCTGGCGGGCGATCCCGAGCTCGTGGGCGACGTGAGCGACCGGTCGACCCTGATGCACGACGCGGTCGATCAGCAGCTGGCGGCCACGCAGATTCAGTCGGGCGTTAGCGTGAGGCACGAGAACCTCCGGGTGGGTGTGGGCCTTCGACAAGCCACAGCCCAACCGGAGGTTCTCCTGTCGTCAACGGCCCCCGACGTCACCAACGTCCCGGCCGAGTACACCTAGGCGTGACGGCCGCGCTACGGTCAGGCGTCCCTCGACGACTGGACGGTGGCGCAGACGATGCTCGACACGGTGCTGCTCGTCGCGGTGCTGCTCGTCGCGGCGCTGCCCGGTGCGCTCGTGGTCCTCGCGACCGGCGCGGCCTACCACAAGCTCGTGTCCGGCCGGCACTGGGGACCCGGGCGGCTGCCGCTCGCGCTCGCCTGCGTTCGTCCTCGGTGCCGGGGCCGTGATCCTCGTGGTGGAGCGCACCCTCGGCGGCGACCTGCGAGCCGTGCCGGCGCTCGTCGTGGGCACCCTCTGCCTCGTGTCGGGCTTTACCGCGCTCGCGGGCGTCGCCACCTCAACCATCAGGGTCACCAGTGAACGACATGGAATTCGGCGAGATGTATGTCGCGGCGAGGTCGAACGTCATCACGTGGGACGGCCTCGACGTGCACGCCACCTATGAAGCCCCTGGGTCTCCGACCCTGATCACGGTGGAGGTCCAGCAGTTCAAGGCCCCCGGTGAGGTAACGCAAGGACTTCGCCTCTCCGTCAGAGACGGCGAGTTCGTGGACCCAGACGGTGACCGCGGCACGGAGGTCAACCTCTGGATCGGCGATTGAAGCGATGCCTGGAACATCTCGTTCCAGGTTGAAGCCACGCATCGAACTCGTCGACCGAACGTCGCCGTCTGGAATGAGTGGCGCGGCGCCAGCGGATTGATCCAGGCCTGGGTTGGAAATGCGGGCATGCTGGTTGAGTGTGACGGGAAGTCTGTGACGCTGCGCTGCAGCGATGGGCTCGGCGATCCCTCCTTCGACGATCTGCTGGTCGTTGTGCGAACGGAGGAGCGTTGAGCGTCACCGCGGATGGTGCCCCGCCCCGACGGGCGTGGCCGGCTGCGAAACATGACCTCGATCCGGACCCCGCGAGATGGCGCCGGCATCGACGGGTAGGCGGACCGCCCGCCGTTGCATGGCCCGACAAGAGCGCGCGATCGCCGAATGGCTTAGCGCTCGGGCCTAGGAGCGCGGTTGGCGAGAGGCGGGACCGCATCGCGCCTGGTCGAGCGCCTATGCAAACCCATGCAGGTAGCCGCAGTTTGCCGCCGTGGTGCCAGCGGTCCGGACCACCGACTTTGCGCCGTTGGGAGCCGGCGCGCGCGAATCTCGCGTCCAGCAGTACGACCATGCACGGTGGGGCATCGACGACCGTCGCGTCGAACAACGCCTACGACGTCGCGACCGGTTGAGGTCGCCATCAGTTTCGGCGCCCTGTGGGATCTCTACAATCGCGACGAGAGTTCCGTGAGGCGTCGAGGCGTGAGCCCCCGACGACGCCACGACCTGGGACATGTTCGCCACTCAGTGGACGAGCCGAAGCGGTATGTGGAGCCGGAGGCGTCGTGGACGAATCGGAGCAGGGCTATCCGTGCCCGTGCTGTGGGCACATCACGTTCGGCGAAGCGCCGGGTAGCTATGAGATCTGTGCCGTCTGCTTCTGGGAGGACGACGCTGTCCAGCTGCGATGGCCGAACTATCGCGGTGGCGCCAACACGCCGTCGCTGATCGAGGCACAGCGTGCCTATGTCGAACTCGGCGCGATGGAGCGTCGGTTCATCGGACACGTGCGCCCCGCTGACGAGTCCGAACCGCTGGACGATGGATGGCGACCGGTCGACCTAACGGTCGATCGCTTCGAGGGCCGAGGCGTCCAAGAGTCCCCCTGGCCGTCGGATCTCACAACCCTGTATTGGTGGCGACCGACGTTCTGGCGGCGCGCCTAGCGTCGCCCAGCTACGCCTGGGCCCACGCGCCCCGCCTCGCCCGTGTCACCGCGCGTCCCACCGTCTTTACCTGAGTCGGACGTCACCCCGAGTTCAATGTCCCTATGACCGCGCACGATGTCGCCCGCGCCCTGCCGCAGATCTCGCTGCTTCGTGACCGGTGTCGCGTGTTGGCGACCCTGGACGCTGTGATGAGCCCGGAGTGGGACGGGCGGTACTTCTCGTTCGACTCACACTGGGCGCCGGATGAGGACATGGCGTCCATGCGTAACGGGTCGGGCGACGAGTGGTCGATCGTCTTTGCCTCAGCCGGGGTGTTCGTCCGCGGGTTCGACCACGAATCGGACATGAGCCCGTACGTCAACAACGGGAGGTTGTGGCCCGGACTCGTCGAGAGCGTGCCGGCGGTCTTCGCCGACCATGTCACGGAGCCGGCGTTCAGTGACGGCGCGACCTTGCTGGCCACGGTATGCCTGTGGCGCCAGACCGAGGACGACGGCTGGCACGCCGGGGACATCGCCTTTCCCTCCGGCGACGATCCTGACGGGGCGAACTGGCTCTTCGCGATGCTGGTGGACTATTCCCCCGAGGCCTACGAGCGCTTCGTCGAGGACTACTACGAGTCGCAGGTCGACTCGAGCGCGGTCCGCGCGGTCTTCGCGCTCGAACCTCTGACGCAGGAGCTCGTGCAGCGCCTCAACCCCGAGACCGACATGGCGGCGTTGGCGGACGACCTTGACCAGATCGGGTACCGCCGGTGCGGCTAGGGCGCGTCTCCCAACCTGAAGGCTTGGGAGCCGGACGATTGAAGGGTGAGTCACTCGATTAAGGGAGTGCGCTAGGCATGAGCACGTCGATCCCGGAGGGCTCGACGTTCCTCCTCCCTCGACCTGGTCGCCCTGACGGCTTCGCGGTTGTCGCTCGACGAGTGCCGAGAGGTCGAATCGTCGCGGTCTACCTGTTCAGTCAAGCGCCTGACGGAGCAGAACCGGGGCACCCGTTCACCCTGCCCGAGCCTGGCCGCGCCGACGCGAGAGCCAAGCTGGTCGACTATGCGCTGCGTGACGGCACCTGGACCGCACTGGGCGTGCACCCGCAGTTCGTTCGTGACCAGTGGCCGTTCGCGGAGGTCGTTCACTACGAACGCGGGCGCGTCACGGTCCTGAGCGTCGACGACCGGAATCCCACCAGAGTGGTAACCGAACGACCCGGGTCCCTCGACGACCTCCAGCTCCTGCCCTCGCTCAACCTGTTGATACCAGAGGACACCGAGCGACTCCTTGACAAGGCGCCACGGGACTAGGGCCGCAGACCGCGCCGCAACAGCTCGGCCTCAGCCGACTGCAACTTCGCGCGCCACATCCGGCCCGCCTTCGGATTCCGACCCGTACCTGGAGCAACAGCGTCCGCGGCGTTCGCCCGAGCCATGCGCACGCGATCTCGCACGCCGTCGTCAGAAAGGCCGGGCAAGTCGTCTTCCCACTTGTCGATCAGTCGGCTCCGCGACATACCCACACTCGCCCTCGTGGATCCCACATCAACCGCGCTTCTTCGCCGGAAGCGCGTGCACACCCGAACTGTCCCGGCGAGCACGATCGGAACCGCAACTCGCGCCAGCCCGGCACACTGCCGTCCAGGCGCGACGGGCGCCGTGGTGCGTTGACCGGTTGAGACTGCCATCGTACTGAATGATTGCGCCCCCTTGTTGGAGTGCGCATGCTGGAGGAAGCAATGCAGGCTAAAAACGATCGGGTGACCCTACGGTCGCCCTGGCGTTGGCTTGTCTGGACACTCGGACTCGTGGCTTTCGTCACCGGTGCAGCGTCATCGCTCGATCCCGGAGCGGAACTCAGCACGATCCTCGTGACGACTGCCCTCATGGGCCTGCCAGGGCTGTACCTGCTTCTTCGCTGCCCCTTCGTTCGGGTCGTCGTCGATCACGTAGGCGTCCATTACTACGGGTACGTCAGCCAGCGGCACCGGCTGTGGTCGCAGATCGAAGCCACTCGAGTCGTGACTGCTGGGGGCATGATCGCGGAGTCGTATGTGCCCTCGCTCGTCCTCACGGGAAGGGACGACGAGGAGCCGCTGACGGCGTTAGCCGGGTACACCACGGATGACCGGCTCGAGAAGTCACGCATGGGCCGCCAGGAACGAGTGATCGCAAAGCGCCTGAGGCTCGCCCGGTCGCTGTGAGCGAGTCGACCGACAGGGTGCCCATGAGGCGCCGTTGGGCATCGGTCGCGGGTGACATCGTCCCGACCTGGGGCCCGGACGGGCAGCTGGAGTCCCAGACCCTGCCCGGCGGCGTCACGCTCACCATCGGTTACGACACCGCCCGTGTCCCGGTCGCCCGCACCTACACCCGCACCTCCGACGGCGAGACGATCGCAGCGGACTCGGTGGTGGAGAACCACCGCGGGCAGTGGATCACCCACACCACCACCGACGTCGGGAGCCAGGACTACACCTACGACCGGCTCGGGCGCCTGACCGCCGTCGACGACACCTCCACCACGACGGGCGCGTGCACGAGCCGGCTGTACGGGTTCGACACCCACACCAACCGCACGTCGTTCACCACCGCCACCGGGGCGGCGAACGGCCCGTGCCCCGGCATGACCGGTGCGAGCGTGACCACCTCGACCTACGACTCCGCCGACCGGCTCGTCACGACCAGCGGCAGCAACGGCTCGGCGTGGGCCTACGACCCGCTGGGCGGATCACCGCCATGCCCACCGCCGACAGCACCGCCGTGGCGACCACCGGGTACCACGTCAACGACCTGGTCGCCGCCCAGGAAGTCCCCGAGGTCGAGCGCACGACCTGGACCCTCGACCCGCTGCAGCGGTTCCACGAGCAGGACACCTTCGCCTGGGTCAACGGTGCCTGGGCGAACTCCACCGAGTCGCTCAACCACTACGACGGCGACGGAGACGAACCGTCCTGGATCGCCGAGGACCTCACCCAGCCCGACAAGGTCTCCCGCTACGTCGAAGGCGCCGACGGCAACATCGCCGTCCAGACCGCCAAGACCGGTGGCCGCGTCCTGCAGCTCGTCGACCTGCACGGCGACATCACCGCCACCCTCCCCATCCCCGACGACCAACCGAACGCCGACTACACCACCCTGACCCGCACCGCGTTCGACGAGTTCGGCGTCCCCCAACCCCTGACCTCCGGCGCCACTTCGAACGCACCCCCGGCCCGATACGGGTGGCTCGGTGCCGCACAACGCTCCGCCGACACCCCCACCGGCACCATCCTCATGGGCGTCCGCCTCTACACCCCCACCCTGGGCCGCTTCCTGCAAGTCGACCCCGTCCCCGGCGGCTCCGCCAACGCCTATGACTACTGCAACGCCGACCCCATCAACTGCACCGACCTAGGCGGCACCTTCTCGTGGAGAGGCCTGGTCAAGGCCGCCGCGGTTGTCGGCGAGATCGCGTCCTGGATACCAGGCCCGATTGGGACTGCTGCAGGGTCGGTTGACACGGCGTGAGTGGTGATCATGCCGCAAGGGCGGCGTTCTGGGCGGTGAAGGCGAGCTCGAACTCGACCGGGGTGAGCTTGCCGAGGGCGCGCTGGCGTCGACGGCGGTTGTAGGTCCGTTCGATCCAGAAGACGATCGCGTCGTGCAGGTCGTCGCGGGTGGCCCAGCGGCGACGGTTCAGGACGTTCTTCTGCAGCAGCGCGTTCCATGACTCCATCGCCGCGTTGTCCCCGGCGGAGGCGACGCGACCCATCGATCCCTGCAGACCTGCGGCGGCCAGGACCGCCCGGAAGCTCCGCGCTCGAAATTGCGCGCCGCGGTCCGAGTGGACCACCACGACGCCGCTCGGGGCACGTCTGGCGACGGCGGTGCGCAGCGCGGTGACGGCGAGCTGGGCGGTCATCCGTTCGTCGATCGCGTAGCCGACGATCCGGTTGCTGAACAGGTCCTTGATCGCGCAGCAGTAGACCTTGCCCTCGGCGGTGGGGTGCTCGGTGATGTCGGTGACCCACACCTGGTCCGGGCCGGCGGCGGTGAAGTCCCGACGGACGTGGTCGTCGTGGACCGCTGGCCCGGGGGACTTCCCGGCGCCGCGGCGCCCCTTGCGGACGGTGGTTGACCACAGCCGCTGCTGGGAGCACAGCCGCCAGACCCTGCGTTCGCCGACGCCGTGGCCGGCGCGCTCGAGCTCGTCGGCCAGGAAGCGGTAGCCGAACTCCGGGTCGTCGCCATGGGCGTCGATCAGGGCGTTGGTCAGGCAGGCGTCCTCGAGTTCGCGCTGGCCGACCGGCTCGGCGAGCCAGGCGTAGTACGCCTGCCTCGAGTGGCCGAGCACCCCGCAGGTCAACCGCACCGGGATGCCCTCGGCGGCCAGGTCACGGACCAGCGGGTAGCTCATTTTGGGAGCGAACCGGCGGCGAAGTAGGCCGCCGCGCGCCGCAGGATCTCGTTCTCCTGCTCCAGCCGGCGCTTCTCGCGGCGCAGCTGGACCAGCTCGTTCTGCTCGCTGGTGGTCTTGCCGTCCACGACGCCGTCGTCGATGTCGGCCTGGCGCACCCAGCGCCGCACCGACTCGATCGAGATGTCGAAGTCGGCGGCGACCTCGGCGTGCGTCAGATCGCCGCGGCGGGCGACCCGCACGACGTCACGCTTGAACTCGGGCGGGAACTTCTTGGGCACAGCGACATCCTTCCAGCGGGACCTCGTCCCACAGATGGAGTGTCAACCAGCCCTGCAGCAGTCCCGTTCGTCGTTGGTGGTGAAGACCTGCCGGTAGGCCCACTCAGTCTGCAGAGTGCGGTTCAGTCGCTCGACCTTGCCGTTCTGCCAGGGGCAGTGCGGGCGGATGAAGACCTGCTTCGCGCCGAGGTCGGCGGCGACGTCGCGCAGTGACCAGCGGTGGGCCCAGGCGTTGTCGGTCATGATCCGCTCGATCCAGGTGATGCCGCGAGCGGCGAAGTAGGCCGCGGCGCGCGTCACGAACCCCGCGCAGGTGGCGCCTTTCTCGTCCGCGAGGATCTCGGAGTAGGCGAGCCGGGAATGGTCGTCGACCATGGAATGGACGTAGTCGAAGCCGATGGGGTCGTCCCGGTGCCGGTCGGCGACGTCGCGGCCCAGGGCGCGCCAGCCGCCGCCGTCGGGGATGCGCCCGAGCTTCTTGACGTCGACGTGGACCAGCTCGCCGGGCCGGTCGCGTTCGTAGCGGACCGCGGTGGCCTTGCTGGCCCGGACGACCTGGCCGGTCAGCGGGTCCAGGTCGCGCAGCAACGGCATCCCGCGCCGGCGCAGCACCCTGGTGATCGTGCGCGCCGGGACACCCAGGGCCGCGCCCAGCACGTCCGGCCCTGACCGGTCACGTGCTCGCGCCGCGCAGATCGCGTCCTCCAGGGCGGCCGGTGTCCTGCTCGGGCTCGTCCGCGGCCGTGACGACCTGTCCACGAGACCGTCGGCCCCCTCGGCGCGCCAGCGCCGGACCCATCGGTAACCGGTCTGGCGGGCGATCCCGAGCTCGTGGGCGACGTGAGCGACCGGTCGACCCTGATGCACGACGCGGTCGATCAGCAGCTGGCGGCCACGCAGATTCAGTCGGGCGTTAGCGTGAGGCACGAGAACCTCCGGGTGGGTGTGGGCCTTCGACAAGCCACAGCCCAACCGGAGGTTCTCCTGTCGTCAACGGCCCCCGACGTCACCAACGTCCCGGCCGAGTACAGCTAGTCGGCGGCGAGCTGATCTCACGCGGCCGCGACTGCGCCGCCCACTCCAAGTGGCACGGCCGGTGGCGGCCACGACACGTACCCACCGAAGGGCTTACGCGCGTCAGCGGACCTTCGCGAACACTCATGCTGGCGGTAGGACGTGGGGCAG
The DNA here is from genome assembly GCF_000212695.1 of Cellulomonas fimi ATCC 484. NCBI lineage: Bacteria > Bacillati > Actinomycetota > Actinomycetes > Micrococcales > Cellulomonadaceae > Cellulomonas > Cellulomonas fimi. The sequence goes on along the minus strand of NC_015514.1, from coordinate 187,905 downwards.
CGGTTCGCCGCGCCCGCAGGTGTTCGCCTCGCCTCCGGTGGCGCGGGGAACGGGCCGTCGGGATCCATGAGGACGACCATGTGATGGTCGGCGTGGTCACGCCACCACTCGCTCACGCCGGGGCGGGGGTTGTGGCGCGGGTGTTCCGAGGCTCGTGACAGTGCCTCCAGGCGGACCACAGACGTCGTCGTCCCGACCGGGGCATCGCGGCCCGATCGGGCAACACCTGTTCCCTTCCGAGCGTCCGGGCGGACGGGACCGTCGGCGGGTCCCGTCCCAGGCTGGGGGTCACGACTCCCTGTGCCCGAAGGAGGGGACATGCCGACCTACCTGTCGCCCGGCGTCTACGTCGAGGAGGTGGAGGCGGGCACCCGGCCCATCGAGGGGGTCGGGACGTCCGTCGCCGCCTTCGTCGGCATGGCGGCCAAGGGCCCGTTCAACACGCCGACGCTCGTCTCGAACTGGACGCAGTACGCGGAGACGTTCGGTGACTTCCTGCCCGGCTCGTACCTCGCGCACTCGGTGTACGGGTACTTCCTCAACGGCGGCTCGAACGCGTACGTCGTGCGCATCGGCACCGATGGTGCGGCGGACGACGCGGCGAACCAGCCGCGCACGGCCGCGTCGCCGAAGGCGCTCCCCGCGGTGCCGCAGGCGGTGCTGGGCGCGTACCGGATCTCGGCCGGCGAGCGGGCTCCGAAGACGAAGAAGCTGAGCGTCGAGGTCGCGGAGGCGGGCGGCGAGAACGCGCCCGACGACCAGTTCAAGCTCGTCGTCCTGCTCGACGGCAAGGCTGCGGAGACGTACGACAACGTCACGACCAAGCGCGGCGACGACAACGTCGCGACCAAGGTCAACCAGCAGTCCAAGCTCATCACGATCGAGGAGCTCGCGAGCGGCAGCGCGCTCGTCAAGCCCGACAAGGGCGTCGCGGACCTCATCGAGCCGGAGCCCGAGCCGGAGCCGCCCGCGACGGGCGACCTGGGAGCGGACGACTACATCGGCGACGCCGCGGACCGCACGGGCTTCTCGGGGCTCGAGGCGATCGACGAGGTGACGATCGTCGCGGTGCCGGACCTCGTGGCCGCGCTGGAGCAGGGGGCGATCGACCTGGAGACGTTCCAGGCGGTGCAGCTCGCGATGATCGCGCACTGCGAGCTCATGGGCGACCGCATGGCGATCCTCGACCCGCCGCCCGGGCTCGGCCCGCAGCAGATCAAGGACTGGCGCGTCGACCAGGCCGGGTACGACTCGAAGTACGCGGCGCTGTACTGGCCGTACGTGAAGGTGTTCGACCCGGCGTCCGGCACCAACCGGTTCGTGCCGCCGAGCGGTCACGTCGCCGGCATCTGGGCGCGCAACGACGACACCCGCGGCGTGCACAAGGCGCCCGCGAACGAGGTCATCCGCGGCGCGATCACGCTGGCCACGCAGATCACGCGCGCCGAGCACAACCTGCTCAACCCGGTCGGCGTCAACGCGATCCGCACGTTCCCCGGCCGCGGCGTGCGCGTCTGGGGCGCGCGCACCCTGTCGTCCGACCCGGCGTGGCGGTACGTCAACGTGCGGCGGCTCTTCAACTACCTGGAGGAGTCGATCCTCGTCGGCACCCAGTGGGTCGTGTTCGAGCCGAACGACGACGCCCTGTGGGCGCGGATCCGGCGCACCATCGCGTCGTTCCTCGTCAACGAGTGGCGCAAGGGCGCCCTGTTCGGGCTCAGCCCCGAGGAGGCCTTCTTCGTCCAGTGCGACCGGGAGACCAACCCCGCCGAGGCCATCGACGCCGGGCAGGTCACGTGCCGCATCGGGATCGCACCGGTCAAGCCGGCCGAGTTCGTGATCTTCCAGCTCTCGCAGTTCTCCGGCGGCACGAGCCTCGTCGCCGAGTGACCGGACGACCCGTAAAGGAACGGTGACCCATGGCGCTCCCCGACACCTTCGACCTCGCCACCGCGTACGCGTTCTCCGTGAAGATCGACGGGATCCAGGTCCCGCACGTCATGGAGGTCAGCGGCCTGAAGGCCGAGGTCGACAAGGTGACCTACCAGCAGCAGGGCGCGGACGGGAAGTTCGTCACCCGGCAGATGATGGGCCGGCAGAAGGCCGGCGAGTTCAAGGTCAAGCGCGGCCTCACGGACTCGACGACCGTCACGGACTGGCTCAAGGCGGTCTTCGAGGGCAAGCTCGCCGACGCCCGCAAGACGGCCGAGGTCGCGATCTACACGTCCGACAACCAGCTGCTCAAGCGGATGAACTTCCGCAACGTGTGGGTCAAGGACGTCGAGCTCGGCGGAACCCTCAAGGCCGGGTCCACCGAGCCGCTGACCGAGACGTTCACGGTGTGCTGGGACGAGATGGAGTTCGCGTGATGCGACGCTCCCTGCCGGTCCCTCTGGACGAGCCCGAGGTCGACGACGCGCCCGACGGTGCGTCGCCGGCCCGGGCCGCCCGGCGGGACACGCTGCGCACCGAGTTCGACTTCCAGCTGCCCCGCGGGTACCTGGACGGCGACGGCGTGCTGCACCGGCACGGCACGATGCGGCTCGCGACGGCGCGCGACGAGCTGCTGCCCCTGTACGACGCGCGCGTGCAGGAGAACCCCGCCTACACGACGGTCGTGCTGCTGAGCCGCGTCATCACGTCGCTCGGCACCCTCGGCGCCGTGACGCAGAGCGTCGTCGAGAACATGTTCGCGTCCGACGTCGCGTTCCTGCAGGACCTGTACCGGCGCATCAACGCCGAGGGCCACACGCGCGCCGCCGTGGCGTGCCCCGCGTGCCAGCACCGGTTCGACGTCGACGTCTCCGGCGGGCGCCTGGGGGAATCGTGACGTACGCGCCGGCCCGCATCCGCGAGGAGGTCGCGTACGTCGCCTACCACTTCCACTGGTCGCACGACGAGATCCTCGACCTGGAGCACCCGCAGCGGCTCGCGTACGTCCAGGAGATCGCGGCGATCAACCGCCGCATGAGCGAGGAGCGCTGACGTGCGCTGGCCGTGGCAGCGGGACCGGGGCGTCCCGCCGGTCGCCGACCCCGCACCGCGGGCCGACGCCGCCGCACGGCACGACGCCGCACCGCGCGCCGTCGTGCAGCGGGCTGCCGGCCCCGCGGGTGCCGACCCCGCGGGTGCCGCCGCTCCCGGAGCACCCGCCGAGTCGACCGCCGGGTGGGCGTTCCTGCCGCCGCTGCAGCGCGTCGTGCAGCCGGTCGCGCTGACGAGCCGCCCCGTCGCGTTCCTGGCCGACCTGCCGACGCGGGCGCCCGTGCGGTTCACCGGGGCGATGTCGCACGTCGTCGACGCGCGCGCCCCGTCCGGCCTCGTGGACCCCGACCCCGGCGGCCCGCCCGTGCAGCGCAGCGTCGACCTCGACCTGCCGCTCCTGCCGCCCGCGCCGCGCGCCGACGCGCCCGTGCAGCGCCGCGCGACCGGCGGACTCGTCGGGCTCGACGCGCCACCCGCGGGTGTGCCCCGGCTCCGTGCGGTGCCCGTCGAGCCGCCCGTGCCGCCCGTGCGGCCCACCCCGCCGTCCGACGCGCCCCTGCCGGCGGCGACGGTGCCGACGACCGATGGCCTTCCCGACGCCTCGGGGTGGACCGCCGACGGCTGGGCCGCCCCCGACCTCGCGTCGGACGCCGGCGGCTCCGGTGCGACGACGGTCGCGGTCGCATCGCTCCCGGTGCCGCCGACCGCCGGGGCGCCCGTCGTGCAGCGGCGCGTGGGGCTCGGCGCTCCCCTCCCGACCGGGCAGCGGACCGCCGACGTGCGCCAGTCGCCGCCCGACGCCGCCGCACGGACCGGCGCTGCCGTCACCCCCGAGCCACCGCGTCTCGCCGCCGGTGCGCCGCTCGACGTCGTGCGGGGCGCGGACCCCGACGCTCCCGTGCAGCGCGTCGTCGGACCCGCCTCGTCCGCGGCACCGCCGGCGGGCTCCCCCGCCCGGCCGACGAGCGTGCAGCGTGCGGTGGCGCCCTCGTCCGGCGCCCCTGCCGCCGCGGGTCAGCACGAGGCTGTCGCCCCGGCCGCTCTCGGGCTCCCGTCCATGCCCGACCTCGTGCTGCCCCCGACCGGGCCGAGCCAGGCTCCCGAGGGCCCGCAGCTCCCCGACGCCGGCGCCACACCGGTCGCGCAGCGGGCGGTGCCGATCGACGCGCCCGCCGCGCCGCGCACCGCACCGGCGGACGCGCCCGTCGTGCAGCGCTCGGCGACGGCGACGCCGTCGTCTGCCGCAGCCCCGACCGCAGCCCCGACCGACCGCACGGGCGACTCCACACCGTCGGCCGCCGGGGACGGGCTGCGCACGACGCCGACGCTCGCGGATGCGACCCCGCTGACGGCACCGCCCGCCCCCGGGACCGACGGCCCGGTCGCAGCGGCGGCGTCGGGCGTGGACCTGCCGCTCGCCGCACCGGCCGTCTCCCAGCCGTCGGGGCCGTCCGACGGGGCTGCCGACCGTGCCGAGCCCGGCCCGTCCGCCCGCGAGCCGCTCGCCGCCCCGGTCCCGGCGCCCGAGGTCGCCGTCGCCCCTGCCCTGAACGGCGGTCCGGTCGTCTCCCGGCTGACGGACGGCGCGCCGGCACCGGCCGCACCTACCGCGCCCGTCCCCCTGGTGCTGCGCGACGGCCCCCTGCTCGGCGGGCCGCGCGTGCCTCTGACGGTCGCCTCGACGGCCTCGCCCGCGGTGCTGCGCGCGCCCGCGGGTGCGGCACGTCCCGCCGTCGCGCTGCAGCGGGCGGTCCCGGACGCGCCCGCGGTCGCGACGTCGCGGTCGCTGCCGAGCACGGTGAGCGCGCGGCCCCTCACGGGCGCCGCGGCGCCTGCCGGCACCTCCTCACCCGGTGGGGCTCCCGCCGTGAGCGTGTCACGGTTGGTGGCCGCTCCCGCGGGCCTCCCGACGGGAGCACCGGTGACGCCGGTACCCGTCGCGGGAGCGGTCGAGGCGGACGCCGTGCCGTCGCTCGACCTCGCGCCCGGTGCGCTGCACGAGGCCCCCGGGTCCGCGGACGCCGTGGCGTCGCCGGACCTGCCCGCACCGGACGCAGCGACGGCAGACGCCCCGGGTACCGACGACGGCACCCCGTCCGTCGCGCTCGACTCCCCGGAGGCCCCGCCCGCCGCGTCGCTCGACGTGGTCCCCCGCACCGCGCCGGTAGAGACCGGCACGCCCGCGGGCGCGAGCGCACCCGCAGTCCCGCTCGCGCACCCGGCCGCGCCGGCCCCGGCGACGCCGCTCGTCGTCTCCCGCACGACCTCCCCGGCACCGGCCACGACCCGCGACGACGCCGCGGGCCCCGCGTCCGCCGTGGCGGGACGCCCGCGTGGAGCGGCCGCGCCGGATCTCGGCGCGGGCGCACCTCCCCTGGTCCTCGCACAACGCACCACCACGGCTCCCTCCACGCCGACCGACCCCGCCGCGGTCCCCGTCGCCCCGCCGCTTCCCGCCGCACCGCTCGCGCTCGCCGCACCGGCCGCGCCGGCCCGGCCGGTCGGGCTCGCAGCACCGGTCGCGTCGGCCCCGCCGGTCGGGCTCGCGCCCCCCGCGCCGCCCGCACCCGTCCAGCTCACGCCCACCCAGCTCACGCCGGCCCAGCCAGCGCCCGTCCCGCTCACCGCGCCCGGCTCCCTCGCCGCGCCGGCCGCACTGCCCGCACCCGTCCAGCGTCTGACCGCACCCACCTGGACGAGCCCGACGGTGCCGACGACGGCACCGGGCACGACTCCCCGCACCGCCGCGCCCGCAGCCGGCCCGCCCCTGCCCCTCCCGCCCCCCGTCCCGTCCCCCGCCGCCGGGCTCGCGCTCGTCCAGCGCAGCACCGCGACCACCGGCCCGGTGAGCGGCGAGTCGGTGGCGTCCGGCGTCGACGGGACCGCCGTCGTGCAGCGCGCCGACGCCGCCGCCACCCCCGCCCTCCCGGCCGAGGCCCCGCCCCCACCGACGACGACGGCCGCGGGAGTCGCGGGCCCCACCGGCGACGCGGCAGGTGTCGCGGGCGCGGGCACGTCGCCGTTCGCCGCCGCCACGCCCGCCGACCTCGACGAGCTCGCGCGCCGGCTCATGACCCCGCTGATGCGCCGCGTGCGCGGCCAGCTCCTCGTCGACCGCGAGCGCCGCGGCACCCGCACGGACCGCTGAGCGGCCCACCCACAGGATCAGGGAAGGAGGCGACGACATGCCGATGAGCACGCCACCGCAGAAGGTGCTCCTGGAGGACACCGCCACGGCCGTCGGGCTGCAGTATGTCGTCACGGTGGACGACCACCAGCTCGGGCGGTTCGCGTCGTGCGAGGGGCTGGGGCTGGAGGTCGTGCTGGAGACGCGCGAGGAGGGCGGCTTCAACACGGGCGTCTGGCAGCTCCCGACGCGGGTCAAGTACCCGAACGTCAAGCTGAGCCGGCCGCTGGGCGCCCAGACGGAGAGCGTCATGCGCTGGCTGTCGACGGTGAGCCAGGGCCTGGTGGCGACGACGGCGAGCATCGAGGCGCGCACGACGGACGGCACGAAGGTCGTCACGTGGACGCTGCGGGGCGTCGTCCCGGTCCGCTGGACGGGCCCGCAGCTCACGTCGGACCAGACGAAGATCGCCACCGAGACGCTCGAGCTCGCGCACCACGGCTTCACGGCGGGGGTGTGACGTGGCCAAGCCCGCGACGGGGATGAACGCGAGCGCCGCGACCGCGGCGCCAGAGGCGGCGGCGACCCTCACGCACGCGAAGCTCGACCTGCACGAGCCGTCGAAGGACGGCGCGCTGGACAAGCCGGGCCCGTTCCTGGAGTCGATCGAGTTCCAGTTCAACCCCAAGGAGCTGACGCTCGCGAAGTCGGCCAAGTGGACGCGCCCGACGACGAAGGGCAGCACCCGGTCGAGCCCGCCGCAGTACCAGGGGCCGCAGCCGTCGAAGCTGACGCTGGAGATGTTCCTCGACGAGTCGGTGTTCTTCGACCCGGCGAAGAAGCAGGACGGCACGGTCGCGAAGACGGTCGAGAAGCTGTTCCGGTGCTGCGTGCCGACGGACGCGTCGCACGGGCAGAAGAAGGACTCGCCGCCGTGGGTCAAGTTCTCCTGGGGCGGCCTGACGGGCTTCCTCGCGTACATCGAGTCGGTGCAGGTGAAGTACACGCTGTTCACGCCGGCGGGGCTCCCGGTGCGGGCGGTGTGCACGGTCACGCTCCAGGAGCTCGCGGGCGAGCCGCCGGGGACGAACCCCACGTCGGGCGGGCGGGTGCCGCACCGCGAGCACGTCGTCGTGCAGGGCGACACGCTGCCGGGCATCGCGTACGCGGAGTACGGCGACGCGTCGATGTGGCGCGCGGTCGCCGACGTGAACGGCGTCGACGACCCCGCGCGGCTGCGGCCGGGCCGGCGGCTGCTGCTCCCGACCGCGGACGAGCTGCAGCGGGTGGAGCCCTCGCGGCCGGTCGCGGGCGGGGCACGACGGGAGGTGGCCGGTGCCGTTCGGTGAGGAGCACAGCGCGACGCTGCTGGTCGAGGTCGACGGGACGCCGCTGCCCGCGGACGTCGCGCCGCTGCTCGTGTCGGGGTACGTCGACAGCGCGCGCAGCGTGCCGGACGTGTTCGTGCTGCGGTTCAGCGACGAGCACGGCACGGTCCTCGCGAAGGGGAAGTTCACCATCGGCGCCAAGGTGAAGCTCCAGGTGCAGGCCAGCGGCCCGGGCGGCCCGAAGCCGCTGCTGGAGGCGGAGGTCACGGCCGTCGAGGCGGAGGTCGACGCGGAGGGCGTGCACACGACCGTGCGCGGCTACGACGTGTCGCACCGCCTGTTCCGCGGCCGCCGCGTCGAGGCGTACCGGAAGATGACGGGCGGCGAGATCGCGCGCAAGGTCGCGCAGCGCGCGGGCCTGGCCGTCGGCTCGGTGCCGTCGGGCGGGGCGCAGGTCGAGCACGTCATGCAGGACGACGTGGACGACTGGACGTTCCTCGCGTCGCTCGCGGAGCAGCACGGGTGGGTGCTGCGCGTCGTCGACGGCAAGCTCGACCTGGCGGAGCCGGGGAAGGCCGCGCAGGCGCCGAGCGGCGGCGACGAGGCGCGCAAGAACCCGCTCGTGCTGGAGAAGGGCGTGAACCTGCAGTGGCTGCGGGCCACCGTGACCGCGGCCGGGCAGGTGCCCGAGGTCGAGGTCCGCAGCTGGGACGTGCAGGCGAAGAAGGCGCTCGTCGCGAAGGTGCCCGCCGCGACGGTCAGCGCGCAGCTCGCCGACGCGGACCCTGCGAAGCTCGCGAAGACGTTCCAGGGACCGCTGCTCGTGCAGCCCGCCCCCGGGCTGGAGACGCAGGCCGCGGTGCAGGCGCGCGCGAAGGCTCTCGCGGACCGGCTCGCGGGCGGCTTCGCGGAGCTCGAGGGCGCGGCGCACGGCAACCCGGCCATGAAGGCCGGCGAGGCGGTCGCGGTGCGCGGGCTCGGCAGCCCGTTCGACGGCCGGTACGTGCTCACGGCGGTGCGGCACGACTTCGACGCCGAGCACGGGTACGTCACGTCGTTCACCGTCGCGGGCGCCTCCGAGCGGTCGCTGCTCGGCACCGTGCTCGGCACGTCGGGCGGCGCGTTCTCGTCCGGCGGCGGGCCCACGGGCCGCACCCCGACCCTGGGCGTCCTCACGGCGATCGTCACCGACGCGAAGGACCCGCTGGGTCTCGGCCGCGTGCGGCTGCAGTTCCCCGTGCACTCCGACCAGTACGAGAGCGGGTGGGCGCGCGTCGTGCAGCTCGGCGCGGGTGCGTCGCGCGGCACAGGGCTGCTGCCGGAGGTCGGCGACGAGGTGCTCGTCGCGTTCTCCGAGGGCGACCTGGGCCAGCCGTACGTCCTGGGCGGGCTCTACAACGGCAAGGACAAGCCCGAGCCGGACCAGGTCGGCGGCACCGACGGCAAGATCCAGCGGCGTGTCTTCGTCAGCCGCACGGGGATGCGCGTCGAGCACCTGGAGAAGCCGGGCGGTGAGGAGCTCGTGCTGTCGACCAACGGCGGCGCGCAGAAGATCCGCCTCGTGCAGAAGCCCGACGCGTCGATCGAGATCGTCTCCGAGGGTCCGGTGACCGTGACGGCGAAGAAGGAGGTGCAGGTCACCGCGCAGAAGGACGTGTCGGTGACGACCCAGACCGGCGCGGTGACGGTCAAGGGCGCGGACGTCACGCTCGAGGGGTCGAAGTCGGTCGTCGTGAAGAGCCCGAAGCTCACGCTCGAGGGCACCGCGACCACCGAGGTCAAGGGCGCGTCGGTCAAGGTCGCCGCGACCGGCACCGCCGAGCTGTCCGCGAGCGGCGTCACCACGGTCCGCGGCTCGCTCGTGAAGATCAACTGACGGGGGCGGTGACGTGGGCCAGGAGTTCATCGGCGCCGGGTGGGCGTTCCCCGTGCGCACCGACCCGACCGGACGCATCGCGCTGTCCCGCGAGGGCCGCGAGATCGAGGAGAGCATCCGGCTGATCCTCGCGACCGCCCCCGGCGAACGCCCCATGCGGCCCGAGTTCGGGTGCGCCGTGCACGACTACGTGTTCGCGCCCGCCGACGCGACCACCGCGGGCGCGATCGCCGACGCCGTGCGCGTCGCGCTCGACCGGTGGGAGCCGCGCATCGACCTGCGGGACGTCCTCGTCCGGTACGACGGCGTCGACCGCGGGCTGCTGTACATCGACGTCCAGTACGCGCTGCGCGGCACCAACGACCCGCGCAACCTCGTCTTCCCCTTCTACACGATCCCCGACGAGCGCCCCGGCACCCCGCCCGGCACGGGCGCCTCCGGGCAGACCAGCGCAGGAGGCTGACGTGCTGCCGACCCCGAACCTCGACGACCGCCGGTTCCAGGACCTCGTCGACGACGCGAAGCGCATGGTGCAGCGGCGCTGCCCCGAGTGGACCGACCACAACGTCTCCGACCCGGGCGTCACGCTCATCGAGACGGTCGCGTTCATGGCCGACGAGCTGTTCTACCGGCTCAACCGCGTGCCGGACCGGCTGTACGTCGCGTTCCTCGACCTGCTGGGCGTGCGGCTGCACCCCGCGGGTGCCGCGACCGTCGACCTGACCATGTGGCTGTCCGCCCCGCAGCCCGAGACGGTGCTCGTCCCCGAGGGCACCGAGGCCGCGACCGCGCGCGGCGAGGCCGACGAGCCCGTCGTGTTCGCGACCACCGCACCCCTGCGGGTCCCGCCGCGCCGGCTCGCGCACGTCCTCACGCAGCGCCCCGGCGGGGAGGCCGTGCCGCACGACGAGCAGCTGTCGTTCCGCGAGCCGTTCCCGGTGTTCGCGGACGTCCCGCAGCTCGACGACGTGCTGCTGCTCGGGCTCGACGACTCGGCGCCGTCGTGCGTCGTCGTGCTGCGCTTCGACTCCGACGTGCAGGGCGTCGGCGTCGACCCTCGCCACCCGCCCATCGTGTGGGAGGCCTGGGACGGGCGGGGATGGGTCTCGTGCGACGTCGACAGCGACGGCACGGGCGGCCTCAACCGCCCCGGCGACGTCGTGCTGCACGTGCCGCCGACGCACACCGCGTCCGTGCTGGCCGACCGGCGCGCGGGGTGGCTGCGGTGCCGCGTCGTGCCGCCCGACGCCGACTACACGACGTACTCCGCGTCCCCGACCGTGCGCGAGGCCAGCGCGTTCACCATCGGCGGCACCGTCCCCGCGGTGCACGCCACGACCGTGACCGACGAGGTCGTCGGGCTGTCCGAGGGCACGTACGGGCAGGTGTTCCCGCTCGAGCACCGGCCCGTCGTCGCGGGCCCGGCGCTCACCCTGGAGGTCGCGGCCGGACCCGGCTGGGACACCTGGGAGGAGGTCGAGTCGTTCGCCGGCCACGAGCCCGAGGACCAGGTGTTCGTCGTCGACCGCGCCGCCGGGGAGCTCCAGCTCGCACCCGCGGTCCGCGAGCCCGACGGCACCCTGCGCGCGTACGGCGCGCTGCCGCCCAAGGGCGCACCGCTGCGCGTGCCCCGGTACCGCACGGGCGGCGGGCCCGACGGGAACGTCGCCCCCGGGGCCGTGCAGGTGCTGCGCGGCGCCGTGCCGTTCGTCGACCGCGTGTCCAACCGGCGCGCGGCCGTCGGGGGCGTCGCCGCCGAGACCGTCGACGAGGCGAAGGAGCGCGGCCCGCTCGCGCTTCGCGTCCGCGACCGGGCCGTTACGACCGAGGACTACGAGGAGCTCGCGCGCGCCGCCACCACCGGGGTCGCGCGGGTGCGGTGCGTCGCCGCCGGCGACGGCGCCGACGCGGGGGCCGTGCGCGTCCTCGTCGTGCCGACGGCCGTGCCCGACGCCGCGGGCGTCCTGCGGTTCGAGGACCTCGTCCCGACGCCCGACACGCTCGCGGCCATCGCGACCTACCTCGACGAGCGACGGCCCGTCGGCGCGCGCGTCCTGGTCGAGCCGCCCTTCTACCAGGGGGTCACGGTCGTCGCCCGCCTCTCGCCCCGGCCCCGGGCCGACGTCGCGCTGCTCGCCACCGACGCGGAACGCGCGCTGCACCGCTACTTCGACCCGCTCGTCGGCGGGCCCGACGGCGACGGCTGGCCCTTCGGCAGGCCCGTGCAGGCCGGCGAGGTGTACGCCGTCCTCCAGCAGCTCGCGGGCACCGAGATCGTCGAGGACGTCAAGGTGTTCGCCGCCGACCCCATCACCGGCCGCCGCGGCGAGGCCGTGCAGCGCATCGACATCGACAAGCACGCGCTGGTGTTCTCCTTCCGGCACCAGGTCCGGGTCACGAGGCGCTGACGTGCGCGGCATGGTCGACGGCCTCACGACGCCGGTGCCGATCGGCACCCGGCTCCCCGCGGTGCTGCAGGAGGACGACCTGCTGCTGCGGTTCGCCGCCGCGATCGACGACACGTTCGCACCCGTCCACCTCACGCTCGACGCGCTCGCCTGCTACGTCGACCCGCACCTCGCACCCGCCGACTTCCTCGAGTGGCTGTGCGCGTGGGTCGGCGTCGAGCCCGACCAGACGTGGAGCACCGAGCGGCGCCGCGAGGTCGTCGCGCACGCCGCCGCCGTGCACCGGTGGCGCGGGACGCGCCGGGGCGTCGCCGAGGCCGTGCGGCTCGTCGTCGACGGCGACGTCGAGGTCACCGACAGCGGCGGCTCGACGTGGTCGTCCACCCCCGGCGCCGCGCCGCCCGGCGGCGCCGTCCCGTCCCTGCGGGTCCACGTGCGCGCGCACGGGCCCGTCGACCGGCGGCGGGTGGAGCGCGTCGTCGCCGCGGTCACCGCCGCGCACGTGCCCGTGACGATCGACATCGAGGAGGAGTCGACATGATCGTGTGCCCGTCCTGCGGCACCCGGAACGAGGACGACGAGCAGTTCTGCGGCGGGTGCGGCTCCTACCTCTGGGACGAGCCCGAGGTCGTCGACGTCCCCGCGGCCACGCACGCCGACCCCGCCGACGCGACCGCGTCCGACACCGCCGCCGCTGCCGGTCCCGGCGCGCACGGGACCGACGCCACGACGACGGCCGTCCTGCCCCGCCCCGAGCCCGCACCGCCCGTGCTCCCGGACCCCGTCACCCCGACCGGCGCGCAGGACGCCGCACGACCCACCGCCGGACCGCCGCCGGCCGCGTCGACCGCACCGCCGGCTACCGGCGGCGCATCCGCGACGAGCGCCTCGAACGCGGCACCGCCCGCCGCGGTCCCGCCGACCGGGAGCACGTCGCCGGCTGTCGCGTCGACCGCCGGGCAGCGCGTCGCCCCCGCCGGCCCCGACGTCACCACGCCCGGCCCCGCAACCCGCACCGCGCGGGACGCAGGAGAGGCGGGGACCGCCCAGCGCTCCGACGACGCACCCGCCGCGCCGGCGGCCGGCCCCGGAACCGAGCAGGACGCCGACGGCCCCGACCGGACCCGCCGCGAGCGCGAGGCGGTCGAGCGCGAGTCCGCGCAGCGGGCCGAGCGGGAGGCGGCCGAGCGTGCGGCCGCACGGACCGCCGCCGCGGCGGCCCTGGTCGCACCGCCGCCGCCCGCCCGCCCGACCGCCCCGGCCGCGTCGACGCAGCCCGCCCCCGTCCGCCCCGGCGCGACGCAGACCCCCCGCCCACCCCGACGCCCGGCGCCCGCCGACGAGCAGCCGCCGTCCCCGGGCGACCTCGTGTGCGGTTCGTGCGGCGCGGGCAACACGCCCACCCGCAAGTTCTGCCGCCGCTGCGGCGCGAGCCTCGCCGACGCGCCCGTCGCGCAGCGGCGCTCGTGGTGGAGCCGGCTGTGGCGCCCGGACCCGCGACGCGCGCGGTCCGCGGGCTTCCGGCCGCCGCGCCGTCGCCGGTTCCCCACGCGCCCGGTCGTGGCGCTCCTGGTCGTCGGCGCGCTCGTCGCGGCGGTGCTCGCCTTCCGGCCCGAGATCGAGAAGGCGCGCATCGCCGTCGTCGACCGCATCCAGGGGAACGCCGCCGTGAACCCCGTGCAGGTCGTGGCGTCGAGCGAGCTCCCCGAGCGTCCGGCCGCGCAGATCCGCGACGGCGCGACGAACCTCGCGTGGTCCCCCGCGGCGCCCGGCGACGGCGTCGGTCAGTTCGTCGACTTCACGTTCGGCGAGCCGTTCCGGCTCACGCGCGTGCTCGTGACGCCCGGTGCGTCCGACGTCGAGACCGACTTCCTCGCGAACGCCAGCCCCGAGGTGCTCACGCTCACGGCGACGACGTCCGCGGGCACGCAGCAGACCGTCGAGGTGCCGCTCGCGGACCGGGTCGGCCTGCAGGACGTGGCGACGGGCATCGACGACGTCGTGGCGATCCGGTTGACGATCAGCTCCACGTACCGGGCGACCCCGACGACGCACGTGGCGGTCGCGGAGGTGGAGTTCCGCGGTCGCTGACCCGCCGTCCCGCCTGGTCCCGTGAGCGGGGCACCACCGGCCCCGGCAGCGGCACGGGCAGCCGCACCGCCCGGCCCGCCGGCAGCCGCCCTCGTGGCGGGACGTCCACGCGCACCGGCGAGGGCACGTCGGGGACCGCGATGCCGAGCGTGCCGAGCATCGCGCGGTAGTCCTGACGTGCCCGGTGCGCGGCGGCCGCGTCGCCCGCGGCGGTGAACGCGGCGACGAGCACCCGCCACGCGTGGTCGCGGCACTCGTCGAGCCGGATCCCGCGGGTCGCGGCGGCGACCGCCCGGTCGTACCGCCCGGCCGCGAGCTCCAGCTCGGCGAGCTCGACGGCCGCGTCGGCCGCGGTCAGGCGCAGCCGCTCGCGCTCCCCGACGACCCACTCGGCAGGCCCGTCCTCCGGCAGCAGGTCACCGCCGTAGAGGTCGACCGCGCGCCGCAGCTCCGCGCACGCCGCGACGTCGTCGCCCGCGGCCCGCAGGCGTGTCGCGTCGCGGACGGCCCGGTCGAGCTGTGCGACGTCGCTCGTCGAGCCCGGGCGGAGCACCAGCGTGTACGTCTCGCCGTCGCGCACCACGAGCCGGCTGCTGCGCGTCGGCACCCCCGGCTCGAGGGCGCGCCGCACCGACGACAGGCTGACGTGCAGGTTGTGCAGCGCGGCGCGCGGGTCGAGGTCGCCCCACAGCGCCCCGGCGAGCTGCTCGCGGTGCACCGGGCGCCCGGCGTGCAGGGCGAGCAGGCGCAGCGCCGCCCGGGCCCGCGGGCGGACGCCGGACAGGTCCGCGTCGACCCCGTCGACCCGCAGCCGGAACTCCCCGAGGCAGCGGACGTCGACGAGCGGCACCCCGCCCCACACCGGGTCGTCGACGGCCCGCGGCCGCCGGACCACCGCGACCGGCGCGGCGAGCACCGCCCAGGGCCGCACGTCGACGCCGTGCTCGTCGGCGGTCGCCGCCGTGAACGCCGCGAGCTCGGCGCCGCCGTCGGGGTCGGTCGCGGCGAGCGCCGCGTAGGCGTACGCGAGCGCCCCCGGCGACCCGGCCGCCCGCGCCACGGCCTCCGCGGTGCGGGCGTCCTCGCGCGCGTCGGGCAGCTGCTGCGCGGCGGCGGCGAGCGCGCGGCAGGCGGTCGCCCACGCGGCGGGCACGGGCGCGTCGAGCGCACGCCACCGGCGCTCGAGGTCCTCCCACGCGCCGGCGTCCGCGGACCCGGCGGCCATCGCGGCGAGCGCCGACCACGACAGCACGAGCGCCGCTCCCCACCGGTCGCCGTCGCGGTCGGCGCTCGCCGCGAGCGCGGCCGCCTCGGCACGGGCCGCGCGCGTCCCGTCGGCGCCCGCGACCAGCCCGTGCGCGAGGCGGGCGAGCCACCGCAGACCCAGCCGGGAGGCGGCGGCGTGCACCTGGTCGAAGGTGAGCAGCGCGCGGCCGAGCGGCCCGCGCCGCAGCGCCGCATCGGCGAGCGAGGCACCCAGCGCCAGTGCCGGCGCTGCGTCCGGGTCGGCGGACGCACGGCGCAGCACGTCGCACGCGGCGCGCTGGTCGCCCGCGAGCAGGAGGCACAGCCCTTCCGCGAGCGCACCGTCCGCGCCCGCCAGCGCCCGGGCGGCGGGCACCTGTCCGGCCGGGTCGCGGCGCACGGCCGCGCGCACGGGGACGGCCCACGACCCGGGGCGGCCCGTCCAGTCGGAGGTGCCGTCCGCCGGGGCGGGCGCGACCGGCGCGTCGAGCCGGGCGACCTCCGCGGCACGCGCGCGCCACGACTGCGCCGCGGCCGGGCCGAGCCGCTCCTCGTGCGCCGCGAGCAGGTGGCGGCGGAGCACCTGCGGCAGCCGGTACCGCACGCCGTCGTCCGTCGTGGCCAGGGACCACTCGCGGTCCAGCGTGCGCAGCAGCGTCGCCGCGTCCCGGTCGTGGTCGTCGCGGCCGGCCGCGGAGCGATCCTCGACGAGCGCCTCCCAGCGACGGGCGGTGAGCTCGTCGAGCGCCGCACCGCGGTGCAGCAGGTCCAGCAGCGGGCGGTCGAGCGGCGCGAGCACCTCGTCGACGAGGTAGTCGCGGACGTACCCGGTGCTCGTGTCCAGGTCCCGGACGGCGCGACGACGGTCGGCGGGGAGCAGGTCCGCCGTCGACCGGTGGAACAGGTGCACGGCGGCCGCCCAGCCCTCGGTACGGGCCGTGAGCGCCTCGACGTCGTCCAGGGACAGCGGGTGCCCGTACACGTCACGGAACAGGCGGTCGACCTCCCACACGCGCAGGCGCAGGTCCGACCCGGTGACCACGGTCGGCGGGGGGAACTCCGAGCGCGCCAGGCTGAACACGGGCCGCCGGACCGTGCCGAGCAGCACGTGCACGTCCGGCGTCGACGCCGCGAGGACGTGCACGAGCTCGTCCTCGACGCGCCGGACCAGCAGCTCGTGCGCATCGTCCAGCACGAGCAGCGTCGGCTCGCGCCGCTCGAGCACCGCACGCCCGAGGACGTCCGGCGGAAGGAGGGTCGGCCGTCCGCCCGACGGCACGACGATGCCCCCGGGCGTGCACCGGCCCCACACGACCGGCAGGCGGCAGGTGCGCGCCCACTGCCGCATGAGAGTCGTCTTGCCGGACCCGCGCGGGCCGACCACCAGACCGCAGCGGCTCGTCAGCACGTCGTCGAGACGGTGCAGCAGCGCGCGGCGAAGCACACCGCGCCCGGCGGCAGGGACGCACGCGTCCACCGCCGGGACGGCGACGGCATCGCGCCCTCGCGACATCGAGCCCCCCGGACCCCCTGTGGGTGCCGGGCAGCCCCCGTCGCCGGCACTCCTCCCGCGATCCTCGCAAAGTCGGCGGCGGACCGACAGGCCCATACCGGGCGAAAAGACGCGCGACCGCGCCGTTGTCCTGCGGGTGCGGTCGCCTGCCGCCAGGATCGGGGGGTGACCGACGAGCAGCGCGCCTGGACCGTCGACGACCACCTCCGTGACGCCGACCCGGCGCACGTCGAGCTGTGGCGGCAGGTCGTCGCGCTCGTCGAGGCGTGCGGGCCCGTGGAGGTGCACGCGCACAAGACGACCGTGACGTTCGCGGGGACACGTCGCGGGTTCGCCGGTGCGCGCCCGACGCGGCACGGAGTCGACGGGTTCCTCGACCTCCAGCGCGAGGTGGGCCCGGACCCGCGGATCGTGCACGTGTCGCCGTACACGAAACGCCTGTTCGTGCACCGTTTCCGCATCACGTCGGCCGCCGACCTCGACGACGAGTTCGCCGGCTGGGTCCGCGAGGCCTACGCGGTGGGCGCCGGCGCTCACCTGTCCTGAGCGGACCGGCACCGGGCCTCGCCCGTGGCTCGACGCCCGGCCCGGCGGCACGCGCACGCGACGCCGCCCGTCTCGCGGCATCCCCACGAGCCTCGCCCCAGGTCGAGTCCGCTCTCAGCCGGGCGGTGCGGCGGGCCGAGCGGCGGCGGCAGCGGCACGCTCGGTGAGCAGCCGGCGCTCGCGCGGGGTCGGGGCGAGCGCGGCGGCACGCTCGAGCTCCTCGGCGGCCTCCGCGTGCCGGCCGAGGCGCTGCAGCACGTCGCCGCGGACCGCGCCGAGCAGGTGGTAGCGGGCCAGCCGCGGGTCGTCGCGCAGGGCGTCGACCGCCTCCAGGGCCGCGGCGGGCCCGTCGGCGTGCAGGACGGCGACGGCCCGGTTGAGGTCGACCACCGGCGAGGGGGCGAGCTGCGCGAGCGCGTCGTACAGCGCGACGACGGCCTCCCAGTCGGTGTCCTCGAACCGGGCGGCCCGGCTGTGGCACGCGGCGATCGCGGCCTGCACCGTGTACGGGCCGAGCGGTCGGCCGAGGCTCGTGGCCCGGTCGAGCGCGGCGAGGCCGTGCATGACGAGCGTGCGGTCCCACCGGCTGCGGTCCTGGTCGGCGAGCAGCACGGGTGCTCCCGTGGCGTCCGTCCGGGCGTCGAACCGGGACGCCTGCAGCTCCATGAGCGCCACCAACCCGTGCACCTCCGGCTCGCGCGGCAGCAGACCGGTCAGGACGCGTCCGAGCCGCATGGCCTCGCCGGCCAGGTCGCGCCGCACCCAGTCGTCGCCGCTCGTGGCGGCGTGCCCCTCGGTGAACAGCGCGTAGACGACCTCGAGGGCGGAGGCGAGGCGGCCCGGCAGCTCGTCGGCCTGCGGCACCTCGAACGGCACGTGCGCCTCGGCCAGGGTCCGCTTGGCCCGGGAGATGCGCTGCCCGACGGTCGCCGACGGCACGAGGAACGCGCGCGCGATCTCGTCCGTCGTCATCCCGCAGAACAGGCGCAGCGTCAGGGCCACCCGGGACTCGCGCGGCAGCACGGGGTGGCACGTGAGCAGCACGAGCGACAGCAGGTCGTCGCCCACCGGGTCGTCGACCACGGAGTCCGCGGGCGCGGCGTCCTGCACCCCCGCGGCGGTGAGCTGGTACTTCACGTCCCGGTTCTGCTCGCGCCGGATCAGGTCGACGGCCCGCCGACGCGCGGTCGTCAGGAGCCACGCGCCGGGCCGGTCGGGCACGCCGTCGCGCGGCCACTGCTCGAGCGCGGCCACGAACGCGTCCTGCGCGAGCTCCTCCGCGAGCCCGACGTCGCGGACCAGGCGCGTGAGCGAGGCGACGAGCTGCGCCGACTCGATGCGCCAGACGGCCTCGACGGTCCGTCGGGGGTCGGTCATCGTCGTCGCGCCCGTCGCCTCGCTCCCGCGCCGGCTCAGCCGTGCTGCTTCGCGATCTCGTCGGCCAGGCGTGCCTCCTGCGCGGCGACCTCCGGGGTGTACGCGTCGCCGAAGTCCTCGACCGTCGCGATGGGCCGGATCTCCAGGACCGCGCGCGGACCACCCGCGTCGGCCGGGCACCGCTTCGCCCACTCCACGGCCTCCTCCAGCGAGGACACCTCCCAGATCCAGTAGCCCGCGATCAGCTCCTTGGCCTCCGCGAACGGGCCGTCGACGACCGTCGTCGTGCCGCCCTCGAAGACGACGCGCGCGCCGCGTGCGCTCGGCAGCAGACCCTCGCCGCCGAGCATGACGCCCGCGCGGACCAGCTCCTCGTTGTAGCGGCCCATCGCCTCGAACATCTCCGTCGTCGGCGCGATGGCCTCCTCGTCGGCGCCGGCACCCTCGATCATGACCAGGACCTTCATGGCGATCTCCTTCTCGTCCGGACCGTCCGGCGCTGCTGCCGTGGCGGTTCCTCACCCGTCCGTCGAACGGCGCCCGTCGTCTTCGACACGCCTCACGAACTTTCTCCGGCGACCCCGTCCGGGCGCCACCCCTGCACGCGGCGACGCGTCCGGGGCGCCGCCCGCGAGCAGGCCGACCACGAGCCCCACGGCGAGGCCGATGCCGTGCCCGTCGGCGAGCGGGACGAGGGTGACGGCGGTCAGGCCGGCCAGCCCCGCCGCGGCCGGGAGCGCGAGCCGGCCACCGGTCCGGCGCACGTCGCCGACGAGGACGGCGACGACCACGCTCGCCGCCGGGCCCGCGAGGACGTACCCCGCGCCGAGGCCGCCGAGCAGCAGGTACGGCACCCAGAAGACGGCGTAGACGAACGGCACGACCGGTGGGACGGCGTGCTCGCGCCACGCACGCAGCAGCAGGAACCCGACGAGCCCGCCGACGACGTCCGACGTGCCGGACTCGACGGTCGCCGGGTCCACCAGCGTCAGCGCCGTCCCCGCGACCAGGCCGCCGCCGAGCCCCGCGGCGAGCCACCAGCCCGTGCCCCAGCGCCGCTCGACGGCCCACCCGACGAGCACGAGCCCGGCCAGGTTGAACGCGTACTGCCCCCACCACGCCTGCACGAGCAGGGACGACGGCACGCGCCACCACTCGCCTGCCGCGACGGCGGCGGGGTCGCGCTCGAGCGCGTCCAGCACGGACGGCACGAGCAGGCCGACGACCCCGAGAACGGCGACGACGGCCCCACCGGCCACGGTCGCGACCGGACGCCTGCTCCCCCACGCCTGCGTCGCCGTCACCGCCGTGGCGCACCCCCTGCGCGGACGGCGGTCACAGGGTCGGGACGCCCCGGTGGATGCGGTCGGTGAGTGCCTCGTACGTCGACCCCGGGCCCTCCCACCGCGACTCGACGAACCACGTGGCACCCGCCTCGGCGAGTGCCGCGGCGTGGTCGTGCGCCTCGGCGGGGTCGTCGGGGAGCACGCCCTGCAGCACGATCTCGAACGGTCCGGCGTCGGGTGCGCGGTGCTCGCGGACCCAGGCGGCGACCTCGGCGACCTCGGCGGGCCCGAGGTTCTCCATCGCACGGTCGCCGCGCAGCTGCGGCACGACGCCGTCGTAACGGGCCGCGCGGCCCATGGACCGCTCGCTCGGGAACGCGCCGACCACCCAGATCGGCACGCGCGGCCGCTGCACGGGGCGGGGCCGGATCGTGAGGTCGGTGACGGTGTGGTGCGCGCCCGCGTACGAGAACGTCTCGCCGCGGAACGCGAGGTCGAGGATCGCCAGGTGGTCGTCGAGCAGCTCGGCGCGCTCGCGCGTGCCCGTGAGCTCCCCGGAGACGCCGACGAACCCGCGGTCCGTCGGCACGCCGATCCCGGCCGGGATGACGAGCCGGCCGCCCGAGAGGTGGTCGACGGTGACGGCCTGCCGCGCCACGACCCATGGCCGCCGACGGGGCAGCGCGAAGACGAGCGCGCCGAGCGTGAGGCGCTGCGTGCGCACCGCGGCCGCCGCGAGCACGGCCCACGGGTCCCACACGTCGCCGTCGAGGCCGAGGTCGACCGCGTCCCACGTGAAGAAGCCGTCCCAGCCGGCCTCCTCCGCGTCGACGGCCATGCGGACCACCTGGTCCACCGTGCCGAACGTGCCGACGATCCCGAACTTCATCGCACCCCTCCGCCGCTGCTCCGTCGCTGCGCTGCCCCTGCCCGTCGACCGTAGCGACAAGGTCCGACACGAACCGTGCGCGAAAGGTCTGGGCCGTGCGGGTGGCGCCCGCCACGATGGGACGGTGACCGACGACGCCCATGCCCCGACGAGCCCGGACCGCTCGCCCGACCCCACGGGGACGCAGACCGGCGCACGACCGCCGGCCGGCGCTCCCGTCGGCGGCGAGGACACGGCGGGCGACCGGCCCGGCTGGGTCCGCGACACCGTCGTGTTCCTCGGCGGCCAGACGGTGTCGCTGTTCGGCTCGATGCTCGTGCAGTACGCCGTCCTGTGGCACCTGACGCTGCAGACCCGCTCGGGCGCGGTGCTCGCGCTGTCGTCGGTGTTCGGCTTCCTCCCGCAGGCCGTGGTCTCGATCTTCGGCGGCGTGTGGGCGGACCGGCACAACCGCAAGCTGCTCGTGATCGCGGCCGACGCGACCATCGCGGTCACGACGCTCACCCTGGCGCTGCTCATGCTCGGCGGCGCGGACGACCTCTGGCTGATCTACGCCGCGCTCGCGATCCGGTCTGCGGGCGCGGGGATTCAGACGCCGGCCGTCTCGGCGCTCGTCCCGCAGATCGTGCCGACGCGCCACCTCATGCGCGTCAACGGCATCAACGCCACGATCCAGTCGGCCATGATGCTCGTCGCGCCCGCGGTCGCCGCCGCGGTGTACGCGAGCGCGGACATCGTCGCGGTGTTCTTCGTCGACGTCGTCACGGCGGTGATCGGCATCGGGCTGCTGCTCCTCGTGCCCGTCGCGACGGTGGTCCGGACCGCCACGGACGGGCCGGTGAGCTACTTCGGGGACCTCGTCGGCGGCCTGCGGTACCTCGCGGGCCACGCGTTCGTGCGCTGGGTGCTCGTGCTGTTCGCGGTGGTGTTCGTGCTGATCGTCGCGCCGTCGTACCTGACGCCGCTCATGGTCGCGCGGACCTTCGGGCCCGAGGTCTGGAAGCTCACGGCGAACGAGCTCGCGTTCAGCATCGGGATGCTCGTCGGCGGCGGGGTGGTCGCGGCGTGGGCGGGCAGCCGCAGCCGGATCGCGCTCATCGTCGGGTCGACGGTCGCGTTCGGCGGCATCTCGATCGCGCTCGGGCTCTCGACGAACCTGTGGGTGTTCCTCGGGTTCATGCTGCTGCTGGGCCTCGCGGTGCCGTTCTTCTCGACGCCGTCGACGACGGTCCTGCAGGAGACGGTCGAGCCCGAGATGCAGGGGCGGGTGTTCGGGTTCGTCGGCATCGTCATGGCGGTCGCGATGCCGCTGGGCATGGCGATCTTCGGGCCGCTCGCCGACGTGGTGAGCGTGGAGCTGCTGCTGGTCCTCGCGGGTGTGGCGCTGTTCGTGGTCGTCGGTGTCGCCCTGGCGATGCCGTCGGGGCGGCGCGCGGTCGAGGCGGCGCGCCGCTCGGCGACGCCCGAGGCGGCGGCGGTCCCGTCGGACGGCTGAGGCGACGCGGCCCGGCGGGCGGCGCGCGCGGACCCGTCAGGCGACCCGCTCGACCGGCTGGCGCAGGATCGTGCGGAGCTTCTCGGGGGCGGTGCGGCGCGCGTCGCTGAGGTAGACCTCGTGGTGCTTGCCCGTACGGCGCAGGCCGTGCGCGGGGAGGAACTCGTGGTGCAGCGCGTCGAGCACGGGTGCCTCGTCGTCGTAGGGGCCGACGTGCAGGGTCTGGACGCACAGGCCCTCGTCGTACCGCTCGAGCCGGAGGTCGTCGAGCCGCGGCGCGCCGCCCTTGCGCAGGACGGTCGCGCGGGCCTGCGCGACGTGCTCGGCCGTGATCCAGCCGGGGACGACGTTGAGCAGGGTCCAGTCCCAGCGCGACTTGTCGCGTGCCGTCGTGAAGGCGTCCATGTCGTCGGCCCACCAGAGCGCCTCGAGCGGCATGACGGTGTAGTCGCGGTCGAGGGCGTCCTTCGACAGGAACTTGAGCGCGTAGGCGAGCGGGTAGAGCGACGCGAGCGCGTCGGCGTAGGCAGGGGCCGTGTTGGGGTCGCCGTGCCCGTCGACCATGAGGTACTGCAGGGGCGGCACCTCGACGACGTCGACCCGTCCGTGCCGGGCCGCGTAGGTCGGGATCTCCTTCTTCAGGTCGGTCTTCACCGGTGCGCTCCTCCGCCTCGTCGCGTCGCCGCCACCATATTGCACCTTCCGGTTCAGTGTCCTATGGTGAACCACATGGTTCAGCAAGAGGTGCTCGACCGGAGGTTCTCCGCCCTCGCGGACTCCACCCGTCGGGCGGTGCTCGAACGGCTCGGCCAGGGACCCGCGACGATCGGGGAGCTCGCCGAGCCGCACGCGATGACGTTGACCGGCATGAAGAAGCACGTCCAGGTGCTCGAGGACGCCGGGCTCGTCGTCACCGAGAAGGTCGGCCGCTCCCGGCAGTGCCGGCTGGGGACCGAGCGACTGGACGACGTCATGGCGTGGATCAGCTTCTACCAGCGGCTCTGGGAGCGTCGGCTCGACGGTCTCGACGCCTACGTCACGATGCGTCCGCCCGCGGACGCGCCACCGAGAGGACCGGACACATGAGCACCACCGACACCACCGGCATCGAGCTGCGCACGTCCCGCGTCATCCGCGCGACCCCCGAGGACGTCTGGGACGCCTACACCGACGCCGAGAAGCAGACGGCCTGGTTCTCGATCCTCGACGAGGAGCCCGGCGTCGTCCGCATCGAGACGGACCTGCGCGTCGGCGGGACGCAGACCGCCGTCTGGGGGCCGAGCGAGGACCAGCTCTTCACCGAGGTGCAGACGTTCCTCGTCATCGAGCCGCCGCACCGGCTCGTCACCGACTCGACGGGCAGCAGCCCCGACGGGCAGACGATGACGACCCGCATCGAGGTCACGTTCACCGCGGTCGAGGGCGGCACGCGCGTCGACGTCGTCCAGACCGGCTTCCCCGTCCCCGAGCTGCGCGACTTCTTCCTCACGGAGTCGTGGCCGGGCGCGTTCGACCGCATCGAGGCGTATCTCACGCGCTGACGCCTCGGGATGCGACGCGGGGGCGGCGGGCGCAGGCTGAGGCCCCGCCCGCTGCCCCTCCCGTCGCCCCGGAGCCGCCCGTGCCCTCGACCCTCCCGCCCGTGCGCGGCGTCGCCCTCGACGACGCCGTCGCGCAGGTGCTCGGACCCGACGCGACCCTCCGGGAGGCGCAGCGCGACGCGCTCGCCGGCCTGGCCGACCACGACACGCTGCTCGTCGCCCGCACCGGCGCGGGGAAGTCGGCGGTGTACGCGATCGCGACGCTCGTCGCCCGGCGGCTCACGCTCGTCGTGTCACCCCTCGTCGCGCTCCAGCGGGACCAGGCGCAGTCGCTGCGCGAGGTCGGGCTCCGGGCCGCGACGGTCAGCTCGGCGGTCAGCACGGCGCGGCAGAAGCAGGCGCTCGACGACGCCGCCGCGCGCCGGCTCGACGTCCTGCTCCTCGCCCCCGAGCAGCTGCAGCGGACCGTCGTGCTCGACGCGCTGCGCGTCGCTGACGTGGGCCTGGTCGTCGTCGACGAGGCGCACTGCGTCAGCGAGTGGGGCCACGACTTCCGGCCCGACTACCTGCACGTCGGGTCGGCCGTGCGCGCCCTGGGCCGGCCCCGGGTGCTCGCCATGACCGCCACCGCGTCGGCGCACGCGCGCGACGAGGTCGTCGAGCGCCTCGGCCTCGACCGCCCGCGCGTGCTCGTGCACGACGCCGACCGGCCCAACATCTGGCTCGGCGCGCACCCGACCGCGACCGAGGGCGACCAGGACGCGCGCGTCGTCGAGGAGGTGCTCGCGACCGAGGGCGCCGCGATCGTCTACGCCCGCACGCGGGCGCGCACCGAGGAGGTCGCCGCGCTGCTCGACCGCGGCGGGCGGCCGGCGCTCGTCTACCACGCAGGGCTTCCCGCCAAGGAGCGGGCGCGGGTCCAGGACGCGTTCCTGCACGGACGCCACGACACCGTCGTCGCGACCAGCGCGTTCGGCATGGGTGTCGACCGGGCGGACGTGCGGCTCGTCGTGCACGTCGGGCCGCCGCCGTCGCTCGACGCCTACTACCAGGAGGTCGGGCGCGCGGGACGCGACGGCGAGCCCGCGCGCGCCGTCGTCGTGCACCGGCCCGCGGACACCGCGCTCAACCGCTACCTGCGCAGCGGCGGCGGACCCAGGCCCGCGACGCTGCAGACCGTCCTGGTCTCCCTCGCCGACGGTCCGCTCGACCGCGCCGCGCTGGTGGACCGGTCCGGTCTCGGCGCCCGCACGGTCGCACGCGCGCTCGCCGAGCTGCAGCAGGTCGGTGCGGTCCGCGACGACGACGGCCGCTGGGCCGGCACGGACGAGGTCACCGGACGCGAGGCCCTGGCCGCGGTCCGCGCCGCCCGCGAGCGCCGCGCCGCCCTCGACGAGTCACGCGTCGAGCTCGTCCGCACCTACACCGACACCACCGACTGCCGCCGCCGGCTGCTGCTCGAGCTGCTCGGGGAGCACCACCCCGACCCGTGCGGGCGGTGCGACTCGTGCGACCGCGGCACGAGCACGCCGGTCCAGGACGCGGCCGCGCGGCCCGGGCAGCCCGTGCGGCACGAGCAGTTCGGCGACGGCACGGTGTCCGTCGTCGAGGCGGACCGGCTCACCGTGCTGTTCGACGAGCACGGCTACGTGACGCTCGACGCCGCCGTCGCCCTCGACTCGGCCCTGCTCACCCCGCGCTGACCCTGCTCGCCCCGCGCTGACCAGCCCCTTCCGCCCGGGCACCCGGGCGCGCCATGATCGGCGCGGGTGCCCGGTCCGTCCGGTGCGCCCCGCACGTCCCGTCGTACGACGACGCTCCACGTTCCCGCACCGGACGCACGAGAAGAGGACGAACATGACCGCGACCCCTGACACCGCGGTGCTGGTCCACGGGCTCTGGATGACCCCGCGCAGCTGGGAGCGCTGGGTCGAGCACTACGAGGCGAAGGGGTACCGGGTGCTGACCCCCGGCTACCCGGGCTTCGAGATCGAGGTCGAGGGGCTGCGCGAGCACCCGGAGATCATCGCCACGCTCACCGTGCCGGAGGTCGTCGCGCACCTCGCCGCGGTGGTCGAGGGCCTCGACGCACCGCCCGTCATCATCGGCCACTCGTTCGGCGGGACGCTCACGCAGCTGCTGCTCGCGCGCGGGCTCGGCGCCGCGGGCGTCGTCATCGACTCGGCGCCGACGGAGGGGGTGCGCGTCACACCCCTGTCCCAGCTCAAGTCCCTCAAGCCGGCGTTCACGAGCCTCGACCGCCGCCACGAGGCCGTCGCGTTCACGCCCGAGCAGTTCCACTACGCGTTCGCCAACACGCTCAGCCGGGAGGACTCCGACGCGGCGCACGAGCGGTACGCGATCGCCGCACCCGGCTCCTGGATCTGGGCGTACGGGCTCATCGCCAACTACAAGCCCGGCCACCAGGAGACGTGGGTCGACTACACGCAGGACCGAGCACCGCTGCTGTTCGTCGCCGGCGAGAAGGACCACATCATGCCGCCGTCGGTGAACCGCTCGAACGCGAAGCACTGGGGCCGCTCCCCCGCCCTCACCGACTACGTCGAGCTGCCCGGCCGGGACCACTGGACGTGCGCCGCACCCGGCTGGGAGGCGGTCGCCGACCTGGCGATCGACTGGGCCGTCGAGCACGCGCGCACGCCCGCGGAGACCTGACCGGGTGCCGGTGGGACGGGGCAGGCGGGCACCCGCCCGGCCGCAGCGACCGGCGGCGGTCGGCGGGTAGCCTCCGCCCATGCGCCGGCGCGGAGACCTGACCCACGTCGAGCTCGTCGAGGACGACGACCCGACGGGGCGGGGCGCTGCCCGCACGCCGTCCGCGACGGCCGGTCCCGGCGGGCCGGACGACGCCTCGGGGACCGGGCGCGAGGACGCCCCGCGCTCGTCGGGGCGCCGCCGCGGCCTGCTCGTCGCCGCGGGGGTCGTCGTGCTCGCGCTCGTGACGCTCGCCGCCGTGCAGGTGGTCGTCGACCGCCGTGCGTCCGCCGTCGACGACCGGATCGCCGCGCTGCCCGGCGCGAGCGTCGACCTGGGTACGGAGCTCACGACCCTGTGGGCCCTCGACGAGGAGATCCTCTGGTTCCCCGCGGTGTTCCAGGGGCGGGTCGGCGTCGGCCCCGCGGTGCTCGACGACGGCGCGCACGGCGTCCAGGCCCGCGACGTGAGCACGGGCGAGGTCGTCTGGTCGGTCGCGGTCGGGCCACCCGTGCCGCGGACCGACGACGAGGCCGACCCGTGGGGCGGCGCCCTCTCCTGCGCCCCTCCGCCCACGGGGACCGCCGACCCGAACACCGTCCCCGAGGTGATGGTGTGCCACACCAGCGACCAGCGGGAGCCCGGCGAGGACGGGCCACGGCTGACCCCGACCTGGTCGCGGGTCGTGGTCGTCGACCTCGCGACGGGGTCCGTCCGCTCGTCGGTCGACGTCCCCCGTGCGACGTCGGCCGCGGTGCTCGACGGGAGCGTCGCGCTCGGCCGCCTCGACGACGAGCGGCACGCGGAGGTCGTCGCCGTCGACACCGTGACGGGCGAGGAGCGCTGGCGGTACCGCGACCCGGCCGACCTGCCCGAGGGGACGGTCGACCTCTGGATGTCCGTGCAGCAGGTGGGCGGGCACGTCGCGGTGTTCGACCCCAGCGGCGACGTGACCCTGCTGAGCCCCGACGGCGAGCGCGTGGACGACACCGGATGGGACATGAGCGCCATGGCCGAGCTCGGCCTCGCGCTGCCCGCCGACGGGCCGTTCACGCGCGTCGTCCGGCCCGGCCTGCCTGACCTCGAGGTCATCGGCACCCTCGCCCGGCGCGTGCTCGACGACGGCTCCGCACCCGGGCTGGAGGTCTCGTCGTCGGGGTCGATCTCCTGGGGCTGGGACGCGACCACCGGCGAGGAGCGCTGGGAGTCGGAGGACGGGCTCGCGCCGCAGGGGCAGGCGGCGGTGGTCGTGGCCGAGGGCCGGGTCCACGCCGCGTCCACCACGGGGGTCCGCACGCTCGACGCCCGCACGGGCGAGGTGGTGTGGACGTACGACGTCCCCGAGGGCACGGTGCAGGGCCCGCTGATGTGCGACGGGCCGCACGTCGCGGTGCTGCGCGGGCGGGACGACGGCTCCGGGATGGAGTCCGTGATCGTGCTCGACCGGCGCACGGGCGAGCTCGTGCGTGAGCTGGCGCTGCCCGAGGGCACGCAGTGGGCGACGCCGCTGGGTCCGTACCTCGTCGCCTACGGGCAGGCGGGGTCGGCGGTGGTCGGCTGACCCGCGCGGGGCCCCGTGAGGCGCGGGCTCAGCGGCCGCCGACGAGCGGGGCAGGGAAGCGGGGCAGCACGGGCGTCCCCGCGAGCCACCGCGTGAGCCGGTCCGCCTCGGCGTCGACCGCCGCGGCCCTCTCCCGGCCCAGGTCCTCCAGCGGGTAGAGCTGGACCTGCCCGCCGCCGTCCACGGTCCACGCGCCCACGATGCGGCCGTCCGCCCAGATCGCCGCGGCGCCGTTGCCGACGGAGTCGTAGACCTGCGCGCGGTGCGCGCCCACGTACCAGTCGCGGTCCGTCCAGCCCATGGTCGCCGGGTCCAGCCACGGCAGGAGCGCGACCCACGGCTCGACCGGACCGACGGGGTCGACGTCGTCGGGCAGGACCCAGCCCGTCAGGCCGCCGTCGAGCGAGACCTCCACCGCGGCGACGTCCTGCAGCGCCTGCCGCACGTCGCGCAGCGTCGACCCGAGCCACCACCGCACGTCGGCCGTCGTGCCGGGCCCGAACCGGGCCAGCCAGTGCCGGACGAGCGTCGCGCGAGCGTCGCGCTCCGGCAGCGGCTCCGGGTCCGTGCCGAGCCAGTCGCGCGCGAGCGCCCACGTCGGGCGCGACGCGGTCCACCGCCCGAGGTTCCCGGCCCGCACGACGACCCCCGCGGCCTGCAGGCAGGTCAGCACGCGGGACGCGACCGAGGAGCGCCCCGCCCAGGGCTTGTCGCCGCCGTGGTGGATGTGCCCGTCGACCTCCGCGAGCCGCTGCCGCAGCTGCGTCGACGTGAGCGGCACGCCCCCGGCGAGCTCGGCGACGGTCGCGGCGGCCGCGGCGTCGAACCACGCCGCGCCGTCCGTGGCGAGCCCGGCGCCGACGACCTCCTTCTCCAGGCGGCGGCGCTCGGTGGCGGCGACCTTCGCCGAGCTGGCCGCCAGCACGACGGGCAGCAGGTCGCGTGGGACGGCGAACAGCGTGCGGCGCATCGCGAGCTGCTTGACGAGCGTGCGGTCGGCGAAGAACGCGCGGTCGAGGTCGTCGACGGCGAAGGTGTCGGTGCGCGCCCACGCGGACAGGTACAGCCCGGCGGGGTCGGTGGCGTGCAGCGCGACGACCGCGCGGGCGGCGCTCTCGACGTCCGGGACCCGGTGGGCGGGGTGGACGGCGTGCCGGCGCGCGAGCCGGGCGCGGCGCTCGGCGGTGTCGAGGTGCGGCATGGGGTGATCGTGTCGGACGCGGCGGTGCTGCCGCCACGGCCGCCGCACGGTGGAGCGGCGCCGGGACACGCCCGGTCGGGCGACGCGGTGCCGGGGGGCGGGCGGCGGGGTCAGCCGACGAAGAGGCAGAACGGGTGGCCGCTCGGGTCGGCGTAGACGCGCAGGGGCTCCTCGGGGTCGTCGCTGCGGTCGTGCAGCAGCCGCGCCCCGAGAGCGAGCGCGCGCTCGTGCTGTGCGTCGAGCGTCGCCTTGTCGGGCACCGTGCAGTCCAGGTGCAGCTGCTGGGGCACGCCCGGGTCGGGCCACGTGGACGCGGGCAGCGCGTCGACCTGCTGGAAGGCCAGCGGCACGTCGCCGCGCAGCACGAGCCAGTCCGCGCCGTTCGGGTCCGGCTCCCCCGCGGGCGGCGGCTCGTCGCCGTGCCGGTACTCGAGGCCGAACAGCTCGCGGTAGAACTCCGCGAGCCCGCGGGCGTCGGTCGTGTCGAGGACGACCTGGCGGATGACGGGACGGACGTCGGGCACGGGGACCACCTCCGCGGGCCAGACTGTCCCCGGGCCGGCGGCCCCGCCACCGGAACCCGCCGTGTCCGGACCGCGTTTACTTACTGACCAGTTGGTAACACCTGGCTACACTCGGCGCGGTCGAATCGATTCGGTGTCGAACCGGCGTCGTCTCGCCCGTCGCAGGGCCGACGCCGCAGCCCGAACCGCCGCGCCGCCCGCACCACCCCGCCACCGCCGCCGTGAGAGGACCCGTCCGTGCCGCACCCGTACCAGGACCCCGCGCTCCCCGTCGCCGAGCGCGTCGCCGACCTCGTCGGGCGCATGACCCTGCCCGAGAAGGTCGGCCAGATGATGCAGCTCGACGCCCGCGGCGACGTGCGCGGACTCGTCGAGGACATGCACGTCGGCTCGATCCTGCACGCGTCCCCCGAGCACCTCGCCGAGGCCCACGACCTCGTCGCCCGGACCCGCCTGCAGATCCCGCTGCTCGTCGGCGAGGACTGCATCCACGGCCACTCGTTCTTCCACGGCGCGACCATCTACCCGACGCAGCTCGGCATGGCCGCGTCCTGGGACCGCACGCTCGCCGAGCGCGTCGCCCGCGCGACCGCCGTCGAGGTCGCCGCGACCGGCATCCACTGGACCTTCTCGCCCGTCCTGTGCATCACGCGCGACCTGCGCTGGGGCCGCGTCGACGAGACGTTCGGGGAGGACCCGTTCCTCATCGGGGAGCTCGCGTCCGCCATGGTCGCCGGCTACCAGGGCCAGGGGCTGCACGACCCGACGGCGATCCTCGCGACCGCCAAGCACTTCGCCGGGTACTCCGAGACGCAGGGCGGGCGCGACGCGTCCGAGGCGGACATCAGCCACCGCAAGCTCCGGTCCTGGTTCCTCCCGCCGTTCGAGCGCGTCGCCCGCGAGGGGTGCCGCACGTTCATGCTCGGCTACCAGTCGACCGACGGCGTGCCCGTCACCATCAACGAGTGGCTGCTGTCCGACGTCCTGCGCGGCGAGTGGGGCTACACCGGCACGCTCATCACCGACTGGGACAACGTCGGCCGCATGGTGTGGGAGCAGCACATCCAGCCCGACCACGCGCACGCCGCCGCGGCCGCCGTCACCGCCGGCAACGACATGGTCATGACGACGCCGCAGTTCTTCGCGGGCGCGCAGGAGGCCGTCGCCGCCGGGATGCTCGACGAGGCCGCGATCGACGCCGCCGTCGCCCGCGTCCTGGCGCTCAAGTTCGAGCTCGGGCTGTTCGAGGACCCGCGGCGCCCCGACCCCGCCCGCCAGGCCGTCGTCGTCGCGTCACCCGAGCACACCGCGCTCAACGTCGAGGTCGCGCGCCGGTCCCTCGTCCTGCTCACGAACGACGGGACGCTCCCGCTCGCGGGCGGGCTCACGGCCGACACCTCCGGCCGCGCGCTGCCCGCCGACCGCCCGCGTCGCGTCGCCGTCGTCGGACCCAACGCCGACGACCCCGACACCACGCTCGGCGACTGGGCCGGCAACTCGGGCCAGGCCGACTGGCTGCCCGACGGCCACCCGCGCGACATGGTCTCCACCGTCCTCGACGGCCTGCGCACCCACGTCCCCGCCGACTGGACCGTCACGCACGCACGCGGTGCCGAGATCCTCACGCTCGAGCCCGACCCCGCGGGCGCGTTCTTCCCCGACGGCCAGCCGCGCCCGCCCGTCGTCGTGCCCGCCGAGGTCGACGACGCGCAGATCGCCGAGGCCGTCGCCGCCGCGCAGGACGCCGACTACGTCGTCGCCGTCGTCGGGGACCGCATCGAGCTCGTCGGCGAGGGCCGCTCCACCGCGACCCTCGACCTGCTCGGCGGGCAGGTCGCGCTCCTCGACGCGCTCGAGGCCACCGGCACGCCCCTCGTCGTGGTCGTCGTCGCCTCGAAGCCGCTCGTCCTCCCGCCGTCCGCGCACCGCGCCGCCGCGATCCTCTGGGCCGCGAACCCCGGCATGCGCGGCGGGCAGGCCGTCGCCGAGGTGCTGCTCGGGCTCGTCGAGCCCACCGGCCGGCTCCCGATCTCGTTCGCCGCGCACGTCGGCCAGCAGCCCACGTACTACAACCAGATCCCCGGCCAGCACGGCGACCGGTACGCCGACCTCACCCAGCGACAGCCGTTCGCCTTCGGCGAGGGCCTGTCGTACACGACCGTCGAGTACCGCGACCTGCGCGTCCTGACGCCCGCCCTCGACGCGTCCGGCACCGTCCGTGCGCAGGTCACGGTGCAGAACACCGGCGACCGCCCCACGCGCGAGACCGTCCAGGTGTACCTGCACGACGTCGTCACCTCGGCCACCTGGGCCGAGAAGGAGCTCAAGGCGTACCGGCTGGTCGACCTCGCCCCCGGCGAGAGCGTCGTCGTCGACCTGACGCTGCCCGTCGCGGACTGCACCATCGTCGACCGGCACGGGCGGCGCGTCGTCGAGCCCGGCGACTTCGACCTGCTCGTCGGGCCGTCGTCGCGCGACGAGGTCCTGCTCCGCGGCCGGTTCACCGTCGCCTGACGCCCGTCCGTCCCCCCGCAGTCGCACGGGCGGACCCTGAGACCCGCACCCCCGGTCCCAGGGTCCGCTCCGGGACGGTCCCCGATGTGGGCGTGCCCCTGCCCGGCGGATGCTGGACGCAGAGCCGAGGCACGACCGTCGGGCCCGGCTCCCCCAGGAGGGAACCGTGAGCATCCACGACCAGATGAGCCGTCAGGGACTGGTCCGCCCCGTCCACGGCCGCGTCCTCGCCGGCGTCTGCGCCGGCCTCGCGGACCGGTTCGGCATCTCGCCGTGGGCGGCCCGGCTGCTGTTCGTCCTCGTCCTCATGCTGCTGCCCGGGAGCCAGATCCTCGTCTACCCGATCCTCTGGATCCTCATGCCGTCGCAGGCGCTCGCGCCGCAGCCGTACGAGCCGTACGCCGCGAAGGCCTGACCCACCCGTCGGCGCCGTCAACGACCGCGCCGACGCACCGACCCGGAACGGCGGCCGCGACCTTGGAGGGGGTCCGGCCGCCGCGCCGCGTCCCGGTGCCCTCGCCCGCCGACCACCGTGCCGAGGTCACGCCGCCCGGCGACGGACCCGCAGGTCCGCCAGGTCGTACCCGGCGCTCACCTCGTTCCAGCGCACGCGCGGCGGTCCCGCGAGCTCCAGGTCCAGGTCGAGCAGCGCGGACACGAGCACCTCCGTCTCGAGCATCGCGAGCGGCGCCCCGGGGCACCTGTGGTGCCCGTCCCCGAACGACAGCAGCGTCGGCAGGACCGTGCGCGGCAGCGTCCGGCCCGGGCACAGGCGCTCCCCGTCGCGGCCCGCCGCGCGCGGGTCGGCGTTCACCGCGCGCACGTCCACGTCGACCACCGACCCCGGCGGCACCACCACCGGGCCGTCCGGGCCGTCGAGCGTCAGCGGTGCCGTCGTCTCCCGCAGCAGGTGCCCGACGACCGGCTCGAGCCGCAGCACCTCCTCCAGCAGCTCGACCCGGCCCGCGGCGTCCGACGACCGGTACCGGGCCCGCAGGCCCGCGTCGTCGAGCAGGTGCCACACCGCGACCGTGATGAGCTCGCGCGTCGTGACCATGCCCGCCGCCGCGTAGGTCACGCACTCCGTCAGCACGTCGACGTCGCTGAACCCGTCGTCGAGCAGGCGGCTGATGAGGTCGTCCCGTCGCCGGCGCCGGCGGGCGCGGATCGCCGGCCGCACGTCGAGCAGGTAGAACCGGAGCATCGCCGCGTCGCGCCACGCCGCCCGGGCACGCGTCACGGGGCCTGCGGCGGCCGGCGGGTCCGGCGCGAAGAACGTGTCCAGCCGCCGGTGCATCCCCGGCGACGACGCCCGGTCGATCCCGATGACGCGCGACGCCGCGCGCACCGCCATCTGCATCGCCAGCCGCGACACGTCCGTCCACCGGTCCGTGCCGACCGTCGCGACGAGCTCGTCCGCGGCCTCCTGCATCCACGGCCGGTACCCCTCGACCGTCCGCGGCGCGAACAACCGGGCGGCCGCCCGCCGCTGCGCGTGGTGCTGCTCGCCCTCCAGGTACAGGATCGGGGGCCGGATCCGCGGCCCGCCCGGGCCGTGGAAGCTCTGCGCGTTGAAGCCGGCCTGCCGGGTGCCCTCCGGGTGACGCAGCACCGCACGCGCGAGCGCGAACGACCGGACCCGCCAGCGACCGTCGTCCACGCGCTCCAGGTCGGGCCCCGGGCCGTCGTCCGGCCGCGTCAACCTCCGGGCGGGGCAGCCGCTGGCGGTCTCGGCGTCGCTCGCGGTCCCGGGCTGGCGCGTCGTCGCGGCCTGGGCGTCGCCGGGCGGGGGCGCGCTCGCGGAGGGCTGGCCGTGCAGCGGGGCCGTCACCCCGCCGACCCTAGGTCCGCCCCGACGGCCCGGCCACACGGTCGCCGCCCGCCCGTCGACCGCCGGCCCAGCGGCGGGGCCGTGACGAGGCCGACCGGGGCGCGGGGAGCCGGCGGGCGGCGTCGGTGCCGCCCGCCGGGGTCCTCACTGGTCGCCGACGCGCTCGTCGGCGGCGGACTGCGCCTTGTCGATCTGCTCGTCGTGGCCGCCGCCGGTCGCCGACGACGCCGCGTCCGCGCCCTTGTCGAGGGCGGCGTCGCTGGCCTTCTCGCCCTTCTCGCTGCCGAGCGCGTCCGAGGCCTTGTCCTGCAGGTCGTCGATCCCCATGGTGCTGCTCCTGCCCTCTCGAGCCGCCACGCCACACCTCCGGAGCGCCCCTCCATGCTCCGCCCGCCCCCCACGGCCCGCACCTCCACGCCCCTCCCCCGCAGCCCGGACGCGAGACCGACGTCGTCGCCGTTCGGGGGACCTGGACGACGACGTCGGCCTCGTCGACGGACGGTGGGCCGGTCAGGAGGGTGGGGTGGTGAGACGGGAGGCGCGGACGGTGAGGTAGCGCTTCTCAGGCACGGACGTGGCCCGGGCTGCCGCCCGACGGTAGGCGTCGGCGGCCGCGCGCAGGTCGCCCGCGGACTCCAGCAGGTGCGCCCGCACGGCGTCGAGGCGGTGGCCCGGCAGGTCGACTCCGTCGAGCAGCCGCAGGCCCGCCTCGGGCCCGTCGACCATCGCGACGGCGACGGCCCGGTTGACGGCGACGACGGGGCTGCGGGTCATGCGCTCGAGCAGCCCGTACAGCGCGACGACCTGCGGCCAGTCGGTGTCGGCGGCGGTCGGGGCTCGGTCGTGCACCGCCGCGACGGCGGCCTGCAGCTGGTACTCGCCGACGGACCTCGCGGCCAGCGCCCGGTCCAGCAGCGCGAGCCCCTCGGCGACGAGCGCGGCGTCCCACAGCGCACGGTCCTGCTCGGGCAGCGGAACGAGGTCGCCGGCGGCGTCGGTGCGGGCCGCGCGCCGTGCGTCGGTGAGCAGCATGAGCGCGAGCAGCCCGGCGACCTCGGGGTCGTCCGGCTCGAGCGCGTGCAGCCAGCGCGTGAGGCGGATGGCCTCGTCGGAGAGGTCGACGCGGTGCAGGGCGGCGCCGCGCGTGCTCGTCGACCCCTCGGTGAACATCACGTAGAGCACGTGCTGGACGCTGCGCAGCCGGTCGGCACGCTGGTCGGGCGAGGGCAGGGCGAACGTCGACCCGGCCTCGGCGACGCGACGCTTCGCGCGGCTGATGCGCTGCGCCATGGTCGGCTCGGGCACGAGGAACGCGCGGGCGACCTCCGCGGTCGTGAGCCCGCCGACCGCGCGCAGCGTCAGGGGCACGGCCGAGGCGGGTGTGAGGACCGGGTGGCAGCACAGGAAGAGCAGCGTGAGGGAGTCGTCGCGGGCGACGGGAGTCGTGCCCACCGCCGCGTCGGTCGCCCACCGCTCCTCGCGCGCCCGCCGCGCCCGGTCGCTGCGGACCGCGTCGAGCAGCCGGCGGGTGGCCGTCTGGAGCAGCCACCCGAAGGGCCGGTCGGGCACGCCGTCGCGCGGCCAGTGCGTCGCGGCCACGAGCAGCGCCTCCTGGACCGCGTCCTCCGCGGCGCCGAAGTCGTGGGTGCGGCGGCCGAGCACCGCGAGGACCTGCGGCGCGAGCGTGCGCAGCAGGTCCTCGTCGGCACCGGTCAGCGCGCGCACCGGCCGGTCGGGTCCCGTCAGGGCAGCCCGTCCGCGGTGCGCAGGTAGTCGAGCATCTCGTCGGCGCCGGACGGGCCGCCGTCGTCCATGATCCGGCGGACGTGGACGCGCTGCTGCGTCGGGCGGCCGCCGCGGCCGGGAACCGCCGACACGCACGCGGCGATCTCGACGGCCCGCTCCTCGGTCTCGACGTCGACGACCTGGAAGCCCGCGAGCCACTCCTTGAACTCGGGGAACGGGCCGTCGGTGACGACGGGCGCGCCCGCGCCGTCGGACCGGACGATCTTGGCGAGGTCGGGGCCGGTGAGGATGGTCGACCCGACGAGCTCGCCGCTCGCCTCGAGCTCGCGGTTCAGGGCGCCGTAGTACTCGAGGTGCGCGGTGATCTCCTCGGGGGCCCACCGGTCCATCGGTGTCGGGTCGGCGCCCTCGTCGAAGTCCACGCCGATCAGGTAGCGGGGCATCGTCGTCCTCCTTCGCTCGTGCCCAGGGTGGCACTCTCACCGGGTGGACGGAGCCGTCCGCGCGTCCTCGACGTCGGTGGCGCGAGCGCCTCGCTGCACCGACGCCCCGGACGTCCGGCGAGCCGACCGCGCGACCCCCGCGAGCCCGGCTGCGGCGACGAGCACGACCGCGGCGGCGGGTAGCGGCAGCGCGTCCGGGCCGGCCCGCTCGACGATCCCGGAGCCGAGCGCGGCGCCCACCGCGATGCCCAGGTTGAACACGACCGGGATGAGGGTGCCCGCCGTCGTGCGGTGCGCGGGGCCGGCGAGTCCGAGGATCGCGGCCTGCGCGAGCGGCGGCAGCGCCCCGGTGGTGAGTCCCCAGGCGACGACGACGAGAGTCGCGAGCGCGGGGTCGCCGCCGACGCCGAGGAGCGCGGCGAGCGACCCGGCGACGAGCACGGTCGTGACCACGAGCGTCGTGTCGAGGCGCCGGTCGCCGATGCGGCCGACGACCGCGACGCCGACGGCGGAGGCGACGCCGAACAGCAGCAGCAGGCCGCTGACGCCGCCGGGGAGCCGCGCGGCGGGCTGCTCGACGAGGCGCGTGACGAACGTGAACGCCGCGAAGTGCCCCACGAGCACGAGCCCGACGAGCGCCGTCACCGCGAGGACGGGCCGCAGCGCGCCGCGCCCGCTGGCGGCCGCCGGACCGTCGGGGGCCCCGACCGCCGTCCCGGGTGCACCCGCGCGCGGCGCGCCGACCACCAGCGCCCGCACGAGGACGGCCGCGACGACCGCGAGGGCCGCGAGCGCGCCGAACGCCCCGCGCCAGTCCCAGACCCGCGCGACGACGCTGGCCAGCGGCGTGCCGAGCACCATGCCGATCGTGGCGCCACCGAGCACGACGGCGATCGCGCGTGCGAGCCGGGTGGGGTGCACGACGTCGGCGGTGTGGGCGTTGACGCTCGCCCACAGCAGCCCGGTGGCGGCGGCGCCGACGACGCGCGCGCCGGCGGCGACCTCGTAGGTGGGGGCGAGCGCCGTGCCGGCCGAGGAGGCGGCGAAGACGGCGAGGGCGCCGACGACGACGGTCCGCCGGTCGAGGCGCGCGGTGAGCCGGACGAGGGGGAAGGTCGCGACGACGACGGTCGCGGCCCACAGGGAGACGAGCAGGCCGGTGCGGGACTCGGCGACGCCCAGGTCGTGGCTCATCTCGGGCAGGACGGCCGTCGGCAGCATCTCGCCGGTGACCATGACGAACGTGGCTCCGCCGAGCACCAGGAGGCTCGGCCAGGGGAGGCGTGTGTCCATGCCTACGACGCTAGAGTTTGACATCAGTGTGAAGGTCAAGCATCGGGCTGGAGGTCGTCGTGCGGATCGGTGAGCTGTCCCGGCGGACCGGGGTCTCGACGCGCCTGCTCCGCTACTACGAGGAGCAGGGGCTCATCGCACCGGCGCGGTCGGCCAACACCTACCGCGAGTACGACGAGGCCGCGGTCGCCCAGGTGGAGCGGGCCGTCGGCCTCGTCCGGGCAGGCCTCCCGACGCGGCTGGCCAAGGTCGTGCTCGACCTGGAGCGCACGCAGGACGAGGACCTCGCGGCATCCTGCCCGCGCACGGTCGCGCAGATGCTCGCGGAGGAGCTCGCGGGGCTCGACGCGCGCATCGCGTGCCTCACGACGAGCCGCACCACGATCCACGACTTCCTCCTGCGCACCGAGCACGCGGCGCAGGTGCTGGAGGCGGCGGACCGTCCCGCCTGACGGCCCCCCTGCGCCCGGGTCGGACGACCCGCGCCGCGCCGCGTGGCCTCGCCGGCCCACCCCGGCTCGGAGCGCTCGTCCGTCGGCGTCCGCACGCGTGACCCTTCCTTATGACTGCGGTCATGGCTACCATGCACAGCGTCCCGCCCGCTCGATCGACGGAGGTCCGCCGTGCCGCACCGCAGCAAGCTCGCCGTCCTCGTCGCCACGCTCGCGCTCGCGGGCACGGCCGTCGCGACGCCTGCCGTCGCCCTCGACGGGCCGTCGCACGGCCCCCGCCCCACGACGCCCGAGAAGTTCGCCGGCAAGGTCTCCGAGCGGGCCGTCTGGCGGCACCTGCAGGAGCTGCAGCGCATCGCCGACCGGAACGACGGCAACCGCGCGGCCCTGACCGACGGCTACGAGGCCAGCGCCCGGTACGTCGAGAAGACGCTCCGCAAGGCCGGCTACACCACGACGCGCGACCCCTTCACGTTCGACCTCGAGGTCGTCGACGCAGCGACGCTCACCGTCGCGGGCGGCGCGACGTACGAGGTCGACCAGATGACCTTCGCACCCAACACGCCCGACACCGGCGTCACCGCGCCGCTGGTCACCCCCGCCGACCCCTTCGGCTGCACCGCCGCCGCGTGGGACGGCGTCGACGCCACCGGCCAGGTCGCGCTCGTCAGCCGCGGCGGCAACTGCTCGTTCGCAGCCAAGGCCACGACCGCCCAGGCGGAGGGCGCCGTCGCGGTCCTCGTCTACAACAACGTGCCCGACGTGCTGCTCAACGGCACGCTCGGGGCCGAGGGCGTCGCCACGGTTCCCGTCGCGGGGCTGCGGCAGGCCGACGGGCAGGCCCTCGTCGCGGCGGGACCGGTCACGGTCACGCTCGACACGCGGGCGCACCCCGAGCAGCGCGAGAGCTTCAACGTGATCGCGCAGACACGTGCGGGCCGGGCTGACAACGTCGTCATGCTCGGCGCGCACCTCGACGGCGTCGAGGACGGCCCCGGCATCAACGACAACGGCACCGGCTCCGCGGTCCTGCTCGAGACCGCCGTCCAGCTCGGCCGCGACAAGAAGATCCCGAACGCCGTGCGGTTCGCGTGGTGGGGAGCCGAGGAGCTCGGCCTCGTCGGGTCGACCGAGTACGTCGAGGAGCTCGCGACCCAGCCCGGGGAGCTCGACGCGATCGCGACCTACCTGAACTTCGACATGGTCGGCTCGCCGAACTACGTGATCGGCGTGTACGACGCCGACCAGTCGACGTACCCCGCGCCCGTGCCCGTGCCCGAGGGCTCCGCCGCCACGGAGGACGTCTTCACCGACTGGTTCGACTCGATCGGCCAGCCGTGGGTCGACACGCAGTTCTCGGGCCGGTCCGACTACCAGGCCTTCATCCTCAACGGCGTCCCGGCGTCGGGCCTGTTCACGGGTGCGGACGGCCGCAAGACGGAGGCGGAGGTCGCCCTGTTCGGCGGCCAGGCCGGCGTCGCGTACGACCCGAACTACCACTCGCCGGGCGACGACCTGGCCAACGTGAACCGCGAGGCGCTGCGGATCATGACGGCCGCGGTCGCGTTCGCGACGTACAGCCTCGCGCTCGACACGTCCGCCGTGAACGGCGTGGCGAGCCCCACCGACCCGCGTCCCGGCCACGGTCACGGTCACGGCCACGGCCACGGACGCAGCGACGTCGGGCGGAACGGTCACCAGGAGGGGTGGGACCGGGCCGCCTGACACCGGCTCGCACCCGCGCCGGCCCGGAGGAGGGACCGGTCGGCGCGGGTGCGGACGCCGGCGCCGCCGCGGGGGTGCGCGCCGGGCGGTGACCGCCGCAGGGGCGCGGCGACCACCGGGCGGGAGGTGACGCGGCCGTCAGGGGGCCGGCCGCGTCGCCTTCCCGTCGAGCCAGAGCGTGTCCGACTCGTCGCGGTGGGTGCCGTCGGTGCCGACGTGCTTGCCGCTGATCGACGGGCCCTTCGTGATGACGTGCACGAGCGCCATGCCGTGCCCGCGGCCGAGGTCGTAGTCCTCCTTGAGCCAGGCCAGGATCTCCCCCGCCTTGGTGCCCGGTCCGTAGCCGCGGGCGGTCGCGAGGTCGACGAGCTGGCGCGGGGTGAGTCCCGTCTTGTCCTCGATCGTGTCGAGGTAGGCCTGGAAGGACATGCGTGCTCCTGGGTGCGTCGGTGCTGGGTCGGTCGTGTGCAGGTCGGTGCGTCGGTGCGTCCGGTGCGTCGGTGCGTCGGTGCAGGTGGCGGCGCGTGGAGCGCCGCCGGGCGTTCGTGCACGATCATTGCGGGGGCCTCCGACACACGCCAGGCTCGGACGCAGGACCCGCACGACCCCGCCCGAGGGCGGCCGCACGACGAGGCAGGCATGGGACACGACCACGGGCACGCGCACGGCGCGGCCGACCACCGCGGACGGCTCGCGGCGGCGTTCGGCGTCTCCGTCGTCGTCCTGCTCGCGCAGGCCGTCGGCGCCGTCGTCACGGGAAGCCTCGCGCTCCTCGTCGACACCGCCCACCTGCTGACCGACACCGGCGGGCTCGCGCTCGCGCTCGTCGCCGCGCACCTGTCCCGCCGCCCCCCGTCCCCCGCGCGCACCTGGGGGTACCGGCGCGCGGAGGTGCTCGCCGCGCTCGGGCAGGCGGCCGTCCTGCTCGCGGTCGGCGTGTACGTGCTCGTCGAGGCCGTGCAGCGGCTCGTGACGCCGCCCGAGATCCCGTCGTCGACGCTCGTGGTGTTCGGCCTCGTCGGACTCGTCGGGAACCTCGTCGCACTGGCGGTCCTCGCCGGCGGGCGGTCCGCGAACCTCAACCTGCGCGCCGCGTTCCTCGAGGTCGCGAACGACGCGCTCGGCTCGCTCGGGGTCGTCGTCGCGGCGGTCGTCATCGCGACGACCGGCTGGCTGCGGGCCGACGCCGTCGCGGCGCTGCTCATCGGCGCGCTGATCCTCCCGCGCGCGCTGCGGCTCCTGCGGGAGACGACGGCGGTCCTGCTGGAGTCCACGCCGCCCGGGCTCGACCTCGACGAGGTGCGGACGCACCTGCTGCGCGTGCAGCACGTCCGCGAGGTGCACGACCTGCACGCGTCGCTCATCGCGACAGGGCTGCCGGTCATCAGCGCACACGTCGTCGTGGACGACGGCTGCTTCTCGGACGGGCACGCGGGGCGCATCCTCGACGAGCTGCAGGAGTGCGTGGCGCGGCACTTCGACGTCTCGGTCGAGCACTCGACGTTCCAGGTGGAGACGGCCTCGCACCGCGCCCACGAGCACTCCGGCCACGCCTGACGACACGCCGGAGCCCGGCGCGCACGCGCCGCCCGCGCCATCCGCACAGCCCCTGCACAGCACCTCCGCGGGACCGCGCCCGCGCCGTGACCTGCGTTCCTACGCTCGAACGGTGCCCCGCTCACACGCCGCCGTGGACCGCCCCCGACCCGTCCGCCACGCACGCCGGCTGCGCCGTCGCCGCGTCGTGCGCGC
Organism: Cellulomonas fimi ATCC 484; assembly: GCF_000212695.1. Lineage (NCBI taxonomy): Bacteria > Bacillati > Actinomycetota > Actinomycetes > Micrococcales > Cellulomonadaceae > Cellulomonas > Cellulomonas fimi. The sequence continues at coordinate 146,441 of NC_015514.1, read as the reverse complement.
CGTCGCCCTGACCGCCGTCGCCGTGGTCGCGTTCGGCGGGACGGCGGTCGCCGTGACGCTGCGCAACCTCGTCGGCAACATGGAGACGGTCGACATGGCGGGCCTCGTCGACGACATCCCGCAGCCGACGGCGACCGAGCCGCCGGACCCGGACGACGCCGCGAGCGGGCGGCCCGTGAACCTGCTCGTGCTGGGGTCGGACCAGCGCGACGGGCGCAACGCGGAGATCGGCGGTGCGAACCGGGCCGGCGCTCGGACACGACGCTCCTCGTGCACGTGTCGGCCGACCGGGAGCGCGTCGAGGTGGTCTCCATCCCCCGGGACTCGCTCGTCGACATCCCCGCGTGCCCGGTGACCGGCGGCGGGACCACCCGGGCGTCGGAGCACACGATGTTCAACGAGGCGTTCTCCCGCGGGTGGGACGCCGGGCAGGACCTCGCGTCGGCGGCGGCGTGCACGGTGCGCACGGTGCACGCCAGCACGGGGGTCCTGGCGGACCATGCGGTCGTCGTCGACTTCGCCGGGTTCGAGGACATGGTCGAGGCGATCGGCGGCGTGCCGATCTGCGTCCCGCAGCACATGCGCGCGACCGAGGCGGGGCTCGACCTGCCCGCCGGCCGGCACGTGCTCGACGGCCCGACGGCCCTGGCGTTCGCCCGCGCCCGCGACGGCGAGGAGGGCCTCGGCGACGGGTCCGACATCAACCGGATCGGCAACCAGCAGCGGCTCGTCGCCGCGATCGTCCAGGAGGTGCTCGCGAAGAACGTCCTGACCGACGTCCCGCAGCTCACGCGGTTCCTCAGCGCGGGGACGAGCTCGCTCACCGTCGACGAGGGGCTCAAGGGCGACGCCCTCGGGCTGGTCTACAGCCTGCGGTCGCTGCGGGCGGAGGACATCACGTTCGTGACGGTGCCGTGGACCCCGGCGCGCACCAACAAGAACAAGGTCGACTGGACCGCCGAGGCGGACGAGCTGTGGGCGAACGTGGCTGCGGACCGTCCCGCGCTCGGCACGCCCGGGACGCCCGCCGGGGAGCCTGCGCCCGGGGGCACCGCGCCCGACGCGACGGCACCGGGACCCGGCGAGAGCACCGCGACGCCGGGCGCGGCGACGCCCCCGGACGCCCCCGCGCCGTCGCAGACGCGCAGGGCCGGCCGGGAGCCGTTCACCGCGAACGACACGACCGCGGTGTGCGGGTGAGGCCCGCTCAGCCGCCCGTCACGTTGTCGTAGGCACGCTGCGCGGCCGCCTGCGCCTCGTCGAGCGCCTCCTGCGCGCTCTTGTCGCCGAGGAGCGTCGCCGTCACGGCGTTGTTGAGCTCACCCTCGATGTCCTGCCCGGCGGGCGAGGCCCCGAACGTCTGCCCGTAGCCGAGCACGTCGTAGTACGTCGCGATCACCTGGTCGAAGCCGGCGTCGCCCGTCGGCACGACGTACGCGTCGCGCAGCACCTGGTCCGCCTCGGGCGAGCCCGTGAACAGGCCCGTGTTGATGCCGCCGTCGGCCTCGCGGGTCGCGGCACGCGCCTCCCCGGCGGCCTCCCACGCCTCGAGGGTCGTGAGCTCGAGCATCCACGCGCACGCCGCGCCGGGGTTCTGCGCACCGGCCGGGATCACGAACGCGGTGCCGGACGCCACGGAGAACGGCTCGCCGTCGGCGCCGCGCAGCGGGACCGCCCCGAGCTCGACATCGCCGACGTACGGCGAGAGCACGTTCGGGTACCACTGCGCGTTGACCTGCGCGCCGACCTGGTCGGCGACGAACTGGTTGTTGTCGCCGAAGGTGTCGAACGAGTCGGTTAAGCTCTTGACCTTCGCGTACCCGCCCTGCGCGTCCATGATCTGCTTGAGCAGGTCGAGCGCCGCGGTGTTCGCCGGGTCGTCGAGCGTCGGGCGGCCCTCCTCGTCGATGAGCGTGCCGCCCTGCGACAGCACCCACAGCCCCGCCTGGCCGGTGGCGACGGGGTCGAAGCCGAGCGTCGTCGGCACCCCGCCGGACTCCCGGTACATCGCGGCGACCGCGGCCAGCAGCACGTCGGGCTTCGACGGGTCGATCTGGTCGGGCGTCACGCCCGCGGCGTTCATGACCCGCATGTTCAGCAGGATCGCGGGCGGCTGGTAGAACTGCGGCACCGCCCACACCTGGTCCTCGTAGGTGACGTCGTCGACGACGAACGGGTACCAGCGCTCGTCGGGGTCCACGTCGTGCGCGGCGAGGCACTCGTCGAGCGGCAGGATCAGGTCCTGCGCCGCGTAGGTGGCGACGAACCGCCGGTCCATCTGCACGACGTCGGGCACCTCGCCGCCGGCGACGCGGGTCGTGAACTTCTGCGCGTCGAACGCGGTCTGGTCGAGGTCGATCTCGACGTCCCCGAGCTGCTCGGCGGCGTGGTCCATGCGGGCCTCGCCGACGTCGTCGGCGTTGTCGAACGCCCAGCCCTTCATGGTGCCGGTCGGGGCGGCGGAGAAGTCGACCTCGGCGGCGACGTCCTGCGCGTCGCCCCCTCCCCCGCACGCGGCGAGCGCGAGCACGGTGGCGGGCACGAGCGCGGTGAGTGTGCGGCGTCTGGTGGTCATCTCGGTCCCCTTGTCGTCGGTGCCGTCGCGCCGGGGTCGCCGGCGGCCGGCGTCAGCCCTTGCGTCCCGTGGTCGCGACGCCCTCGATGAAGTAGCGCTGGCCGAACGCGAACAGCGCGAGCATCGGCAGCGTCACGAGCAGCGACGCGACCATCACGTACTGGTAGTCGCCCTGGCCGCCGGCCGTCGGGCTGTACTTCGTCATCGCGTAGGCGATGCCGAGCGGCGCGGTGAAGTCCTCCGGCGAGCCGGCGTTGAGGTAGATGAGCGCGGCCTGCAGGTTGTTCCAGGACGCCTGGAACTCGAACAGCAGGACGATGACGAACGACGGCACGGACAGCGGCATCGCGATGCGCCAGAACATCGACCAGTACGACGCACCGTCGATCCGGGCGGCCTCGAACAGCTCCCGCGGGAGCCCGAGGAAGAACTGCCGCTGCAGGAAGATGTAGAACGCGGACCCGAACAGGTTGGCCCCGAACAGCGGGATCCACGTGCCGAGCGCCCCGAGCTCCTTCCAGACGAGGTAGACGGGGATCATCGTCACCGCTCCGGGCAGCATCATCGTCGCGAGCACGAGCCCGAACAGCAGGCCGCGCAGCGGGAACCGGAAGTACGCGAACCCGAAGGCGACGAGCGACGACGAGACGGCGACGAGGACGGCGGCGAGCAGCGCGATCGCGACGCTGTTGACCATCCAGTGCACGAGCGGCAGCTCGGACCAGACGGTGACGTAGTTGTCCCAGCGCGGCGAGTCGGGCCACAGCGCGTTGTCGAACACCTGCCCGCGGCCCTTGAGCGACGCCGACAGCAGCCAGACGAACGGGTAGAGGAACATCGCGGCGAACGCGATCAGGAGCACCCACAGCAGCACCCGGACCGCGGGGCGGCGCGGTCCTCGCGGCGGCTCGGGGGCGGCGGGACGCGCGACGGTCGCGCCGGCCAGCGCGACGGGTGCGGCCTGCGCGGTGGCGGCCGGACGGGGGGCTCCGACGGTGGTCACGAGCGGTCCCCCTCGTAGTAGACGAACCGGTTGCCGAACGTCGTCTGCACGAGCGTGACCAGCAGGATGATGACGAACAGCAGCCACGCCATGGCCGCCGCGAACCCGAAGTCGAACTGCCGGAACGCCTTCTGGAACAGGTAGACGGCGTAGAACAGGGACGCCTCCGGCGAGGCGTTCGTCTGGTCGCGCCAGAACAGCAGGTACGCCTGGTCGAACACCTGGAACGCCGCGATCGTCAGGACGATGACGTTGAAGAACATGGCGCCGGAGATCATCGGCAGCGTGATGGACCAGAACTGCCGGAACCGGCCCGCACCGTCGAGGGACGCGACCTCGTAGAGCTCGCGCGGGACGTTCTTCAGCGCGGCCAGGAAGATCACCATGGTCCCGCTCACGGCCCACAGCTGCATGAGCACGATCGACGGCTTGATCCACGCCGGGTCGACGAGCCACTGCGGCCCCTCGATCCCGAATACGGCCAGGAAGTCGTTGACCGCGCCCGTGTTGCCGTTGAGCAGCAGGAAGAACACCGCGGCGGTCGCGACGACAGGCGTCATCCTTGGCAGGTAGAACAGCGTGCGGAAGACGCCCGCGCCGCGGCCGACGTTGGCCAGCAACGAGGCGAGGAACAGCGCGAACGCGATCTCCAGCGGGACGGCGAGCAGCGCGTAGAACAGCGTGTTGCCCAGCGCGGTCGCGACACGGGGATCCTCGAGCAGCCCCGTGTAGTTGTCGACGCCGGCGGGCCGGGCGGTGTTCGTCGCCAGGTTGTAGCTGCTGAACGAGATGACGAGGCTCGCGATCATCGCCCCGGCGGTGAAGACGAGGAACCCGACGATCCACGGCGAGATGAAGAGGTAGCCCGCGAGCGCCTCGCGCCGGTTGTAGCGGACCTTGCGCAGCGGCGGCCGCTGGACGCGCTCGGCGGCGGGGGCGACGACCTGCGTCATGTCTGCCTGCTCCCCGGCGACGCGTCACCCCGCCGGTCGCGGGCCGGCCGGCGGTGCTCTGCACCGGCTCCCACGTCCCTCGTCGAGATGCGGCGTCGACCGCCACGCCGCGAACGTAGGCCCGCTTCTCCACCCCTGCAACACGAAGCGCTTCTCGATTTGTCAAGCGCCGAACGGGTGTCATCTCACATTCCGACCCACTCCCCCCGCCCGCTCGACACCTGCCCGCGAGAACGACGACGAGGCGAGAGCGCGACGTGCAGGTCCCGTTCGCGGCGGGACGTCTCCGTCGCGGCGGGGCGGGAGGGTGGGGCCGGCTGCGCATGGCGCCCGCCGGGTTCGGGGCCTGTCGGGGTCAGGCGTCCGTCGGGTCCTCCGGGGCCGCGTGGCGGTCGAGGAAGGCGTAGACCTCGGTCGCGTCGACGCCCGGGAACGCGCCCGTCGGCAGGGCGGAGAAGACCTGCTGGTGGATGCGCGCGCTGGGCCAGGACGCGTCGGCCCAGCGGGCGGCCGCGTCGGCGGGCGGGCGACGGCAGCACGCCTCGTCGGGGCAGGTCGAGCGGCGTCGCGTCGTGGTGTCCCGGCCGCGGAACCACTTCGCCGACGCGAACGGCACGCCCACGGCGAGCGCGACCTTGCCGGTCGTGGCCCACCCCGTCTGCGTCGAGCACCAGAACGTGCCGGCGGGGGTGTCGGTGTACTGGTAGGACTCGGTGGCCTGGTCGCGGCGGGCGAGCGCGCGGCGCACGGCCCAGCGGCGGCACACCATCTGGCCCTCGATCGCCCCCGTCACGTCGGTCGGCAGCACGAGGCCGTCGTTCGCGTACGCACGGAAGATCGCGCCGTCGTCGCCGATGCGCAGGAAGTGCACACGGATGCCGAGGTGGTGCGTCGCGAGGCTCGTGAACCGTTGCGCCGCGGCCTCGTGGGTCACGCCGAACGCGTCACGGAAGTCCTCGATCGCCAGGTCCTTGGCGCGCTTGCGCTCGTCGAGGAACGCGACGGCGGCGGACTGCGGCATGAGGCAGCACGACGCGAAGTACGTGATCTCGAGGCGCTGGCGCAGGAAGTCCTCGTACGACGTGGGGCGCTGGTGGCCGAGCACGCGGTGCGCGATCGCCTGCAGCGCGAGCGAGCGCAGGCCGTGCCCGCCGGGCGTCGACGCGGGCGGCAGGTAGATCCGCCCGTTCGCGAGGTCGGTCACGGTGCGGGTGGAGTGCGGCAGGTCGTCGACGTGCCGGATCTCCAGGCCGAGCTGCTCCGCCATCCGGGAGACGGCGCGGTGGGTGAGCGCCCCCGACGTGTAGCCGGCGCGGCGGGCCATGTCCTCGGCGAGCGCCTCGAGCTCGGGCAGGTGGTTGTCGCGGGCCTGCCGCTCGAGCCGCAGCTGCGTGTTGACGCGGCGGGCCTCCTCGGGGGTCGCGACCGCCTCGGTGGCACGCCGCGCGAGCTCGCCGTGCAGGCCGACGAGCTGCTCGAGCACGGGCAGCGGCAGCGAGCGCCCCGGGCGGACCGTGGGCAGCCCGAGCTGGGCGAACACGGGGGTCTGCTGGGCCCGGTCGAGGGCGATCTCGAGGGCGGCGCGGCGCGTCGGCGGCTCGTCGTCGAGGAGGTCGGGGACGGTGACGCCGAGCGCGTCGGCCAGGTCCCGCAGCAGGGCCAGGCGAGGTTCACGACGGCCGTTCTCGACGAGCGACAGCAGGCTGGGCGTGACGCCGACGGCCTTGCCGAGCTGGTCGAGGGTCAGGCCACGGGCCGCGCGGGCGTGCCGGAGGCGACGCCCGAGGGTGAGCGCGTCGGCGGCACGCGGCGACGCGGCGGGTGGGCCGGTCACGACGGGCGGTGCGGGCGGGTCCGCGCGTACGTTGCTCACCGCTTCACCCTATGTCAAGAACGTCGAAACTTGACAGCCCAGCCAGCCAGCGGGACCCACCAGGTTGACCGGAGGATCGAAGGGAGCCGTTCCTTCGCACACCGTCCCTCGCCTGGAGGCACTCCATGACCGTCACGACGCTGCCGCCCGCCGTCGACCGCACCCCCGCCCGCACCGGCGCTGCGACCGTCCGACGGGACCTGCGCGCGTGGGTCGCCGACGTCGCCGACCTCACCGAGCCCGACGCCGTCGTCTGGTGCGACGGGTCGCCGGCCGAGCGGCAGGCGCTCCTCGACGGGATGGTCGCGGCAGGGACCCTGATCCCCCTCGACCCCGTGCTGCGCCCGGGGAGCTACCTCGCCCGGTCCGACCCGTCCGACGTCGCACGCGTCGAGTCGCGCACCTTCATCTGCTCGCGTGCGCAGGCCGACGCGGGCCCGACCAACAACTGGCGCGACCCCGACGCCATGCGGGCCGAGCTCGCCGGCGTCTTCGAGGGCTCGATGCGGGGCCGCACGATGTACGTCGTCCCGTTCTCGATGGGGCCGCTCGGCGGCCCGATCTCGCAGCTCGGCGTGCAGCTCACCGACTCGCCGTACGTCGTCGTCGGGATGCAGACGATGACGCGGGTCAGCCGCCGCGTCGTCGCGATGATCGACGCGGGCGCGTCGTTCGTGCCCGCCGTGCACTCCGTCGGCGCCCCGCTGCGGACCGTGTCCGGCACCGCGGTCGCCGACGTGCCGTGGCCCTGCAACGACACGAAGTACATCGCGCACTTCCCCGAGACGCGGGAGATCTGGTCGTTCGGCTCCGGGTACGGAGGCAACGCGCTGCTCGGCAAGAAGTGCTTCGCCCTGCGCATCGCGTCCGTCATGGGGCGCGACGAGGGCTGGCTCGCCGAGCACATGCTGCTGGTCCGGCTCACGTCGCCGCAGGGCCGCCGCTACCACGTGGCCGCCGCGTTCCCGTCGGCCTGCGGCAAGACGAACCTCGCGATGCTCACGCCGTCGCTCCCGGGGTGGCGCGTCGAGACGCTCGGCGACGACATCGCGTGGCTGCGGGCCGGCCCGGACGGCACGCTGCGGGCCATCAACCCCGAGGCGGGCTTCTTCGGCGTCGCCCCCGGCACGAGCGTCGCCACCAACCCGGCTGCGATCGCCACGCTCGACCACGACACGGTCTTCACCAACGTCGCGCTCACGCCGGACGGCGACGTCTGGTGGGAGGGCCTGACGCCCGAGCCGCCCGAGGGCCTCGTCGACTGGACCGGCCAGCCGTGGGAGCCGGGGTGCGGCCGCCCCGCCGCGCACCCCAACTCGCGCTTCACGGTCGCCGCGGCGCAGTGCCCGACGATCGCGGACTCGTGGGAGGACCCCGACGGGGTGCCGCTCGACGCGATCGTCTTCGGCGGTCGCCGGGCCACCAACGTGCCGCTGGTCGCGCAGGCGCACTCGTGGGAGCACGGGGTGTTCCTCGGCGCGACGGTGTCGTCCGAGCAGACGGCCGCCGCGGAGGGGACCGTCGGGGAGCTGCGCCGCGACCCGTTCGCGATGCTGCCCTTCTGCGGGTACGACATGGCCGACCACTGGGCGCACTGGCTGCGCGTGGGCGCGACGCTCGACCCGGCGACCCGGCCGCTCGTGTTCCAGGTGAACTGGTTCCGCAAGGACGCCGCCGGCCGCTACCTGTGGCCCGGGTTCGGGGAGAACGTCCGCGTGCTCGCGTGGATCGTCGAGCAGGTGGACCGGGCGCGCGGCGAGCGCACCGACGTCGGCGCCGTGCCGAGCCCCGTCGGGCTGCTGCCCGCCCCGGGCGCGCTCGACACCTCCGGCCTGGACGTGACCGACGAGGACCTGCGCGCGCTGCTGGACGTCGACCCGCGGACGTGGGCCGTCGAGGCGGACCTCACGGAGGACTTCTTCGCCGGGTTCGGCGACCGCGTCCCCGCGGCCCTGCACCACCAGCTCGCCCTCCTCCGCGAGCGCCTCTCGGGCACCCCCTGACCCCCGCCCGCACGCGCGGGTGCGTCGACACCGACCTGGTGGGCGTCGTCAGCCCCCGGCACGCCCACCAGGTCGGTGTCACCCAGCACGCCCGGGCGCGGCGGGCGCGGGGGGCGCGGGCGGGCGCGGCGGGCGCGGGCCGGCCGGCGGGTCAGGGCTGCGGCGGGTCCTCACCGACGAGGCCGTCGACGGCCTCGCGGAACAGGTCCGCGTGGCCGACGTGGCGGGCGTCCTCGTCGTGCGTGTCGACGAGGACGCGGCGCAGGTTCGGCGACGTGCCGTCGGGCAGCGTGCAGAGCGAGGGCTGGTCGAGCCCTCCGCGGGCGAGGGCCGCCGCCCAGCCGGCGCGGGAGCGGGCGACCGCCCGCTCCCACAGCGCGTAGAGCTCCTCGGGCGTGTCGTCGGCGGCGGAGTGCCAGTCCCAGTCGGGGTCGGCCTCGAACCTCTCCCGACGCCACGGCTCCTCGAGGTGGCGGCCGTCCACGAACTCGGCCATCTGCCGCTCCTCGACGAGTGCGAGGTGCTTGACGAGCCCCCCGAGCGTCATGCCGGATGGCGGGAAGGGGCGGCGCAGCGCCTCGGCGTCGAGGCCGCCGACCTTCCACGCGAGCTGGGCCCGCGAGCGCTCCAGGGCGAACAGGAGCGTCTCCGCCTCGTCGGCGGTGATCGAGGGCTCCGCGATGGTCGTGCTGAGCGTGTTCGTCGTCATGCCGGCGACGCTAGGGTCGATGCCGGACGATGTGCTTCCGGATGCGCACGCCGGCCCGGATCCGACGCCGCGCCTCCGGGTCCCGGGACGCCGCCGGCGCGCCGACCGGCAGGCGACGGGACGCCGAGCCGCGACGAGAGGGGACCGACGTGCCGGAGACGAGCCCCACCGCCCGGGCGCTGCTCGCCCTGGAGGCCATCCAGTCCCACCCCGGCATCACCGCCGACCGGCTCGGCGAGCGGCTCGGCGTGTCCGAGCGGGCCGCCCGACGCTACGTCGGCATGCTGCGCGAGGCGGACATCCCCGTCGAGTCGCTGCGCGGCCGCTACGGCGGCTACCGCCTGGGGCGCGGCGTGCGGCTGCCGCCGGTCGTGTTCAGCGCGGCGGAGGCGCTCGCGCTGGTCATGGCGACGCTCGACGGGCACCACGACGCGAGCGACCCGGCCGACCCCGTGGGGGCCGCGCTCGGCAAGCTCGTGCGCGCACTGCCCGCGGGCGTCGCCGCGCAGGCCGAGGTCGTCCGCCGCACCGCCGCGCCCGCACCGGACCGCGGCGCCGCACGCCCCGCCCCCGCGACGACCGCCGTCCTCGTCGGGGCCTGCGCCGAGCAGCGCCAGGTCCGGATCACCTACCGCTCCGAGGCCGGCTCGCAGTGGGAGTCGGACGTCGACCCGTGGTCCGTCGTGGTCCGGCACGGCCGCTGGTACCTGCTGTGCCGGACGCCCCGCGACGAGGTCCGCGCCTACCGCGTCGACCGCGTGCAGCACGCCGAGGTCCTCGACACCCCGGGCGCACCCGCGCCGGACGTGGACCCCGTCGCGCTGCTGGAGGAGCACCTCGCCGTGGGCTGGGAGTACGACACCGAGGTCGTGGTCGACGCGCCCGTCGAGAAGGCCGCGGCGTGGGTCAGCCCCGCACTGGGCCGGCTCACGGCGGTGGACGACGGCTCGACGCGTCTGGTCGGCAGCACGAGCAACCCGTGGTGGTACGCCGAGCAGCTCGTCCGCCTGCCCGCCCCGTTCCGCGTCGTCGGGTGCCCGGAGCTGCGCGAGACGGCTGCGGCGCTCGGGCGACGCCTGCTCGACGCGACGCGCTGACCGCCCACCCCGCACCGGCCCCTGCTCCGACGCCGCCCCGGGTCGGTCGTCCGGCGCGTGATGGCGCGCACATCCCGGCGATTCCTCGCCCGGACGGGTGACACTGGAGTCATACCCCCTCTTTCCGCAGCGCTCGCGCGCGTTCACTGCCGATGGGAGACCCATGAGGACTCAGCTGCGCCGCACCCTGACCACCGTCGCCACCCTCGTCGTGACGGCGACCCTCGGCATCGTGGCCCCCTCCCTCGCCGCGGCCTCCGACGTCGACCCGGCTGCGACCACGACCGCCGACGGGCAGGCTGGGACGACCGCGACCGCGGGGACCAGCGCCGAGGAGAGCGACGTGACCGACCCGACGACCGAGCCCGCCGAGCCGACCGCGGTCTCCGCCATCACCGCGATGTGGCTGTGGGACAACTCGGTCGACCCGTCGGTCGACGGCCGCGGCACCGGCTACGCGTTCGCCACCCCCGAGCAGCTCGTCGCGTTCGCCGCCGAGCACGGCCTGCAGACCGTCCACGTGTCCGCCCCCTGGGCGTCCGACGAGGGCCCGGTGGCCACCTGGATGACGGACGCGCTCGTCGCGCTCGACGCCGCCGGGGTCGACGCGGGCGTGCTCGGCGGTGACGCCCCCTGGCTCGCGAACCCCGCGCTCGCCGTGCAGTGGATGACCGCCGCGACGCACGACCGGCCGGTCACGCACGTGCAGCTCGACGTCGAGCCGTGGACCCTGCCGTCGTGGCAGGCGGACACGCACGCGGCGAGCCTGCAGTGGCTGCACATGCTCGACGTCGTGCGCGCCGCCATGCCCGCCGGCGTCGACCTGTCCGTCGACGCGCCGTGGTGGCTCACCACGGTCGCGAACCCGGAGGGCCCCGGCACTCTGTTCGACGCCGTGCTCGCGCGCGTCGACCGCATCGGCATCGTGACGTTCATCGACCACGCCCAGGGCGAGACGGGCATCCTCGCGAAGTCCGCCGCAGGGGTCGCCGCCGCGGAGGCCGCCGCGACGCCGTACACGATCGGCCTGGAGACGGACGCGCCCGCCGTGGCGGGCGGCGCCGAGTTCACGTTCTACGACGACGGGGCCGCGGTGCTCGAGGCCGAGGCGCAGGAGGTGGCCGTCGCCCTCGCGGGCCACGCCTGGTTCCGCGGCATCGCCGTCCAGCACTACGAGGCCTGGCGCGACCTGATCGACCGCGGCTGAGCGGCGGCGACGCCGTGCAGAGCGACGACCTGCCCGACGACGCCCGCCGCCCGCTCGCGGCGCACACCTGGGAGCGGACGCCGGTCTACGCACGCGCGCTGACCGCGGACCGGGTGCGCCACCGCCGTCTGCTCCGGACGGCCTGGCTCGTGACCGCCGGGGTGCTCTGGCACCAGGGGGTGCTCGTGGCGGACCTCGTGCGACGCGCGACGTCCGACGACCCGTTCCTGCACAGGTCCGCCGCGTTCGCACTCCTCGTGCTCGCGCTCACGTCCGCCGGGCTGGGGCTGGTGGTCGTGTGGGTGTGGCGGCGGGAGGCGGCGGCACGACCCGTCGTCACCGGGCTCGACGCGACCCCCGGCGAGGCCGCGGGTGTCCCCGAGCTCGACGCCCCGCCGCGCGACCACCTGGGCCTGCACGGGCACGTGGAGCCGCCGCGCCGCTGGTGAGCCGAGCCGGCGCCACGTCGGCGCACCCGCCCGCGACGCCTCGGGATGCCGCCGCGCCCGCGGGTCGGCAGGGTGGGGTCATGACGTCTGCCACCGCCGGCCCGCTGCCGCTCGCCCCGTCGTCGTCGGACCGGGTCCGGCAGGTCGTCGTCGTGGTCGGCTCGCTCGTCGCCGTGGTCGCGGCGGCGTTCGGGGCGGGGGCGTTCGGGGGCCGGTCGGTCGAGGACGCGGCGGGCGGTGCGCTGTCCGCCGACGCGACGCCGCTCGCGCCCGACACCCCCGCGTTCCGGATCTGGTCCGTCATCTACCTGGGGCTGCTCGTGTACGCCGTCTACCACGCCCTGCCGCGGAACGCCGCGGTCCCCCGGCTGCGGGCGACCGGCTGGTGGGTCCTCGCGTCGATGGTGCTCAACGCGCTGTGGATCGGCGTCGTGCAGCAGGGCTGGATCGTCGCCTCCGTCGCGGTCATCGCGACGCTGCTCGTCGTCCTGTCGGTGCTGCTCGTGCGGCTCGTCGCGACGCCGCCCGACGGGGCCGCGCAGGCGGTCGTCGTCGACGGCACGGTCGGCCTCTACCTGGGCTGGGTGAGCGTCGCGACGCTCGCGAACATCGCGGCGACGCTCGTGGCGGCCGACGTCGGCGGGCTCGGGCTGGGCGCCACCACCTGGTCGGTCGTCGTCCTCGCGCTGGCCGCCGCACTGGCCGTCACCTACGCCGTGTACGCGCGGCACCGCGCGGTGCTGGCGGTCGCGATCGGGCTCGCGCTCGCGTGGGGGCTCGCGTGGATCGCCGTGGGCCGCTCGACGGGGTCGCCGCGGGACGACGTCGTCGCGGTCGCGGCGGGCGTCGCGTCGGCGGTCGCCCTGCTCGCGCCGGTCGTGACGACGACCCTCAGCCGGTCCCGGAGACAGCCCCGGGACCGCACCGCGCGCTGACGACCGTCGGCGCGCACGTCGCACTACGCTGCCGACGAGCGAGGTCATCGGGGCGGGAGGGGTCCATGGCCGCAGTGCTTCGCGCCGACGCACGGCGCAACCGGGACCGCATCGTCGCGGCCGCGACCACCCTGCTGCTCGACGTCGGTCCCGACGTGGCCCTGGAGACGGTCGCGCGGACCGCGGGCGTCGGCATCGGCACGCTCTACCGCCGGTTCGCGGACCGGGACGCGCTCGTGCGGGCGGTCGTCGTGGACGCGCTGGGCGTGGTGCGCGAGGACGTGCGGGCCGCGCACGGGGCGGGCGAGCGACCGTGGGACGCCCTCGTGCGCGTCCTCGCGTGGTCGCCGCACCTGCGGGTCGTGCTGCGCCTGGTCGACGCGGTGCCACCGGCCGAGGCCGCCGCCCTGGGCAGCGACCCCGACGTGCGGGCGTTGCGCGACGAGATCGTCGGCATGGTCGACGACCTGGTCCGCGCGGCGCAGGAGGAGGGCACCCTGCGCGCCGACGTGGCGACCGGCGACGTCGTCCTCCTCGTCTCGGCCGTGAGCCGCGCGCTGCCGCCCGGTGCGGGCGCCGAGAACGCCTATGCGCGGGCGCACGCCCTCGTCCTGGACGGGCTGCACACGCCTGCGGGCCACCCGCTGCCGGGCGCCCCGGTGCGCGTCGACGACCTGTACGCCTGACGCACCGGCACTCCCGGCCGTGCGAGCGGCGAGTCGACCGCACAGGTCGGGGCCGCCGCTCCCCGGCTGTCCGCGCGGACGCGCGAGCCCGTGCGCGTCGGCGCGACGGTCATCAGCGCTGCGGCGGCACCGGGGGCTCGTACGGCGGCAGGCCCGGGGGCGGCGTGGCCGGCAGGTCGGGAGGCGCGGAGAACGGGTCGGGCGCAGCGCCGTAGGAGAACCGCGGGTCGGGCGCCCCGAACCGCAGGTCGGGCGACGCAGGCCCTGCGAACCGCGGGTCGGGGGACGCCGGCGCCGAGAACCGCGGGTCAGGTGCGGAGAACCGCGGGTCCGGTGCGGAGAACCGTGGGTCGGGTGCCCCGAAGGTGCGGCCCACGCCGCGGTCCGCCGCTCCTCCCCCTCCGGCGTGCGCCATGAGCAGCTGCCCGCGGACGCGTCGGAGCTCGGCCTCGACCGGCCACTCCTTCGCGGCGAACAGCACCAGCCCGATGAGGTTCCCGACGGGGACGACGATCAGCAGCATCCACCAGGCGCTGTACCCGGCCTTGTTGAGGATGCGCTTGTACACCCAGATGCCGAGCGCGATCGCGGCCGCGTAGAGCACGACCATCACGACGAGGACGGCGGTGGGGGGCGCGGACGAGCACGTCCCGTAGTACTCGCACTCCGACACCGCTCACCCCTCACCCGCCGCGGGCAGCGCGGCGCGCACCCGTCGCGGGCGGCATCGGCACCTCGGCCGGCGGACCCGACCGTCGCCGGGCGCGGTCACCCGCCCGGGAGGGCCGTGTCACCCGCGCGGGCGTCGGTCGGTCACCCGAGCGGGCGCCCGAGGCGGCCGAGGAGGTCGAGCACCCGCTCCCGGAGCAGGGCGGCGGCGTCCTCGTCGTAGGCGGACAGGCTCGCGTCCATGAACAGGTGCTGGTCGCCGGGGTAGAGGAACAGCTCGCCGTCGGGAACGGCCGCCACGAGCTCGCGTGCGGCGTCGACGTCGCCCTCGCCCACAAACACCGGGTCGCCGTCCATGCCGTGCACCTGGACCGGCACGTGGTCCGGCCAGGGACTGCCGAGGGCCTCGGGCGGCACGCACGAGCCGACGAGCACCGCGCCCAGGACGCCGGGGCGACGCTGCGCGACCGTCTGCGCGGGCATGACGCCCAGCGAGAACCCGACGACGGCCAGCGCCGACGGCAGCCCCTCGACGGCACGCACACCCCGGTCCACGACCTCCTGGAACCCGACCTGCTCGGCGTACGCGACGCCCGCCTCCAGGTCGTCGAACGTCCGCCCGTCGTAGAGGTCGGGCACGTGCACGGTGTGCCCCGCCGCGCGCAGCACCTCCGCGAACGTCTGCACGCCGGGCGTGAGCCCCTGGGCGTGGTGGAACAGCACCACCTCGGTCACGTCGCACCCCTCTCCGTCGGCCGCCTCCCGCCGGACCTGTGCCCGGCCACGGACCCGGCACGACCCTCGCACCGACCGCCCACACCGACCGGCACACCGACCACCGACCCCGGCCGCCGGTACCGGCCCGGCGTGCGGCCCGCCGCCGCGCGCGTTCTGATGGACCGCGACACCGACGCCCGTACGGCAGCCGCGGGCGGCGACCCGCACGACAGGAGCCACCATGACGACGGTCCCCACCCGCACGCTCAACAACGGCGTCGAGATCCCGCAGCTCGGCTTCGGGGTGTTCCAGGTGCCGCCGGAGGACACCAAGGGCGTCGTGCTCGAGGCGTTCGAGGTGGGCTACCGGCACATCGACACCGCGCAGATGTACGGCAACGAGGAGGGCGTCGGTGCGGCGCTCGCCGAGTCGGGCCTCGCCCGCTCCGACGTCTTCGTCACGACGAAGCTCAACAACGGGTACCTGGAGCACGACGCCGCGCTCGACGCGTTCCAGCGTTCGCTCGACGCGCTCGGCACCGACCACGTCGACCTGTTCCTCATCCACTGGCCGCTGCCCACGGTCGCGGACTACGTCGCGCGCTGGCGCACGCTCGAGGAGATCTACGCCTCGGGCCGCGCCCGGTCGATCGGCGTCTCGAACTTCCAGCCGGCGCACCTGCACCGCCTGCGCGACGAGACCACGGTGACGCCCGCCGTGAACCAGATCGAGGTGCACCCGTACCTGCGCAACGACGCGGCCCGCGCCGCCGACGCCGAGCTGGGGATCGTCACCGAGGCGTGGTCGCCCATCGCGCAGGGCAAGGTGCTCGACGACCCCACGCTGCTCCGCATCGCCGAGGCGCACGGCCGCACGCCCGCGCAGGTCACGCTGCGCTGGCACGTGCAGCGCGGCGACGTGGTCTTCCCGAAGTCGGTGACGCGCAGCCGCATGGAGGAGAACTTCGCGCTGTTCGACTTCGAGCTGTCGACGACCGACATGGCGGACATCGACGCCCTCGACCGGGGCGAGCGCACGGGCCCGGACCCCGACACGTTCGCGTACGTGCCGTCGGCCTGACGCCCCGGCCCGGCGGTCAGCGCAGCGGCAGGACGAGCAGCGTCTCGTTGGCCGCCGGGTCGCCGTCCGGGTCGGGGTCGGTCACGTACTCCTCCCAGAAGTCGCCCCGGCCGTCGGTGCCGTCCTGCGCCCGCCGCTCCTCGACCTCCTGCCACGCGGCGCCCAGCCCGTCGTACGGGCCGACGTACAGCGCGACGAGCGCGCGACCGCCCGGCATCTCGACGACCTCGACGCGCCCGGCGAGCGGCCCGGCGTCCAGACCCTCGACGGGGAAGCCCGCGGCGACGTCGACCATGTCGGTCGGCATGCCGTGGTACCAGCCGACCGCCGTCCCGACGACCTGCCCGCCGGCCTCCGCGACCGCCCGCTCCACCTCGCCGTAGGCGGTGTCGTAGAACGCGGAGAGCTCGTCCATCCGCACCTCGCGGCGGACCACCGCGACGGTCCTGGTCGGCTGCTCGCGGACGTCGATCTGCATCGTGACCTCCTGGTCGACCCGCCCCGCGGCGGGCACGGGCCACATCCTGCACCCGTGCCCGCCCGGGGCGGAATCCCGCTCCCGGTCAGGCGTCGCGCAGGATCTCGCGCACGAAGCGCTGCGAGCGCTCGCGCAGCCCCGCGACGCGCCGCTCGACGACACCCGCGGGGTCCTCGCCCGCCTCGACGAGGGTCGGTCGGCGCCGGACGTTGCGGGAGCAGTCGAACCGGGTGCACAGCAGCGTGCCGATCGTGTCGCCCTTGCGCCCGGCGGCGCCGCCGCGTCGCGCGGCGTACAGGGAGACGTCGTCGGTGGCGATGACGTCCTCGCACCACGCGCACACGGCGCGGCGCTGCCGGCCGCCCGTGTCGGGGGCGCGCAGCGCGACGCCGACGGGGGTGCCGTCGACGGGGACGACGACGTAGGCGCGCAGCGGTGCCTTGCGGTCGACCCAGCCGAGGTAGTCGAGCCGGTCCCACGGCTGGGTGTCGAGGTCGGCGGGCAGGGTCAGGCTGGACGCCTCGCGGCGCGAGCAGTTGGCGAAGGACGTACGGATGACGGTCTCGGTCAGGGGGTGCATGAGGGTTCTCGCTCTCGGGACGACGGGGACCGCCCGGACGGCACGCCGCGGGGCGCGCGCGAGGGCGGTGGGGGAAGCGGGTCACCCGGCCGAGGGTGTGCAGCGTCGACGGCGGTGCCGTCGGACGGCCCGTCGGGGGGCCGTCGAGGTGGTGCGGTGCTCGGGCGGGTGTCAGCCGGTGGCTGAGCAGGCCAGGGCGGCCGCCTCGCTTCCTCGCTGCATCGGGTGCGCTCCGTCGTCGGTCGCCGCGCTCCGTCGTGCGCGGCAGGTCGCCGTCGATGGTACGCCGCGCGCGTCACCCGTCGGTGTCGACGTGCCCGGAACCGGCGCGGCCGCGTCGTGCGTCGCGATACCCTCCCGACGCGCGGTACCCGGCGCGGCACGTGCCGCCCGCCGCGCCGACCGGGGTCGCCCGCCCCGGGTGCCGACCGGTGCCGCAGGACAGGAGCCGCATGGCCGAGGCCCAGACCGTCGCCCCGACCGCGGGCTACCCGTGGGTGCGCGTCACCGGCTGGACGGCGCTGCTGCTCGCCGCCGTCTCGGGCGTCGGGGTCCTGGCCGCGGGCGCGTACGTGCTCGACGGCCTCGCCGACCCGTCGTCCTGGGGGCCCCTCGTCGCCGCGTTCCTGCTCCTGTGGTCGTGCGTGCCCGCCGTCCTCGCGCTCCCCGTGGGGATCTGGCAGGCCCGGCGCCGGCTCGGGCCGGCGTGGCGGTCGCGGGCGACGGTGGCGCTCGCCGCACCGGCCCTGCTCGCGGCGCTGGCCGTGCTGGTCGCCGGGGCGGTGCAGAGCCTGCTGCCCTGACCGCACCCGGCGACCGCCCGTCGCGAGGTCAGAGCGTGCGCGTCCCGAGCGCGAGGTTGGCGACGAGCTGCTCGCGGTCCTGCTTCACCCCGTACGCGGGACGGTCTCGCTCGACGCGCCAGGACTCGCTGAGCGGCGAGACGTCGACGGTGTCGAACCCGAGCGCGTCGTACAGGGCGGTCACCAGCTCGACGGCCTCGGGGTGGTCGCTCGACGTCGCGAGCGCGCGCCGGCCGGGGGAGCCCGCCGGGAGTCCGTCCGTCGTGATCTCCGCGGCGACGATGTGGTTGAACGCCTTGACGACCTTCGAGGTCGGCAGGTGCTCCTGCAGCAGGCCCGAGGTCGTCGCCTCGCCACGGTCGAGGGCGTTGATCCGCCCGTCCCGCTCCCAGTAGTAGTTGTTGGTGTCGAGCACGACCTTCCCGGCGAGCGGCTCGACGGGCACGGCGCGCAGCGCGTGCAGCGGCACCGTGACGACGGCGACCTCCGCGGCCGCGGCGGCGTCCGGGGCCGTCGCCGCCCGGGCGCGCGGCCCCAGCTCCTCGACGAGCGACGCGAGCGTCTCCGGTCCGCGCGAGTTCGCGATGACGACGTCGTGGCCCAGCCCGACGAACGCGCGCGCGAGCTGGCTGCCGATGTGTCCTGCTCCGATGATCCCGTAGGTGGTCATGGCCGTACCAAGCGGGTGTCCCGCGGTCGCATTCCCCGCCGGGCGTGCTGTCCAGGTGCTGGTCACGGTCGTCTGCGGCGGTCGCGGCGTCACCGGTCAGGCCGAGCGACGGCGTGGGCGGGCGCCGCGGCGGCGGGCGACGTCCACCGGCTCCCCCGCCTCGAGCGCGTCGGCGGCCTCGTCCCGGCCCGCCTCCCGGTACGCGTCGACGAGGGTCACGCGGCTGCCGGACGTCTGCGGGTCGGCTGGGCCGAGCAGCCGCTCGTCGTCCCGCAGGGCCCGCTCGAGGACGGCGAGCGCGTCGTCCCAGCGGCCCACCTCACGGTAGGCGTCGACGAGCACGACGCGGCTCGCGACGGTGTCCGCGTGGTCCGGCCCGAGCATCCGCTGCCGGTCGACGAACGTCCGCTCCAGCAGGACGACGGCCTCCTCGGTCCGCTCGGCCTCGCGGTACGCGACCGCGAGGTTGCTGCGGCTCGTCAGCGTGTCGGGATGCCCGGGCCCGAGGACCCGCTGCCGGTCCTCGAGCGTGCCCTCGAGGAGCGCGATCGCGTGGTCCAGCCGCCCCGCGTCGTGGTGCACCAGGGCGAGGTCGCCGCGCGTCGCGAGCGTGTCCGGGTGGTCCGTGCCGAGCACGCGCTGCCGGTCGGCGAGCGTGCGCTCGAGCAGGCGCACCGCGTCGCCGTAGCGCTCCGCGTCGCGGTACGCGAGGGCGAGGTAGTTGGCGCTCGTCAGCGCGTCCGGGTGGTCGGGCCCGAGCGCGCGCTGCCGGTCGGCGTGCGTGCTCTCCAGCAGCGGGATCGCCCGGTCCAGCCGCCCGGCGTCCTGGTACGCGAGCGCCAGGACGCCGCGGCAGGCCAGCGTGTCGGCGTGCTGGTAGCCGTGCGTGCGCTCCGCGTCGGCGAGCATCCGCTCCAGCAGCGGCAGCGCCAGGTCGGGCCGGCGCGCGTCGCGGTACGCGAGCGCGAGGTTGCCGCGGCTCGTCAGCGTCACCGGGTGGTCGGGTCCCAGCGCGCGCTCGGCGGTCGCGAGGGTGTCCTCCAGCAGCGGCAGCGTGCGGTCCGGGCGGCGGACGTCGCGGTACGCGGGCGCGAGGTCGTTGCGGCTCGTCAGCGTGTCGGGGTGGTCGGGGCCGAGCACGCGCTCGCGGTCCGCGAGGGCGCGCTCGAGCAGCGGCAGCGCACGGTCCGCGCGCCGGTCCAGCCAGTGCGTCAGGCCGAGGTCGCGGCAGGCCGCGAGCGTCGCCGGGTGGTCCGGGCCCAGCACCCGCTCGGCGTCGTCCAGACCGCGCACCAGCAGGGGAAGGGCCTCGTCGAGCAGCCCCGCGTCGCGGTACGCGAGCGCGAGGTTGCTGCGGCTCGTCAACGTGTCGGGGTGGTCGGCGCCCAGGCGACGGCGCGACGCGGACAGGTTGCGCTGCAGCATCTCCAGCGCACGCTCGACGAGACCCGCGTCCCGGTACGCCATCGCCAGGTTGTTGCGGCTCGTGAGCGTCGCCGGGTGCGCGGCGCCCAGCACCCGCTCGGCGTCCTCGAGCGTGCCGACCAGCAGCGGCACCGCGCGGTCGAGCCGCCCGTCCTCACGGTGCGCGAGCGCGAGGTTGTTCCGCGCCGTGAGCGTGTCGAGGTGCTCCGCGCCCAGCGTGCGCGTCGCGTCCTCGACCAGCCGCTCCCAGTGCACGACCGCCTCGTGCGGCAGGCCGGCGCGGGACAGGCTCGCGCCGACCTCCCAGAGCACCGGGTGGCCCTCGGGGTCCCACAGCGCACCCCGCACGTCGAGGGCCGCGACCGTCGACGCGCACGTCCGGAACACCGGCTCCGCGGTGGCGCCGGGCCCCCCGTCGCGCGGCCAGGCCTCCGCGAGCGCCTCCGCGGCCGTCCGCAGCGCGGTGTCGAGCGTCGCCGCGTCGAGCTGCGCGCGCACCACCTCCTGCACGAGCGGGTGGACCCGGGCGAGCGTCGCACCGTCGACGGAGTCGTCGGCCAGCGACGCCAGACCGACCCGGCACAGGTGCGCGAGCGCCTCGCGCAGCTCCGCGGGCGTGATGCCGTGCCCGGGCGTGATCCACCGCCGCCACGAGCGCGGGCGCACGAGGGACTCGACCCCCTCCCCCACCGCGGCCGTCGCGAGCACCGCGAGCGGGAACGTCGGGCCGAGCACGCTCACGAGGATGAGGACGAGCTGCGCTAGTCCCTGCGGGTGCCGGGCGTCGGCGTCGTCCACCGCCAGCGTCGTCACCGCGAGGACCGTCGCCGCCACGTCGGCGCCCGCGTCGTCGGGCAGCGCGAGCTCCTGGCGCCGCTCCGCGAGCCGCTCCGCGTACTCGCCCGCACCGCCCCCGGTGTCCCGCAGGTCGGCGACGGCGACCGCGAGCGCGAGCGGCAGCCGCCCCAGGTCGTCCGCGAGGCGCGCCACGTCGGCGGGCGGCGTGCCCGGGAGCCGGGCCTCCACGTAGGCCTCCGCCTGCGAGCTCGACAGCCGGTCGACGGCGACGACGCGACCGCCCGTGCGCGGCAGCACGTCGTTGCGCTCGCTCGTGACCACGACCTGCCCCGTCGCTCCGCGCGGCCACAGCTCGTGCACGAGGCTCGGGTCGGGGACGGCGTCGAGCACGACGAGCCACCGCCGTCGCGTCGACGCGAGCCAGGCGAGGAACGCCTGCGCGGCCTCCGCGTCGGCGCCGCCCACGGTCGTCGGGTGGACCACCCGGTCCGCCGCTGCGAGGCCGGCCAGGACGTCCGAACGGCTGCCGCCCTCCACCCAGACGAGCAGGTCGAGCGCGCCCGCGGTCCACGCCGCGTGCGCGTGCGCCGCCGCCGCCGCGGTCGTGCCGTACCCCGGCGGCCCGCACAGCAGGGTCGTCGTCGCGACGTGCAGCGCCTCGCCCGCCGGCCCCCCGAGTGCCGCGGCGACCTCCGCCCGCACCGCGTGCCCGTCCCCGGCCGCCGGCACCGGTCCGACCCGCACCGGCCACCGGACGTCGGCGCGCGCGTCCTGCTCGCGGCGCCGCCTCAGCTGGCCCGGGGTCGCGGCGGCGCGCGCCCACGCGCCCGGTCCCGCGTCGGCCGTGACCCACGCGACGAGGTCCGCCTGGTCGGCGAAGCGCCGCGCGGGCACCACCTGCAGCCCCGGGCCCTGCGGCCGGGTGGCCGCCTCGTCGTTGCTCAGCAGCCCGACCAGCACGTCCTCGGCGACGAGCGCCCCGCCCGTGCACCCCGCCCACGACCCCCCGGGCGGCCCACCGGGCGGTGCCGTCGCGAGCTCGACCGACCAGGCGCGCGCCCGGGAGCGGGCACCGGGGCGCACGACGATGCCGATCTCGACCGGCGCACCCCGGCCCTCGGCGTCGTCGAGCGGTCGCGCCGCCCCCGCGGCGAACCCCACGGCCGCGCACTCCGTCGCCTCGTCCGGCTCGGCCCACTCGGTGCGCAGGTCCGTCGCGTCGGAGAGCGGTTCGGCGTCCGTGCACAGCAGCAGCGCCGCATCGGCCTGCGGGTGCGTCCAGACGACCGCGAGGCTGCGCACCGTCCCGGCGCCGTCCCCGCCGGTCGCGTCGTCGCCCGCGGGGAGGGTGCGGGCGCGCACGCGTGCCGGGAGGCTCTGCGCCGCCAGCCACTCGGGCGTCACCGGGCCCGCGGGCGGGCGGACGCGGGCCACGGGCAGCGTGCGCCCCAGCACCCGGCGCGTCGTGAGCACCAGGCGCGGTCCCACGACCAGACCCGTGGCGACCGACGTCCCGTCGTCCGACTCGAGGCGCACCACGCGGGCACGCGGGAACGCGGAGGGTCCCGGGACGTCCGGCAGGACGCCCCGCACGGCGACCTCGACGTCCGGCATCACGAGCTCCTCACGCCACCCGCGAGCGGGGGACGGGCCCGCGGCTGTCCGCGGCGGTCGGGGCCGGTGCGGCCCGCGCCCCGTCGCCGCGTCGGGCGAGTGTGGCACGCCGCAACGCCCCGGCACCGCAGCCGCACCCCGACCGGCGCACGGTCGTGGGCCGAACGGGTGCAGCGCGGCCGGGGCGCGTCGGGCATGCCTCGCGAAGCGGTCAGCGGCTCGACGGCTCAGCGGCTCGACGGCTCAGCGGATCGACCGCTCACCGGCTCGACGGCTCGGCGGCTCGACGGGTCAGCGGCTCAGCGCCGCCAGCACCTCCTCGGCGCGCGCGTCCTGACCCGTGCGGCGCAGCAGGGCGACGAGGTCGTCCGCCGCCCGCGCGCGCGTCTGCCGGTCGTGCGCCAGCCCGAACCCCTCGACGGCCGACTCCAGGTGCCACACCGCGTCCTGCGTGCGCCCCTGGCCGTCGAGCAGCCGGCCCGCGAGCCAGAACGCGTGCGCCGCGTCGCCGAGCGCGCCCACGGACGCGTACGCCTCGGCCGCCCGGGCCGCCCGCGTGACCGCCCGCTCGACGAGCGACCCGTCCTCGGCCACGGCGCGGTCGGCCGGGCCGGCGGCGTCCGCGACCGAGGCGAGGACGCGCGCTGCGGCGTCGTCGAGGTCCGCGGCGGCACGGCGCCGCTCGGTCTCCTTGCGCTGCGCGAGCGCGACCCCCTCCGGGGCCACGTCGTCGCCCGCCGCACCGGTCAGCGCCTCGACGAGCGCGTCCGCGGTCTCGACGAGCGCGTCGGCGTGCCCGGACGTCGCCGCCGCCGGGGCCCACGCGACGACCACCGGCGCGACGTCCTGCGGCTCGACGCCCCCGGCGCGCAGCAACGCGACGGACCGCGCGTACAGCACGTGCGCCGTGGCGTCGTCGGCCAGGACCTGAGCGCAGCGCGCCGACTCGGCCCATGCGTAGCCGGCGTCGACGATCCGCCCGGCGTCCTGCGCGCCGGCGGCCGCACGCGCGTACGCCTGTGCGGCCTCCTCGGTCCGGCCGGCCGCGAGCGCCGACTCGGCCGCTGCCAGGTCGTCCACCGGGGCGTCGTCGACCGTGGGGGCACCCGTCGCCGCCGCGTCGGCAGCACCCCCGGCCGGGGCGCGCGTCGGGTCGAGCAGCCCCAGGTCGAGGTCGAGCGGCGTGGGCGCGGGTCGTGCTGCCCGGGCGATCGCGAGCAGGTCCGACTCGCGCGTGGTGCCGTTGCGCCGGTCGAACGCCGCCGCGAGCGGCGCGGCCTCGGCGACCGCCCACGCGTGCAGCTCGGCGACCGTGGCCGCCGGAACGCCTGCGGCCCGCACCGGCAGGTCGCCGTGCGTGGGCAGCATCGCCGCGGTCGCCTCGACGACGTCGACGAGCAGACCCAGCCGCGCCGCGGGGGTCTCGGCCGCGAGGAGCAGCCGCGCGTCCTCCTCGATCGCACGGACCGCGCGCTCCGGCTGCCCGCCACGGCCCAGCAGGACGATCCGCCGCCCCCGGGCGCCCGCCATCTCGCCCTTCGACTCGGCGAGGGTCGCGACGGCGCGCCGGTGCGCGCGGGCGGCGTCCTGCGGCCGGCCGAGGTCGAGGTACGCCAGGGCCAGGTGGGAGAGCATGTCGGCCGGCTCGGTCGCGCACGTCGCGCCCTCCGCGAGGGTCTGCTCGACGAGCCGGACCGTCTCCTCCAGGCGGCCCGTGGCGCGCAGGTGCGACGCGCGGTCGCCCGGGTCGCAGACCTCGCACTGGGAGAACTCGTCGCGCGGGGTCGCGACCCACTCCTGGAAGAGCCGCTCGACGTCGTCGGCGCCGCGGGCGGCGGCCCAGCAGAACCGGCTGTACGCGACCGCGTCGCGGCCGTGCCCGGCGAGCGCGTACCGGCGCTCCATGTCGTCGAGCGTCGCCTCGATCTGCGCCACGGGGACCGTCGGGTAGTCCGCGAGGTCGTTGACCATCCACTTGAAGTACCAGAACAGCGAGTGGCGGTCGATCTCGTCGAACAGCTCGGGGTGCTCGTCCCACCAGCGCACCAGCAGCGTGAACGGCAGGTACGACTTCTCGACCTCGCCCGCCCAGTACATCGAGTCGACCAGCACCGACAGCGCGAACGCCCGCGCGGCGTCGGGCCCCTCCGCCTCGACGAGGCGCACCTGACGCTCGGCGGCCTGCGTGCGGGCCAGGCCGTACGGCATCTCGCGGATGCGCATGAGCTCGCAGTTCACCTCGTCGAGCGTGCGGCTCACCGGGTCTCCTCCTCGTCGTCGCCCGCGCGCAGCCCCGCGTCGAGCAGCACCGTCATGGCGTCGGTCATGGTCGTCGCGTCGCGGGTGCGCAGCGGCTCGCCGGCGAGCAGCACCGCGGTGACGTACAGCGAGCGCACGCCCGCGGCGAACACCTCGGGCCGCGGGCCTCCCGCGAGCAGCCGGCGCACCGTCGCGTTGGCGTCGTTGAGCACGAGCCGCCGTGCGGGCGCGGGCTGCGTCGAGAACCCGGCGAGCACACCACCCCACAGGTCGTCGGCCGCGTCGACGGCCCGCGCGACGTCCCGGCGGTGCTCGTCGTCGCGGTCGTCGAGCAGGACGGCCGGCAGGTCCTGCGGCGCGAACCGCCGCACGACGACCTCCGCGTCGAGGTCGCGGACCGCGGCCGACGCGGCGGTCACCGCGTCGAGCAGCTCGAGCTCCCGCTCGGGCGCGAGCTCGTCGAGCACCTGCGCGACGTCCCGGGCGCGCAGCGGCCGCACGTCCCAGCCCGAGCGCCCGGTCAGCCGCGCCAGCAGGTCGGCGTCGTAGACGTAGCCGGCGTTGACGACGAGGAGCCCCTGGGCGCGCGCGATCGGCGCGACCCGGCGGTACTCCTCCAGGCTCGTGGTGTGCACGACGGCACCCTCGGCGGCGACCTCGGCGAGCGTGCGGGTGCCGTCGCTCGTCTCGAACGGCAGCACCTGCGCGGCGAGGTCGAGCATCTCGTCGTCGACGAGCGCGAGCGACCGGACCGCGAGGTGGTGCGTCGCGACGAGGTCCCGGGACAGGCGCGACGGCGTGCGCAGCGTCCGCACGGTCCAGTCCCGCACCTGCGCCGCGAGCGCGTCGCGGGTCACGAGCAGCGCCTCGTCGTCGTACAGCGCCTCGCGCGACGCCGTGGGCCGCAGCCCGTCCGCGTCGACGACGCAGCGCACGTAGAAGGCCCAGTCCGGCAGCAGGCCGTCGACGCGCTGGCCGACGAGCATCCGCTTGAGGTGCACCCGGTGCCGGCCGTTGCCCGGCGGCACCGCGGCGGGCAGCACGAACGCGACCCCCGTGAGTCCCGTGAGCGGGACGTCGAGGTCGATGCAGGCCAGCGGCGTGAACCCGAGCGCACGCTCGCAGTACGCCACGAGCGCCTGGTCCCGGGCCGCGGCGTCCGGGTACGTGGCCCGCCACGGCAGGTCCGGCTCGGTCACCCGCCGCCAGGCGACGCCCCCGCCGTCGAGCGGCACCTCGACCTGCACGTCCAGGGGCAGGAGCGAGCCGAACTCCGCCGCGAGCGCCGCGACCGTCTCGGGCGCGAGCCAGTGCTCCAGGTCGCGGCGCGGGTGCAGGCGCACGGTCGAGCCGGGCTCGTCCTGCGCTGCACGGTCGGCCGTCGTCAGGTCGTAGGTGCCGTCCGAGTGGCCCACCCAGCGCACGACGGGCGCGTCCGGGTCGGCCGCCGACCGGGACACGAGCTCGATCCGGTCCGACACCATGAACGCGGACAGCAGGCCGATGCCGAACTGCCCGAGGAACTCCGCCCGCCCGACGCCGAGCTCGAGGTCGCGCTTGGAGCTGCGGCCGACGGTCGCGAGCAGCTCGCGCGCCTCGTCCGCGGTCAGCCCGACGCCCGTGTCGGTGACCTCCAGCACCCCACCCTCGACGGCGCGCAGCCGGACCGTGCCCGGCGCCGCGGGGTCCAGCGCGCGCCGCGCGGTCACCGCGTCCACGGCGTTCTGGAGCAGCTCGCGCACGTACACGCGCGGGCCCGAGTACAGGTGGCGGGCCAGCAGGTCGACCACGCCGCGCAGGTCGACCTGGAACGCCTGCGCGGCGTCGTCGGCGGGGTGCGTCACGTCACTCCTGGTCGAACGCGGCCTTGGCGGCGGCGGCCTGCTCCGGGTACGCCTCGTCGAGCCGCTCGAAGAACGCGAGCGCGGTCGAGAACGTCGCCGTCACGTGCAGGTCGATCTGCTCGTCGGTGACCCCGTGCCGGTAGTCCACCGTGTGCTCCGCGTACACGCCGAGCACGTCCTCCTCGACGCGGACGTAGAGCTTGGGCCACAGCCGGTCCGCGTTCCAGTCGTTCACGAGGCGCAGCATCGCGTCGAGCTCCGACACCTCGACGCGGCGGTTCCAGCGGCCCCGGATCTGCAGGAGCTCCTCGCCCTCGCCGAGCCGGAAGAAGAAGAACAGGTGACCGTCCCAGTACCCGCCGATGTCGCCGTCGTCGTCGACGCCGTACCGCATCCCGTTGGCGTCCAGGTAGCCGGTGATGCGCTCGGCGGACAGCGGGGCGAGCACCCCGGCCGGGCCGGAGGCCGGCTTGTTGAAGAATCCCATGGGTCCTCATCGGTCGTGCGGGCAGGTGCCGGACGAGGCTAGCCGAGTCCGATGTGTCCCGTCTGTGCCCTCGTCCGACGCTCACCTGTCCGGCCGCCAGGGACCGCCGTCACCGGGTGCGGGTCGCGGCGCGGCTTAGGCTCGTCGTCGTGGCCACGTTCTCCGCCGTCACCCGCCAGCACGTGCTCCAGGCGATCGCCGAGCACGACTCGCGGGGACCCGACGACTTCCTCGGCGTCTACGGTTTCACCCCGTCGACCAGCACCTTCGAGCACGAGGGACGCACCTACGACGCGCCCGCGGTCGTCGGCGTCGCGCACCGCTACGCGACCGGCCGGCTCGCGACCGCCGACGAGGTGACGACCGGCACGGACGCGATCCTCGCGCTGCTGGTGCGGCGCGGGTTCGACGTCCCGCAGCTCGCCGCTGCGCCCGCGGCCGCCCCCGCCGCCCGCACGCGCGCGCCCCGCGCCGCCAAGCCCGCGACCGCGCGGCCGGCCGCCGCCCGGCGCACACCCGCGCCGGCCGTCCCGGAGCGTGTCGCGCCCGTCTGCCCGACGTGCTCCATGACGCTGCCCGCGACGGGCGTCTGCGACTACTGCAGCTGAGCCCGACGGCCCCGGCCCGCGCGGCAGGTCAGGGCACCCGCAGGATCCGCACCGGGTCCCGGAACGCCGCGAGCAGCGCGGGCGGGACGGCACCGACGAGGCCCATGAGCACGGCGGTCGTCCCGACGCCGGCGGCGAAGGTCCACGGCGGCGTCGCGCCCGTCCACGCCGAGGCGGCTGCGAGACCCGCGACCGTGCCCAGGAGCGCACCGAGGCAGCCGGCCCCGAGCGTCTGCAGGAGCACCAGCGCGACGATCGCGGACCTGCTGGCACCGAGGGCCCGCCGCCGCCCGAGGTCCCGTCGCCGCCCCTGGACGGCACCGAGGACGGTGACGGTGACGAGCACCAGCCCACCCCCGAGCACGCCGAGCATGAGCTGGCGCGACGTCGCCCCGAGCGTCCCCGCGACGGCCTCGCGCAGCCGCAGGGCCCCCTCGGACGACTCGACCTCCACGCGGGACGGGTCACGGACGCGGAGCACGGCGCGCACGTGCTCCGTCACCTCGGGGACGAGCGACGCGTCCGAGACCAGCACGTGCACCTGGCGAAGCGTGCGCGCGTCGGTCGCGTCGGGGGCGGGCCGGTAGAGCACCAGGTCGTCGAGGGACGCGAGCGAGCCCACCGCCTCGAACCGCCCGACGACGCCGACGGTCGCGCGCCCGTCGGTCACGCCGCCCGCGACGTCACCGAGGTGCAGCGCCGCCGCAGCGCCGCGGCCCACCACGGCCTCCCCCGGCGCCGCCGGCGCTCGCCCGTCCGCGAGCCGCACGTCGTCGGGCAGGTCGCCGACGAGCGGGCGCAGCGCCGCGACGCCGGTCCGGCCCGGCAGCGCCGCGTTCGTGCCGTCCGACGCGGGTCCGAGCCCGAACACCCACTCCACGCCGTCGAGCCGTGCGATCTCCGCGACGGAGGACGCGTCGAGGCCCGCCTGCCCCTGCCCGTCGCTGACGGTCACCAGACGCGTCCCGACCGCGTCGATCGACGCGACGACCGCACGCTCCGACGCGGCCGCGCGGCCCGTGGTCAGCAGGACGACGACGCACACGAGGGCGACGACGAGGGCCGTGGTCGCCGTCGTGAGGGGCTGGGCGCGCACGCTGCGCGCCGCGTCGGCGACGACCTGCCCCGCGCGGGGTCGGCCGGGCGGCCGGGCGAGCCGCACCGCACGGACGTCGCGCACGTCGGCGGTCATGCGAGCACCACGCGTGCACCGGCCCGCGCGACGAGGTCCAGGTCGTGCGTCGCGACGACGACGGTCGCGCCCCGGTCGGCGCACGCCCCGAGCGCGGCCCACACCACCTCCGTCGCGTCCCGGTCGAGGTTGCCGGTCGGCTCGTCGCAGAACAGCACGGGCGGGTCGGTGACGAGTGCGCGGCACAGCGCGACGCGCTGCGCCTGGCCGCCCGAGACCTCCCCGGGACGGTGGTCGGCGCGATGACCCACGCCGAGCTCGTCGAGCAGGTCACGCGCCCGGCGCCCCGCGGCGCGCCGGTCGAGGCCCGCGTACAGGGCGGGCTCGAGCACGTTGTCGAGCACGGTGCGCGACGGGTCGAGCATCGCGTCCTGGAAGACGAAGCCGGACAGCGACGCCCGCAGCCGCGCCCGCTCGCCGTCCGCGGCGCGCCCCACGGGCCGCCCGTCCCACACGACGTCGCCCGACGCCGGCCGCAGCAGCAGCGCGAGCAGGTACAGGAGGGTCGACTTGCCGGAGCCGGACGGGCCGCTCAGCGTCGTGACCGCGCCGGGCTCGAGCGCGACGTCGACGTCGGCCAGCACGGGCACCTTCCCGTAGGTGAAGCCGAGACGCTGCGCCCCCACGCGCGTCATCGCACGACCGCCTGACGGGGCGTGCACCCGCTCATCCGGTCGCCCGCGGGGCCGGAGCGGTCGGCTCGTCGTCGCTCGCAGCCGCCGGGTGACCCTCCGCGAACAGGCGGACCTCGTCGCCGACCCGGAGCCCGTCGACGACCGCGCGCGAGCCGTCGGACGCCACCACCTGCACGGAGGCACGCGTCCCGTCCGCCCGGGTCACGAACGTCGAGCCGTCGGCGGCGGACCCGAGCGCGGCGAGCGGCACGGTCGGCCCCGTGCGGGCGGGGGCGACCTCGACCTCGGCGGGGAAGCGCTGCGCCTGCGCCGCGTACGGCACCGCGCACGGCTCGGGGCACGCCGGCCCGCCGTCGGAGCCGCGCAGGTCCAGCACCAGGGTCCCGTCGTCCTCGACCCGCGGCTCCTGCGTGACGGCCACGACCGTCCGGCCGTCGCCCAGGTCGACGGTGACGGGCGTGCCGGGGGCGGGGACACGGCTGCGCTGGTCGGCGGCCAGCCGGACCGTGAGCGTGGGGGTGGGCTCGACGGCCGAGACGGCCGCGTCGCCGGCGCCGACGGACCGGCCGACCGCGACGCCGTCGGCGAGGACCACGCGCGCGGGCAGGCCCGGGACGAACACGACGTCACCGAGCGGGACCTCGCCGGTCACGGGGCGGCCGCTCGCCTTCTGCCACGAGCGGACCGCGGCGGTGGTCGATGCCCGGAACCGCCCGTCCGGCGCCGACCGCAGGTGGCCGAGGTCGGCGAGCAGCTGCTGCAGCTGCCGCACGTCGGGTCCCTCGAGGCCGGACGTGAGCGCCCGGAACGCGGGGACGTCGCCCGCCGCGACCGTGACCGGCACGAGGTCCACGGTGAGCAGCACGTCCCCCTGCTCGAGCACGTCGCCGGGGGCGACGTCGACCGACGTCACCTTGCCCGCCCGGTCGAGCGCGGCGACCGGGTGAGCGGCCCAGACCGCCTCGGCGGAGACGTCGAGGGTCTCCCCCACGGTCCCCTCCACGACCGCGTACGTCGCGGGGGGCAGCTCCCGGTCGGCGACCTGCGGGGGTCGCAGCGTCGCATCCGCCGCCCACCACCCGGCCGCGAGCGCGACGGCCACCGAGAGCACCCACACCCCGACGACGCGTGCCCTCATCAGCGGACCCAGTACTGCGGGCACGCCGCCTGGGCGGCCGCGGACGCGGCGGCGTCGATCGTGCGGTTCTCCTCCATCGTGTACAGGTCGGCGTACGGCTCCCACCAGGTGGCGCTCTCGTCGCCGCCGAGGAACCGCGACGTCTGCTCGACGTACGTCTCGCGCGTCGGTGCGTCCGGCAGCTCCACGCCCTCGCGGCGCAGGCACTCGAGCGTCTCGAGCTGGCGGTCGTACAGCTCCTCGATCTCGTCCGTGGAGAGGGCCACCTCGCTCTCGAGGCCCGACTCGGCGAGGCACGCCCGCGAGTCCTCCATGAAGCGGTTCGCCTCGGTCTCGTCCGTGAAGCCCGTGGTCGTGCCGCCGTCCTCGGTCATGGGTACGGCCCAGCCGCGACCGTCCATGCAGCCCTGCAGCGCGCTGCGCGCCTCTTCCCGCTCACGGTCCTGCTCGGCGAACCACGCCGGCTCCTCCCACGCGGTGTCCGTCGGCTCGGACGACGGCTCCGAGCACCCTCCGAGCACCGCCACGAGCGCGGTCGCCGCGACCACGGTCCTGCGCACCCTCATCGCACCTCCTGCGGACCGATCGGTCAGCCCGTGCAGCAGCAGGTGTCGTAGCGGTAGCCGGAGGTCGTGGAGTGCGCCATGCGTTCTCGGCTCTGCATCTCGTCTCTGAGTGCACGGGAACAGGCGGAAGGGGAGCGCTCCCATGCGCTGCCCCCCGGCTCCCTGCGCGACCGAAGGTAGCGGCGCAGGGGGCCGGTGACAAGAGCGTCGCCGCAGGCCAGCGGCCGATCAGGCGAGGACGACACCGCCGTCCGCGGTGATCTCGTCGGCGTCGGCGTCGTCGAACCAGTGGCCGTGGGCCCCGAGGTAGCGGAAGCGGACGGCGGTGCCCGCCGGCACGGTCACCGACGTGCTCGCCGTGCCGTTCGAGCGGCGGCGCAGGGGGTGCGTGCCCGGCGTCCAGTCGTTGAACGTGCCGACGACGCTGACCGGCCCGTCGAGCGAGGCGGTCGGCAGCGCGAACGTGATCGTGCAGGTGGCGGACGCGACGGAGCGGGACTTCTTCAGCACGGGCGGGACCAGACCTTCCCTCGGGCGACGCGGACGAGCGCATCGTGGCCTGCTGATGTTTCCGGGAGGCGCACCGTCCGGTGAGCAGGACGTGACGCGCGCGTGTCGCCGCGGGCGTCGTGCCGTCAGGAGCGCCCCTCGACGACCTCCTTGAGCCGCGCGAGGTCCGCGCGCACCAGCGCCTCGTCGCGGTCCAGCTCCTCGTCGGTCATGCCCGGCGCCCGCCGCAGCGTGAAGACGACCTCGCACGCGTCGCCGTCGGGGATCGCGCGCAGCGGGACGTGCACCGTCTCCCCCGCCGGCGTCAGCACCTCGTGGTCGAGGACGCCGAGGTCGTTCGGGGGTGCGAACCGCACGCGCGCCCGCCCTCCGGGCGTCTCGACGAACCAGTCGTCGCCCTCGTGCACGACGTCGCTGCCGAGCCCGGAGGCCCACCGCGGCAGGTTCGACGGCTGCGACGCGAACGCGTAGACCTCCGCCGCCGCCCGCTCGACGTGGACGCTGAGGTGCCGCGACTCCCGCTCCATGCCGCCGAGGCTGCCACACGCCGGCGACGCCCGCCCTACGCCGGGTCGTCGCGGGGCGGCCGGCCCGGGCGGCGGGGCGGGGCAGTGCCGCGCGGGAGGCGGCCGGCGTCGTCGAGCGCGCGGCGCAGGAGCAGGTCGACCTGGGCGTTGAGGCTGCGCAGGTCGTCGGCGGCCCACCGGGCGAGCGCGTCGTGCACGGCGGGGTCGAGCCGGAGCAGCACCTGCCGACGCTCCCGCCGCGGGGGCGGGGCGTCGGCAGGCGGCGTGGTGCTCACGCGTACAGGCTGCCGGTGTTGATGACGGGCGTCGCACGGCTCTCGCCGCACAGGACGACGAGCAGGTTGGAGACCATCGCCGCACGCCGCTCCTCGTCGAGGGTGACGATCCCGTCGCGCTCCAGCCGGGCGAGCGCGTCCTCGACCATGGACACCGCACCCTCGACGATCCGCTCGCGCGCCGCGATGATCGCGCCCGCCTGCTGCCGCTGGAGCATCGCCTGGGCGATCTCGGGCGCGTACGCGAGGTTGGAGATGCGGGCCTCGATGACCTCGACGCCGGCGATGACGACGCGCGCGGCGACCTCGGTCGCGATCTCGGCGGAGACGACGTCGGTCGCGCCGCGCAGGGACCGCTCGCCGGCCTCGGCGTCGTCGTAGGGGTGGGACATCGCGACGTGCCGCAGCGCGGACTCCGACTGCACGCGCACGAAGCCCTCGTAGTCCTCGACGGCGAACGTGGCGCGCGCGGTGTCGGTGACCTGCCAGACGACGATGCACGCGATGTTGACGGGGTTGCCGTCGGCGTCGTTGACCTTGAGCTCGCTGGTCTCGAAGTTGCGGACGCGGACGGAGACCTTCTTCTTGGTGGTCAGCGGCACGGTGGCGACGAGGCCGGTGCGCCGGATGGTGCCGAGGTAGCGGCCGAAGAGCTGCACGACCTTGGTCTGCCCGGGGCTGATGACGGTGACGCCGGACGGCAGGAGGACCGCGGCGAGCATGAGCAGGATGCCGATGGCGCCGAGGCCGGGGGCGTCGTCGGCGTCGGCGAGCGCGACGGCGACGACGCCGAGCACGGCGAGCGCGAGGGCGAGGAGCAGGACGAGCAGGGCCAGGGCCGTGCCGCCGGACGGCGCGGCACGCTCCACCACCTCGACGCGTGCCCCCGCGTGGCCGACGGGACGGCCGCTCGGGTCACCGCCGACGGAGTCCTGCGGGGGCGTGGTGGTGTCGGGCATGGGGCTCAGCTCCTCGGGTCGATGCAGCGCCGTCGGCGCGTGCTAGCAATGTGATATCACATTGCACGCACCGCAGGCCAGGCCGTGTCGCACGCACCGGCACGTCAGCCGTCCGACGCCACCCGCTCGCGCGCCGCCCACCACTGCTCGAGGTCCGACCCGTGCTGGTCCCAGAACCGCTGCTCCAGGTCTGCCCGGGTGTCGCGACGGACCTCGTCGAGCCGGCCGGACTCGCGGCAGGAGGCGTCGTCCGTGGCCATCGTGACCTCCTGCTGCGCCAGCGCGTCGAGCGCCGCCGGGTCGACGACGACCGAGCCGTCGTCACGCAGCTCGCCCCCGGCGCGCAGCTGCGTCACGGCGTCGTACGCCGCGGCCTCGGCGTCCTGCGGCGTCGCGACGTCGTACCCGCGCAGCGCCATGCACCTCGACCACGCGTCGAGGGCGGACAGCACGCGCGCGTCGAGCTCCACGGCGAGGTCGATCTCCTCGGCCGCCCGCACCACCTCGGCGAGGTCCGGGTCGTCCTCGACCGCCGTGCGCGCGTCCGACTCGTGCTCCGCCCACCCCGTGCACCCGGCCGTCGTCCAGTCGTAGGCCTGACCGTCCGCACCGGCCGACACGTCCTGACGCCCCAGCAGCGCGGTCCAGTACGCGTCCTGCCCCTCCGGCGAGAGCGCCTGCACGGTCGCCAGGTTCGGGTCGGGTGCCGCCGACGGCTCGTCGCCCCCCTGCGCCGCCAGCAGCACCGACTCGGTGGCAGCCCCGTAGCCGAACCGCTCCGCGAACTCGCGCGAGCCCCACGCCGGGATGCCGTCCGCCGCGCGTTCCCGCACCTCCACGGGGCGCGGGACGTAGTCGAAACCCTCCCGTCGCATGCACGACGCGACGAGCTCCTCGGTCGCGCGGAGCCGCGATGCCGTGTCGCTCTCCGTCCCGTGCAGACGCTCGAGGAACGCCGTCACCGGAGCGGTACCGTCCGACGTCCGCGGCGCCGGCACCTCGTCCGCGTCGGGTGCGCAGGCGGCGAGCAGCAGCACGACGGCCACGACGGGAACCGGCGACGGCACCCTGCGCCGGCGCGCCGTCACCGGCTGCCCCACGCCGTCGACGACGGACCGGGCAGCCGCACGGAGGCGACCTCCCCGCTGCCGGGGTCACGCACCAGCACGGTCGTCGTCCCGAGCACCGCGACGAACCCGTCGGCGGTCAGCGCCAGACCGGCCACCGACTCGTCGCGCAGGGACGGGAAGGTCACCTCGTGCCCCGTGGAACGGTCGCGCACCGCCACGCCGGGCCCCCCGTCGATCGTGACGTCGTACGCGATCGCGTCCGGTGTGACGCTCACGAACGCGGTCGCGGGTCCGACCCGCTCGACACGCACGTCCACCGACCCGCCGTCCGGGAGCGCGATCGGGGCCGGCTCGGGCAGCGGCCCCTGCGCCGCCGCGGCCACGACCACCCCGTCCTGCGCCCAGGTGACCGCGCGGACGTCGACCGGTCCGAGGTCACGCCGCTCCACGGGGCCGGCGGTCCCGTCGAGCCCGACCGTCTGCAGGGCCAGCCGGCCCCCGCTCCACGAGGCGACGAGGAACCCGGCCCCGGGGCGGCCCGTCAGGGCTTGCGGAACCAGGCCGACCTCGACGTCGCCGAGGTCCTCGCCGTCGGCGAGCGATGCCCGCCGCAGGCGCGCACCGTCGCCGCCCAGCACGGGCAGCAGCGCCAGCACCGTGTCGCCCAGGCTCGCCGCCAACCCCGTGTCGATGCCCACCCCGGTCTCGCGCACGTCCGTCCCCGCCGCACCGACGGTGACGAAGGACGTCGTGGCGCCGGACCCGGACCAGCTCAGCACGGCGCCGCCGTCGGGCCCGACGCCGACGACCGACGATGCGTGCACGTCGCCGCGCCCCCGCAGCACCCGAGCCGTCGCCACCGCGGTGGGCTCGTCGACGTCGATGCCGACGACGACGGGCACCCCGTCCACGTCGGACACCGCAAACAGGTCCGCGCCCGGCAACGGCGTGAGCGGGACGTCCAGGGGCCTGCTGCATGCCGTGAGGGCGGCCACCAGGCCGAGGACCGCCGCACCACCGCGCCGCACGACACCGCCGCGGCGCCTCATGACAGCGACCTCAGGACCGAGACCACGTCGCGCGCCGCGGACCGGGTGATCGCGAGCGACGCGGCGAGCACGGTGAGGACGAGGAACACCAGCGGCACGAGCAGGTGCTGCGGCGCGATCTCCACCGGGCCCAGCTGGCCGTCGGCGATCCCCTCCCGGAGCGCGCCGCCCAGCAGCAGCCCCGCGCCGGCACCGACGACCGAACCGACCACCACGGCGCTCGTCACGACGATCCCGAGCTCCCCGAGCCACAGCCCGAGCACCCGCGCGGGTGACCAGCCGACCGAGCGCAGCACGCCGAGCTCGGACGTGCGCTGCCGCGCGAGCGAGGTCACGAGAACCCCGGCGCTCACCGCGCTGATCACCAGGAGCAGCCCGACGACGACGCCGCCAGCGGTGCGGATGAGGACGATGATGCCGGGCAGCGTCGCGAGCTCCTGGCTGCGCGAGACCGCCTGGAACCCCTGGCCCTGCAACGTGCGGGTGAGCTCCTCGACGTCCGTCCCCGCCGCCGCGACGACCGTCGCCTTGTCGTACCCCCCGACGGCCTCCACCCCGTCCTCCCCGACGCCCAGCCGGTCGAGGTAGAGGGGCTCGACGACCTCGAACGCGGCGTACGCGGCATCCGGTGCGTCCACCTGGTAGGTCGGGTCGCTCACCCCCGTCACGTGGAACGTGAGGTCCCGCGTCGTGCCGATGCCCTCGTCCAGCGCGACGGTGACCGTCAGGTCGACGTCGCGGCCGACGAGCGTCCGCAGGTCGAGCGAGCCGATCGTCGCCGGCAGCACCACGCCGGGCACTCCACGGTCGTCCTCTGCAGGCTCGAACGAGCCCGCCACGAGGGGCGGCCGGATCGCCGGGGTCAGCGCCACGAGGCTGAGGTCGCTGCCCGTGGTCCGCATCCCGGCGGTGACGCGCAGGAACGGTGACACGGACTCGACGCCGTCCTCGCCGCGCACCCCGTCGAGCGTGGCGGGCGTCAGGAGGGTCTGGGACGGGTAGAGCGTGATCTCCCGCAGCACGGCCGTCGCGTCGGCGTCCTGCGCGGTCTGGCGGTCCGCGTAGGACCCGAGCAGCAGCGCGAAGAGGCTGCCGGCACAGCTGATCGAGACGACGACGGCGAGGCTCACGTACCGCCCGCGCAGGCGTCGCACGCCCCCCACGACGAGATCCGTCCACGTGACGGTGTCCCGTGCGCTCACGGCGCTCCTTCCCCGGCGTCCATGCGGACGACCTCGTCGGCCCACGCCCAGGTGGCGGCGTCGTGCGTCGCGACGACGACGGACGCTCCCGCCTCGGCGAGCCCTCGCAGCGCGGCGCGGACGTGCCCTGCGGAGTCCTCGTCGAGGCTCGACGTCGGCTCGTCCGCCACGACGAGGGACGGACGCCGCACGACGGCCCGGCACACGGCGACCCGCTGCGCCTCGCCGCCGGACAGCGCACCGGGCAGCTTGTCCTGGTGCTCGGCGAGTCCCATGTCGGCGAGCAACCGGGTCGCGGTGCTGCGGGCGGTCCGCCGCCGGTCCGCCAGGAGCGGCAGCGCCACGTTCTCCACCGCCGTCAGGTGCTCGACGAGCACTCCCCGCTGGAACACCATGCCCACCTCCTGGCGTCCGACCCGTCCTCGCTCGCGCTCGGAGGTGCGGGCGAGGTCGCGGCCCCCGAACCACACGTGGCCCGAGGTCGGTCGCTGCAGCAGCGCGAGCACGGACAGGACGGTGGTCTTGCCGCTTCCCGACGGCCCGACGAGGGCCACGACCTTCCCGGGCTCGGTGGTGAGGTCCACGTCGCGGCAGGCGTCCACGCCACCCTGGGGTGTCGGGTACGTCACCGTCACCTGCTCGAGCCGCACGGTCATCGCGCCGGCTCCTCGGCGTCGGCGGCGCACACCCAGTACGTCGCGTACACGTCCACGACCCCGTCGCCAGGGGTGGTCGTGTAGAGGCCGGACAGGTCCGCCTCGGCACGGGCGCGCTCGATCGCGTCGACGAGCGGCGCCTCGTCCGTCAGGGTGCCGGGGAACCGGCGGGCGACCAGAAGGGCCTGCGCCACGGTCTGGGTCCCGTGCCGGCCGGGCTCGGACGCGACGGTGGTGATCGCGGACCGGACCTCCGCGGGGAGGTCGGTCGGCTCGAGCACGGCCGCGGCCTCGACCGCCGCAGCCGGTTCGAGCCCGCGGTAGAACGCGGGACCCACGTCCGCGTCCGCCACGTCGACGCCGAGGGCGTCGGCTGCGAGCTCGCAGACCCAGTGCCGACGCAGCGAGCCGAGGTCGACGGTGTCCTGCGCGCACCGGCGGACGGGCTCGGCGGACCGCTCGCTCTCCTCCTGCGTGAGCTCGACGCCCTGCAGGTACGCCGAGAGCGTCCACGTCGCGTGCCGCTCGTCGGGCCACTGCGCGACGTCGGCCGCCGTCGCCCGGAGCGTCTGCGCCGGCAGGCCGGACCACTCGACACCGACGCGGTGCGCGATCATCGCGGCGAACATGTCCTGCTCGGGGTTCGGCTGGTCGATCATCAGGACCGGCATCGTCCCGTCCTCGTCGAGGTGCTCCACCCACTCCCGGGCCACCGGCGCGTACGCGACCGGGTCGCCCCCCGCCGCGACGAACCCGCGCAGGCTGAAGGCCGACCACCACGGGTCGGACCACGACCAGGGCTGGGGCGCGAGCGCGGCGGCGTAGGCGTCACGCGGCACGTCCGCGGGCCATCCGACCTCGTCGAAGGCGAGCGCCTCACCGACTGTCGCCAGCAGCTCCTCCTCGTGCCGGGGCACCTGGGGCGCGGTCACGCCGGCACCGGACTCGGCGAGGCAGCCGCGCAGGGCGACCACCAGCGGCTCCTCCTGCTCGCCCGTCGCGGTCAGCGCCTGGACGGTGTGCACGAGCGTGTAGGCGTTCCCGTGGCACTCCTGCACCTGGTCGCGGGCCCAGGCGAGCGCGGCCGGAGGCAGGGCGTCCCCGAGCCCCGCCTGCTGGGCCGCCCACATCGACATCATCACGTCGGCAGCCGCACGGTCGTCCGGGGCGACGGCCAGGGCCGCCACGGCCTCCTCGGCCGCGGTGCGCTGGTCGGACGGCACCGGCAGCCCCGCGAGCACCGCGAAGTACGTGCTCCAGACGGGGGAGTACCGGGCGGACTCCGCGTCGAACGCCTCGGGGGCGGGGCTCAGCTCCGGAGCAGGCAGCCCGACCCGACGCAGGACGTCGCGCGTCCACGCGGTCATCTCGAGCGAGGTCTCGCCCTCGCGCACCGGGAGCTGCAGGCGGCCCTCCGGGTTGGTCAGGAGGGTGAGGCCCTGCTCCACGGCGGCGTCGTCGACGAAGCCGTCGTGCGCGTGCACCGACCGCTGCCACAGCAGGCCTGCGGCAGCGGCCGTCATGAGGAGCACCGCCCCCGCCCCCAGGAGCGCGAGGCGCCTCCTGGGGGCGGGGACGTTCACCCGCGAGGGTGCCGTGGTGGTGCTCAGAGCCACTTAGTCACGGTCGCGGTCGTGGACTTCGGCGTGCCGAAGTACGGGATGCTCGCGATCGCGAAGCTCGACCCGTTGATGTTCAGGTACAGCAGGTTCGTCACGGAGTTCGACCCGGCCAGGTCGCTGATCCACGTGTTCGTGTTCGTCCACTTGAGGCCGAAGTCCTTGTCGCTGGTCGTGGCGCCCGACGCGTTGCCCAGGCTCACGCCGACCCCGTTGACCCAGATCTTCACCTCGTTCGTGATCGACGAGGCCGTGCTCGGTCCGGAGCCGGAGCCGAGATACTTGGAGCTCGACGTCCAGTTGAAGTTGCGGCCGCTCTGGTTCTCGAGCCAGACGTTCGCCTGGAGGTAGCGCCCCCCAGGGTACGAGTAGCTGTTCGTCGCGGACACGGCCTGCGCCGGGATCGCCGCGGCCGCGAGGCCGACCGCGAGCACTGCCGCGGTGACGGCTGAGATGACACGCCTTTGCGTCACGAGTTTCCTCCACATGTCGAGGGAGACACCTGCGTCGTCCGGGCAGAGCTCCGCCCTCGCACTTTTCCCCCTGCAAGCCCGGGATCCCGGGTCGCGAGCACGCTACCAGCGACGACGCGGTAGTCATGCCTGTTTCTGACACGAGTATTGCCGTGATTGAGAATGCCATGACGCAGGCCGCACGACCGCGCCGAACCGGGCCCCGGCGCTCCGCCGACGCCCCCGCCTCGGGCGCACGGGTCAGTCGCCGGAGGCGACCCGCTCCCGCCCGAGGGCCACCACACGGCCGACGTTGACGGTCCAGCCGACGCCGAACACCTTCGGGCCGAGGACGTGCTCCGCCTCCGGGTCCCACAGGCGCGCGCGCACGCGCTCGAACGTCGGCAGCCGGAACTCGTACGGCACGAAGCCGACGACCTTCCCGTGCCACTGCCGCTCGTCCGCCGGCGTCCGCAGCTCCTTGACGAGCGCGGTCACCGCCAGCGCGATCGTGACGACCCGGACGATGCTCGGCAGGTCCGGCCGCCGCCGGCCCTCTCGTTCGTGGGACACCTGCGCCTCCTCACGTCGTGGTGAGGCCCATGATCCACCCGGCGACGCACCCGCGGGAGGGGGCCGTGAGGACGACCCGGCACCGGGCAGGATCCGCCGGAAGGGGGAGCCGTCGCTCCGCGGTCGCGACAATCATGGCGGCCGTGGACAAGTACTCCCGCGACCGCGACGCGACCCCACCCGCCGACGTCACGGTGCTGCGCGTGCCCAGCGACGACGTCGCGGTCACGTGGCTCCTGCTCGCAGGCGGCGGCGCCGGCCTCGGTGTGGCCGTCTACCTCTTGCGGGACTGGGCCCTGTCCCTGGCGTGGCTGCCGTTCCGGCCCGTCCTGGTCACGCTCGACGAGATCGCCGACTCCTGGGGGGCGTGGGGCCTCGTCGCGCTCGTCGCGCTCGGAGCGGGGGTCGGGGCCGCCTTCGCCTCCGACTGGCAGTCGAAGCAGCCGCGGCTCGAGGTCACGCGGGACGAGGTCGTCGTCGCGTACGCCAAGGGCGTGCGCCGCTACCGACGCGCGGACGTCCGCGAGGCGCTGCACGAGGGCGGCGCGCTCGTGCTGCTGGCCGCCGACGGGACCGACCTCGCACGCGTGTCGACCGAGGTCGCCGCGCGCGACCTCGCGGCGGCGTTCCGGGCGCACGGCTACGTGTGGACGGAGACGAGCCCGGGCGCCTGAGCCGCGCCCGTGACGTCACCCCGGGGCTCCCCGCCTCACGCGCGCAGCGTGACGGAACCCCCGCCACCGACGTCCAGCACACGCACGCGGTCGACCAGGAGCGTCGCCGGCAGCCGCAGCGCCGTCGCGTCGTTGCCGGGCCAGCGCCCGCCGACGGCGAGGTTGAGCAGCAGGTGGAAGCCGTGCCGGAACGGCCACGGGCCGGGGACGTCGTCGGGCGTGACGCGGTGGAAGACGACGCCGTCGAGGTCCCAGCGGATCTCGTCGTCGGACCACGTGACGGCGGAGGTGTGGAACGCGTCGGCCAGCGGGACGGACGCCTCGTGCGACGCGCCGACGCCACCGCCGACGCCCGCGTAGCCCGGCCCGTGGACCGTGCCGTGCACGGTGCGCGGCTGCGCGCCGACGTGCTCCACGACGTCGATCTCGCCGCACGCCGGCCACCCGACCTCGTCGAGGTCGTCGCCCAGCATCCAGAACGCGGACCACGTGCCGGCGCCGCGCGGCTGCCGCAGGCGCGCCTCGACGCGGCCGTTCCGCACGCTCAGCCGGTGGTGCGTGGTGAGCCGGGCGGACGTGATCTCGCCGTCGGGCTCACGGTGCGCGGTGATCGCCAGCCGGTGCTCGGGCGTGACGTGCGCGTTGCGCGGCGACGTCGTGTAGCGCTGCACCTGCTCGTCGCCCCAGCCGCCCGCGCCGGTCTCGTGCCGCCACACCTGCGGGTCGGGCGGCGACCCGGGCGGTCCGGCGAACTCGTCGGTCCACAGCACGCGAGGCTCCTGCGGCACGGCCCACCTCCCCGGTCGTGGACCGATGCTCGCGGCACGCCGGCCGGACGGCAAGACGTCGACGGGCGCGGCACCCCGAGGGAGGGTGCCGCGCCCGTCGCGCGCGTCAGCGGGTCAGGATGCCGCGCACGTGACGCTCGGCCACGTCCAGTTGCCGTTGTGCTGGACGGTGAAGCCGAACGACGTCGACTGCCCGGCCGCGAGCGCACCGCTGCCGCTGGGTCGCATCGTCATGACGTTGCCGCTCGAGTCCCACGTCGGGGAGCCGTTCCACGTCGCGATGATCTTCTGCGGCGACCGGACGGTCACGGTCGACTGCCAGCTGCTGATGTTCGTGGTGGCGCGGATGGTGACCGTGCCGTTGAACCGGTCGCCCCACTTCTGGCCCTCCGAGTAGGTGGCGGTGCAGCTCGGGCTGCCGCCGCCCGGGTTGGTCGGCGTGGGCGTCGGGGTCGGGTTGGTCGGGTTCGGCGTCGGGGTCGTCGTGCCGCCCGCGTTCAGCGCGTTGAGGACGCTCGTGTAGGCGGCCTTCTTGTTGCCCGAGCCGTCGAACAGCAGCGGGGTGCCCGAGGCGCGCCAGGAGTCGGTGTCACGCACGCCCCAGACGGTGATGCCGGTGCAGCGGGAGACCGCGAGGCAGGCCTGGACGACGCCCTGGTACTGCTGCGCCTGCGAGCTGCCGGAGCCCTCGATGTCGAGCTCGGTGATCTGCACGTCGACCCCGAGGTCGGCGAAGTTCTGCAGGGTCGTGTGGTAGTTCGACGGCACGGGGTTGCCGGAGTTGAAGTGCGCCTGGAAGCCGACGCAGTCGATCGGGACGCCGCGCGCCTTGAAGTCCTTGACCATGTTGTAGACGCCCTGCGTCTTGGCGTGGGACCAGTTGTCGGTGTTGTAGTCGTTGTAGCAGAGCTTCGCGTTCGGGTCGGCGGCGCGGGCGGCGCGGAACGCGGCCTCGATCCAGTCGTTGCCGGTGCGCTGCAGGTTGGAGTCGCGGCGGGCGCCCGAGGAGCCGTCGGCGTACGCCTCGTTGACGACGTCCCACGCGTAGATCTTGCCCCGGTAGTACGTGGCGACCTGGGTCACGTGGTTGAGCATCGCGTTGCGCAGGTCGGTGCCCGAGAGGTTCTGCATCCAGCCGGGCTGCTGCGAGTGCCACGCGAGCGCGTGGCCGCGGACCTGCTTGCCGTTCTGGCGGGCCCAGTTCACGATCCGGTCGCCGTTGGAGTAGCTGAACTGGCCACGGTTGGGCTCCGTGGCGTCCATCTTCATCTCGTTCTCGGCCGTGATCATGTTGAACTCGCGGTTCGCGATGCCGGTGTAGGTGCCGTCGCTCAGCCGGCTCGCGGCGATCGCGGTGCCGAAGTACCGGCCGCTCTCGGCGGCGGCGGCCTGCAGGGTGCTCCCCGCGGCGGCGGCCGGGACGGCGAGCGCCACTGCCAGCGTGGCGGCGGCGAGGCCTCCGACGGCGGCGGCGAGCCGGCCCCGGCGGTGGAGACGTGGGGTCGTCATCGAACCCTCCTTGGTGAGTGGGTGCATGTCGGCGGTGAACGCCGGGATGACACCCTCCCCGGCCCCCGGACGGCGATCAAGCAGTGGACCGGTCCAGAAAGTTGCGAAAGTCAATCCGAAACGATTAGGAACCCGTTTGGGTGACCTCCACCGATGGAGAGACGCGCGAACCGGCCCCTCCGCGCGCTCACAGGCAGGGTGGAGCCCTCCGTCGGACGGTCAGGACTCCGACAGTTTCGGACGCGAGAAGGGCGGCCCGCACCGTCGCGGACCGCCCTCCCCCACGTCGTCAGGCCTGCGCCACCCCGACGCGCAGCACCTCCACGCGCACCGACCGCAGCCGCCCGTGCTCGTCGGTCCGCGGCACGAGAAGACCCACGTGCACGCCCGTCCGCAGCTCCACGGGGCCGCCGTCGGCCAGGTCGAAGCGCGGCGTCGTGAGGATCGGCAGCCGCGGTGACGGCTCGTGCACCGCGGTGTTGACGACCGACACGACCGCCCCGTCCGACAGCCGCAGCTCGTAGCGCGCCCACAGCTCCGTCGAGCCGTCGCGCCGCTCGAGGTTCCAGTCGGCGCCGCCGGGCAGCACCTCGCCGGTCACGGTCCCGGAGACCGTGCCGCCCACCACGGGGATGACCCGCCGGTGGCCCGTCGGCGTCTCGCCCACGTCGACGACGTCGCCCAGCAGCGCGTCCACCGTCAGGACGTGCTCGCCCGTCAGCCGCACGGGTCCGCGCCCCGCCCCGCCACGCGCCGGGTCATCCCTTGACCGCCCCGGTCAGGCCGCCGACGATCCGCCGCTCGAACAGGCTGAAGAACACGAGCGCGGGCAGCATCGCCAGCGACGTGAACGCGAGCACCTTGGCGGTGTCGACCGAGTACTCGGACGCGAACGCCTGCACGCCGAGGGGCAGGGTGAACGTCTCCGCGTCGTTGAGGATGAACAGCGGCAGGAGATAGCTGTTCCAGCTGCCGATGAACGCCAGGATGCCGACCGTGATGACGCCGGGCAGCGACAGCGGCAGGACCATCCGCCAGAAGAACCCGAGCCGGCTGCACCCGTCGATCGCCGCCGCCTCCTGCAGCTCCGACGGGATCGCCCGCAGGAACGGCACGAGGATGATGACGGTCGTCGGCAGCGCGAACGCGATCTGCGGCAGGATCACGCCGCCGAGGTTGTTCATGAGCCCGAGCGTCCGGACCATGATGTACAGCGGCGTGATCGCGACCGTCATCGGGAACATCAGCCCCGCGGCGAACAGCGCGTACATCGCCCCGCGGCCGCGGAACGGGTACCGCGCGATCGCGAAGCTCGCCATGAGCCCCAGGGCGACGACACCGGCCGTCGTGACGCCCGCGGCGATCGCGGAGTTGAGGACCTGCTGCCAGAAGACGCTGCCCGTGAGCACGCCCACGTAGTTGTCGAGCAGCCACGGGTCGGGCAGCGCCGACGGGTCGGACGTGATCTGCGCGTTCGTCCGGAAGCCGCCGACGACGATGAACGCGACGGGCGCGAGCATCGCGACGACCAGCAGCGCCGCGAAGCCGTACACGGGCGGGCTGCCCCACGGCAGGCGCTGGCCGGCGCGACGGTTGCGGGTCCCGTCGCGCGGGACGACGACGCGCGTGGCGGCGAGGGTCGGGACGGCCATCAGCGCACACCTCCGGTCAGGGCGCCCTCGGTGTCGCGGCGCAGCACGTACCGCTGGTAGACGAGGGCCACGACGAGCGAGATGAGGAAGAGCACGACCGCGACGGCGTTGCCGAAGCCGTAGCTGCCGGCGTTGCGGCCGAACGAGACCATGTACGTCGCCATGGTCGAGGTGCCGGCGGTCGACGCGATGTACTGGCCCCAGATGATGTAGACGAGGTCGAACAGCTGCAGCGCGCCGATGATCGACAGGAACGCCCAGATGCGCATCGTCGGGCCCAGCAGCGGCAGCGTGATCCTCCGCTGCACCTGCCAGTACGACGCCCCG
Organism: Cellulomonas fimi ATCC 484; assembly: GCF_000212695.1. Lineage (NCBI taxonomy): Bacteria > Bacillati > Actinomycetota > Actinomycetes > Micrococcales > Cellulomonadaceae > Cellulomonas > Cellulomonas fimi. The sequence continues at coordinate 101,545 of NC_015514.1, read as the reverse complement.
TCGATGGCCGCCGCCTCGTGCAGCTCCTCGGGGATGCCCTGGAGCCCCGCGAGGAAGAGGATCACGGCGAAGCCGATGTACTTCCACGTGATGATGCCCATGAGGGTCCAGATGGCGATGTCCGGGTCGGACAGCCACTCGTTCTGCAGACCCCCGAGCCCGACCTTCTCGAGCAGGTCATTGAGCGCGCCCGTGCTCTGCAGCATGAGGCTCCACCCGGTGCCGACGACGACCTCGGAGATGACGTACGGGACGAAGATCAGGACGCGGATGAGCGACTGCCCCCGCATCCGGCGGTTGAGCAGCAACGCGATGAGGATCGCCGCCGGCCCCTGCAGGACCAGGGAGAACACCACGATGAACGCGTTGTGCCGCAGGGCGTCGTGGAACAGCGGGTCGGCCAGGATCGTCCGGTAGTTCTGCAGCCCGACGAAGTCCGTCGGCGGCCCGTACCCCTCCCAGCGGAAGAACCCGTAGTAGCCCGCCATGAGCACGGGCACGATCACGAACGTCAGGAACACCACGAGCGCGGGGCCCGTGAGCACCGCGACCTCGAACCGCTCGCGCCACGTGCTGCCGCGGCGCCGCCGGCGCGGCGGGGACGACACGGTCGTGCCGTCCCCGCCGGCGCGCGAGCCCGCCGCCGAGGTCGTCGTGGGACGCGAGCTCTCGCGCATGTCGGTCATCCGCCCGACTGCCCCTACGCCTTCGCGGCGGCCGCGTTCACGGACTCGACGAGCCCCGCGGCGTCGCTCTTGCCCGCGAGCAGGTCGACGACCGCCACGTTGAGCGCGTTGCCGACGTTCTGGCCGTACACGGTGTCGAGCCACTGGGACACGTACGGCGCCGCGTTGTACGCCTCGAGCACGCTCTGCAGGTACGGCTCGGTGATGACGGCCTGCGCCTCGGTGTTCACCGGCGGCGCGTTGAACGCCTTGTAGTAGGCCTCCTGCACGTCCGTCTTCGCGATGAAGTTGAGGAAGTCCGCGCACTCCTGCTTCGGCGCCTTCGCGGAGCACGAGTACCCGTCGACGCCGCCGAGGATCGAGCCCGGCTCACCCTCGCCGCCCGGCACCTCCGGGAACGCGAACCAGTCGAGGTCGGGCAGCGGCTTCTCGTCCGGCGTGAGCGAGCCGATGACACCCGGGTTCCAGGCGCCCATGAGCTCCATCGCCGCCTGGTGGTTCGCCAGCAGGCCCGCCGACGAGCCCGCGCCCTGCTGGGCCGACGTCGTGAGGAAGCCCTCGTTGAACGGCTCCGTCGCCGCGAGCGCCTCGAGGTTCTCGGCCGCCTCGACCCAGCACGGGTCGTCGAACGTCATCGACTCGGCGGTGGCCTCGAGCGTGTCGGGGCTGCACGCGCGCAGCGCGAAGAAGTAGTACCAGTGGGCGGCGGGCCAGGCGTCCTTGGCGCCGAGCGCGATGGGCGCGACACCCGTGGACTTGAGCGCCTCGACGGCCGCGTCGAGGTCCTCGATCGTGGCGGGCGTCTGCGTGATGCCCGCGGCCGCGAACAGGTCCTTGCTGTACCAGATGCCGCCGGGGAGCACGGCGATCGGCATCGCGTACGTCTTGCCCTCGATCTGGTTCGCCTTGAAGGAGCCCTCGGGGATGAGGCCCTTCGTCTCGTCCGTGACCAGGTCGGTCAGGTCGAGCAGCTGCCCCGCGCGGACCATCGCGGCCATCTTGCCGCCGCCGCGCTGCAGGAAGACGTCCGGCGCGTCGCCCGAGTTGAGGGCCGTCTGCAGCTTGCCGTCGAGGTCCTCGTTCTGGATCGACTGCACCTTCACCGTGACGTCGGGGTTCTCCGCCATGAAGTCCGCGACCGTGTCGTCCCAGAACTGCTTGCCTGCGCCGGTCGACGCGTTGTGCCAGAACGTCAGCGTGACGCCCTCGCCCTCGTCGCCGCCGCCACCGTCGTCGTTGCTGCACGCCGCGAGTCCCGCCGCGCACACGAGCATCGCGGTCGACGCCGCGAGCACCGCCCTCATCTTCATCCGAGCTGCCTTCCTACTCGTCGTCGAGTGATGCAGCCGCGTCGCCGGGGACGACGCTGCGCGGACGCGCCCAGGGGCTCTTCGCCGATGAAGAATCCGCCTTCTTCACCGATGAAGGCCGACGTCCGGGCTACACCGTCGCAACGGTTTCGAGCCCTGTCAATCGTTCTCGACAACGTTTTAGCAACGGTCCCGGGGGCGCCGTCGCGGACGTCACGAGCGGCGCGGCGTGCTCTCGCGCTCGATCACGCGCATGTCCGCGACGTGCAGCACCGGCGCGCCCGGCGCCTCCCCGCGCGCCGCCGCCGCGAGCCGGCGGTCCAGCAGCGCGACCGCGTACTCCGCGATGTCGCGGCGGCCCGGGTCCACCGTCGTCAGGGCCGGCCGCGAGTACCGCGCGTCCTCGATGTCGTCGAACCCGACCACCGCCACGTCCCGCGGGATCGCCCGGCCACGCACCTGCAGCTCGTACATCGCGCCCAGCGCGAGCGCGTCGTTGAACGCGACGACGCCGTCCACCTCGACGCCCGTCTCCAGCACGTCCGCCATCGCCCGGGCACCGTTGCCGCGGTGCCAGCCGTCGTCCGCCCAGCCGAGCAGCCGCTCGTCGACCGCGAGGCCGCGGGCCGCGAGCGCCTCGGTGTACCCACGGAAGCGCAGCGTCGCCGAGCCCGCCGTCGGCGCGTGCAGCATCCCGATCACCGCGATGCTGCGCCGGCCCGCGTCGAGCAGCAGGTCCGTCGCGGCGCGCGCGCCCTCGACGTTGCGCATCGTCACGTGGTCGACCTTGTCGGAGAACATCTGCTCGCCCAGCAGCACGAGCGGGTAGCCGAGGTCCTCGAGCAGCCCCGCGTCGTCCTGCACGAGCGCCGCCGGGCTGAACAGCAGGCCGTCGACCAGCCGCCGCCGCGGCTCGCGCAGCGCGGCCAGCTCGCCCTCGCGCGTGAAGCCCGTCGGCGAGACGACGACCTGCAGGTCCCGCGCCCGCGCGGCGGCGAGGATCTCGTCCGCGAGCTCGCCGAAGTACGGCTGGCCCAGCTCCGGCACCGCGAGGCCCACGACCCCCGTGCGGCCGGACCGGAAGTTGCGGGCCGTCACGTTGATCTCGTACCCGAGCTCGTCGACCGCCGCCAGCACGCGCTCGCGCGTCGAGGGGCGGATGTACGGGTAGCCGCTCAGGACGTTCGAGACCGTCTTCGCCGAGACGCCCGCGCGCGCCGCGACGTCGGCCATCGTCGCCACCGCCACCCCCTCACGTCGTCGCCCCCGGGCCCACCGGACCGCGCGGACGGCCGCAATCTACCCCGGCCCGCCGCGTGCGACGGGGGCACGTCGGACCTGGCGCGGCCCGTCCTTGTCCCGGTGCCGCCCGGGTCGTCAGTCGCCCACGTACGCGACCGCGTCGACCATGACGAGGCACGCGGGGTCGAAGAAGTCGGTCGTCGCCGTCATGCGCGCCGGCGGCGCGTCGCCGAAGACCTCCCCGAACACGTCCCACGCGGCGCGGGTCTCGTCGGAGTACTCGCGCAGCCAGAGCGTCACCTGCACCACGTGCTCGAACCCGGCACCGGCGGCGCGGAGCGTCTCCCCCAGGGCGTGGAGCGTCGCGCGCGTCTGGTGCGCGTAGTCGCGGCGCTCGAACCCGCCGGCGTGGTGCGCGAGGAACAGGAAGCCACCGGCCCGCACCACGCTCGCGCAGGTGGGGTCGCCGACGTGGGAGGGCAGTCGCGTGATCACGCCCCCACGGTAGGACCGGGCACCCACAGCCGACGCGCGTCCGCCCAGGTCAGGTCTCCGAACGGGCCGGTCTGAGGCGCCCGGCCGGCCGGGCTCGCGGGGAGCATGGGCCCCCTGGGGGGCTCAGGGGGCGGCGGGGGTGACGGTCGGGGACGGCGCGGGGTCCGGCGGCGCGAACGCCGGCAGGGCCACCTCCCGGCACGACATCGCGACCGGGTCGCCGCCCGCGAGCGCCGTCACGCGGGCGGCCGCCTCCGCCAGCCGCTCGGACGGGAGCCGGCCCGAGCGCACCGCCTCCACGAGCGCGTCGCGCATCCGGACCGCCTGCGCGCCGTCCGTCGCGAGCACCGCGTCCGCCCCGGCGCCGACCGCGCGCACGGCAGCCTCCGGGAAGTCCCAGCGCAGGTTGACCGCGCCCATGCCCACGGAGTCGGTGATCGCGACCCCCTCGAAGCCCATGTCCCGCAGCAGCGCGTACGCGCGCGGGCTCAGGGACGCGGGCAGGTCCGGGTCGAGCGCCGCGTACTGCAGGTGGTTGAGCATCACGACGGGCGCGCCCGCGTCGACGGCCCGCTGGAACGGCAGCAGGTCGGTCGCCGTGAGGTGCTCGAGGGTCGCGTCGACGACGGACGAGCGCGTGTGGGAGTCGACCGTCGAGCGGCCGTGCCCCGGGAAGTGCTTGACGGTCGGGACGACGCCCGCGTCGTCGAGACCCGCGGCGAACGCGAGCCCGTACCGCGCGGCGCGCTCCGGGTCGGCGCTGAACGACCGGTCCCCGATCACCCCGGCCCACGGGCCGTCGTCGAGGTCGAGCACCGGCGCGAGGTCCACGTCGACGCCGATCTCGGCGAGCCGCTCACCGGTCGCCGCGGCCCGGGCCCGGACCTGCTCGGGCGTCTCCCGCGCGGCCATCCGCCGGGGCGACGGCCCCGGGCCGACGATCTCGCGCACGAGCGCGACCCGGCCCGACTCCTCGTCCGTCGTCACCAGCAGCGGCCGCGCCGACCGGGACCGCAGACCCTGCGTCAGCGCCGAGACCTGGTCGGCGGACGCGACGTTGCCCTCCGCCAGGAACACGCCCCCGACACCCAGCCCAGTCACCTCGACGGCCAGCGGGTCGTCCGCACGCGTCACCCCCGGCAGCCCGACGACGAGCACCGCGGCCGCCTGCTGCTCGACCGGTGCGGGGGTGCACGACGGCGTGGGGCTCGGCGTGGGTCGCGGGGCCGCGGCGCGCGCGTCGTCCGCAGCCGGGGTCGCCGGCGCGGCCTCCGGCGGGGCGTCGTCGCCGACGCTCACCGCGACCGCCGAGCCCGCGCCCAGGCACAGCACCGCGCTCACCGCAAGCGCGGCCGCACGCCCCCGGGCGCGCCACGGTGCCGGGCGCCCGTGCTGCGGCACGCGGTCCCCGGTCGGCGGTGCGTCGTCCCACGGAGCCGGCCTCGTCACCGGCGCAGGGTAGGTCGGCGTGCGCCGGTCGGCACGCCGGGCCGGCGGACGGCACCGACGCCCGCCGCGGGTGGGCCTGCCGCGCCGGGCGGGCCGCGGCCTAGGATCGCCCGCGTCGGCAGGGCTGCCGGCGCGACACCGGAGGTGCTCGATGACGAGCTCGGCGGACGGCCGCGACGTGCTCGTCGTGGGCTCCGGGTTCGGCGGTGCCGTCGCGGCCCTGCGGCTGTCCGAGAAGGGGTACCGCGTCACGGTCCTGGAGGCCGGGCGCCGGTTCACGCCCGAGACGCTGCCGCGTACCTCGTGGGACGTGCGGCGTTTCCTGTGGGCGCCGCGGCTCGGCTGCCACGGCATCCAGCGGATCCACGTGCTGCGCGACGTCGTCGTGCTCGCCGGGGCGGGCGTCGGCGGCGGCTCGCTCGTCTACGCCAACACGCTCTACGAGCCGCGGTCCGACGCGTTCTTCGAGGATCCGCAGTGGGCGTCGATCACGCGCTGGCGCGAGGAGCTCGCGCCGCACTACGACCAGGCGCGACGCATGCTCGGCGTCGTCGAGAACCCCGTCGACTCCCCCGCGGACGCCGTCGTGCGCGCGGCTGCGCGGGACCTGGGCGTCGCGCACACCTACCGGCGCGCGCCCGTCGGGGTGGTGTTCGGCGCGCCGGGCGCACGCGTGCCGGACCCGTTCTTCGGCGGCGTCGGCCCCGAGCGGCACGCGTGCACCCAGTGCGGCGAGTGCATGACCGGCTGCCGGCACGGCGCCAAGAACACGCTCGAGACCAACTACCTGTGGCTCGCGGAGCGTGCCGGCGCGCGGGTCGTCCCGGACACGACCGTCGACGCGCTGCGGCCGCGCCCCGGCGGCGGGTACGACGTCGACGTGCACCGCACCGGCCGGCCCGGCGGGCACCGCACGCTGCGCGCGGACCAGGTCGTCGTCGCCGCGGGTGCATGGGGCACGCAGGTGCTGCTGCACCGGATGAAGGCCGACGGCGTCCTGCCGCACCTGTCCGACCGGCTCGGGACCCTCACGCGCACCAACTCCGAGGCTCTCGGCGGGGCCGTCCGCCGGCTGCGCGGCGCGCGTCGTCGCACGCCGCTCAACAGCGGCGTCGCCATCACGTCGTCCGTCTGGCTCGACGACCGCACGCACCTGGAGCCCGTGCGGTACGGCCGCGGCTCGAACCTCATGGGGCTGCTCGGCACCGTGCTCACCGACGGCGGCGGGCGCGTGCCGCGGCCGCTGCGGTGGGCCGGGCAGGTGCTGCGGCACCCCGGGCAGGTCGCCTCGGTGCTGCTCGGGATCCGCTCGTGGTCCGAGCGCACCGTCATCGGGCTCGTCATGCAGACGGGCGACTCCTCGATCACCGTCCGGCCGCGGCGCACGTGGCGTGGTCGCTGGCGTCTCACGTCCACGCCGGGGGCGGGCGAGCCGAACCCGACGTGGCTCCCGCAGGCGAACGCGGCCTACCGCGCGATGGCCCGGCACGTCGACGGTGCCGCCATGGGCAGCCTGGGCGAGGTCGTGGACGTCCCGATGACCGCGCACTTCATCGGCGGGTGCACGATCGGGGAGACCGCCGCGACGGGCGTCGTGGACGCGTACCACCGCGCCTTCGGCCACCCCGGGCTGCACGTCATGGACGGCTCGACCATCTCGGCGAACCTCGGCGTCAACCCGTCGCTCACCATCACCGCGCAGGCCGAGCGCGCGTGCGCGCTGTGGCCGAACGCGGGCGACCCCGACCCCCGCCCGCCGCTCGGGTCGCGCTACGTCCGGCTCGACCCGGTCGCCCCGCGGCACCCGGCGGTGCCTCCCGGGGCACGGGCGGCGCTGCACCTGACCGTGGTGCGCCGCTCGCCCGCGTGACGCAGCGCTACCCGGTCTGCCAGAGCCGGTCCCAGACCAGCTCGGCGGCGCCGACGAGCGGGGCGGCGTCTCCCAGGCCGGCGGTACGGAGCGGGGGCGGGTCCGCCCGCCGGTACGACATGAGCCCGCTGCGGTAGGCGGCACGCACGGCGTCGGGCGCCACGGCCAGCAGGCGCGGCGCCAGGCCGCCCAGGGTCACGAGGGTCGGGTCGAGCGCGTTGACGAGCCCGGCGGCGCCCCGCCCCAACGACCGGGCCTGCGCCTGCACGGCCGCAGCAGCCGCCACGTCACCCGCCGCCGCGCGGTCGAGGACCCGTTCGCTGTACGCCAGCGGGTCTGCCGGCGTCGGGTCGCCGAGCGCACGGGCGAGGTCCTCGCCGTCCATCGTCCTGCCCCAGCACCCGTGGGCCCCGCACGGGCACGCGCGCTCGGGATCGCCGAAGGGCATGTGACCGAACTCGCCTGCGGCTCCGTGGTCGCCGTCGAGCGCCTCCCCGCCCGCCGTGACCGCCCCGCCCATGCCGATGCCCAGGTGCAGGTGCAGGTGGGTGTGCGACCCGCGCGCCGCGCCACGGCGGGCCTCGCCGACGGCGGCGAGCGTCGCGTCGTTCCCGACGACGACGAGCGGGACGTCGGTCGGCCGGTCCACCGCGCCCCAGAGCGCCGGGACGTCCTGGTCCGACCAGTCGAGCAGGGTGGCCTTGACCCAGCGGTTGTCCCGCACGGGACCCGGCACGGCGATCCCAGCGGCCCGCACCCGCCCGTCCAGGCGGGCGTCGAGGTCGTCGACGGCCCGGCGCAGGTCGCGGACCACGGCGTCACCGTCCGTCGCGCCGAGGATCCCGCCGGTCGTCTCGGCGACGACGGCCCCGCCGACCTCGACCACCCGGACCACCCAGCTGCGGTGCGTCACGAGTCCCACGCCGACGAGCGGGCCGTCCGGGTGCGGCACGAGGGCCGTCGTCGGGCGACCACGTGAGCCCGTCGGGGCGGCCGCGGCCTGCGCGACCATGCGGGCGTCCTGCAACCGGTTGACCAGGGTCGTCAGGGCTCCGGTGCCGAGGTCGAGCGTCTTGGCGGCCTCGGCGCGCGTGAGTCCCGGACGCTCGTGGACGGCGCGCAGGAGCTCGACGGCGCGGGGCGGCAAGGTGGACACCTGGCTCCTTTTGCTTTTCGAGAGAGTATAAATATCCCGTGACCCCACGACCCGAGCGCGCCGACCGGCTCCCCGTCCCGGCGCTGGTCGTCCTCGGGGCGTCGATCTTCGCAGCCGTCACGACCGAGATGCTCCCCGTCGGCCTCATGCCCCAGCTCGCGACGTCCTTCGGCGTCGACGAGAGCCGCATCGGCTGGTGGATGTCCGCGTACGCAGGCGTCGTCGCCGCCGCTGCGCTGCCGATCGCCGGCGTCCTGCGCCGCGTCGCCCGACGCCGGGCGCTCGTCGCCCTGCTCGCCCTCTACGCGCTCAGCAACGGCGGGATCCTCCTGGCCGGCGCGCTCGGCAGCTTCCCCGTCGCGCTCGTCGCCCGGCTCGTCGGCGGCCTCGCGCACGCCGGGCTGTTCACGGTGGTCATCTCGACCGCCGTCGCCGTGTCCCCCGCGCACCGCCAGGGACGCGCCGTCGCCGCGGTCAACCTCGGCCTCACCGCGGCCCTCACGCTCGGAGTCCCCCTCGGCACCGCCGTCGGCGCCACCCGGACCTGGCAGGTCGCGTTCGTCGCGACCGCGGCCGGCCTCGTCGCGCTCGCGGTCCTCGCACGCGTGATCCTCCCGCCGGGCGCACGCACCGACGCGGCCGCCCCCGCGACGACGCCCCGAGCCGCGGCCGGTGCACGCGGCGCCCTCGTCCGCGCCGCCCTCGTCACCGTCGTCTTCGCCCTCGGCCACTACACCACCTACACGTACGTCGCCCCGCTCCTGCTGCACGCCGGGACGAGCGACGCGGGCGTGGGCGCGGCGCTGCTCGGCCACGGCCTCGCCTGCCTCCCCGGCGTGCTCCTCGCGGGTGCGTTCGCCGACCGGCACCCGCGCGCCACGCTGCGCGTCGCGTTCGCGCTGGCAGCCGCGTGCCTCGTCGTCCTCGCAGCCCTGCCGCACAGCGTCGTCGCCGGGTTCGCCGCGGTCGCGCTCTGGGGAGCCGCGTTCGGCGCCGCTCCTCCGCTCCTGCAGACCGTCGCGGTCCGCACGTCGCACGGCTCCGACCTCGCCCCCGCCACCGTCAACGCGATGTTCAACGTCGGCATCGCCGCGGGCGCCTGGTCCGGCGGCCTCGTGCTCGACCGCAGCATCGACGCGCTCCCCGCCGTCAGCGCGGTGGTCGTCCTCGCCGCCCTCGCGCTCACCGGCGCCCTGGCACCCGGCACCGCACCGACCGCGCCGGGTCAGACGCCCCGCATCCCGAGCACCGTCCGCACGGCCCGCTCCACCGGCCACGCCGCGCCCGCCGTCGTCCCGGCGACCGTCGCCGTCACCTCGGGCGCCCCGCCGGGGACCGCGGCCCGGTGCGCCGACCAGAACGACACACCCGCGTCCTCCCCCTCGAGCTGCACGACGCCCGGCGCCCACGGCGGCAGCCACAGCCCCAGGCCGTACGCGTACGCGCCGTCGGCCGTCGTCGCGTGCGGCGTCGTGGCCTCGGCGACCAGCGCGGGCGGGACGACGCGACCGGCCAGCAGCGCGTCCCAGAACCGCTCCATGTCGGCCGCCGTCGTGTACGCGCCGCCGTCGCCGCCGCCGACGACCGGCAGGTGCAGGACGTGCGAGCGCCACGCGTCACCCACCCGCACGTAGCCGACCGCCGCGTCGGGCGGCAGCTCGTCCGAGCGCAGGAAGTCGGTCCGGGTCATGCCCGCGGGCCGCAGCACGCGCTCGCGCACGAGGTCGTGGAACCGGACGCCCGACGCGCGCTGCGCGAGCAGCGACAGCAGCACGAACGCCGCGTTGCGGTACTCCAGCGGCGGTCCCGGCGGGCGCTGCGGGACGCACGCCTCGAGCACGCCCAGGTAGTCCTCGGGCGAGACGAGCGAGTGGACCGGCACGTCCAGCAGGTAGGCGTCCTCGTCCGCGTCGTCGTCGATCGCGTCCGCGAGGCCCGACGTGTGCGTGAGCAGGTGCTCGACGGTCACGTCCTCGGGGACCGCCGGCAGGTCGTCGCCCAGCAGCGAGCGCGCCGTCGTCGCGAGCGTGAGCGTCCCGTCCGCGACGAGCGACAGCACCGCGAGCGCCGTGAACCCCTTGCTGCCGGACGCCATCGGCAGACGGTCGTCGAGCGTGAGCGGACGCTGCCAGCGCCGGTCGACGACACCCCACGCCCGCTCCAGCAGCACCGCTCCACCGACACGCACGCGCACGACCCCGGCCGCGTCACGCGGCCCCTCCTCGGTCAGCGCCGCGTCGACGGCCTCGCAGAGCTCGCCGGCCGTCGGCTGCGGTGTCGTGACGCCCATGGCCCGAGCCTAGGGAGCCCGCCGCCGCGGAGGAACCGCACCCGCGGGCCGCCTGCTCGGTGGGGTCAGTCCGCACCACCCACGCGCCGGCTGAGGTCGGCCGCGGCCCGGTGGGCGGCCTGCGCGAGCGTCCCGGCCGCCGCGTCGTCCACGTCGGCCCGGGCGAACGTCACGGCGAGTCCCGCGATCGGGTGCCCCGTGTGGTCGCGCACCGCGACGCCGACCGACGCGAAACCGGGCGTCACGTCACCGTCCTCCGCCGCCCACCCCCGCCGCCGGACCTCGACGAGCAGGTCCCGGAGCTCGGCAGGCCGGGTCGGGCCCAGCCCCGTGCGGTCGACGAACGCGGCGCGGTCCGGGAACAGCGCACGGACCTGCGGGCGGGGCAGCGCGGCGAGCATCGCCCGGCCGCTCGCGGTGAGGTGCGCCGGGAGGCGGACGCCGACGTCGGTCACGAGCGGCGGGCGCCGCAGGGCGCGCTCCTCCACGACGTAGAGGACCTCGCGCCCGTGCAGCACCGCGAGGTGCGCGCTCTCCCCCACCTGGTCGACGAGCCGGGCCAGCACCGGCCGGGCCGCGCGCGCCAGCGGCGCCTGGCGGGAGTATGCCGAGCCGAGCTCGAACGCCCCGAGGCCGAGCCCGTACCTGCGCTCCTCGGGCAGGTGCGCGACGAGCCCGTGCTCCCGCAGGACCGCGAGCAGGTGGTACGTCGTCGAGCGTGGCAGGCCGACGGCGCGCGCGAGTGCCGTCGCAGGTGTCGGACCGGTCCGGGACAGGTGCCGCAGGATCCGCAGCGTGGCGTCGGCGGCGGGGACGTCGCTGCTCGGCACCTCGACCACCCCGTTCATCGTCTGGTATCCCAGACGGTAACCCCGTCCGGCCCGGCGACCGAGGGCTGCGCGCGGCGGTGTCATGAGGCATGAGCACCGTCGCCCCGCCGCCCCGGCCCGCGGCACCCGCACCGCCCGGCACCGCCCCCGCGCGCGCGTCCGGACCCGCCGCGACGCGCGTGGTCGTGGGCGTCGGGCCCGTGAGCGCGCGGGACGTCGTCGCCGTCGCACGGCACGGCGCCCGCGTCTCCCTCGCCCCCGAGGCCCTCTGTGCGGTCGCCGCCGGGCGCACGGTGGTCGAGGCGCTCGCCGACGACGCCACACCCCACTACGGCGTCTCGACCGGGTTCGGGGCCCTGGCGACGCGGTGGATCCCCGTCGAGCGACGCGCGGACCTGCAGCGCAGCCTCGTCCGCTCGCACGCCGCCGGGACGGGTGCCGAGGTCGAGCGCGAGGTGGTGCGTGCGCTCATGCTGCTGCGCCTGTCGACGCTCGCGACCGGCCGCACCGGGGTCCGCCCGTCCACCGCGCAGGCCTACGCCGCGCTGCTCGACGCGGGGATCACGCCGGTCGTGCGGGAGTTCGGCTCGCTCGGCTGCTCGGGCGACCTCGCACCCCTCGCCCACTGCGCGCTCGCGCTGATCGGCGAGGGCGACGTGCGGGACGCGGCGGGCGAGCTGCTGCCCGCCGCCGACGCCCTCGCGCGCGCCGGGCTGGCGCCCGTCGTGCTGGCCGAGAAGGAAGGGCTCGCCCTGGTCAACGGCACCGACGGGATGCTCGGCCAGCTCGTCCTCGCGCTGCACGACCTCGACGTCCTGCTCGCGACCGCGGACGTCGCCGCCGCCCTGTCGGTCGAGAGCCTGCTCGGGACCGACGCCGTGTTCGCCGCCGACCTGCAGGCCCTGCGCCCCCACCCCGGTCAGGCCGCCTCGGCCGCCCACCTGCGCGCGCTGCTGCACGGCTCCGGGGTCATGGCCGGCCACCGCGGCCCGGGGTGCACGCGCGTGCAGGACGCGTACTCCCTGCGGTGCGCCCCGCAGGTGCACGGCGCCGCCCGGGACACCGTCGCGCACGCCCGGGCCGTCGCGGAGCGCGAGCTCGCCGCGGCCATCGACAACCCCGTCGTGACCGTCGACGGGCGCGTCGAGTCCAACGGGAGCTTTCACGGCGCGCCGCTCGCGTACGTGCTCGACTTCCTCGCGATCGCCGCCGCCGACGTCGCGTCGATGTCCGAGCGGCGCACGGACCGGTTCCTCGACGTCGCCCGCAACCACGGCCTGCCGGCGTTCCTCGCGCACGAGCCCGGCGTCGACTCCGGCCTGATGATCGCGCAGTACACGGCAGCGGGGCTGGTCAGCGAGCTCAAGCGCCTCGCGGTGCCGGCCAGCGTCGACTCGATCCCGTCGTCGGCGATGCAGGAGGACCACGTGTCGATGGGGTGGCACGCGGCGCGCAAGCTGCGCCGGGCGGTCGACGCGCTCGGGCGCGTGCTCGCGATCGAGGTGCTCACGGCGACACGTGCGCTCGACCTGCGCGGCCCCGCGGTCCCCGCCCCCGCGACGGGTGCCGTCCGCGACCTGCTCCGCGCGCGCGGCGTCGCGGGTCCCGGGCCGGACACGCACCTGTCGCCCGACGTGGAGACGGTCGCCGCGCTCGTGGCCGCGGGCACGGTGCTCGCGGTGGCGGACGCCGCCGCTCCCCCGACCGAGGAGGCACCATGACCGCCGGACCCCGCCCCGTGCGCGCCCCGCGCGGCACGACCCTCACCGCCCGCTCGTGGCAGACCGAGGCGCCGCTGCGGATGCTCATGAACAACCTCGACCCCGAGGTCGCGGAACGGCCCGACGACCTCGTCGTCTATGGCGGGACCGGCCGCGCGGCCCGCTCCTGGGACGCGTACGACGCGATCGTGCGGACGCTCACGACGCTCGGGGACGACGAGACGCTGCTCGTGCAGTCCGGCAAGCCCGTCGGCGTCCTGACGACGCACGAGTGGGCGCCCCGCGTCCTCATCGCGAACGCGAACCTCGTCGGCGACTGGGCCACGTGGCCCGAGTTCCGCCGCCTCGAGCACCTCGGGCTCACGATGTACGGGCAGATGACGGCCGGCTCGTGGATCTACATCGGCACGCAGGGGATCCTCCAGGGCACCTTCGAGACGCTGGCCGCGGTCGCGGCCCGGCGCTTCGGCGGCACGCTCGCCGGGACGCTCACGGTGACCGGCGGGTGCGGCGGCATGGGGGGCGCGCAGCCGCTCGCGGTCACGCTCAACGGGGGCGCGTGCCTCGTCGTCGACGTCGACGCCGCCCGCCTGCACCGCCGCGTGCACGAGCGCTACCTCGACCAGGTCGCGGACTCGCTCGACGAGGCGCTCGCGCTCGTCCTCGACGCGCGGCGCTCCCGCACGGCGTTGTCCGTCGGCGTCGTCGGCAACTGCGCGGCCGTGCTGCCCGAGCTGCTGCGCCGCGGCGTCGACGTCGACGTCGTGACCGACCAGACGTCCGCGCACGACCCGCTGTCGTACCTGCCGCTGGGGGTCGACCTCGCCGACTGGGCCCACTACGCCGCCGCGAAGCCCGACGAGCTCACCGAGCGCGCCCGCGAGTCCATGGCGCGGCACGTGGACGCGATGGTCGGGTTCCTCGACGCGGGCGCCGCCGTGTTCGACTACGGCAACTCGATCCGCGACGAGGCGCGCCGCGGGGGGTGCGAGCGCGCGTTCGACGTGCCCGGCTTCGTCCCCGAGTACATCCGGCCGCTGTTCGCCGAGGGCAAGGGGCCGTTCCGCTGGGCCGCGCTGTCCGGCGACCCGCGCGACATCGCGACCACCGACGAGGCCGTCCTCGACCTCTTCCCGGACGACGACCACCTGCACCGCTGGATCCGGGCCGCGCAGGAACGCGTCGCGTTCCAGGGCCTGCCGGCGCGGATCTGCTGGCTCGGGCACGGCGAGCGGGACCGCGCCGGGCTGCGGTTCAACGAGCTCGTGGCGTCCGGCGACGTCGCCGCGCCCGTCGTCATCGGTCGCGACCACCTCGACGCGGGGTCGGTCGCGTCGCCGTACCGGGAGACCGAGGCGATGGCCGACGGGTCCGACGCGATCGCGGACTGGCCGCTGCTCAACGCGCTCGTCGCCGCGTCGTCGGGCGCGACGTGGGTGTCGGTGCACCACGGCGGCGGCGTCGGCATGGGCCGCTCGATCCACGCGGGCCAGGTGTCCGTCGCCGACGGCACGGAGCTCGCCGCCCGCAAGCTCGCGCGCGTGCTGTCGAACGACCCCGCGACGGGCGTGCTGCGGCACGTCGACGCCGGGTACGCGCGGGCCGAGCAGGTGGCCGACGCGCACGGCGTCCGCGTCCCCATGCGGGAGGGCGACGCGTGAGCACCCCGGCGGGCGTCACGACCTTCCGGCGGGCGTGGGACGACCTCGCACCCGTCGGGCGCGACGGGTGCGGCGCTGGGTACCGGCGGTTCGCGTGGACGCGGACCGACCACACGCTGCGCCAGTGGTTCGCGGGCGAGGCGGCGGCCCGCGGGCTCGACCTCGTCGTCGACCGGGCCGGGAACCAGTGGGCGTGGTGGGGCGACCCCGACGCCCGGCCCGGCGTCGTCACCGGCAGCCACCTCGACTCCGTGCCGGGCGGCGGCGCGTTCGACGGACCGCTCGGCGTCGTGAGCGCCTTCGCGGCGCTCGACGTCCTGCGCGAGCGCGGGGTGCGGCCCGCGCGGCCGCTCGGCCTCGCGTGCTTCGCCGACGAGGAGGGCGCGCGGTTCGGGGTCGCGTGCGCAGGGTCGCGGCTGCTCACGGGCGTCCTCGACGCGGACCGGGCGCGCGCGCTGCGGGACGCCGACGGCACGACGCTCGCCGACGCCCTGCGCACCGCCGGGCGGGACCCGTCGACGCTCGGGCCCGACCGGGAGGCGCTGGCCCGCGTCGGTGCGTTCGTGGAGCTGCACGTCGAGCAAGGTCGCGGGCTCGTGCACGCGGGCGTCCCCGTCGGCGTCGGCCGGATGGTCTGGCCGCACGGCCGCTGGCGCGTGGACCTGCGCGGCGAGGCGAACCACGCGGGCACCACCCCGCTCGCCGACCGGCACGACCCGATGCTCGACCTCGCAGCGTTCGTCCGTCAGGTCCGCGACGTGGCCGTGGCGGCGGGGGCGCTCGCGACCGTCGGGAAGGTGCGGGTCGAGCCGAACGGCGTCAACGCGATCCCGTCGCAGGTCACTGCCTGGCTGGACGTGCGCGCCGAGGACGAGCGGCGCGTGCGCGAGGCGCTCACGGCCCTGGCCGCGTGGGCGCCGGTCGAGGAGTCGTGGACGCCCGTGACGTGGTTCGACGCCGACCTGGCCGACGAGGTCGCGTCGACGCTCGGCGGCCCGGGCCTCCCCGCGCGGGGCACCGGGCGGGTGCCGCTGCTCGGCACGGGTGCGGGCCACGACGCGGGGATCCTGGCCGCGGCAGGAGTGCCGACCGCGATGCTGTTCGTCCGGAACCCGACCGGCGTCTCGCACGCCCCGGCCGAGTCCGCCGACGAGGCCGACTGCCTCGCGGGCGTCGACGCGCTCGCGACGACCCTCGCGCACCTCCTCACGCGGGACGCGACGTGACGGACCCCCGTGCGTTCTGGGCCGCGGCCGCCTGGCTCCCGGACGGCCTCGCGCACGGGGTCCGTCTCACCGTCGCGGACGGTCGTCTCGCGTCGGTCACCACGGGCGTCCCCGCCGAGACCGGTGACCACCACCTGCCGGGCGTCGTCCTGCCCGGGTTCGCGAACGCCCACTCGCACGCGTTCCACCGTGCCCTGCGCGGCCGCACGCACGGCGACGGCGGCACGTTCTGGACGTGGCGCGAGCGCATGTACGCCCTCGCCGCGACGCTCACGCCCGACACGTACCTCGACCTCGCGCGCGCGACGTTCGCCGAGATGGTCCTCGCGGGCGTGACGGCCGTCGGCGAGCTCCACTACCTGCACCACGCGCCGGGCGGCGTGCGCTACGACGACGCGAACGTCATGGCGGAGGCCCTGCGGACGGCCGCCGCGGACGCCGGCCTGCGGCTGACCCTGCTCGACACCGCCTACCTCGCGGGCGGGATCGGGCGACCCGTGACCGGCCCGCAGCAGCGCTTCGCCGACACCGACGCCGAGGCGTGGGCCGCCCGCGTCGACGCGCTGCGCCCGGACGCGACGCTGACCGTGGGCGCGGCGATCCACTCCGTCCGCGCCGTCCCGCGCGACGCCGTCGCCGCGGTCGCCGCGCACGCCCGCCGCCGGGCGCTCCCCCTGCACGTGCACGTGTCGGAGCAGCGTGCGGAGAACGAGGACTGCCTCGCGGCCTACGGGGCGACGCCGACGCGCGTGCTCGCCGACGCCGGGGCCCTCGGCCCGTCGACGACCGCCGTGCACGCCGTCCACGTCACGCCCGCCGACGTGGCGCTGCTCGGGTCCACCGGGACGGGCGTGTGCCTGTGCCCGTCGACCGAGCGGGACCTCGGCGACGGCCTCGCCCCGGGCGCCGGGCTGCGCGCCGCCGGCTGCCGGCTGGCGGTCGGGTCCGACCAGCACGTCCGCACCGACCTGCTCGCGGAGGCGCGGGACGTCGAGATGCACGAGCGCGTCGCACGCGAGGCCCGGGGCGTCCTCGACCCCGCCGGGCTCGTCGACCTGCTGACCACGGGCGGGCACACGGCGCTCGGCGACCCGACGGGTGGGCGCCTGGCCGTCGGCGCCCCCGCGGACCTCGTGGCCGTCCGGACCGACACCCCGCGCACGGCCGGGGCCGACCCCGCGCAGCTCGTCCTCGTCGCGGGCAGCACCGACGTGGACACGGTCGTCGTCGGCGGCCGGGTCCGCGTCTCCGGCGGCCGGCACGCGCTCGGCGACGTCGGCGTGCTGCTGGCCCGGGCGGTCGACGCCGCGTGGCGTGAGGCGGACCTCCGATGACGTCGCACCTGGTCACGGGGATCGCGGAGCTCGTCACGCACGACGAGCGGTTCGCCGGCCCGCTCGGCACCGTCCGCGGCGCCGCGCTCGTGGTCGAGGACGGCCGCGTCGCGTGGGTCGGACCGGCCGGGTCCGCCCCGGCCGCGGACCGCCGCACGGACGTCGACGGCCGCGCCGTGCTGCCGGGCTTCGTCGACTCCCACACCCACCTCGTCTTCGCGGGCGACCGCGCGGACGAGTTCGCGCAGCGCATGGCCGGCGCCCCGTACACCGGGGGCGGCATCACGCGCACCGTCACCGCCACGCGCGCCGCGACCGACGACGACCTGCGCGGCCGGCTCGGGGCGCTCGTCGCCGAGGCCCGCGCGCAGGGCACCACGACGCTCGAGGTCAAGAGCGGGTACGGCCTCGACGTGCCGCACGAGGAGCGACTCCTGCGGCTCGCGCGCGAGGTCACGCCCGAGACGACCTTCCTCGGCGCGCACGTCGTGCCGCCCGGCACCGACCGGTCCGCCTACGTCGACCTCGTCACCGGTCCCATGCTCGCCGCGTGCGCTCCGCACGCCCGCTGGGCCGACGTGTTCTGCGAGCCCGGCTCACCCCACGCCTTCGACGGTGACGAGTCCCGCGCCGTCCTCACCGCCGCCGCGTCCGCGGGACTCGGCCTGCGCGTGCACGGGAACCAGCTCGGCCCCGGTCCGGGCGCGCGGCTGGCCGTCGAGCTCGGCGCCGCGAGCCTCGACCACGCCACGCACCTCGACGACACCGACGTCGCCGCGCTCGCCGACGCCGCCCGCCACGGCGGCCCGGTCGTCACGCTCCTGCCCGGCGTCGAGCTGTCCACCCGCTCCCCGTTCCCCGACGCCCGGCGGCTCGTCGACGCGGGCGTCGAGGTCGCCCTCGCGACCGACTGCAACCCCGGCACCTGCTTCACCACGTCGATGCCGCTCATGGTCGCGCTCGGCGTCGCGCACCTGCGGATGACCGTCGAGCAGGCGGTGCGCGCCGCCACCCTCGGCGGTGCACGTGCCCTGCGTCGGGACGACGTCGGCCACCTGCGCGTCGGCGCTCGGGCCGACCTGTGCGTCGTCGACGCCCCGACCGTCACGCACCTCGCCTACCGCCCCGGCGTCCCGCTCGCCCGGACCCTCGAGCTCCGCTGAGCGCACCGCCGCGGGGACCTGTGACGCCGCGCGCCGCACCGCGTCAAGCCGGCCGGGCGCGCTCTCACTCCCTGGACAGCCCGAGCGGCCGCTTCGTGACTGCTGGCAGCATCCCTCGCCCAGGGGGCTCGGTCACGACCAGGGACGCGGCGCAGCGCGTCGCACAGCGCAGGGACGCGCTGGTGCACGGTCGTGCCGTGGGTAGTCCTCCCCCTCGCCGAGAGCGCTCTCACGAGGAGCGGTCGAGGTGGCGCGGACAGCGCAGCCCACGCACCGACAGCACCGTCGAGCACCGGCGGCCGACACCGGAACCGTGATCACATGCCGCACCGCAGGGGGCCGTGCGCCACCGTCGTCGTGCCCACGTACAACCGGGCCGACCTGCTCCGCCTCACGCTCGAGTCGCTCCGAGGGCAGTCGCGCGACGACTTCGACGTCGTCGTCGTCGACGACGGCTCGACGGACGGCACCCGGGCCGTCGTCGACGAGTTCGCCCGCACGCTGCGCCTCGTCTACGTGTTCCAGCCCGACGAGGGCTTCCGCGCCGCACGCGCGCGCAACCTCGGGGTGCGGCTCGCCGAGGCGCCCGTCTGCGTGCTCGTCGACTGCGGCGTGGTCCTGCACCGCGAGGCGGTCGACCGGCACGTCGCGGCGCAGGCCGTCGGCGACGTCGTGGTCGGCCGGCTCCTGGGGTTCGACCAGGACGACGCCCACCGGGACACGCTCGTGCACCTCTGGACGTCCAGCGCCCCCGACGAGGGCTTCGCCCGCCTCGCCGGGCGGCCCGACCTGGCCGACCCGCGGGAGCACTGCCTCGCGGCCGTCCCCGGTCCGCTCGCGTCGTGGCCCGCGCCGTGGGCCCTCTTCTGGACGGCCAACGTGTCCGTCGCCACCGAGCTCCTCGTGCAGGTCGGCGGGTTCGACGAGGCGTTCCGGTCCTGGGGCGTCGAGGACACCGACCTCGGCTACCGCCTGCACCGGGCGGGCGGCCGGTACCACTGGGCGGACGACGCGGTCGGGTTCCACCACCCGCACGACAAGCCGCAGGCCGGCCGGCGGGCCTCCGCGGAGGCCAACCGCCGGTACCTCGCGACCAAGTTCGCCGACGACCAGGCCGTGCTGCTGCTGACGACGCACCGCGCGGTCTACCTGAACCAGGTGCTGCTGGGCCTACTTCCGACGACGCAGGGGATCCGCACATGACTCGACAGCCCGACCACCGGTACGACCACGCAGGGGTGGTGCTCGTCGGCGCGGGGGCGGTGAACCTCGTGACCGCCCTGCGCCTCGCCGAGCTCGGCGTGCCGCTCCTCGTGATGGACGCAGGACCCGACCCGCGGGGCGCGGGAGGAGGGGAGCCGGGCTGCACCCTCAGCGGGTGCGACGCGCGGATCGTCTCGCTCAACGAGTCGCGGCACCACTTCCTGTCCCCGTCGCTCGACGAGGAGTGCACGCAGTTCGACCGGACGATCGCCGACGGCGGCTGGCTGGGCGTGCCGCCGGCGGACCTGCGCGACAGCGACCACGAGTGGATCGAGCGGTTCCGGCAGGTCCCGACGCACACGTACCGCGAGCTCAACGACGTCCTCGTCGCGTGCAACCGGCGAGGGCTGGAGCGCTGGAACGACCTCGCCGACCGGCTCCCGGCGCTCTTCCGGGGCATCACCACCGACGGCCTCCTGCGGATCTACCTCACCCCGGAGTCGCACGAGGCGGGCCGGCGCGGCGAACGTGCCATCGGCGCGCTGATCGACGAGCTCTCGCCCGCGCACGTGGACGCCGAGCTCGGCGCGATGGCCGAGTACCGGTCGGCCGACTACCTCGGGGTGCTCCGCGTGCGGGGCTTCGGCATCAACGTGCACGAGTTCGTGCGCCGCGCCGTGTCCCACCTGGAGGCCGCCGGCGCACGGTTCCTGTGGCGGACCGAGGTGGCCGAGGTCTCGCTCACGGACGGCGGGGAGCTCACCGGCGTCGTCACGGGCGACGGGCTGCGGGTCACCGGGACGCACGTCGTGGTCTCGCCGGGGGTGCCCCGGCCGGGCACGCTGCGAGGCATGCCCGGCCGCGAGCTGCTCGCCGGGGTCGCCGGCGGGTGGCTCACGCTGCCCGACGACGGCGTCCGTCTCGGGGCGCCCCTCAAGGTGGCGCGCTCGGGCTTCGCGTCCGACCAGTCCAGCGCCGGGGCCAACGTCATCCCCGGTCGCGCCCCGGACGGCCGGCCCGTGATCCACCTCAGCTCTGGGCACGCGTACGTCGGAGCCGACCGGCCGACGACCGACCCGGCGTGGACCGTCGACCTGGCGCGCGTCCTGCACGAGACCGCCGAGCAGCTGTTCCCCCGCCAGTACCGCGCGGGCGTCGCCCAGGGCGTCGTGGTGCCCGGACGGCTCGGGCGTGTGTGCGTCCGGCCGTGGACCCCCTCGTGCCACGGCCTGTTCGACGACTCCGTCGAAGGCCCCGGAGGCCGCCTGCTCGTCACGGGCGGCCACAACACGGGCGGTTTCGCGCAGGCCCCGGTCGTGGCCGACGCGGTGGCCGAGTGGTTCACGGGCCGGTCGACCACCATCCGCGACACGTACTTCCCGCCGGCGCGGGTCACCGCCGGCGCCCGCTGAAGGAGCGACAGATGCCCCGGGTCTCCACCGTCGTCGTGAACTACAACAACGGCGACTTCGTGCGCCGCTGCGTCGAGAGCTTCCTCGCGCAGACCCGCCCGCCGGACGAGGTCGTCGTCGTGGACGACGCGTCCACCGACGGCTCGCTCGACGAGCTCGCCGCGCTCGAGCGCGAGCACCGGGAGGTCCGGGTCGTGCGCCACCCCACCAACCTGGGCGTCGCCCGGACCCGGATCGACGGCGTCGCCGCGTCGACCGGTGACCTGCTCAACTACATCGACAGCGACGACTTCCTCCAGGACGACGGCAAGCTGCAGGCGGAGCTCGAGCTGCGCGACCACTACGTCACGCGTCTCGGGCGTGAGGTCGTCGCGTTCTCCGACGTCCACATCGCCGACGGCGAGGGCACCGTCGTGGCGCGGTTCCGGGACATCCGGCCGGTCCGGGAGGGACGGGTCCTCGACGGCCTGATCACCCGCACCTGCCTCGTGCCGCAGAACTTCCTCGTCAGCCGGCGCGTGTACGACTCCGTCGGGGGGCACGACCCCGCGCTGTCGTTCTACGAGAACTGGGACCTCAAGCTCCGGCTGAGCGCCGCGGTGGACCTCGCGTTCACCGGCTCACCCGGGTTCGTCTACCGCCGCCACGGGCACGGGCTGTCCAACGCGGCGGTCGAGCAGCACCAGCGATGGGTCGCGGAGATCGCCCGACGCAACCTCCCCCTCGTCCCGCCCGCGCAGCGCGCGTACGTCGAGCAGGACGTGCAGCGGATGGTCGCGGAGCTGCCGCTCGAGCTCGCCTTCATCAACCGCCACCTCCTGGCGGCGACGTGACGCCGCTGCGCGTCGCGGTCGTGGGGTGCGGGCCCTGGGGCCTCGTCGTCCTCGACACGCTGCTCGGGCGGTGGCGCCGCACCGGGTCGTCGCTGCCGCCGCTCGAGGTCACGGTCGTGGACCCCGCGGCCGACCCCGGCGGCGGGCTCTACGCGCAGACGCCCGAGCACCTTCTCCTCAACACCCCGGCGGGGGACGTCGACATCTTCGGCCGGCCGGGGCCTCGCCCGGCCCGCGCCCGCACGTTCCTGGAGTTCGTCCGCGCCCGGGGCTACCGGGTCGACGAGCCCGACGGCCCGCGCAGCCCGGGCCCGGACGACTACCTGCCCCGGGCGTGGCTCGGGGACTACCTGGGCTGGGCGTGCACCACGCTCACGTCGGACCTTCCCGACCGCGTCCGCGTGACCCACGCGCGGACGCACGTCACGCGGCTCGACCCGGGACGCGACGGCGTCGAGCTGACCTGCTCCGACGGCGAGCGGCGCCGCGCCGACTTCGCCTTCGTGACCGTCGGCGTCCCGGCACCACGGCCGCAGGAGGTCCGGCCCGGTCCCGGCGAGACCGTCGTCGTCGCGGGCATGGGGCTCACGGCGATCGACGCGGTCGTCTCCCTGACCGTCGGCCGTGGTGGGCGGTTCGAGCCCGCCGGCGAACCGGGGCGGCTCGTGTACCGCCCCAGCGGTGACGAGCCCGTCATCCACCAGTTCTCCCGCAGCGGCTTCTTCCCGCTGGGCCGACCGGCGGCACGGCTCGACACGCTCGCCGGGTGGGACGCGACGCTGCCCCTCGCCGCCGCGCCGGAGGGCAGCCGCTCGGTCGACTTCCGGGCCACGGTCCTGCCCGCGCTCCTCGCGAAGATGGCCGAGGCCGAGCTGTGGCCCGACCGCACCCGCGCCGTCCAGCACGCCGCGTCGCCCGCGGTCCTCAGCGCCGCGGTCGACGCACCTCGCGCGACGTTCGCGTCCGCGCAGCAGTACGGGTCCGCCGTCCACGACGCGCTCGCGGCCGACGTCGACGAGTGCGCCCACCCGACCCTGCCCGCCCGCCGGCGGGGCGTCGAGAGCCTCAAGCTGCTGCGAGACGACGTGCGCCGGCTGTGCGACTTCGACCGGCTCACGCCCGAGAGCCACGCCTGGTTCCTGCGGTCCGTCCTCCCGCTGTTCTACCGGTTCACCGTCGGACCGCCCGCGTCGCGGGGTCGCGAGCTGCTCGCTCTGCGGGAGGCGGGCGTCCTGCGGCACGACCTCGGGCCCGCCCCGGCGGTGACGGCCGCAGGCGCCGGTGCCGTCGTGACCTCGACGTCCCTGCACACCCCGACGACCGTGGTCACCGACCACTGCGTCCCGGGCCACCTGCCCGCGCCCACCGTGGACACCCTGCCGGCGTTCCTGGCCGACGGGGTCCGCTCCGGCCACGTCGTCCTGCGGCGTGCCGGCGGGCGAGAGGTCGGCATCGCCGTCGACTCGCGGTTCCACCCGATCGGTCCGGCGGGGCCGCTCACCACGAAGGTCGCGTACCTCGGCGCCCTCACCGAGGGGTCGCGCCACTTCAACTTCTACGTCCCCTCACCGGGTGTCCGGGCGCGCGCGTACCTCGACGCGGAGCGGTGCGTCGACGTGCTGCTCGACGGCCTCCTCGTGCAGGCGGCGGGAGCATGAGCGACGCCCGGCGCGCCGTCGTCATGCTGCACAGCGTCGTCCCCGACCGGGAGCTCGACGCACGGCTCGTGCCCCGCCCGCGGCAGGAGCTCGGCACCGAGGAGCTCCGCCGGTTCGTGCACGACGCGCGAGCCGCGGGCTGGAGCATCGTCGGGCTGTCAGAGCTGCTCGACACGTCCGGGTCGGGCGGGCACCGGCTCGCCGTCACGTTCGACGACGGCTACCGGGACTTCGCCGACCACGCGCTGCCCGTCCTGCGGGCGCTCGACGTCCCTGCCACGCTGTTCGTCACGACCGGCTACCCCGACCGCACGCTCCTGCACGTCAGCCTGGTCGTCGAGGACCTCGTGCGGAGCCGGGCCGCCCTGCGGCTGCGCACCCCCGACGGCCCCCGGACCGTCGAGTGCCACGACCCCGTGGACGCGGCGACGCAGGTCAACCGCATCATCTGGGAGGCAGGGCTGGACACCGCGACCGAGATCCTGGGCGACTACCGGGAGGAGTGGGTCGACTACGGGCTGACCTGGGAGCAGCTCCACGAGATCGCCCGTGACCCGCTCACGACGATCGGCGGCCACACCACGTCCCACCCGTTCCTGCCGGCGCTCGACCCGCAGGCGTGCGCCGCCGAGATCGACGGCAACCGGCGCCGGCTGCGCACCGAGCTCGGCGTGCCGGTGGAGCACTTCGCCTACCCCTTCGGGCGGCACTCCGACACGGTCGTGCAGGCCGTCCGCCGCGCCGGGTACGCCGCGGCGGTGACGACCGAGCCGCGGGACGTCGACGCGCGCGACGCGCTGCACGTCCTGCCCCGCTTCTGCGCGGAGTCGGGCCGTCCGTTCGCCGCGACCGTGGACGGATGACACCGGTGGCGAGCCTGACGGACGACACCCGCCGGTCCACGGGCCTGGGACGCCTCGTCCTGCCCGTCTACCTGCCGGCGGCGCTCGCGATGGCGAGCCTCGGGATCGTCACGCCGATCCTCGCCCTGCTCGCGATCGACCGCGGCGCCGCGCCCGCCGACGCGGCTCTCGTCGTCGCGATGCTCAGCGTCGGCGGGTTCGTCGGCGCGCTGCCGAGCGCAGTGGTCATCTGGCGCCTCGGCGACCGCTGGTCGCTCGCGCTGGCCCTCGCCGTCGAGACGGTCGGGATCGTCGTGATCGCCGCCGTGCCGTCACCCGGGGCCATGCTCGCGGCCGCCTTCGTCATGGGTCTCGCCGGTGCCGTCGTCGCGGTGGCCCGGCAGGGGTTCCTCGCCACGGCGGTCCGGCCCGACGTCCGCGGGCGGGCGATGTCCGTGCTCGGCGGCGTGTTCCGCGCCGGGTCGCTCGTCGGGGCGCTCGTGTCCGCCGGCATCCTCGCGGTGGCGCCGATGGAGTGGGCGCTGGCGACGGCCGCGACGCTGTCGGCGTCGGCGGCCGTCGCGACGTGCGTCTTCCGCCTGCCCGACGAGCCCGACGCCGACACCGTCCGCAGCGGTCTCACCCTGTGGCAGCGGGGGTTCGGGCGGGCCTTCCTGACGCTCGGGGTGGGCGGCGCGCTCGTCATGCTCGTGCGCGCGTCGCGGGACGCGCTCCTCCCCCTGTGGGGCCACGAGCTGGGCATCACCGAGAGCCAGGTCAGCCTCCTGTTCGCCGTGTCCTCCGCGGTGGACCTCTGCCTGTTCTACGTGGCGGGCGTCGTGATGGACCGGTTCGGCCGCCGAGCGGCCGTCGTCCCGGCGATGCTCGTCATGGGCACCGCGCTGCTCGTCCTGCCCGCCGGGTCGGGGCTGCCGTGGGCCCTCGTCGTCGGGGTGCTGCTCGGCCTGGGCAACGGACTGTCGTCCGGGGCCGTCATGACGATGGGCGTCGACGCGGCGCCCGAGGGCGCCCGACCGGCGTTCCTCGCGGGGTGGCGGCTCGTCACCGGCATCGGGCAGTCCGCCGGTCCGGTGGCGGTGGCCGGCATCGTCGGCCTCGCGTCCGTCGGCGCGGCGGCGGTGTCGATCGGCACCCTCGGGCTCGTCGGCGCCGGCTGGCTCTGGTACTGGTTGTCGACGCGACGGACGACGAAGGGAGACGCACCGTGACGTGGTCCGCCGAGCGGCGACTCGACGAGCTCGGGATCGTGCTGCCCGCACCGAGCTCTCCGCGCGGCGCGTACACGAGCTGCGTGCAGGTCGGGGCGCTGCTGTTCGTCGCCGGGAAGGGTCCGTCGGACCCGGCCACCGCCGGGAAGCTGGGGCGCGACCTGACCACCGCGCAGGGCGCCGCCGTCGCGCGCACCGTGGGGCTGGAGGTCCTCGCCTCGGTGCGGGAGTTCCTCGGCTCGCTCGACGCCGTCCGGCGCGTCGTCCGCGTCCAGGCGTTCGTGCACGCGACCGCGGAGTACGAGGAGCACCACCTGACCGCCGACGGGCTCTCGGAGCTCTTCGTCGACGTCTTCGGGGACGCCGGGATCCACACGCGGTCGGTCCTCGGGGCCGTCTCGCTGCGCGGCGGCCTGCCGGTGGTCGCGGAGTGCCTCTTCGAGGTCGCACCCCCGCCGGCCCCTGCCCCGCCGGGCGCCTGACGAGCCGCCCGTCCGGACGCTCGGGCTCGGCTGAGCGCGAGGGTCCGGACGGGCGCCGCGGAGGGCGGGCCGGCGCAGCGACCGCGGTCCGCTCGTCAGCGCGGGTGCCGCGGTGGGCGGGTCAGCGCAGGTGCCGCACGAAGAAGTCCCCCGCCTGCGCCAGCTCGTACGCGGGGACCCCCGTGTGCCCGCCGAGGTTGGCGTGCAGCGTCTTCTCCGCCGAGCCGATCGCGTCGAACACGTCGAGGGCCGCCTGCCGGTCGTTCCACTCGTCGTCCCACTGCAGCAGGAGCTGCACCGGCACGGTGAGCCGACGGCACTCCTCGACGACCTGCCGCGGCACGAAGCTCCCCGCGAACAGCACCGCCGCCCGCACGCGCGGGTCGACGAGCGCCAGCCGCAGCCCGATCGCGAGGACCCCGCCGTCGCACCCGACGCGCCCCTCCATCTCGGGCAGCGCGAGCAGCTCGTCGAGCGCCGCGCGCGCCTCGGGGACCGCCTCGTCCACCAGCGGCAGGACGAGCCGGTCGACGATCTCGTCCACGGGCTCCCGGGCCTCCAGCGCGCGGCGCAGGTCCGCCCGGGCCTCGTCGGCGCCGGGTCGCGGCGGCCGGTCGCCCGCGCCCGGCAGCTCGAGCGCGGCCGCGTGGAAGCCGTGCTCCCGGGCGTAGTACCGGGCCCGTCCCGCGACGCGCGGGTACATCGTGCGCAGCCCGCCCGGATGACCCACGAGGATCAGCGGGGCGGGTGCGGCACCGGCGGTCCACAGGAGGCCGGTGGTCCCACCGAGGGTGAGGTCGCGCTCGACGACACCGTCGTCGAGCAGTCGTTCCGAGGTGATGTGCATGGTCGTCCCTCTCGAGAGCGTGCTGCGTGTCAGCGCTCCCGGACGACCGTCCGTCCGACCATGACCACGGGGAGCGCCCCTGTCCTCACTGCGTCCACAGGGCTCACCTCCTCGGCTCGGCACGGTGTGCCGGACGCTACCTCCGGCCGCGACGCGCCCCGCACGTTTTTCCGCACGGCCACGCGGGCACCCCGGCCGGTCGCACGCGCTGCGCTGCTCGTAGCCCGACGACGCCGGGGTGCGGGTGCCGAGGCGGCGACCTACCGTGGCCGGGCGTCGTGCGACGCGTCGACACGTCGAGGGGGACGGCCATGGCACAGGACGAGATCGCGAAGGTCACCGAGCTCATCCGGGACGCGAAGGTCGCGATGCTCACGACCGTCGCCGCCGACGGGCGCCTCGTCAGCCGCCCGATGGGGATCCAGGAGGCCGAGTTCAGCGGCGACCTGTGGTTCTTCGCCGACGCCGACAGCCACAAGGTCGACGAGATCGCGCACGGCAGCCCCGTCAACGCCGCGTTCGTCGACAGCACCTCGTGGGTGTCGGTCTCCGGCACCGCGGAGGTCGTGCGCGACGTCGCCAAGGCGCGCGAGCTGTGGAACCCCGTCGCGGAGGCCTGGTACCCCGACGGCCCCGAGACGCCGGGTCTCGTGCTGCTCGTCGTGCACGGCGAGACGGCCGAGTACTGGGACGCACCGGGCAACCGGCTGACGACCGCGATCAGCCTCGTGAAGTCGAAGCTGACCGGTGAGCGCTACGACGGCGGGGAGAACGAGACCGTCCACCTCTGACCCCACGACCAGCAGTCGCGCCGGGTCCAGGTCGGCCTGATCGGGGCGAGCGTGCCGTCGCATTCGGCCTGGAGCCGCCCGGGGCTGGACCCGTGACGCCTCTCCCCCGCCCCCGGACGCCGCGGACCGGCCCGCGCGCCAGCACGCGCACGGACCGGTCCGGTCGAGGGCGGGGCTCCGCCGTGTCCGTCAGAAGGCCTGACCGCGCCGCCGCGCGAGGACGACGAGACCCGCACCCGCGACGAGCGCGCCGGCAGCCACCGCGGCACCCTCCAGCGACGTCCCCGTCGCGGCGAGCACACGGGTGGCCGGACGCGTGGGCGTCGCGGCCCGGGGCGAGGCGGCCCGGGGCGAGGCGGCCCGGACCGGCTGCTTGACCGCGGTCGCGGCCGCAGCGGGAGCCGCGGGCGCAGCCGGCACGGGAGCAGCCGGTGCAGGGGCGGCCGGTGCGGGAACGGCCGGGACCGCCGCCACGTCGATGGCGCGGGCCACGTGCTGCCCGTTGAGGATGAACTCCCGCAGCTCGGCGGGGGTCCCCGCGAGCGCCGCCTGGGCGGCGGCGTCGAGCGCCGGACCGCTGTTGTTCGCGCCGCCGGTCAGCATCGTCGCGGCCATCAGCCGGTCGTCGGCGTACTGCGCGTTCGCGAACCCGGTCGCCAGGAACTCGGCCACGACCTGCGGGTCGTTGCTCGCGAGCGCCGCCTGCGCCGCGGCCTCCACGGCAGGACCGTGGGGAGCGGCGAGCACGCGCGCCACCTCCACGCGGTCGTCGGCGGCCTTCGCCTGCGGCAGGCCGACGGAGAGGAAGTGCGACAGCGCCTTCGGGTCGCTGTCCGCGAGCGCCGCCTGCGCGCCCGCCTCGACCGCGGGGCCGTGCGGCGCCGCGAGCACCCTCGCGACACGCAGACGCTCGTCGGCGTACCAGGCGCGCAGGTACGCACCACCGTCGACGAACTCCCGCACCTGCTCGTCCGAGCCCGCGAGCGCCTCGGCGGCGGCGCGCGGCATCGCCGGACCGTCGGTGCTCGCGGCGAGGACCCCGACCCAGGCCCGGTACTCCTCGGCGCTGGTTCCGTGGAACCCCGCCTCGACGAACGCCCGCACGTCCGCGACCGGGTCGGCGGCAGACGCCGGAGCCCCGCTCGCCCCCAGTCCCACGACCGCCAGCACCACGGCGACCCCGAGCGACCTCCAGAGCCTTCTCACCAGCGCGTACCCCCACGTCAGCACGGTCAGGCTCGCCGCGCGCCGCGCGCGCAGATCCCCCCGACCCGGGCCAGACGCTACCGGCCCGAGAGCGCGCGCGGGCCGGTTCCGGAGGTCCGCGCAGGACGCACGCGGGATCTCCTCAACCGGACGCCGGCACGACCTCCGGCGGGCGACCTCGTCCGCGCAACGCCGTGGCCCCGCACCGACGTCAGGGCACGTTCGCGCCGCCGTTGACGTTGATGACCTCGCCCACCACGAAGCTCGACTCCGGCGACGCGAGGAACACGTACGCGGGCGCCTGCTCGACCGGCTGGCTCGTCCGCCCGAGCCACGACGACTCCCCGAACCCGTCGAGCTTCTCCGCCGGCTGCCCGTCGCTGACCTGCAGCGGTGTCCACACCGGTCCGGGCGCGACGGCGTTCACGCGAATGCCACGCGGCGCGAGGTCAGCCGCGAGGGCCTTGGTGAACCCGATGATCGCGAACTTCGTCGACGCGTAGTTGATGATCATCGGTGACGGGTTGTAGCCCTGCACGGACGTGCTGTTGATGATCGTGGCGCCCGGCGGGAGGTGCGGCAGGGCGTCGCGCGTGATCCAGAACATCGCGTACAGGTTCGTCTGGATGGTGCGGTCGAGGTCGGCCTCGTCGAGCTCGTCGAACGACGGGTGGTAGACCTGGTGGGCCGCGTTGTTGACGAGGATGTCGAGCCCACCGAGCCCGGCCACGGCGTCGGCGACCATGGTGCGGCAGAGCTCGCGGTCGCGGATGTCGCCCGGCAGCAGCACGCACGTCCGGCCCGCGGCTCGTACGTGCTCCGCGATCGCCTCGGCGTCCACCTGCTCCTCGGGGAGGTAGCTGAGCGCCACGTCGGCGCCCTCGCGCGCGAACGCGATCGCGACTGCGGCACCGATGCCCGAGTCGCCGCCCGTGATCAGCGCCTTGCGTCCGGGCAGCCGACCCGTCCCGCGGTACGACGTCTCGCCGTGGTCGGCCTTCGGGTCGAGCTCCGCGTCGAGCCCGGGGAGCGGCTGCCACGACGCGTGCGGCTTGATGTGGGCGTGGCGCTCGACGGGGTTGTCGAACGTGAGCTGGTCGGACGTCATCGTCATCTCCTTCACGGGCGGCAGGACCCCGGGGTGGCGTGGAGCGGCGGCGGTCCTGCCGACCGACCCTAACCGCGGACGACCGGGGTCGACATCGTTGTCGACGACGACGCACGACAGCCGGTCACGCCTCGACCGACGGGTCCCGCGGCTGCACCACTCGCAGGGACGCCACGACAGGAGAGTCCGCACAGGACGTCCTTGACGCCCAGGTCACCGCCCGCGCCCGGGCACCGGGAGACGTCGACGGCCCACAGCCCGTCGGCGGTGAGGCTGCGTGCGCCGTGCGTCGGAGCCGGGTCTCGCCGGGTCGAGGCGCGCGGCGACGACGATGGAGACCTAGACCGGGGTCTCGGCGGGGTTCTCCCCCACCACGCGGGCCCGGCGGTCACGCCTGCGGTCGAGCGCGCGCATGACGGGCGTGGCGGACGCGCCGTGGATCAGCACCGACCCGACGACGACCAGGGCCACGATCCCCCAGAGCCGGTCGGCGTCGGCGAACCCACCCTCCTGCGCGGCGTAGGCGATGTAGAAGAGGGATCCGACGCCGCGCACGCCGAAGAACGCGACGACCGCCCGCTCGCGCGGTCCCGTGCGGCCCCCTCGGAGCGCCACGAAACCGGTCACGGGACGCACCACCAGGAGGAACACCAGGACGAGGCCCACCTCGGCCCAGCCGAACGCGGGGAACACGCCGCGCACGAGCGCCCCTCCCAGGAGCACGATGACCGCCACGGTGAGGAGTCGCTCGATCTGCTCGACGAAGCCGTGCAGCACCTTGTGGTACTGGTGCTCGCGCTCGGTTCCGCGCAGGGCGACCGCGCACACGAACACCGCGACGAACCCGTACCCCTCCGCCACCTCGGCCACGCCGTACGCCAGGAAGGTGGCGGCGAGCGCGACGAAGCCCTGGGTGTGCTCGGTCATCCGAAGCCGCTCTGCGAGGGAGGAGAAGAACAGCCGCCCCAGCAGCCATCCCACGACGTACCCGACGGCGACCCCCACGCCGAGCCGCCACACGACGTCGACCAGGACCCAACGACCCAGCCATCCCCCCGGTGCCAGACCCGCGATGCTCACGGCGATCGCCGCGTACGTGAAGGGGAAGGCCAGACCGTCGTTGAGCCCGGCCTCGGAGGTCAGCGCGAAGCGCGCCTCGTCGTCCTGCGTCCCGGGCTCGTCGACCGGCTCGCTCACCTGCACCTCGGTCGCCAGCACCGGGTCGGTCGGGGCGAGCGCCGCGGCGAGCAGGATCGCGCTCGCCGCACCCAGACCGAGCGCGGCCCAGCCCAGCACCCCGACGGCGACCATCGACAACGGCATGGTGATGCCGAGCAGACGCCACGTGGTGCCCCACGTCCGCCACGCGAACGGACGGTTGATGGCGAGTCCGGCGCCCATCAAGGACACGATCACGCAGACCTCGGTCAGGTGGAGCGCGATCTCCGGGTGCTCGATCGGGCTCGGGTCCGGCAGCTGCGGGAGGAGCCAGAAGCCGAGTGCACCCATGCCGAGGAAGACGGTCGGCATCGAGATCGGCGCACGGTGCAGCAGCCGTGGCAGGACCGCCGCGGCCAGGGTGGCCAGTCCGAGGGCCAGGAAGACCGAAGCGGCACCGTCGACGGGGAGCACGTGGACACGCTACGGGCGGCGGCTGGAACCGGCCCGGCGACGGATCCGCGGCCCACCGGCCGAGCGGTGGTCGCACGGGCGTCGAGACGGGTCGAGCGTGACGCACGGTGCTCGCGATCGGAAGACTCCGGGGGCGCGTCCTGCTGCCTGCAGGAGTGCCCACCGGGTGCCGGTCCCCCCCATCCCCGTAGGCTCGCGCGATGATCCGACTGCGCGACGTGACGTACCTCGTCCGAGACCACGCCGAGGCGCTGGCGTTCTTCGTCGACGCGCTCGGATTCACCGTGCGTCAGGACGAGACGTTCGACGGCGGGTGGCGACGCGTCGTGGTCGGACCACCCGACGGCGGGACGGGGCTCGTCCTCGCGCTGGCTCCCGACGACGCACCGGTCGGGCGACAGGCCGGCGCCGACGTCGCGTTCTTCCTGGAGACCGACGACTTCGCAGCTCAGCACGAGCGGATGGTCCGGCATGGGGTGCGCTTCCGGGAGGAGCCCCGTCGGGAGCCGTACGGCACGGTGGCGGTCTTCGAGGACCCGTACGGCGGCGCCTGGGACCTCATCGAGCCGCCGAGCGCCTGATCGGCCGCGGTCGCACGACCCGTGCCCAGACCTCGCGCCGGTCGACGTGTTCGACGTCGACGCGTGCAGCGGGCTGGAGGCCCTGGTCTGGCCGGAGCACGACGATCGCCGCGCACGCCTGCGAGCGGCCTCCAGTGTCGTGGGCTACGCGGATGCCTGCGCGCGGGCGGGCTGGGTCAGGGTCACCACGGTCTGGCCGGAGGCGTCTGCGGCACGTCGGGCCAGTGCCTCGGGGACGTCCGCGAACGCGTGCACGGCGTTCACAGGCGGGTCGATCTGGCCGGTGGCCACCATGGCGGCGAGAGCCTCGAGGGTGTCGGTTCGTTCGGCGTCGTTGCGGAAGGAGGACAGGGTGCCGATGACGGCGTAGTCCCGGGACAGCAGGTCCTGCCCGTCGGGGCGGGCCGGCGTCCCGCTCGCGAACCCCACGATCAGGACGCGCGCGCCCGAGCGAGCGAGGACCGTGGTCGCCTGGGTGTACGCGTCCCCGCCGACGGTGTCGTAGACGACGTCGACGCCGCGCCCGCCGGTCAGCTCTGCGATGGCGGCGGCCGTGGTGGGGTCGGCGAGATCGACGACGAGGTCCGCGCCCTGCTCCTCGCAGAACCGCGCCTTCGACTGCGTGCGGGCGGTCGCGATGACGGTCGCCCCGAGTGCCTTGCCGACCTGGATCGCGGCGGAGCCGGTGCGGCCGGCCCCACCGACGACCAGCAGCACCTCCCCTGCCCGCAGGTGGGCGCGGTGGTGCAGGCCGATGTGCGCGACGTGGAACGACCCGACGAACCCCACGGCCTGCTGGATGCTGAGCCCGTCCATGACGGGCATCGCGCTCCAGCCAGGAACGAGCGTGTACTCGGCCAGGCCGCCGGTCAGGGCGCCGCCGACGATCTGCGTCCCGGGCGCGTAGGGGAAGCCGTCGGCGGCCTGCTCGACGATGCCGACGACCTCCTGCCCGGGGGTGACGGGCGGTGCCGGGACCAGCGGGTACTCACCGCGGAGCATCATCAGGTCGGGCAGCGCGAGGCTCGCCGCGAGCACCCGGACCAACGCCTCCCCCGGGCCCGGCGTGGGTACGGGCACCTCCTCCAGCCGGAGCACCTGCTCGACCTCTCCGAACTCCGCTGCCTGCCACCGCTTCATCCCACGACCGCCTTCGTCTCGTTCATCGTGCGCACGTCCCCGCGTCTCAGAAGAGCAGCCGGTTGAGGGCGAGCTGGAAGTCCGAGCCGGGCAAGGTGCCGTCGGGCTCGGCCCGCTCGATGAGGATCTCCATCATCAGGTCGCGCCGGCGGGCCGCGCGGGCCGCGTCGGCCGCCGCGAGGGCTGCGGGCAGCTGCTCGGCGGTCAGGTCCGTCGTGTATGCCGGGGTGCCCGGCTGCTGGCGCCAGGACTCCGCGATCACGCCGGCGTCGAACGCGTCGAACCCGGTCTGCTCCACGAGCTCCATCCCGATCTTGCGCTGCGCGTCGTCGTCGGCCGCCACCGGCAGGCCGATGCGCCCTGGGGTGCCCGCCGGCGTGGCCTTGTCGGCGAACGACGCGGTGGTGATGGTGTTCCACACCTTGACGAGCGGGCGCCGGTACTGCGCCTGCACCCACGCGCTCTCGTTCTGCCCGGCGCCCAGGCCCTCGATGACCCCGTCGCGGCGCGGGAAGTAGTTCGAGGTGTCCAAGATGACCGCCCCCGACGGTGCCTTCGCCACGAGGTCGGCCACGGTGGGGATCTGCCCGAGGTTGACCGAGACGATCACCACGTCCGCGCCCGCGGTCGCGTCGGCCGCCCACACAGCCCGGGCTCCCGAGCTCAGAGCTGCTGCTGGGACGGTCTCGGGCGCGCGGGAGTTCGCGATCGAGACGTCGTGGCCGACGCGGGCCAGCCGCCGGGCGAGGATCGTCCCGATGTTGCCCGCTCCGATGATGCCGATCCGCATGAGAGCCCTTCGTGGTGTGTCGCGTGTGACGTACGAAGACAAGAGGAGATAGTCTCCTCTTGTCTCCCACGTTAGGGAGACACTCTCCGGTTGTCAAAGGAAGCCCGCGTGATGACGAGCACGACCGGCGGCGCCCGCCCTCCGCGCGCGGACGCGCGGCGCAACCGCGACCGGATCCTGCAGGTCGCTGAGCAGCACTTCAGCGAGCACGGGGTCACCGGGTCCCTCGACCAGATCGCCAAGAGCGCGGGCATCGGGCCCGGCACGCTCTACCGCCACTTCCCCAACCGTGCAGCCCTCCTGGCCGCCCTCCTCGCCGAGCGCGAGGATCACCTCACCCGCGAGCTCGACGACATCGCCGCGACCTCGACCGACGCGGCCACCTCGCTGCAGCGATGGCTCACCGCCCTGGTCGAGTGGGCCAGCGCCTTCGACGGCCTGCCCGACCCCCTGCGCGAC
Source organism: Cellulomonas fimi ATCC 484 (assembly GCF_000212695.1). Classification (NCBI taxonomy): domain Bacteria; kingdom Bacillati; phylum Actinomycetota; class Actinomycetes; order Micrococcales; family Cellulomonadaceae; genus Cellulomonas; species Cellulomonas fimi. The sequence goes on along the minus strand of NC_015514.1, from coordinate 66,899 downwards.
GCCGTCTCCGAGGAAGCCTCACCCCTCGCCCTGACCTGCCAGGGCTACATCACCACCACCGACACATTCCTGGCCGCCGCCCAGCGCGAGGGCAGCGCCCGCAGCGACGTACGCGCACGCGACCTCTTCCTGGCCACGCTCGCGATCGCCTGGGTCGGCAAGGCCGCCATGGCCGACGAGTCCTCGCGCCCAGGGATCAACGCCCTGATCCGCACCGGGTGGGCGACCCTGTAGCCCCACGCCGCACACGGCGCCGGTACCCGCAGTGTCGGAGCCCGGACGTCGAGGTCTCTCGCACGGCGGCGTTCTACGGATGCACCCGAGCAGTTGTCACGCCTGCATGTCGACGAAGCGCGAATAGTGACCCTGGAACGCCACGGTGATGGTGTCGGTCGGACCATTTCTGTGCTTCGCAACGATGAGGTCCGCCTCGCCCGCACGGGGCGATTCTTTTTCGTAGGCGTCTTCGCGATGCAGAAGGATGACCATGTCAGCATCCTGCTCGATGCTGCCACTTTCGCGAAGGTCGCTCATCTGCGGTTTCTTGTCCGTTCGCTGTTCGGGTCCGCGGTTGAGCTGGGAGATGGCGATGACCGGAACCTCGAGCTCCTTGGCGAGGAGCTTGAGTGCGCGGGAGAACTCCGAGACCTCCTGCTGGCGGGACTCGACACGCTTGCCGGACGTCATCAGCTGGAGGTAGTCGATGATGACGAGCTTGAGGTCGTGCCGCTGCTTGAGCCGGCGCGACTTGGCGCGGATCTCCATGAGCGACATGTTCGGCGAGTCGTCGATGAACAGCGGCGCCTCGGAGATCTTGCCCATGGTCGCGGCGACCTTGGCCCAGTCGTCCTCGCCCATCTGGCCGGTGCGCATCTTCTGCAGGTGCACGCGCGCCTCGGCCGACAGCAGACGCATCGTGATCTCGTTGCGGCTCATCTCGAGCGAGAACACGACGGACGTCATCCCGTGCTTGATCGACGCCGACCGGACGATGTCAATTCCCAGGGTCGACTTGCCAATTGCAGGCCTCGCTGCGACGACAATCATCTGTCCGGGGTGCAGCCCATTTGTCAGGCGGTCGAGGTCGGAGAAGCCCGTGGGGACGCCGATCATGCCCTCGCCGCGGTGGCCGGCGGCCTCGATCTCGTCGACCGTGCCGCCGATGATCTCGCCGAGCGGCAGGTAGTCCTCGGACGCGCGGCGCTCGGTGACGGCGTAGACCTCGGCCTGCGCGTTGTTGACGATCTCGTCGACGTCACCGCCGTCGGTGCCGTACCCGAGCTGCACGATGCGCGTGCCGGCCTCGACGAGCTTGCGCAGGATGGCGCGCTCGCGCACGATCCGCGCGTAGTAGCCGGCGTTGGCCGCGGTGGGCACGGACGAGATGAGCGTGTGGAGGTAGGGGGCGCCGCCGATGCGGCCGATCTCGCCGCGCTTGGTCAGCTCGTCGGCGACGGTGATCGCGTCGGCGGGCTCGCCGCGCCCGTACAGGTCGAGGATCGCGTCGTAGACGGCCTCGTGCGCCGGGCGGTAGAAGTCGGTGCCCTTGATCTGCTCGATGACGTCGGCGATGGCGTCCTTCGAGATCATCATGCCGCCGAGGACGGACCGCTCGGCCTCGAGGTCCTGCGGCGGGGTGCGGTCGAAGCCGCCGTTGCCCCCGCGTCCGGAGTCCGGCGGCGCGCCGTACTCGAGCTCCTCGATCGTCACTGGCCGCCCATCCCCGTCATCCGTTACCGTCGAACAGCTGTTCTAGCAGCCGCCGCCGACAACTCCGTCCGCGCCACCGCACTCGCGTCCGGTCCTGCCTACGCACGCGAGGTTAGGCGCGTCCGGACCGGCCTCCAAACCGGCCTGTGGACAACCCTGTGGGGCACGTGTGGACGGTGTCCGAAGCACTGTGCACAGCCCGTGGACAGTCCTGTGGATACCGTGGGAATCTCCCCCGCAGAAGGTCGCTGACCGGCGGGAACGCTGTGCACCGCATGTGGACGCGAGAAAGGTTGGCCGAGATTTCACCTGACGGACGTCGTGCTCCCTCCGTGGACCGCCAGATACTCGCCCTCGCCGTTCCGGCTCTCGGGGCGCTGGTCGCCGAACCGCTCTTCGTCCTCGTCGACTCGGCCGTCGTCGGGCACCTCGGGACAGCCTCGCTGGCCGGTCTGGCCCTCGCGTCGACGGTCCTCGTCACCGTCGTCGGGCTGTGCGTCTTCCTCGCCTACGCCACGACGGCGGCCGTCGCCCGGCGGCTCGGGGCGGGCGACCGGGGCGGCGCGCTGCAGGTCGGCGTCGACGGGATGTGGCTCGCGCTGGGGCTCGGGATCGTCCTCGCGGCGCTCACGTGGGCGACCGCGCCGTGGGTCGTCGGCGCACTCGGTGCCGCCGGCGCCACGGCGACGGAGGCCGTCGTCTACCTGCGCTGGTCGGCGCCCGGACTGCCGGGCATGCTGCTGGTCCTCGCCTCCACCGGGGCGCTGCGCGGCCTGCAGGACACGCGCACGCCCCTCGTCGTCGCGACCGCCGGTGCGGTCGTCAACGCCGCGCTCAACGTCGCGCTCGTCTACGGAGCGGGAATGGGGATCGCCGGCTCCGGCCTGGGGACGGCGCTGACGCAGCTCGCGATGGGCGCTGTGCTCGCCGCCGTCCTCGTCCGCGGCGCTCGCGCCGCCGGGTCGCGCCTCGGGCCGCACGCCGCCGGTCTGTGGGCGAACGCGCGCGCCGGTGCGCCGCTGCTGGTCCGCACCCTCACGCTGCGGGCCGCGATCCTGCTGACCGTGTGGGTCGCGACAGGCCTCGGCGCGACGGCGCTCGCCGGGCACCAGGTGGTCAACGCCGTGTGGGGCCTCGCCGCGTTCGCGCTCGACGCGCTGGCCATCGCTGCGCAGGCGCTCGTCGGGCACGCCCTCGGCGCCGCGGACGTCCCTCGCACCCGCGCGCTCCTGCGCCGCACCCTGCAGTGGGGCGTCGGCGCCGGCGCCGTGCTCGGCCTCGTGCTCGGAGGCGCGTCGTGGCTGTACGTGCGCCTGTTCACGACCGATCCCGACGTCCGCCACGCCGCCGTGGTCGCCCTCGTGGTGGCCGCGGTCACGATGCCGATGGCCGGGTGGGTGTTCGTGCTCGACGGGGTGCTCATCGGCGCCGGTGACGGGCGCTTCCTCGCGTGGGCCGGGGTCGCGACCCTCGTCGCCTATGTGCCCGTCGCCCTCGGGGTCCGCGCGCTCGCCCCCGACGGCGCCCCCGGGCTCGCGTGGCTGTGGGCCGCGTTCGCGGGCGTCTTCATGCTGGCCCGCGCCGTCACGACGGGCTGGCGCGCCCGCGGCACGGCCTGGATGGTCACGGGCGCCTGAGCGCCGGCACCGCCACCCGGTCCCCACCTCGGGGCCGTTCCCAGCGCCGTGCGACCCCCGGCGTGTCCGCTCAGAGCAGACGCGCGGCGGCCTCCCGGCGGCCGGACCCGGGTCTACCGTGGCGGACAGGCGCATGACGGGATCACCCGCCCGGAGTGGCGGCGCGCACCCGCGGCGCCACTCCGCACGACGAGCACGCCCGACGACGGGAGACGGCGATGACGCAGGACCTCGCGGGCCCGGTCACGACGCAGCACACCCTCGAGCACCGCACCGAGCCGCTGCTGCGCCGCCTGGTCGGTGCCGTCCTGCGCGAGCGCCGTGAGGACCAGGGCCGCACGCTGCGGGACGTCGCGCTCGACGCCCGCGTCTCGGTCGCCTACCTCTCGGAGATCGAGCGCGGTCGCAAGGAGGCCTCGTCGGAGGTGCTCGTGGCCGTCTGCCGCGCCCTCGGCATGCGGCTCGTCGACCTCGTCGGCGCCGCCCATGCCGAGCTCGCCCGCCTCGACGGCCGCGTGGTCGTCGACCTGACCGCTCCCCCGCGCCGCCCCGACGTCGAGCTGCCGGACGACGTGGCGCGCGGACCGCAGGTGCGCGGGCGGACGGGGCGTGGACCCGCCGACGGCACCGGGAGCGACCGCGCGCTGGTCGTCGTGGACCTCGTCGCCACGGACCACGAGCTCGCCGTCCCGCCCGCGACGCTCACCCCCCGACCGACCGGACCCACCGGCCTGCTGCTCGCCGCCTGACCCCCCGCCGCAGAGCCGCCGAGACCACCACGGCGTCCGGGTGGCGGGCGCCAACCGTGCGCCATGGCGGTCTCGCCCGCGAGGGTGGCCTGCCCGGCCCCGACGGGCCGCGCGTCAGGCCGCGGCCGGGACGTCCTTGAGGGTCGTGACGACGCGGTCCGCGAGTCCGTAGTCGACGGCCTGCTGCGCCGTGAAGGACCAGCTGCGGACCTCGCTGTTGCGCGTCAGCCACTGCTGCTGCGAGCCGTTGACGACGTCACCGAACCGCGAGTCGGCGATGAACCCGCCAGACGCGTACTGCGGGCCCGCGGTGCAGTAGTCCATGAGCGAGAAGCCGGGGTCGCCCTCGCCGGCGAGCACGTTCAGCCGGCGCAGCGAGACGGCCTGCGACACGGCCCAGAAGTTCGCCGACGCGCGGCAGCCGTCCTGGCCGGCGGCCTCGATGTCGAGCGTGAGGTTGGACAGCGTGCGCCAGAAGTTCACGAGCGCCAGGCAGTTGGGGTTGGCGGGGTCGCTCGACAGGCAGCGGTTGTAGGTCTCGATCTTGCCGTGCACGGTGACGTCGGTCGGGGACGCCCCGAGGCCGGCGACCTCGGTGTAGTAGCCGACCTTGAGCTGCAGGGGCTGCTCGGCGGAGCCGTACTCGCCGGGCAGGAACAGCAGGCTGTAGCGGGCGGTGCCCATCTCGGCGTCGACCTGCTGCGCGTGGATCGCGTCGACCTTCGCCTGGATCTCGGCGACGGGGGTCGAGGGGCTGAAGACGACGACGTTCGGGCCGAGGTCGGGGGCGCTGCGGGGCGGGCCTGCCGTCGCGGTCGACGCGACGGCGGTCGCGGCGAGCGCGAGGCCGAGGACGGCGGCGGCGCGCCGTCGTGCCCTCGAGGGTGGGGCGGTGCGGTGGTGCATGTGCGCGGTTCCTCTCCGTTGAGATCCGGCATCGGACGAAACGGAGCCAACCACACTTACCGACCTGTTAGTAAGTGCTCGTCCGTCGGACTGCCCGACGCACCCGTCGACGTGACGCAGATCACGGCCGCATAACGATGTACCTGATACCGCCGACATTTACCTAGTACCGCGTGGCTCAGGTGCCGGGGGCGCTGGTAGACAGTCGCCAGCCCGACCGAGGGCCCGCCGAGCAGCCGTCAACGGCGACGACACCGCTCCGCCTGACCCCGGCGAGGCACCCCTGCTCGGCACCGCGCCCTCGCCACGGGCCGGTCACCACGACGAGGTGGTCATGACTCGACACGCCCTCGCGGGGCTCGTCCTCGCGCTCCTCACCACGACCCTCGTGCTGCTCTCCGGCCCCGACCTGCACGGGGTCGCCCTGCTCGGAGCCGCGCTCGGAGGGGCGCTCGGCCTCGTGCCCGACCGCTCCCCCGGCCAGCGCGCCGCCGCGTTCGGCGCCGGGTTCGTCGCCGCCTGGACCGGCTACGTGCTGCGCGCCGCCGCCCTGCCCGACGCGGCCGCCGGCCGGGCCGTCGCCGTCCTCGTCGTGCTCGGCCTGTGCCTGGCCGTGGCCGTGGCCTCCCGCGGCCGGCTCCCCCTGTGGGCCACGCTCCTGGGGACCGCGGCCATGGCGGGCGCGTACGAGGCGACCTACACCGCCGACCCGTCGGCGTTCGTCACGTCGTCCGCCACGACCGCGACGACGATCCTGCTCACCGTGGGGGCCGGGTTCCTCGCGACGTCGCTGCTCGGCGCCGTCGTCGAGCAGGACCGTGACCGCGAGCGCACGCCGGCCCCCCCGCCGCACCCGCAGCCGGCGCCCGTCGACGACACCCCGGTGGCCCCCGCCTACGCGCCGAACCACGCCGACCCCGCGGCCCCGACCCGCCGCGGCCTGGCCGCGACCCGCCCCCTCGACGCCCAGCCGGAGGCCTGACGTGCACCGCACCACCACCGCGGCCGCCGCGGCCCTCGTTCTCGTGCCGCTGCTCGTCACCGCCGGTTCCCCGGCGCTGGCCACGCAGGGCGACGGGGACGTCGTCGTCACCAACACCGAGTCGGTCCAGGCGCAGCTCTCCGCCACCGGCGCCTTCCAGGGTGCCCGCGTGTACGAGCAGCTCGCGCTCACCGGGCACGGCAGCGCGACCGTCGAGAACCCCGTCTCGACGAAGGGCCTGCGCAACCTCGACGGGTTCGGCGGGTTCGAGGTCGTCGACGGGCGCACCGTCGCGACGCTGGACGTCGACGGCGAGCGCCGTGAGCGGACCGTCAGCACGTACGACCAGGAGCTGCCGCTGACGGTCGACGTCGTCTACGAGCTCGACGGGGAGCGCGTTCAGCCCGGTGCCGTCGTCGGGCGGTCCGGCACCCTCGAGGTCCGCTACACCGTGACCAACACGACCGGCCGGACGCAGGACGTCACGTACGACGACGGCACGGGAGCCACCGCCACGGCGTCCGCCGAGACCGTCGTCCCGATGATCGGCCAGCTCGTCACCGTGCTCCCGTCGTCCTTCACCGACGTCCGCTCCGACGAGGCAGGGCTGGCCGGCGACGGCCGTGGCGGCACGCGGCTGCAGTTCCAGATGACGCTGTTCCCGCCGATCGGCTCGGCCACCGCCGAGTTCGGCTGGACCGCGCAGGTCCGTGACGGCGTCGTCCCGCCCGCGACGCTCACCGCCATGCCCGTGTCCCCGCTCGACCACCCGTCGTTCAAGGGCGGCGCCGGCAGCTACCAGGCCGGGGCCGACAAGGGCGTCGCGCTGACCCAGGCCGGGCTCCAGCTCGACGACGGCGTCCTGCAGCTCCACGACGGCGCCGCCCAGCTCCTCGCCGGGCTGCTCCTGCTCCGCGACGGCGCGACAGAGCTCTCCGCCGGCCTGAACGACGAGGCCGCACCCGGCGCCGACCAGCTCGCCGACGGCGCCCGGCAGCTCGACGACGGGCTCGCGCAGGCACAGGCCAAGGCGCCGCAGCTCCTCGACGGTCTCGCGCAGGTCGACGCGGGGCTCGCGCAGGTCGACGCCGGGCTCTCGACGATGTACGGCTCCGTCGGCGCGCTGCCCACGCGGGCCGAGGAGCTGCACGACGGCATCGCCCGGCTCCGGGCAGGCATCGGCTCGACCACGACGCCCGACACCCTGCTCGCGGGCGTCGACCAGCTCCGCCAGCAGGTCGGGGTCGCCGCCCCGTCCGCACTGGCCAGCATGGCGAAGGGCGTCTACAACGTCAGCGCGACGGAGCCGGGCGCGTACCAGAAGCTCGGCTGCGCGATCGCCGTCGTCGGGCACGTCCGCGACGGTGCGGCCGCCGGTGCCGACCCCTGCTACCCGGGCGGGGCGCGTCCCCCGCTGGCCCCGACGCTCGACCCGGTCAAGCTCGTCGTCCTCGACGCGCTCGCCACGCAGCTCGAGGCCGGCCGGGCACGGCTCGCGAACCCGGCCGCGCTCGGCGACCCGACCTCCCCCGCGTTCTACGGCGCCCCGCCCGCCGCCGACCCGACGCTCCAGCAGGGCCTGACCTACCTGCAGGGCCGGCTCGCCAACATCGCGAACCCCGGCCTGGTCAAGGTCGAGTGCGGCCTGAGCTCGGCCGCCCTCCCCGGCGTGTGCGACGCGGCCCGGCCCGGCCTGCTCGAAGGTCTCGCCCAGGTCGACGCCGGCGTCACGACGCTCGTCTCGGGCGTCGTCGGCGCGGTGCAGGGCGCCGTGGGCGACGCCGACGATACGAAGGCAGACGGCACGCTGCGCGGCGGCATCCACGCCCTGCAGGACGGGACGTCCCGGCTCAGCGCGGGAGGGGACACCCTGGTCTCGGGCCTGTCCCGGCTCGGCGCCGGGGCGACCCGACTGGAGGACGGTGCGTCCGAGCTCGCCGCGGGCCTGACGCGGGCCGCCGACGGGTCCACGCAGCTCGCCGACGGCCTGCAGACCGCCGCGGACGGCGCCCCGGCGCTCGTCGACGGCGCCGAGCGGCTCTCCGTCGAGGGCACGTCGCAGCTCGCCGCGACCGGCCAGGGCACCGCCGCGGACTTCGGCATCGGGTACGCCGTCCTCGCCGCCGGCGCCGAGCGTGCCCAGACCGAGGGCATGGCCTACGGCGCCCCCGAGGGTGCCGCCGGGACCACCGCGTACTCGCTCCAGATCGCGGGCGCCGACGGGTCGGGGGTCGGCTCGGTCGGCCGCCTCGTCGCCGCGCTCGCCCTGTTCGCCGGGGCCGTCGGCCTCGGCACCCTCGCCCGCCGCCGTCTCACCTGACGCCGGCGCTCCCGCGGGAGGCGTGCGGCCCCTACCCCGGTCGCACGCCTCCCGTCCGTCGGGCGGAGGGTGCGGCGGTCCACCCGCGGTCGGCGTCCCCGTCAGGCCAGCCCGCCGATGTAGACGCCCTTCGCGCGCAGCTCGTCGATGCCCGGCGTGCTGCTGTCCAGACCTTCGACGTCGACGCCCAGGAGCGCCGGCGCGTCGAGCAGCGGCCGCAGGTCGTGGACCGGGTTGCCGCCGATCCACAGCTCGTCGAGCGCCGCCATCCCCGCCAGCGGCGTCACGTCCTCGACGCGGTTGCCCCGCGCGTCGAGCCTGGTCAGCGCGTGCAGGTTCGCCAGGGGCGTCAGGTCGGCGACGGCGGCCTCGTACACGTCGAGCTCGACGAGCCCCGACGACGCGGCGAGCGGGCCGAGGTCCGTGACGTCCGTCGCGGCCAGCCCGACGAACTGCAGCGTCGGCGTGGACGCGAGCGGGAACAGGTCGTGCACGCCCGTGCCGGACAGCCCCAGGTTCTCGATCGGCAGGCCGGTGAGCGGCGTCAGATCCGTGACCTCGGTGTTCCCCGTCAGGCGCAGCGACTGGAGCCCGGTGAGTGCGGACAGCGGCGCCAGGGAGTGCACGGACTGGTCGGTCAGGTCGACGACCTGCACCGACGTGAGTCGCTCGACGCCTTCGAGCGACGTGATCTTCGGCCCGGACCCGCGCCACGGGCAGTCGATCCGGTACACCTCGTCGAGCCGCTCGGGCGGGATCCCGGACCCCTCCGCCACGCCGATCGACCGCTCGACGCACCGCGTCAGGGTCGCGTCCGCGAGCGCGACGGACGGCGAGCGCCGCTCGACCTCCTGCACCGCGGCGACGACGAGGACCACCACGAGGACGATCGCCGCAGGCACGCCCCACGCCGCGACCAGCCGACGCCCCGCGACCCGGGGGCGCCCCGCCGCCATCGGCGCAGGTACAGGCGGTCCCGGCACGCTCGTCCCGGGCGCGCGGGGGTCCGTCGACGCGACACTCCGCGGCGGCACGGCGGGGGCCGGCAGCGACGACCACGCGGCGACCGCGCACCACACCGCGACGAGCAGCGCCACGACCGCGACCAGGCCCGCCGCCGGCGTCCCGTCGCCGAGCACCACGACCGGGGAGATCGGCGCCCCCCGGTACCGCCGGAGCAGCGCGAGCAGCAGCACCGTCCAGCCCGCCGCGGTCGCCGCCGTGACCCACGCGCCGACGGCCACGACCACCGCCCCCACCGCGACGACGCCCCGGCGACGCCCCAGCACCCCTGCACCCGCGACGAGCACCCCCACGGCCACGAGCGCGAGCCACAGCCCCACGTGCCCGCGCCCCTGCTCGAGCAGGCTCAGCCAGGAGACGGGGGCCACGTCGGCCACCACCGGGTCGGCCGCCGGCACCAGCAGCCCGACGCCCAGCGCGACGACCGCACCGACCGCCACGACGACCGTCCCGACCAGCCCGCGCAGACCTTCCAGCTGCGGCGCGCCCTGACGCCACGCGGATGCGGCCCCGGAGAGGACCAGCGCGGCCACGGGGACCAGCCCGAGTGCGAGCGCCAGCACCGGGAGCAGGTCGCCCCTCGTCGCGGCGAACGCGTCACCGAACGTCGCCTGCCCTTGCCCGAGCAGCCCCCACAGCGCGTCGCCGAACAGGCCTCGTGCCGTGTCGTCGAGCAGCACCACCGCGGTCCATGCCCCGACGACGGCCACCGCGGCCGCCCCGGCCCGTCGCGCCGCACCCGTCCCCGGCATCCCGCGCCCCCCGTCCGTCCCCCCAGGTCAGCGCGGGTCCGCCCGACGCCGCGCCGACCGTACCGACCCGCGGGCGCAGACCTCGGTCCTTCCACGTCAAGGACTCGTGAAGACTCCGCGCACCTCACCGCCGGCCCCTCTCGACCGCCCGGGCGGACATCGCTCGGACCGACCGACGCGTCGGCGGCACCCGGGTCAGAGAGGCCCGGTGGTCAGCGGTCCCGGGGCGAAGACGGTCGGCGGCAGTGACAACGACGCGGCCACGGCGACGCACCCGTGGCACGGGTCCAGCGGGCCCTCCGGCAGGTACTTCCCGCCGCCGCTGAGTCGTAGACCGCCGTCACGCATCTGACCCGCGAGCGAGTCCGGCTCCGGCTCGCCGGCGGCCGACGCACGCTCGGAGGCGGCGGTGAGCAGCTGCGACATCACGCTGACGGACGCGCACGCGCGCACGTCGTACTGCAGCCACGGCCCGCGGTCGCGGACGGCCGCGTCCAGCCAGGCCGTGAACCACTCGGTGAACGACGACGCGACCTGCGTGGTCGTCTCGTCGGACCCCGGTGCGTCCATCCACACCGTGCCGCGCGACGGACCGTCGAGCATGAGCACCCAGGCGTTGCCGCACCCGGCGTGCGCGAGGGGGACGACCCCGCCGAGGCGTCGCAGCGGCAGCAGGCCGTAGCCGGGTCCCGCACCGGGGCCGGCGACCTGCGTCAGGAACAGGCGCACGTCGTCGGGCAGCGGTCCGGTCCCGGCCTCCACCTCCGCGAGCTGCGCGTCGCTCAGCACGGGCCCCAGGACGCCGCCGTGCGCGCCCCACCCCTGCCAGCCGGCGGCCTGACGCGGTTCCTGCCGCTCCGCCAGGCCGTCGAGCGTGCGCTGCACCGCGGGCCGTTCCGGCATGCCCGGCGGGTCGAGCGGGACGAGCAGCGCCAGCTCGCGCAGCATCGCGCCGACGAGCCCGTCCGGCCGCTCGACCGCCTCCTCGAGCACCCCCGCCGTCGTCCAGTCCGCACCGTTCACCTTGAGCTCGACGGTGTGCAGGTCGGGCCACTCGGCCACCAGCAGGCTGACCAGAGCAGCGTCGTCGCCGCCGAGCCACGGGAGCCGGCCATCCTCGACGAGGCGAGGGAGCAGCCACGGGGAGCCCCCGAGCCGGCGTCGCAGCTCGCGGAGACCACCCCGGACGCCGTCGGCCGAGCCGTCGGTGAAGCCGCGGTCGATCCCGTTCACCGCGAGCAGGAAGCGCCGCCCGTCCAGCACCACCTCGAACCGCTCGACGTCACCCTCCGGCTCGGCGTCGCGCTCCGACCCGGCGTCGGGCTCCGACCCGGCGTCGGGAGCCGGCCCGGCGTCGGGAGCCGGCTCGACGTCCGGCTCCGGCTCGGCGTCACCCTTCGGCCCCGCGTCGTCGACGGCCCGCAGCAGCGACGAGACGAGACCGACCCACGCGTGCCCCCCGTCGGCGACGGCCTCCTGCGGCGTCCCGCCGTACCCGCTGACGGACGCGAACACGGGCGTGGCCCCGAGGGGTCCGCCCGAGACGTCGAAGAAGCACGCCGCCGTCTGGTGCGGCCCGAACGCGTGCAGCTGGTCGACGTGGCACTGCACCGTCAGCGCGGCGGAGACGACGCGGGCGGTGCCCTCCTCGACGACCGCACCGTCGAGATGGCGCGCGACGATCGCGGCCAGCAGCGCGTCCGCAGGGTCCGGTCCGGCGACGGGCCGCTCGTCCGCGGGCGAGCCGCTCGACTGCTCGTCCTGCGGGGCGGCCTCGGCAGGCGCGGGGTCACGGCGTCGACGGCGTCCGAACATGCGCCCATCATCGCGGGCGCCGACCACGCAGGACGCCGCTCGTCACCGCCGGTCCGCCGGCGTTCGACCCGCCCTGCGCCAGGCGCCCCGTCGCGCGCCACTGCCTAATCGATTCCGCTGGCGGAGCGCCCCTGACCGGGACCGGGTGCGCCCTAGCGTGGACGGCGCGCGTCTGCGGCGACCGCCTGGCCGGCCGGTCCCCGCGGCCGACCACCCACCCGTCGTCCGTCAGCAGAGGACCGCCATGTCACGGAACACCCACCACCGAGGGCCGCGCGGGGGTCGCGTCGCCGCCCTCACGATCGCCGCCGCCCTGGCCGTGTGCGGCGTCGTCGCCCCCCAGGCGGCGTTCGCCGCCCCCGACCCGGGCTCGCAGGTCAAGGTCAACCAGGTCGCCTACGTGCCGGGCGTCGCCAAGGTCGCGACCCTGGTCAGCACCTCGACGACACCGGTGGCGTGGACGCTGCGGAACGCCGCGGGGACGACCGTCGCGTCGGGGCAGTCGACCGTGCGGGGTGCGGACGCACTCTCCGGCGACTGGACCCACCTCATCGACTTCTCGACGTTCGACACCGCGGGATCGGGTTACGTGCTGTCCGCCGGCGGCGCGAGCAGCCTGCCCTTCGACATCTCCGCGGACCCGGTCAAGAAGCTGCGGTACGACGCGCTCGCGTTCTTCTACCACCAGCGCAGCGGCATCACGATCGAGCAGCAGTACGTCGGCAGCACGTACGCGCGTGCCGCCGGGCACCTGGGCGTGGCACCGAACCAGGGGGACACGAGCGTGCCCTGCCGGCAGTCGTGCGGGTACAGCCTGGACGTGCGCGGCGGCTGGTACGACGCGGGTGACCAGGGCAAGTACGTCGTCAACGGCGGGATCGCGACGTGGCAGCTGCAGAACGCGTACGAGCGGACGCTCCACGTCGCGGGCGCCGACGCCACGGCGCTCGCCGACGGCACGATGGCGATCCCCGAGCGCGCGAACGGTGCGCCGGACGTGCTCGACGAGGCGCGCTGGGAGGTCGAGTTCCTGCTCCGCATGCAGGTCCCCGCGGGCCGCGCGGACGCCGGGATGGTGCACCACAAGATCCACGACGAGAGCTGGACGGCGCTCCCGACGATCCCGGCACGGGACAGCCAGCGCCGGCTCCTGTCGCCCGTGAGCACCGCGGCGACGCTCAACATGGCCGCCGTCGCCGCGCAGGCGTCGCGGCTGTGGAAGACGTACGACCCCGCGTTCTCCGCGAGGGCCCTGGCGGCGGCGCAGACCGCGTACGCGGCGGCCAAGGCGAACCCGAACCGGATCGCCTCGAACAGCGACAGCACGGGCGGTGGCGCCTACGGTGACGCGTCGGTCACCGACGAGCTCTACTGGGCCGCCGCCGAGCTCTACGCGACGACCGGCTCCGACACGTACCGTGCCGACGTCACCGGCTCGTCGCTGTACCGGGGCGGGAGCTTCGCGCAGCGCGGGTACGACTGGGGCTGGACGGGCGGGCTCGGCGACACGACGCTCGCGCTGGTCCCGACCGGGCTCCCCGCCGGCGACGTCGCCGCGACGCGCGCCGCGATCGTCGCGTTCGCCGACGCCGCGCTGGCCCGAGCGAACGCCCAGGCCTACCCCGCGCCGAACAACGCCGGGGCGGTCTACTACTGGGGCTCGAACGGCCAGGTGGCCAACAACGCGAACACGCTCGCGCTGGCGTACGACTTCACCGGCCAGGCGAAGTACCGCACGGGTGTCTACGCGGCGCTCGACTACTTCCAGGGCCGCAACCCGCTGAACCAGTCGTACATCGCGGGCTACGGCGAGCGTGCGGTGCAGAACGTGCACCACCGGTTCTGGGCGCACCAGGCCGACGCGTCGCTGCCGATCGCCCCGCCGGGCTCGTTCTCGGGCGGCCCGAACAGCGAGCTGCAGGACCCGATCGCCGCCGCCCAGCTTGCCGGCTGCGCGCCCCAGAAGTGCTTCGTCGACCACATCGAGGCGTACTCGGTGAACGAGGTCGCGATCAACTGGAACTCGGCGCTGGCCTGGCTCGCCACCTGGGCCGCCGAGCACGCGGGCACGGCGCCGGCCGTCGACACCACGCCGCCGACCGCGCCGGGCACGCCGACCGCGAGCGCCGTCACCGACACGTCGGTCACCCTCAGCTGGACGGCGTCGAGCGACCCCGAGAGCGGCGTCCTCGGCTACGACGTGATCCGCGTCGCAGGCGACGCGCTCCAGGTCGTCGCGTCGACGACGACGACCTCCGCGACGGTGACGGGCCTGACGCCCAGCACCGCGTACACGTTCGTCGTCCGCGCCCGCAACAACGCGCGGCTGTCCTCGGACTCGGCATCCGTCGCGGTGCGGACCACCGGGACCACGGCCGACCTGCCGCCCACCGCGCCGGGCGTCCCGGTGGCCTCGGCGATCACGCAGACGGGCGCGACGCTCACGTGGACGGCCTCGACCGACGACAAGGGCGTCACCGGGTACGACGTCCTGCGGGCGCAGGACGGCACGGTCGTGGCGACGTCGAGCACGCCCTCGGTGACGCTGACCGGTCTGACTCCCGCGACCGACTACGTCCTGACGGTCCGGGCCAAGGACACCGCGGGCCAGCTCTCCGCCCTCTCGCCCACCGTGGCCTTCCGGACCCTCCCCGCGGTCACGACCCCGCCGGGCGCCTGCCGCGTCACCTACACGGCGAACTCCTGGGGCAACGGCTTCACCGCCTCGATCACGGTCACCAACACCGGGTCGACGCCGTGGACGTCCTGGGCGCTCGGCTTCACCTTCCCCGGCGACCAGAAGGTCACCCAGGGGTGGAGCGCCACCTACAGCCAGACGGGGTCGGCCGTGACCGTGACGAACGCACCGTGGAACGGCAGCGTTCCCGCCGGCGGCTCGACGAGCATCGGCTTCAACGGCTCGTACAGCGGGACCAACACCGCCCCGACGGCCTTCACCGTCAACGGGTCGCCCTGCGCCTGACCCGCACGGCACGCTCGTCGGCAGGGGCATGACGCGCGACGACGGCCGCCGGTCCACGTCACCGGCGGCCGTCGTGCTGGTCCGGACCCGGTGGTCCCGGTCAGATGCGGGTTCCGGGGTCGGTCCCGTCCTCGGTCGCGGGCAGGGTCCCGGCGGGCCGCACGTCCGTGACGACGACCTCCCCGTCCTCGTCGACGACGGGCGTGACCCCGACGTCCGGGGCGACGACGGGCGTGACGTCGTCGTACTCGGTCACGACGACGTCGTCGGTCGAGCCGCTCTTCCGGGTCGCAGCGGCCGCAGCCGCCCCGGCGGCGGCGAGACCCACCCCGGCTGCGACGGCCTTGGCCGAGACCCCGGCCTTGCCCGAGTCACCGCGCGACGCCGCCGCGTCCTGGACGCCCGGCGTCCCGACGGCGGCACCCTCGCCGACCGACCCGCGCCAGGCACCGGTCGCGTACCCCTCGGCCTCGATGAACGCCTTGAACCGCTCGAGGTCCTTCTCCGCCTGGTTCTCGACGACGTTCAGCTTGTCGCCGACCTTCTCGACCAGTCCTTCCGGCTCGTACTCGAGCGACAGGTGGACCGAGGTCTGCCCGCCCCCCACGTCCTCGAACGTCACCGCACCGGCGTTGGTCGCCCCCTCGGTGGCCGCCCACGCGACCTTCCGGTCGGGGACCTGCTCGAGGATCCGCGCCTCCCACTGGCGCTTCACGCCGGCGATCTCGGCGACCCACTGCAGCCGGTCGTCGCTCAGCTGCGTCACGGACTTCACGCCGCCCATGAACTGCGGGAAGTCCTCGAACTGCGTCCACTGGTTGTACGCCACGGCCACCGGCACGTTCACCAGGACCGACTTCTCGACTTTCGTGGTCATCGACTTTCCTCACGTCGAGCACGCGCGACGGGCCGTTGTGCTCCAGCCCGGAACGTCCAGCATGCGCGCCGGTCGGGTCGAGCGCTCGTGGGGGCCGGAGGCCCGCGACCACGGGCAGCCGGTTACGCTGGCGATGTCGAGCAGGAGCGCCCCACGTCAAGAGAGTGGTCGCCATGGTCCGGACCGGGTTCCAGGACGCGCGGGTAGGCGAATGACCGGGACGTGCAGCACCGCCGACGCGCTCACATCCCGAGCGTGACGTCTCGAGAGCGGTCGCAACGGGACCGGCCCTCGCCCGCTCCCTCGGTGCAGCCGAGATGCTGCTCGTCCAGCGGACAGCCGGCAACCGGGCGGCGACCCGCCTCCTCGATCCGCGCGTCCGACAGGTGTCCGTCCAGCGTGGTCTCGAGGGCGGTGACCCGGCCGCCACCGCCCAGCCGGGAGCGGTCGGGAACGTGCCCGCGACGCTGAAGCGCTTCAGCGGCGCGCTGCTGGAGAAGACCGTGGGGCCGAAGGTCGAAGGGACCGTCACCAGGATCCTGCTCTGGAAGACGGACGGCGTGATCGCCCACAAGCAGCACTGGTGGCTCATCCTCGAGGCCACGTCCGCTCAGGGCGACAAGGGCTGGTTCCAGCTCGACCTGACCCTCGCCGACGGACCCCGCGTGCTCTGGGGTGCGGTCCCGCACAAGGACAACTCGGTCGTCCAGCCGGTCGCCGTGCCCGACGGCCTGACATCGAGCACGGTGGTCGATGCCGCGCGCGGTGTCGCCACGGGCGCGTACCACTACAACCCCGCGGCCCTGCCGCAGGCGACGGACTACCCGCGATACAGCTGCCAGAGCTTCGTCCGGGACATCGCGAGCCAGGCGGGCATCACGCTGCCCTGACGGCCACCACGCGCGACCGCACCCGCGACCACCTAGCCCAACAACACGAACAGGCCGGACCCTGAGGGTCCGGCCTGTTGCCGATGTCCTGCGACATCACACTGTGGGTGGTTCCCGAAACGCGCTGACCTCCAGTTCCGCAGCCGCGGTCGATGCCCCAGGCACACCCCGAGGCGCGGTCCAGGCACACCTCCTCGGGCGCGCCTACTCGCTCTGGCCGCCGTCCGGAAAGCGCTCGGCGAGGCGTTCGAGCGTGAACTCCTGCCGGAGCTTGCAGGCGGAGTTCTGGTTCGCGAACATGCCGCTCTGCCAAAACGCGTCGGCCTTGTCGAGGGTGACGTCCCAGCGGACCGGCACAACCCACTCGTCGATGTCCTCGTCGTCCGTGACGGGCCGGCCGGGGTTACCGTGCCGATATGCGGCAGTGAGCTGCTGGTCAGCGAGCCGGAGCCACTGCCCGTCAACCTGCACCTCGGCTTCGTCGAACCGGACCGCTTCGCCCAGCGTGGTGCCGACGCCGACATATCCGGTGTTCGCGATGTGCACCCACACTCTGGCGCCGACGGGGAGGTTCCGAAGGGTCCGGGAGTACCACGAGCCACCACCGGCTGAGACGAAGCCGTAGCTACGGGCGTCCTGCCAGGAGCGGCCTCCGCCGTCGCCGAACGAGACGAACCAGTCCTTGCCGTTCCACTCGGCTCGCTTGCCCCTCTTCTGGGCCGGCGCGGACGGCGCTTGCTCCGTGGACTCGACGAGCCAGGACCGCGCAAGGTACTGGCGGTCGCCGTCGTCGAGGTAGGTGAAGAAGACCGCGTTGACGGGGACGCCGAACTCGCGCAGGTAGTTGACGATCCGCTCTGAGGAGGAGTCGAGCTCGGTCGCGACGATGGTCAGGCGCAGCCCGGTGTTGAGCTCATCCGGTGGCGGTGTGCCGAATACCTCCTCGAACGCTGCCTCGAACGGGACGTTCAGGTGGGTGTTCGCGATGTCGATGACGCTGTCCCGGTCGAGGCGAGACACCCACCACCCGTAGTCGAGGATCTGTGCGACGACATCACGAGGAGTGCGGTCCTTCTTGAGCTCCAAGACGACGAGGTTGCCGTCCCCGTTCATCGCGAGCAGGTCGATGCGCTTGCCGTGTGGGGTCTGGACCTGCCGGCCGATGACGAGCAGCCGCTCGCCCAGCAAGGACGGGTCGCGTTCGAGGAGCGACTCCAGCGCCGCCTCGGTCGGGACGGTCATTGGCGGCAGCCTGCGCGGCTCACCGTTCTCGATGCGCCAAACGCCCATTTCGAGCGGCATGGGTGTTCGCCTCCCGGTGAGTGCGGTGTGCTGCCGAGCGTCAGGCTAGTGCGCCGCAGGAACGGCACCACCGGGCTACGGCTGCTGTCATGCCAACGCGGTGTACGCGCGGGGCCGGTCACCGGAAGGGCGTGTGCTCTGCTCCGACGCACTGCCTGACCCGCTCCGGGACCCCGAGCCGCCCAAGACTGTCGACAGCGCCACCGATAAGGCTCGCGCACGCTGGCACTTCGACGATCGGGACGCCTACCGGTTCACTAGCATTCGTCCCGCCGTCACTCCATCGGCCTTACGTTCGCCTCGATGAACGCGATCTCGTCGTCGGCCAGCCCGTACTTGGCGTAGAGCTGAGCGTCGATGCCTGGAATATCCTGCTGCCAGTCAATGTCCGATTCAGGCGTGAAGTCCTGGACCGGAACGAACTTCCACGTTGCGCGCGGGTTGTGCTGCGTCACCTTGAGGATACCGAGCATTGCGCGGGCGAACTTGGACTTTATATACCGCAGGCATGCCTCACCTTCGGTCTCGGTATCGAAGGAGCCGATGGTGACGAACGTTTGAGTGACGCCAGTCGACGGGCCGAGCACCGTCGGCTTGTTCAGGGCCACGCCGAAGAAATCGGTCGTCGAACCCGACCCGTTCGCCGCCGGGATCGCGACCTTATACCTGTCGGAACTCCTAGGGGTGGTGAGGTACTCTCTGCGAATCCAACGGATCACCCGCCTGTTCTTGTGCACGCCAAGGATGCGCATGTACTCGCCGCCGTCTTCGGGGCGGTTCTCGTGGAACAGGAACGCGAGTTGGTCGAACGCGTTCGTGCTGACGCGGAACTTCGCGTCCTTCGACATAACGCTCGAAGCCTCCGGGTGCTGGTCGTGCATCGCCTTTGTGAACGCATAAGCACGACCGCTCGACACTTCCGCGTCGATGAACGTCGCTCCGCACTCCAGAACCTTGTGCAGGACAGTGTTCAGCTCGGGGGACTTCGTGAAGAATCCGATGGGTCCGAGCTTGCGCTCCGAGTCGCGATGGGTGACGGCGATGCCACCCTTGATGGGGTCCGTGAGACCCGGGAACAACCGGTTCGAGTCCGGCTCAAAGTGCGCCACCGTCAGGTGCTCGTCTGCGAGCATCTTCGCGTTCCACGCCTTCGGCGTGAAGCCAGCATCGGACAAGAACCGTGCGGGAGTGATGATGACAGCCTGCTTCGCCACCTCGTACGCGGCATCCATGAACTCGTGATAAATCGGGGTGTCGCGCGTGCCTTCCCCTTGCGCCTCGGCCTGATACGGCGGGTTGCCGATGACGACGTCGAACTTCTTGGCCATCTCAGGCGTCTCCCAGCATCTCGTCAACCAACGCCTCGCGCTCCTGGCTGCTCAACTTGGAAATGTCGGCTACGCGAAAGTGCCCGGAGTCTTCCAACCATGCTCGCCGCTCGGGCACGCCGCCGCTGACAGCCTCCAGTGTGATGTCATGAAGAATCTTATTGGGGCTCATCTCAAAAACCTGCCTGGTGAAAATGTGCTCCAGGCGCTCGGCGGGGTCGGGAATCGCCTCGGTCAGGCCCACATCGAGCCGGCGGACGAGCTCCATGCAGAACAGCCCGGCGGTCGAGAACGGATCCGCGAAGGTCTTCTTTGCATCCGAGAAGATGCCAGGATTTCCCGCTTCCAAGGCGTCGCACATCATTTGAACAACCGGCTTTGGCGTGAACACGAGGCTGGTATTCTGCTGTGGAATGTAGGCGAAAATGTCCTCGGTCAGCGCCGGGTCGAAGTAGTCGGCGAGCTCCTCCTTCTTGGTGAGGAACTCCTGCATCGCCTGGTCGAAAACTGCCTGATCGAATAGGCCGGGAACACGTGTGACCTCTCCGGTGGTCGGGTCCGTGATCTCCCTTCCGTCGCGCAGCTTGCGGAAGTCTTCCTCGGTGATGCCGGTGACCTCGGCGAACACGTCGCTCGGGGTGTAGTCGTCGAAGTTGGCAAGCGTGATATCGCGGTCACCGTACGCCATGACGAACATTGGGATGGTCCGAGCGAACCCGCGCAGGTGGTCGCGTGCAGCATCGAGAGTCTTATTAACGCTCGCCTGCGCCTTCCTAGTCTCTTCGCGCTTTACGATGGTCTCGGTGATGGTGTCCAGGGTTTCGTGGACGATCGCGCGCACTTGTGCGTCAAGGTCGGCCTTCGCCTCGGCCTTCTTCATTTCCAGGACTTTCAACTCGACCTCGGTCGCGGCGTGCTTTGCTTCGGCCTCGATGTGATTGAGCGCGATCTGATGGTCGATGAAGGCGCGTTCCACCTTCGAACCCACCTGCGCCTCAGTCGCCTTCTCGTCGGCGATGACTCGCGTGGCCTTCATCTTGTACTCGGCGGCTAGTTTCTCGCGGGTCTCGCGGGATTTCTCGCTGACCACGGCGGCGATCTGCTTAGCAGCCTGCTCCGCCTTGACGATCGCCGGGTCGAGCGAGGGAACGTCCTCGTTCGAGTAGATCGGCTTACCGATCTCGGCAACCTTTGGGTTGATGACGGTCTCGAAGTCGAGCTGCACGTTGCCTTCGGCATCCGTGGTTGGCGGTGGGACCGGCACGTCGACGGGCGTCCCCTTCTCGACCTTCTTCTCCTTGGCTACCGGCAGTCGGTTGAGGATGTCCTCGAAGTGCTCCACGGCCCGGAAGATGCCGGAGACGTTTGCGAACAGCAGGTTGGATAGGAAACCGCGTCGCACGACCTCGCGCGCCTTGAAGACCTGCGGGAAAGTGAGCACCTTCTCCGCATCGAGCTCGATCATCTGGCCTTCGGTATCCTCGCCCAGGATCGGGAAGAAGTTGAGCAGCCGTCGGATGTTGCCGCGCCGCTCAACGCCGTCGACGGGCGGGCGGGCGGCGAGGTTATTGGCGAACTGGTCAAAGATCGTCAGGGTGCGCTCAGGCGCGAAGTCGAAGATGTAGGCGTTCTTCTTCTGCAACACCTTATCGCCACGGACGAATGTGTGCGGGTTCTGCGCGCGGAACGCGGCCTGCATGTACAGGGCGGGCGAAGACAGGTTGGAGAGCATGATAACCGCCGTCCACTCCGGCACCGTCACGCCCGTTGTGAGCTGGCCGACAGACAGTGTGATGGTTCTGCCGCCTGAGCCATCCGCTCTCGCGATGGCCTCACGAACCTTATCGAACGACTTTCCTGCGGTTGCCAGGTCGTCAACGGCCTCGTCGAGCCCGTCTCCATCCTCGGCGCTGGGCCTGCCGTCGCCGGCCGCCAGGATCACTGTGTAATCTCGGAACACTGGGTGCGCCTTGAGCAGCCGTTCCAGTGCCTTCGCCGAGGCGACGCGGTTGAGAAGCCAGAACGAGTGCCTGACTTCGTCCCGCAGTTCGGAGGTGGAGAACGGGTACTTTTCCTGGGTCGTCAGCGCGTCCAGGAATCGTCGAACGTCGGATTCGTAGATGAAGTAGCCGTTGTCCTTGGTGGCAAAAAACTCAGCCAGGTCGAACGTGTAGTCGACATTCCCGGACTCCTCGTCCAGTGCGACACCCTCGGCAAGACGGTCGGTTACCATGCGCGAGAGTTGATAGGTGAACAGGTTGAGCTTCGGGAGTTGGGCGTACGGGTTGTCCTGCGTCTCGTCGGACCAGTCAGCCTTGGCCGCCTGCTCGTCCTCGTAGGTCCAGTTGAAAATCTGGTCCTGGCTGAACCGCCCCTTGGCGAGGGCCTTGAACGGGGTGCCCGACAGATGCAGCGTGTGGGTCCGCTTGATCTTGTCGAAGGCGATGTCTGTCTTTGTGGTGTCGATGCCTTCGTGCGCCTCGTCGATGACGAGCAGGTCCCACTGCGTGTCAGCGATGTACTTGAGTTTGTCGAACGACCCGCCGAAGTATAGCGACCCCTTGAGGTCCTGGAGCGAGACGAACTCGATGAGGCGGGGGTCGCGATCCTGGTGCTCCAGGGAATATGCCTTCCACTGGTCGCGGGTCATCGGACGGCGCTTGTCGAGCGACGGCGAGTCGGACACGAACTGGTAGGTCGTGCGGTGGGCGACGAATTTCTGATAGTCGTCGAACCAGGAGTTCGCGATGGCCGGCCTATTGGTCACGATAAGTGCACGCTTGACATCCATCCTTTGCATGAGGTCGTACGTCGTCAGCGTCTTGCCAAACCGAGGCTTGGCGTTCCACAGCGCCTCTTTGCCCTCGACGGTAGTCCCGAACGCGGTTAGGGCCTGCTCGACCGCCTGCCGCTGCTCGGGGCGCAACTTATAGTCCTGCGGCTCCACCGTCTGGGCGACGGCAAAGTCTTGCATGATGAACGCCGAGAAATACTCCCGCGAGGTCTTCGGCATCCCAGCGAACTGGTGCCATTCAGTCTTGCCCTGATCCTCGAACCGCTTGACGCCCTGCTGGCGCAGGTAGCTGTGGAAATCGTGGTCGGTGAACCACCTGCCGCCTTCGGTGATGAAGCGCGCCTTGTACGCCCAGAGTCTGCGCTTTTGAACCATTCCACCCATCTGCGACGCCTGCTGAGCGATACGGGCATCGACGTCGCCCTCGGTGTACCCGACCTTCTCCCAGCCGGCGGCTTCGAGGAATGTCGTGCCGTCGGGCGATAGGACGCTGGGGGTCGTCCAGGAGTAGACCATCGGGACGACCTCGTCGAAGGTCCGTATCTTGGGGGTGTAGGAACTCACTTGGCTTCCTTGTTGAAGACGGTGTTAATACGGCACGGCGCGTAGACGACCCGTTCTTCGAGGGCGGCGAACAGGTCCACTGCAGGGGTATCGGCACGCAGGGAGTTGAACTTGAACGACTCGCGGACCACGAGATTGCCCAACGTGCGGTGCCACCACGAGAACTCGATCTCAGACCCGTCCGGCGCCGCGCCGGTCAAGGTGTTGCCGCGCCGAATGTTTGTCGCGATGAGGAACTTCGCCGCGCGGTAGAGATTTGTGCGCCGACTGACGCCCGTGCCGTGACGGTTGTGCCAGGAGAGGAACACGTCGAGCATGGCGCCTTGCGCGTCGGAGTGGTTGTCTTCCAGCAACTCAATGCCGTAGATCGACGCGAGGGCGAACAACGACTCGCGCTCCCATACCCGCGGTGACAGGCGCGTCTCGATCGCAGCGAGCTTGCGACCCAGAATGGCGACGAGGAAGTTTCCGTCTCCAGCGGCCGGCTCGAGGAACGTCGCGTCGACGAAGCCCGGCCCCGTCTCCAGCTCCTCGGAGACGACGTCGAGCATCAAGTTGACCATGTGGGCAGGTGTGAATACCTCGCCATGCGCCTTGACACGCGCCTTCGACTTGATGAGCCCCTCCCACCCGTCGCTTCGCTCGCCGTCTCCCGCTAGGTCAGGGAGGAGGGCGGTGGTAGCGGTCACGATGGCAGCGTATCCGCGGTGTGAGGCGCTACACGTGATGGCACACCAGCGAGGGGCGGGGGTGCTCAGCGTGCTGCGACGCGTCTGCCAGTCGATCGAGTTCCCGGCAGCGCTCCGGTCCTAGGTCGGGTGGGGTGGGGTGGGGTGGCTGGCGGTGCCATCGTCGAGGAGGCTGCAGAGGGACTCTCCGGGGTCGGTCGACAGGGTGACTGAGCCGTCCAGGCGCGGCGTGTCGCCACCCCAGGAGCTCCGTGGCGGAGATAGCGTGCGAGCACGGCCCCTTACCGCGGTGCGGCAAGCCGGGTCACTTCTCAGGCGATCTCGCCTGTGGCGCAGAGCGACAACTTCATCGATCCACCTCTTGACGGTCTGACCAGCCGTGCGACGCCTCGTGAGAGGCACAGATCTGCATCGCACAGCTGGCCGTCGAGACAGGAGGTGGGTGACGTGAAGGAGCCGGGCAGTTCGATCCACGTGCCCGCGGCGCGCGCCGGCCGGCCGCCGTCGCGCGCTCGCGAGCTGAACCCCCACGAGCTCGTGCGGGTGGAGATCCGCATGCCCGCGGCCGTCGCCGGGCCGTTGTTCGCGCGCGCTCGCGCCGCCGGCCGTCCTGTCAGCGCCGTCGCGTCTGACCTCTTGGCGGCCGCCCTCGCCGACGACGCCGGAGACGCCATGGCCTGAGCTGCTCGGCGCGGGCCGCCGATCCCCTGACATGCGAGAGGCCGGGACTGGCATCCCGGCCCGATCGCCTTCACAGCGGTTACCGCCGCTGCTCGAAAGAGAACCCCGCCTCGTGAGGAGCTTTCGTGCGCCCATCTTCAGATTCCAGAACTGCCCTCGTCAACCGACACGCCCGAGAACCGCTGACCGCCGCCCGCGCCGTCGCTCAGTACGTCCCGAAGGCGCTGCCCCCTGAGGACTGGGCGCCCGTGGCCGACTTCGCCCGAGCAGTGGCCGTCGACGTGCACCCGTCAGACGACCGCCGGGCTGTCGAGGCGATGCGGACCCTGTCGCAGTTCCTGGTGTGGGTGCACCGTGAGGGGCTCCCGCTTGACCGCGAGCAGGTGTTCACCCCCGACGTGGTGAGCCGGTACATCCAGGTCGGCTGTGCCCATCTGGCCGAGGCCTCGCGTGCCACGCGCCGCTCGGATCTTCGCCGCTTCGGCACGGCCGTGACCTCGAAGGCTCCGTGGGAGCCGCCCGAGGAGCGCCTGCGCGCGAACCAGCGGATCGTTCCCTACAGCGCGGACGAGGTGGCCCGGCTCCTCGAAGTGTCCACGCTTCAGCGCACGCCCCTGCAGCGCCGCAGGATGCAGTCGCTGCTGGCTCTCGGCCTCGGCGCCGGGCTGTACCCGCGCGAGATCTGGCACGTCACGACCGACAGCCTCGTCGAGCGGCACGGCCACCTCTGCCTGGCGACGCCGGGCAGGCAGGCCCGCACGATCCCGATCAGCCCACCGCACGACCGGACGCTGCAGCACATCCGCGAGGCCGACCCTGGGTCGATGCTCCTGGGCTTCGTCGCCGCCGATTGGGACCGCTCGCGCCTGTCCAGGCTCATGCAGAACATCGAGCTCCCGCCCGACTGCCCGGCGCTGCGCCCGAGCAGGCTCCGCGTCACCTGGGTCAAGGAGCATCTCGAGCACGGCGTCCACCTCGGGGCGCTCGCCCAGATCGCCGGCGTCGCCTCCTGGAAGATCTTTGGCCACGTCATGCCGTTCATGGCCCCGCGGCCCGAGGACGAGGTGTTCGCCTCAATGGTGCGGAGGTGAGCCGGCCCCGCGCCCGACGGACGCCGCATATGACGTCGTCCACCGGGCGCAGCCGCGTCATCTACACGCCCGCCCCGCTGACCACCGCGGAGAAGGTCCGGCGCGCCCGAGCGTGGGCGGATCACGAGGTCATCACTCGACTGGTCGCCGCTCGCATCCGCACGACAGGTCGCCGCCGCGCGCTCCCGCTGGACGCCGTCGCCGCCGGGATCATGCTGCACGCGCTCGGTCGCCCCACCGCGATGACGATCTCCGGTGTCACGCGCACGATTCGGGCGGTGTCACCCAGCGAGCGATTCGCGCTCGGCTTCCCGCCCGGCGCCGTGATCCGGTACCGACCAGTCCTCTCCGGGTTCCACGCTCTCAGGGAGGCCATGGGGACGGGATGCCTCGTCGACCACGACCACGACCTCACCGCCGACGAGCAGACCGGCGAGGTCGACGATTGCCCGGACGGCTGCCCCTTCACTCCCGCGAGCCTCGACGACGTCGCCACAGGCCTCGTGCAGGCCAGCATCCCCACCACCTGGACACCGCCGAGCGTCGTCGCCATCGACGGCACCGACGTCGAGTCCGCCTACCGGGCGCGCACATCCAGCGCGAGGGCCGACGACGACGCCCTCCGTTCGCCTGACGGCGACGCGCGGTGGGCCAAACGCACCGGCACCGATCGACGGCCCTCCGAGCTGTACTTCGGCTACGAAGCGCACATCGCCACCTTCGCCCCCGAGCCACAAGGGGAATCGCTCCCGCAACTGGCGGCCGGCCTCGCCCTGCGTCCCGGGGTCGGGGATCGCGCCGGTGCCGCGCTCGGCATCATCGACGCGCTTCGGCACGTCACCGAGGTGCTGCTCGACCGCGGCTACACCACCTCACGCGCTGTGAACCTCGCTCGCCCGCTCCGTGAACGCGGGATCACGGTCACCATGGACCTGCACTCCACCCAGCGTGGCGTGCGCCCCGGCCCGATCCCTGGGTCCCTGTGGATCGACGGCGCCCTGTACTCCGACGCGCTCCCCGAACCCCTGCGCCACCTCGAGCCGCCGAAGATCGGCGACACCGCCACCGAGAAGGCCCGCGCCCGTGAGCTGTTCGACAAGCGCGAGGCCTACCGCTTCACCCCACTGGCCCGCCGCCACGACGAGCGGGGCACCCAACGGTGGAAGGGACCAGCCCTCGCCGGGCACCTGCGCTGCCCGAACACCCCGGCGTCGATGCGGCTGGGACGCCACCTGCCCACCGCAGGGTGCGCCAGGGGCGGCGCGTGTGCGTGCGGCAAGACCGTCACCGTGCGCGATACCGACCTTGAGCGCGACCGCCAGCCCTTCGCCTGGCAGTCCACCCGGTGGGCGCTGTCCTTCAACCGCCGCAGCCTCATCGAAGGACTCAACGCGCAACTCCGCTACCAGGTCCGCAACGTCAATCGCGGCTACTTCCGCATCCCCGGCCTCCTCGCCACCACCCTGCTGATGGCCGTGACCCTCGCCGCGCACAACATCGAACGCCTCCGCGACTGGCACCTCGGCCGGCACCAACCCGACCCCTGGCAGGTCGAGCTCGGCGAAGAACCGTCAACTGAACCGATGGACCGCCACACGTGGACCAGAGGGCGGCGCCGTCCGTACCGCGGGTAGACGCCTGAACCCCGACGCCTGATCACCGCGGCCGCAGGCCGGCGCGCACGACCGCACCGACGAGTCGGCGTCAGCCTGCCCGCGAACAGGCCCACGGACGCCTGATCAACCCGAGAAGCCCTGCCGAGACCCGCTCGGCAGGGCTTCTCAGCGCCCGCGAGCGCCTCCAGACGCGCCGAGGCACCCCGAGAACCACAAAACTCCCGGCCAGAGAACTCTAACCGGGAGTTTCGGTACTACTCGGCGGCCCCCATCGGGAACCACCCCACTGTGCGCGAGGGGGGATTTGAACCCCCACGCCCTTTCGGACACTGGCACCTGAAGCCAGCGCGTCTGCCGTTCCGCCACTCGCGCGCGCCGAGAACACTAGCACGGCGCGAGGGAGGCTCCCGACCCGGCCCCGCACACCCCTCGCCCGGGAGGGTCCGGCGCCTGCCTCCACCCGTCCCCGGCACGGGATCTGCGCGACGTCCACGCACCACAAGGTCCCCGTCACCCGACCGTGACGGTCGCCGCACGGATACCATCGACGCTCAGGACCGGGCGGCGACCGCCGTCCCGGCGGCACCGACCGGCACGCCGGCCGCGCGGCACGAGGACAAGGAGGTGGGCGTGGGCTTCCTCGACAAGTTCGAGAACGGCGTGGAGCGCGTCGTGAACAACGCCTTCGCCAAGGCCTTCCGCAGCGAGCTGAAGCCGGTCGAGCTGACGAGCGCGTTGCGCCGCGAGCTGGACGACCGGGCGGCCGTCGTGGGGCGCGACCGGACGGTCGTGCCGAACGAGTTCACGATCGAGCTGTCGAGTGCCGACTACGACCACGTGGAGCAGTGGGGCGCGGAGGCGATGGCGGACGAGTTCGCCGCTGCCGTGACCGACCACGCCGCGGGTCAGCGGTACGCGTTCGTGGGGCCGGTGACGGTGTCCTTCGGCGAGGACGCGGCGCTCGAGACGGGCCGGTTCCGGGTGCACAGCGCGACGGTGCGCGGTGCGGTGGCCCCGGCGGCGTCGACGACGGCCCCGACGTCGCGGCACCCGCTGCTCATCGTCGACGACCAGCGCTACATCCTCACGGGCCCGGTGACGGTGATCGGCCGGGGCTCGGAGGCGGACATCATCGTCGACGACCCGGGGGTGTCGCGTCGGCACCTGGAGATCCGGGTGACGCCGGACGGCGTCATCGCCTCGGACATGGGGTCGACGAACGGCCTGTACGTCGAGGGGCACCACGTGCCGGCGGCGACGCTGGTGGACGGGAACACCCTCATGATCGGCCGGACCCGGATCCAGTTCTGGACCGGTGGCGAGCCGGACCTGGACGAGTGACGCCCGCGCATGAGTGAGGTCACGATCACCCTGCTGCGGCTGGGGTACCTGGCGCTGCTGTGGGTGCTGGTGCTGTCGGCGATCGGCGTGCTGCGCCGCGACCTGTACGGCACGCGCATCACCGACCGCCGCCGGGCGGGCCGTGGCACGCCGTCAGCACCTGCCACGCGCCCCCAGCCGGCAGAGGCCGCCGCGGCGCCCACGCCTGCACCCGCCCCGCCGTCGGCCCCGGTGCGCACGCCACGGTCGGCCCGCAGCGGCTCCGGGCCGCGCCGGCTGGTCGTCACCGAAGGCCCGCTGCGCGGCACGATCGTCCCGCTCGGCACGTCGCCGGTGCTGATCGGTCGGGCGCCGAGCTGCACGCTGGTGCTGGACGACGACTACTCGTCGTCGCGGCACGCGCGCGTCTTCCCGCAGGACGGCCAGTGGTACGTCGAGGACCTGGGGTCGACGAACGGGACGTTCCTGGCCGACCAGCGCGTCGACGGACCGATCCCCCTGCCGACCGGTACACCGGTCCGCGTGGGACAGAGCGTGCTCGAGCTGCAGAGGTAACCGGTGACCGTCGCCCTCAGGTACGCGGCCCGGTCCGACGTCGGACTCGTGCGCACCAACAACCAGGACTCCGCCTACGCGGGCCCGCACCTGCTCATGGTCGCCGACGGCATGGGCGGCCACGCGGGCGGTGACGTCGCGTCCTCGCTGGCGGTCGCGGCGTTCGCCCCGCTCGACGGCGAGTCGCACGGGCCGGACGACGCGCTCGACCAGCTGGAGGCGGCGCTCGAGCAGGCCCGGGACGAGCTGCTGGCGCGCGTGGACGCGGACCCCGAGCTCGCGGGCATGGGCACGACGGTCATCGCGATCCTGCGGGCGGGCAACAAGCTCGCGATGGTGCACCTGGGCGACTCGCGCGGGTACCTGTTCCGCGACGGCGTCCTGACGCAGGTCACGACGGACCACACGTTCGTGCAGCACCTGGTGGACATCGGCCGGATCACGCCCGAGGAGGCCGAGCACCACCCGCAGCGGTCCGTCGTGATGCGCGTGCTGGGCGACTTCGACGCCGAGGCGACGCCCGACCTGTCGGTCCGTGAGGCGCGACCGGGCGACCGGTGGCTGCTGTGCTCCGACGGCCTGTCGGGCTTCGTGAGCGCGGAGACGATCGAGGAGACGCTGCGCACGGTCGCGGACGTCGACGTGTGCGCGGACCGGCTGGTGCAGCTCGCGCTGCGCGCGGGCGGCGGCGACAACGTGACGGTTGTGCTCGCGGACGTCATCGAGCTGGACGACGTGGCCGACGGCGCGGGGCCGACGACGGCCGCGGCGGTCGTCGGGGCGGCGGCCACGACGCGGCACGAGCCGACGTCGGCGGTGGACGGGCCCGCGGCGCGCGCCGCGTCGCTCGCGCAGTCGGCAGCCCGGGCCGCGGCTGCCGCGCCCGCGGAGGACGGGTCGGATGGCGAGGACGCCCCGCCGCCCGCGGACCCGGACGACGACGACCCGGCGCCGCGCCGCCGGCTGCGGCCGGCCGTGGTCTGGACGCTCGCGGCGGTCGCGACGGTCGCGGTGCTCGCGCTGGGCTACCTGTGGACGCAGACGCAGTACTTCGTGGCGGACGACGACGGCGAGGTCGTCGTCCTGCGCGGCCTGCCGCAGACGCTCGGGCCGGTCGCGCTGTCGACGGTCGTCGAGCGGTCCGGCACGCAGGTCGAGGACCTCGCGTCCGCCTACCTGCGCGAACGCGTCGAGCAGACCATCCACGCGACGTCGCTGGAGGACGCGCGGGACGTGGTCCGCCGCCTCGAGGACGACTCCGAGCCGGAGCCCACGCCGACCCCCACACCCAGCCCGACCGCCACGCCCACGCCGACTCCCCCGGTGACGGACCCCGCCGCACCGCCGGTCGACCCTGCCGCGGACCCCGCAGCCGGGGTGACGAGCCCGTGAGGGGTGTCTGATGGCGACCGTGCAGCCGCACCCGGTGCGGGCGGGCCGGGGCGTCGAGCTCGGCCTGCTCCTGCTCGCGCTCGCGCTGTCGATCGCGGGCTACGCGCTCGTCGGTCTCGGCACCGAGGGTCGGGTCCCGGCGGACGTGCTCGGCTACGGCGCGGGCCTGACGGCGCTGGCCGTCGCGATGCACCTCGTCCTGCGCTGGCGCGCGCCGTTCGCGGACCCGGTGATCCTGCCGGTGGCGGTCGCGCTCAACGGCATCGGCCTGGCGATGATCTACCGGATCGACATCGCGTACGAGGCGCGCGAGAAGGCGGCGGGCTTCGCCGAGCGGCAGCTCGGGTGGACGGCGATCTCGGTGGTCCTGGCCGCGCTGGTGCTCGTGCTGCTGCGCGACCACCGCACGCTGCGGCGGTACACGTACACGGCGATGGTCGTCGCGCTCGTGCTGGTCGCGCTGCCGCTGGTCCCCGTGATCGGGCAGCAGATCAACGGCGCCCGGATCTGGGTGCGCGTCGGCGGCGTCGGCATGCAGCCCGCGGAGTTCGCCAAGATCGTCCTGGCCGTGTTCTTCGCCGGGTACCTGGTGACGCACCGCGACACCCTCGCGCTGGCGGGACCGAAGGTGCTGGGCCTGCAGCTGCCGCGTCTGCGCGACCTGGGCCCGATCCTCATCGTGTGGGCCGTCTCGCTCGCCGTCCTCGTGCTCGAGCGGGACCTCGGGACGTCGCTTCTGCTGTTCGGCCTGTTCGTCGCGATGCTCTACATCGCGACCGAGCGGCTGAGCTGGATCGTCATCGGCATGGCCCTGTTCGTGGGCGGTGCCGCGATGGCGGCGACCGCGTTCCCGCACGTGGGGGCCCGGTTCGACGTGTGGCTGCACCCGTTCGACCAGGAGATCTTCGACCGCTCCCCCGGCGGGTCGGGCCAGCTGGTCCGCGGCCTGTTCGGCCTCGCGAACGGCGGGCTGTTCGGCACGGGCTGGGGCTCGGGGCGGCCCGACCTCGTGCCGTTCGCGGAGTCGGACTTCATCGTCGCGTCCCTCGGCGAGGAGCTGGGCCTGACCGGCCTGCTCGCGCTCCTGCTCTGCTACACGATCCTCACGGAGCGCGGCCTGCGCACCGCGATCGGCGTGCGCGACGGGTTCGGCAAGCTGCTCGCGGGCGGCCTGGCGTTCGTCGTCGCGTTCCAGACGTTCGTCGTGGTCGGGGGCGTCACGCGGATCATCCCGCTCACGGGCCTGACGACCCCGTTCCTGGCCTACGGGGGCTCGTCGCTGCTCGCGAACTGGGTGATCGTGGCCCTCCTCCTGCGCATCTCCGACGAGGCCCGCCGGCCCGCCCCCGTGGTGCGCGCGGTGCCGACGCCGGAGATCGGCACGCCGGTCACCGCCGGCACGCGCAGCCCCGCCGCGGGCACCCCCGCGGTCCCGTCGCCGGGCGACGACCAGCCGACGCAGCGCATCGGGGGCCTGTCGTGAACACACCCCTGCGCCGCCTCGCGACGGTCGTCCTCGCGATGTTCGTCGTCCTCATGGCCGGCACGACGTGGGTCCAGTACGTGCAGGCCGACAGCCTCAACAACGACCCCCGCAACGTGCGCACGCTCTACCGCGAGTTCGGGAACGCGCGCGGCCCGATCCTCGTGGCGGGCGAGGCGGTCGCGTCGTCGGCGCCGGTCGACGACGCGTTCGGCTACCAGCGCTCGTACACGGGCGGCGACCTGTGGTCGACGGTCACGGGCTACTACTCGGTCGTCAACGGCCGCTCGGAGCTCGAGCTCGCGGCCAACGACGCGCTCACCGGCCGCGGGGACCAGCTGTTCTTCACGCGCGCCCGCGACCTGCTCACCGGCCGCCGTCCGGAGGGTGCCGCGGTCGAGACGACGCTGCTGCCCGCCGCGCAGCAGGCGGCGCGCGACGGCCTCGGCGGCCAGGAGGGTGCGGTCGTCGCGATCGAGCCGTCGACGGGCAAGATCCTCGCGCTCGTCTCGACGCCGGGGTTCGACCCGAACACCCTCGCGACGCACGACACGGCCGCCGCCGGTGCCGCCTTCAGCGAGCTCGACGCGGCCGAGGGCAACCCGCTGCGCAGCAACGCGACGCGCGAGACGTACCCGCCGGGCTCGACGTTCAAGCTGGTCACGGCCGCCGCGGCGCTGGAGAGCGGCGCGTACACCCCGCAGACGCCGCTGCCGGCGCCGGTCACCCTCGACCTGCCGCAGACGACGTCGACGATCGGCAACTTCGGCGGCGGAGGCTGCGGCGCCGACCCGATCACGCTGGCCGACGCGCTGCGCGTCTCCTGCAACACCACGTTCGCCCAGCTCGGCATGGACCTGGGCGACGACGCGCTGCGCACGCAGGCCGAGCGGTTCGGGTTCAACGACCCGTCCCTGACCATCCCGATGGAGGTCGACGCGTCGGTGTTCCCCGAGGACCTCGACGCCCCGACGACGGCCGGGTCGGCGATCGGCCAGCGCGACGTGCGCGCCACGCCCCTGCAGATGGCCATGGTCTCCGCCGCGATCGCGAACGGCGGCCAGCTGATGAAGCCCTACGTGGTGCAGACGGTCCGCTCGGCCGACCTGCACACGGTCGACGAGACGGAGCCCGAGCTGCTGTCCACCGCCGTGTCCCCCGGTACCGCCGCCGCGCTGCGCGACATGATGGTGGGCGTGGTGGCCGACGGCTCGGGCACCGCGGCGCAGATCCCCGGCGTCCAGGTGGCCGGCAAGACCGGCACCGCGCAGACCGGTGACGACGAGGCACCGCACGCGTGGTTCACGGCCTTCGCGCCCGCCGACGCCCCGCGGGTCGCCGTCGCGGTCATCGTCGAGCACGGCGGGAGCGCGGGCAACGAGGCGACGGGCGGCCGTGTCGCGGCGCCCATCGCGAAGTCCGTGATCCAGGCGGTGCTGGGCTCATGAGGACGGCATCGGGCGTGGCCCTGGACGGGCGGTACCGCCTCATCAAGCCCATCGCGACGGGCGGCATGGGCGAGGTGTGGGAGGCGCACGACGACGCGCTGGCCCGCCAGGTCGCGGTCAAGGTGCTCAAGGAGGAGTTCGCGGGCGACCCGGGGTTCCTCGAGCGGTTCCGCACCGAGGCCCGCAACTCGGCGTCGCTGTCGCACCCGAGCATCGCGCAGCTGTTCGACTACGGCGAGCAGGACGGGTCCGCGTACCTGGTCATGGAGCTCGTCGTCGGCGAGCCGCTGTCCGACCTGCTCGAGCGCGAGCCCGTGCTCGCCCCGCGTCGGCTGCTGCCGATCCTCGCCCAGACGGCCCGCGCTCTGCACGCCGCGCACGCGGCGGGCGTCGTGCACCGCGACGTGAAGCCCGGCAACATC
Organism: Cellulomonas fimi ATCC 484; assembly: GCF_000212695.1. Lineage (NCBI taxonomy): Bacteria > Bacillati > Actinomycetota > Actinomycetes > Micrococcales > Cellulomonadaceae > Cellulomonas > Cellulomonas fimi. The sequence goes on along the minus strand of NC_015514.1, from coordinate 33,549 downwards.
CTCCTGGGCCGCGGCGGGCGCGTGAAGATCACCGACTTCGGCGTCTCGCTCGCGCAGAACCAGATCACCATGACGGCGACCGGCATGGTCATGGGCACGGCCCAGTACCTGTCGCCGGAGCAGGCGGTCGGCAAGGCCGCGACCCCGCTGTCGGACCTGTACTCGCTCGGCGTGGTCGCGTACGAGGCGATCGTCGGGCACCGGCCGTTCACGGGGCCGACGGCGGTCGACATCGCCGTCGCCCACGTGAACAACGCCGTCCCGCCGCTGCCCTCGAGCGTCGACAAGGCCCTCGCGGCCCTGGTCATGCGCCTGCTCTCCAAGGACCCGGCCCAGCGGCCGCAGTCCGGCGAGGAGCTCGCGCGCCTGCTGGACCGCATGGTCCCGCGCACCCCGCCGAGCGGCGTCCCGGTCCTCGTGTCGAAGATCTCGCGGCCCGCCGACACGTTCGCGACCGCGAAGGTGAGGCCCTCGACCGCCGAGTCGGCGCCACCGACCTACCCGCCGCGTCGCACCCGGCGCGACGAGCCGGCCCGCGGCCGGTCGGGCGGGACCCCGCGGCACGTCAACGTCCAGTCGCTGCGCACGACCGGTCCGCGCCTCGGCCGCTACACCCGGTTCCGCTGGCCGCTGCTCGCTCTCGCGCTGCTGCTCGTCGCGGCGCTCGGCGCGGCGGTCGCCAACGGCCTGACCCGCGGCGCACCCGCGCCGGACACCCCCGGGGTGCTCGTCGCGCACAGCCCGTCCCCGCAGGGCGACGGCAGTCAGTACCCTCATCGCGGCAGTCCCGATGGGATGATCTCGGTGGACGGGCGCGGTGACGCCTCCGCGCGCCCGCTGACGACGGAAGTGAAGGACGCCTAGTGGTGGACGACGGATCCCGGATCCTCGCCGGACGGTACGAGGTCGGCGAGCTCATCGGGCGCGGTGGCATGGCCGAGGTGCACATCGGCCACGACACCCGGCTCGGCCGCACGGTCGCGATCAAGATCCTGCGCTCCGACCTGGCACGCGACCCCTCCTTCCAGAACCGGTTCCGGCGCGAGGCGCAGGCCGCCGCGGCCCTCAACCACCCGGCGATCGTCGCGGTCTACGACACCGGCGAGGACGTGTTCACCGAGCCGACGGGCGTCGTCGCGCACGTGCCGTTCATCGTCATGGAGTACGTCGAGGGCCACACCGTCCGCGGCATCCTGCGCGACGGGCACGCGGTCCCGATCGAGGAGGCCGTGGAGATCACGGCCGGCGTGCTGTCGGCCCTCGAGTACTCGCACCACGCGGGCATCGTGCACCGCGACATCAAGCCCGCGAACGTCATGCTGACCCCCACGGGCGCGGTCAAGGTCATGGACTTCGGCATCGCGCGCGCGGTCGCCGACTCGGCCGCCACGATGACGCAGACGCAGGCGGTGATCGGCACCGCGCAGTACCTGTCGCCCGAGCAGGCGCGCGGCGAGCAGGTCGACACGCGCTCCGACCTGTACTCGACGGGCTGCCTGCTCTTCGAGCTCCTGACGGGTCGCCCGCCGTTCACCGGCGACTCCCCCGTCGCCGTCGCCTACCAGCACGTCCGTGAGACGGCGCCCACGCCGTCGCAGTTCGCGTCCGACGTGCCCGAGTCGCTCGACCGCATCACCGCGAAGGCGCTCGCCAAGGAGCGCGACGCCCGCTACTCGACGGCGGCCGAGTTCCGCGCCGACCTGGAGGCGGTGCTGCGCGGCGGTGTCGTGAGCGCTCCTGCGGTGGGTGCGGCCGCCGCGGGTGCGGTGCTGGCCGCCGGCGACACGACGCAGGTCATGGCGCCCCCCGCGGCCGTCGCGGCCACGCAGGCCCTGTCCCCCACCACCCCGTGGGGTGCGACGGGCCTCCAGCCGACCACGCCGGCGGACCTGCCCGAGCCCGAGGAGGAGCGCAAGCGGCCCTGGCTGCTGTGGACGCTCATCGGCATCGCCGTCCTCGCGGTCGCGGGCATCGTCGCGCTGCTCATCGCGAACGCCGCGAACGACGAGCCCGACGTCCTGAAGGTCCCGGACGTCATCGGGCTCGACGAGGCCGCCGCCGAGAAGGCGATCACGGACGCGAACCTGCTGTTCACGGCCGCGCAGGAGGCCAACGACACCGTGCCGGCCGGAGAGGCCTTCAAGACCGACCCCGCGGTCGGTACCGAGGTCGACGCCGAGTCGAACGTCACGGTGACCTTCTCGACGGGTCCGGCCAGCACGACGATCCCGACGGGCCTCGCCGGCATGACCGAGCAGGAGGCCGTCGCCGCCCTGGAGGCCGCCGGGCTCGTCGTCGACCCGAACCGCCAGCAGGAGGACGTCGCGACGCAGGAGGCGGGTCGCGTGACCCGTACCGAGCCGCCCGAGGGCACGTCGGTGACGTCGGGCAGCACCGTGAAGCTGTTCGTGTCGAGCGGCAACGTCGAGATGCCGGACGTCACGGGCAAGCCGCGCGCCGAGGCCCAGCAGATCCTCAACGACCTCAAGCTCCTGCTCAACACCGAGTCGGTCGAGACGACCGAGGCCGCGCCCGACACCGTGCTGTCGCAGGACAAGTCGGTCGGTTCGCTCGTGCGGCAGGGCACGACGGTCAACCTGGAGATCGCCGTCGCGCCCGAGAACCCGGTCGTCCCCGACAACCTCGAGGGCACCCAGTACGACCAGGCCGTCAACGCGCTGCGCCAGGCCGGCCTGACGAACGTGCGTCGCATCGACGAGCAGTCCGACCGGCCCGTGGGCGAGGTCATCCGCGTCGAGCCCGACGCCGGCTCCGAGGTCGAGCCGGACCAGCAGATCGACCTCTACGTGTCGAAGGGCCCGGGCGGCAACAACAACGGCGGCGCAACACCCAACCCCACGTCAAAGCCGTAGGGCGCGCCCGCGCAGACGACAGGGCCCGCACCGTCCGAGGACGGGGCGGGCCCTGTGTCGTCGAGCGGCACCGTCGAGAGGTGCTGCCCGGCCGGGTCGTCGCGCGTGCCGTTCGGGCCGTGGCGTCGCGACGTGGCGTCGAGCCGCGGTGTGGCCCCCGGACGGCCCCGGAGGGGTCTCAGAGGCGCACGAGCGGGTGCAGGCCCTCCGAGCGCGCCACGGCCTCGTCGTCGCCGCAGACGGCCAGCCAGTTGGCCAGGAGACGGTGCCCGCCCTCGGTCAGGACGGACTCCGGGTGGAACTGGACGCCGTGCAGGGGCAGCGTGCGGTGCTGCAGGCCCATGATGACGCCGTGCGTCGTGGCCGTGACCTCGAGCTCGTCGGACACCGTCCCGTCGACGACCGCCAGGGAGTGGTAGCGCGTCGCGGTGAACGGCGTCGGCAGCCCGGCCAGCACACCCTCCCCGTCGTGCTCGATCTGGCTGGTCTTGCCGTGCATGAGCTCGGGCGCGTGCGTCACGGTGCCGCCGAACACCTCACCGAGCGCCTGGTGCCCCAGGCACACGCCGAGCATCGGCGTCCCGCTCGCGGCGCAGTCCCGGATGACCTGCATGCTCGCGCCGGCCTCCGCGGGCGTGCCCGGCCCGGGCGAGACGAGCACGCCGTCGAAACCGGCGCGCTCCTCGACGGGGGGCACGGCGTCGTTGCGCACGACGACCGTCTCGGCACCGAGCTGGTCGAGGTAGCCCACGATCGTGTAGACGAACGAGTCGTAGTTGTCGACCACCAGGATCCGCGTCACGTCACTCCCCCACCGTGGTCTCGTTGAACGGCATGAACGGTGCGACCGCGGGGAACACCCACAGGAAGCACGCGGCGAGCACGGCCACGGCCGCGACCGCCAGGGTCAGGGCGCGCACGGCGGCCGGTCCCGGCAGGTGTCGCCAGAGCCACCCGTACATCATCGCCCTCCCCTGGTCCGTGGTCGCCGCGCGTGTGTGCGCCGCACCATCATGCGCCAGGCAGGAGCTCGGCGGGGGTGCCGTCCGTGACGGGCGCCCAGTAGTCGAGCGTCCCGTGCACGATGAACCGCTCACGGGCCGAGAACATCGGGTGGCACGTGGTCAGCGTGATGAGGCGCTCGGTCGGCTCGGCGCCGGGCTGGTCCGGGACGGGCGCGATGACCTCGACCTGCGACGGCAGCACGACCTGCGTCGAGGTGACGCGGTAGACGTACCAGGTGTCCGGGGTCCGGACGACGATCGGGTCGCCGACCTGCAGCTCCTCGACGCGGTGGAACGGGCGGCCGAACGTGGTCCGGTGCCCGGCGAGCGCGAAGTTGCCGACGTCGCCGGGCATCGCGGTGCCCGGGTAGTGGCCGATCCCGAGGACGTCGAGCACCGTCGGCCGGTCGACGCCCTGGGACACGGGCCGCTCCGGCTCCCCCGCCCACCGCGGGACCTGCAGCGTCGCGAAGGTCGTCCCGTGCGGGGGCTCCTCGATCACGGGGGGCGCCTCGTCGCGGCGCGGCTGCGCGACGAGCGGGCCGCTCGCCGTCGCGGTCGGCTCGGGCGTCGGCACGGGCTGCCAGTCCAGGTCGCGGACGATCTCCGCCTGCGCCCGGTTGCCTTCGACGTCGGTCCACCACAGCTGCCACGCGAGGAACGCGAACAGCAGCACGCCGAACGTGATGAGCAGCTCGCCGAGCACCCCGACGACGCCGTAGGCGCGGCTGCGCGCGCGTGACGGGCCGCGCTGCGGCCTGCTGCTGCGCGCCGGGCGGTCGCTGCGAGGCCCGGGGGTGGTCGCCGTGCCGGTGCCGCCCTCAGTCATCCGCTGCTCCCCCACCGGTGGGGGACGTCGGCGCCTGCGGCGTGCGGGACTGCGTCGCGGCGGCGTCACGCCGGGCGTCCCGGAGCGCCTCCTCGAGGCCGGGCAGGATCTCGACGTCGTCGGGCACCCGTGCCTCGTCCAGCTCGGTCGCGCCCGAGTACGCCGGCAGCTCGAGGGTGTCGACGGTCTCGACCGACCAGCCGAGTCCGACGTCCTTCGCGTCGCGCACGTAGCCGGCGACGGCGGTCGAGTCGTCGAGCGCGTCGCGCAGCTCCTCGGGGTCGCCGATCGCGTGGATGACGAACGGGGGCGAGTAGGAGCGGCTGTGCAGGTGCAGGACGTTGCCGACGCAGCGGAACGCGCTCGTCGAGATGACCCGCTGGTCCATGAGCCCCATGGCCTCAGCCCCGCCGGCCCACAGGGCGTTCACGACGGCCTGCACGTCCTGCTGGTGCACGACCAGGACGTCCGGGTCGATGCTTGTGCCGCGCAGCGGCGAGTCGACGGGGGCGTCGTCGAGACGGATCGTGAGGCCGCGCCCGACGACGGGCGTCGAGCCGCCCTCGACGAGGTACCCGAGGCTCGGCGTGCCGATCTGCCCGTCGAGGTCGGCGTTCGTCTCGTCCGCGAGGGCCTCGACGTCGGCGCGCAGGTCGTCGACCTCGGCCGCGAGCTGCTGCACCCGGTCGGTCCGGACCGTCGCGAGCTCGGCGAGGTCCTGGGGGTGGCGCTGGTCGTCCGCCGCGCGGGCGAACTTGGCGTTGGCGGCGAACAGGGCCCCGGACAGGGCCAGCACGACCGCGACCGAGAGCGTCCCGCGCGCGAGGAGCCGACGCGCACGGTGCGAGTGGTCGGTCACGGGCGTCCTCTCGGGCTCGTCGGGGGCTGCCGCCCACTACGCTAGGTCACGTTGCGCGGAGCCCGTGACGTCGCGGGGCCCTCCACGCACATCGTTGTCGCTCGGTGACGCGCCGTCACCGTCGTTCCGCGTGGCGCCCGGGTGTCACGCACCGCCGCTGGACAGGAGCAACCGGACGTGCCTGAGTCGAGGTCGCGCAAGAAGGCCGCGTACATCCCGCCGCCCGAGAAGTCGGCCGGCAAGAAGCCGAACCCGCCGTGGTTCGTGCCCGTCATGCTCGGGCTGATGCTGCTCGGCCTGGTGTGGATCGTGGTGACGTACCTGTCGTCGTCGCGCTACCCGATCCCGGAGATCGGCCAGTGGAACCTGGCGATCGGCTTCGTGCTGATCATCGCCGGTTTCGGGATGACGACCCGCTGGCGCTGACGCGCAGACGGGATCGACGGCGGGGTGGCTCGAGGAGGAGCCGCCCCGCCGTCGGCGTCTGAGCCGCCGTCTCATCCCCTGGTCCGCCGTCCCCAACGTCCCTCACACCTGTGGAACTACACGGCTGTAGTTATCCACAGTGTTGTGCACCGCTGGGGACGGAGGGAGCGTCAGCGCAGGTCAACAGCCTGTGGACGGAACCTGCGTCGTACACCGACAGCCGCGGCGGGCTGGGGACAACGCCCGTCGGCAGGCACCACGACCGTGCGGAGCGGGCAGGCGACAGCCGTCAGAGCATCCCCGCAGCCGCGTAGGCGACCAGCGTCGCGGCGAGCAGGACGGCACCCACGACCGCCGGGGCGACCCACGCCACCTCACGACGCCGGTCGGCGGGGGCGTACGCGTAGGCCGCGCCGAGCGCCACGCCCGTCAGGAGCCCACCCAGGTGCGCCTGCCACGCGATCCCGGCGAACACGAAGCCGATCACGACGTTCAGCGCGAGCACGACGAGGATGCCCCGCACGTCACCGCCCAGCCGTCGCATGACGACGAGCACGGCACCGAACAGCCCGAAGATCGCTCCCGACGCACCGACGACGCCCACGTCCCAGGCGTCGAGGGGCTCCGCGAGCACGACGACCGCGACCGAGCCGCCGAACGCGCTGAGCGCGTACAGCGTGAGGAAGCGCGCCCGGCCGAGCGCCTGCTCGAGGAACGGTCCCGTCATCCACAGCGCCAGCATGTTGACGCCGATGTGCACGTAGCTGCCGGGGGAGTGCAGGAACGACGCGGTGAGGAACCTCCACGGCTCCTCGAGCCCGCGCTCGGGGTCGAAGTACCAGCGGATCGTCCACATCGGGTCGACGAGCTGCAGCACGAAGCTCGCGACGCACAGCGCGATGATCGTCAGCGTGACGACCGGGCGCCCTTCACGGCGCCGCCCCCCGAGGGGAGTCCGCGCGTCCCGGGTGCCCCGCGCCGCCTCTGCGACGCAGTCGACGCACTGCACGCCGACGGCCGCCTGACGCTGGCAGTCGGGGCACGTCGGCCGGCCGCACCGCTGGCAGCGCACGTACGACACCCGGTCGGGGTGCCGCGGGCAGACCGGCGGCGCGACCGGCGCGTCGGACGTCGCGGGGTTCTCGGCGATGAGGGCCTCTCAGTCCTCGATCGACACCGACTGCAGCACGACGTCCTGCACGGGGCGGTCGCCGGGCCGCGTCGGCGTGGTGGCGATCGCGTCGACGACCGCGCGGCTCGCGTCGTCCGCGACCTTGCCGAAGATGGTGTGCTTGCCGTTGAGCCACGTCGTGGCCGCGACGGAGATGAAGAACTGCGAGCCGTTGGTGCCGCCGACCTTGCCCGTCGTCGGGTCGAGCCGCTTGCCGGCGTTCGCCATCGCGAGCAGGTAGGGCTCGGAGAACGTGAGCTCGGGGTGGATCTCGTCGTCGAACGTGTAGCCCGGGCCGCCACGGCCCGTGCCCAGCGGGTCGCCGCCCTGGATCATGAAGTCGGCGATGACGCGGTGGAACACGAGGTCGGAGTACAGCGCGTCGGTGCGCTGCTCGCCCGTCGCCGGGTCCGTCCAGGGCTTGCTGCCCGTGGCGAGGCCCACGAAGTTCTCGACGGTGCGCGGCGCGTGGTTCGGGAACAGCTCGATCCGGATGTCACCGGCGGACGTGTGCAGGGTCGCGAACATGCCGACAGTCTCGCACGCAGCGCCCGCCCGGCGCGGTCGACAGGGTGATGCCCGGGGTCACCGTCCTGCGTCTGAGCAGGTCCGGTGGCAGAGTGGGACTCCAGTGCCGCCGACCAGCGCGGACGGGTCATGCCACCCGCCGCACACCTGACCCCGGGAGTGGACGATGGGCTTCAGCAAGAGCCGCACGACGATCGACGTCGACAAGGAGCACCTCAAGGAGCAGGCCGCCGAGCTCGGGGCGCAGTTCGCCGACCGCGCAGCCAAGGCCAAGATCGCGGCCGCCGTCGGTGCGGGCAAGGCGTCCGACGCCGCCGTGCACGCGAAGGAGTGGACGACGCCACGCGTCGAGGCGTTCGTCGACTGGCTGATCCCGCGCGTCGAGCACGCGTACAAGGAGAGCCTCATCGCGGCCGCCCCCAAGGTCGAGCAGGCCGCCGCCAAGGCGTCCCCGGCGATCGACACCGCGCACGACAAGCTCGTCGACGACCTGCTGCCGCGGCTCGTCGCCGCGATGAACGAGGCGGCCGTCCGCGCGGGCGCCGCCGTCGAGAAGGCGGCGGACTCGTCGGCCGCGACGTCCAAGCGGGGCGCGCGCAAGGCGGCGAAGGCGGCTGCGGCCGCCGCAGCTGCTGCCGCGGCCGAGCAGCGGAACAAGCACACGGGCGCCAAGGTGTTCTGGGTGCTGGCGGGTGTCGCCGCCGCCGGTGCCGCAGCCGTCGCGTGGAGCCGGTCGCGGTCGCAGGTCGACCCGTGGGCCGAGCCGTGGGAGCCCGCCGAGTCGCTCGGCGGGCCGTCGCACGCCGATCTGCGAACGCGTGCGCACGAGGCCCGTCACGACCTGACGGACGCCGTGGGCGACGCGGCGGACGCCGTCGGCGAGGCGGCCGGCGCGGCCGTGGCCAAGGGCCGCGACGCGACCCGCAAGGCCGCCGAGAAGGTCGCCGAGGCCCGCGAGGAGCTCACGGAGAAGGTCGCCGACGCCCGCGAGGGTGCGACGGAGGCCGCCAAGCGCGTGCGCCGCTCGTCGCAGAAGACGGTCGACACCGGCACGACGACCGCAGGCACCACCGAGGAGTTCACGCCGGCCGCCCCGATCGCCGGCGGTGACGCCGCGGGCAGCCCGGCGGCGGACGTCGACCCGGTGACGCCCGGCGCGGACACCTCCGGCACGACGGACGAGCCGAAGGCCTGACACACCCGGCCCGCGCCGCGGGTCCGCAGTTCCCACGCCCCCCGCCGGCCTCGACGCCCGGGGGGCGTGGTGCGTCCCACCTGCGCCGCCGCGCCGGGGGGCGTCATGGCCGGCGGTCCGCCGTCGCGCGGCGCCCTCGAGGCGTCGTGAGAGTGCCTCGGGATACGACAGACTGTCGGACCATGTGGGGCATGTTCCAGGGCGACAAGGACGCCGCGGCCGCTTCCCGGGTACGTCCGGCGCGTGCCGGGGCACGCCGGTGACCGCCGCGACCGCGGTCGAGCAGCCGCTGGACACCCCGCGCCGGTTCCGGGCGCTGCGCGCGCACCAGCTCGACCCGCGGGACAACAGCCTCAACGCCGTCCGGCTCCTGCTCGCCCTCATGGTCCTCGGGACGCACTCGTTCACGCTGACGGGGTCGGGGGTGGGCCCGCAGCTGCACGGCAAGAACATGGGCTCGCTCGCGGTGTTCGGGTTCTTCGCCGTCAGCGGCTACCTGATCTCCGGCAGCCGGTTCACGAACTCGTTCGGCACGTACCTGCTGCACCGGCTCGCGCGCATCATGCCCGCCTACTGGGTGTGTCTCGTCGTCATCGCCGGCCTCTTCGCGCCGATCGGCTACTGGAAGGCGAACGGCACGCTCGACGGCTTCCTCACGGCGCCCCGGACGCCCCTCGACTTCGTCATCTCGAACTGGTTCCTGCGTGTGTCGACGTTCGAGGTCGCGGGGACACCCACGGGGGTCCCGTACCCGCTCGTGTGGGACGGCTCGCTGTGGAGCCTCTACGTCGAGTTCGTCTGCTACCTCGTCATCGGCGCGCTCGGCTTCGTCTCGATCGTGCGCCGGAGCGCCACGGCGATGGGCGTGCTGTTCGCGACGTCGGTGCTGCTGTGGGCCAACAACGCGGTCGTGCTGCCGTACATGGGCAACTCGTTCGACTCGGCCGTCGCCCTGGAGCACCTGCCCTTCTTCCTGGGTGGTGGGCTCGTGTACGCGCTGCGCAGACGTGTCCCGCTGCACTGGGCCGGGATGCTGCTCGCCGGGGCGGTCGGCACCTTCCTGCTCGTGCAGGTCGACCGGTGGGGGATGCAGGCCGCGGCGCCGTTCCTGACGTACGTGATCATGTGGGTGGCGTCGGTCGTCCCGATCCCGCGCCTCATGCACAAGCACGACATCTCCTACGGCTTCTACATCTACGCGTTCCCGGTGCAGCAGCTGTTCGTCATGTTCGGCCTGAACCGCTACGGGTTCCTGCCCTACGTCGTGCTGTGCGTCCTCGGGACCATCCCGCTGGCGCTGGCGAGCTGGCTGCTCGTGGAGCGTCCCGTCATGCGCCGCGCACGGCGGTCGACCGCGACCCGGGTGGACGCGCAGCAGCCGGCGGTGCCGCCGGTGGCGCTCGACGCCCCGTCCTCGGCCGGTCCGGCGGATCCCGCGCCCGGCGCCGAGCCCGCAACCCACGCGCCCACGGATCGGGCTCACGAGCCCGACGTGGCGGCCGGGCCGGGGGGCGACCTCGAGACCGAGGAGCCCCCGCGTGAGGCGGACGTGGCGCGCACCGCCGCTGGTGAGCGGGGCTGAATCGTTTAGGGCGTTGACCTGCGGAGCGACCCGTCTGGACGATGCGCCAGGCGCGTCGTGCGGGTGCGACTGCGGACAGCACGGGGTCGCCGACCACCACTCCCGTGCCCGGAAGAGGACCCCATGCTCCGCCAAGTCCCACGCACGCTCGTCGCGGGTGGCTCCGCCCTCGCCGTCGCCGTCGGGGTGCTCGTCGCCCCGCTCGCGACCGGCGCGGCCGCCGCGCCCACCTACAACTACGCCGAGGCCCTGCAGAAGTCGATGTTCTTCTACCAGGCGCAGCGCTCCGGCGACCTGCCCGCCGACTTCCCGGTCTCCTGGCGCGGCGACTCCGGCCTGACCGACGGCGCCGACGTCGGCAAGGACCTCACCGGCGGCTGGTACGACGCCGGCGACCACGTGAAGTTCGGCTTCCCGATGGCGTTCAGCGCCACGATGCTCGCGTGGGGCGCGATCGAGAGCCCCACGGGCTACTCGAAGGCCGGCTCGCTCGACGAGCTCAAGGACAACCTGCGGTTCGTCAGCGACTACTTCGTCAAGGCGCACACTGCCCCGAACGAGCTGTACGTGCAGGTCGGCGACGGCGAGGCGGACCACAAGTGGTGGGGACCCGCCGAGGTCATGACCATGGCGCGGCCGTCGCACAAGATCAGCGCGTCCTGCCCCGGCTCGGACGTGGCCGCGGAGACGGCCGCCGCGCTGGCGTCGTCGGCGATCGTCCTCAAGGGCGACGACCCGGCCTACGCGGCGACCCTCGTGTCGCACGCCAAGCAGCTCTACACGTTCGCGGACACCTACCGCGGCGCGTACTCCGACTGCGTCACGGCCGCCTCGGCGTACTACAAGTCCTGGTCCGGCTACCAGGACGAGCTCGTCTGGGGCGCGTACTGGCTCTACAAGGCCACCGGTGACGCGACGTACCTCGCCAAGGCCGAGGCCGAGTACGACAAGCTCGGCACGGAGAACCAGAGCACCACGCGCTCCTACAAGTGGACGATCGCGTGGGACAACAAGCAGTTCGGCACGTACGCGCTGCTCGCGATGGAGACCGGCAAGCAGAAGTACGTCGACGACGCGAACCGCTGGCTCGACTACTGGACCGTCGGCGTCAACGGCCAGAAGGTGCCGTACTCGCCGGGAGGCCAGGCCGTCCTCGACTCGTGGGGTGCGCTGCGGTACGCCGCCAACACCTCGTTCGTCGCGCTCGTCTACTCCGACTGGATGACCGACGCGACCCGCAAGGCCCGGTACCACGACTTCGGCGTGCGGCAGATCAACTACGCGCTCGGCGACAACCCGCGGTCGTCGTCGTACGTCGTCGGCTTCGGCGCGAACCCGCCGACCGCGCCCCACCACCGCACCGCGCACGGGTCGTGGCTCGACTCGATCACGACGCCCGCGCAGTCGCGGCACGTCCTGTACGGCGCCCTCGTCGGCGGTCCCGGCTCGCCCAACGACGCCTACACCGACAGCCGGCAGGACTACGTCGCCAACGAGGTCGCGACCGACTACAACGCGGGCTTCACCAGCGCCCTCGCTCGGCTCGTCGAGGAGTACGGCGGCACGCCGCTCGCGTCGTTCCCGACGCCCGAGCAGCCCGACGGCGACCAGCTGTTCGTCGAGGCGATGCTCAACCAGCCGCCCAGCGGCACGTTCACCGAGGTCAAGGCCATGATCCGCAACCAGTCGGCGTTCCCGGCGCGGTCGCTGAAGAACGCCAAGGTCCGGTACTGGTTCACGACCGACGGCTTCGCGGCCTCCGACGTCACGCTCTCCGCCAACTACAGCGAGTGCGGCGCGCAGTCCGGCAAGGGCGTCAGCGCGGGCGGCACGCTCGGCTACGTCGAGCTCTCGTGCGTCGGCCAGGACATCCACCCCGGCGGCCAGTCGCAGCACCGCCGCGAGATCCAGTTCCGGCTCACCGGCCCCGCCGGGTGGAACCCCGCGAACGACCCGTCGTACACGGGCCTGACGCAGACCGCGCTCGCCAAGGCGTCCGCGATCACGCTCTACGACGGCAGCACGCTCGTCTGGGGCAAGGAGCCGACCGGGACGACGACGGACACCACCCCGCCGACGACGCCGGGCACGCCCGTCGCCACCGGCGTCACGACCGTCGGCGCGTCGCTGTCGTGGGCCGCGTCCACCGACGCCGGGTCGGGCGTCGCCGGGTACGAGCTGTACCGGGTGCAGGGCACGACGCAGACGCTCGTCGGGACGACGACCGCCGCGGCGTACATCCTGCGCGACCTCACCCCGGGCACGGCGTACTCCTACGTCGTCAAGGCCAAGGACGTCGCCGGCAACGTGTCCGCCGCGTCCGCCGCCGTCACCTTCACGACCGACACGACCGGGGAGACCGAGCCGCCGACGACCCCGGGCACGCCCGTGGCGTCCGCGGTCACGTCGACGGGTGCGACGCTCGCGTGGGCGCCGTCGACCGGCGACCCGGCGGTGAGCGGCTACGACGTGCTGCGCGTCCAGGGCACGACGACGACGGTGGTCGCGCAGACGACCGTCCCGACCGTGACGCTGTCCGGCCTGACCCCGAGCACGGCGTACACCTACGCGGTGCGGGCGAAGAACGTCGCAGGTGACGTCTCGGCCCTCTCGGCGCCGGTCACGTTCACGACGGCCGCACCGCCGGTCGACACCGTCGCACCGACCGTCCCCGGCACGCCGGTCGCGTCGAACGTCGCCACGACGGGCGCCACGCTCACGTGGACCGCGTCGACCGACAGCGGCGGCAGCGGGCTGGCCGGCTACGAGGTGCTCCGGGTCAGCGGGACGACGCAGACCCTCGTCGCCTCGCCCACGACGGCGACCGTCGCCCTCGCCGGCCTCACGCCGGCCACCGCGTACAGCTACGTGGTGCGGGCCAAGGACGGCGCGGGGAACGTCTCCGCGGTGAGCAGCCCGGTGACGTTCACGACCCTGCCGGTGACGAGCACCCCGTCGTGCACGGTCGTGTACTCGACGAACAGCTGGAACGTCGGCTTCACGGGGTCGGTGAAGATCACCAACACGGGCACCACGCCGCTGACCTGGACCCTCGGGTTCGCCTTCCCCTCTGGCCAGCAGGTCACGCAGGGCTGGAGCGCCACGTGGTCGCAGACCGGGACGACGGTCACCGCGACCGGCCTGTCGTGGAACGCCACCCTGCAGCCGGGCCAGAGCACCGACATCGGGTTCAACGGGTCCCACCCCGGGACCAACACGAACCCGGCGTCGTTCACCGTGAACGGTGAGGTCTGCGGCTGAGCCGCTGATCTCAGGGCGACCGCCTCACGGTCGACGGGCCCCCGGCGCCACCTGGCGTCGGGGGCCCGTTCGTCTGACCGGTCTCAGCGCAGGAACAGGGCGCGCAGCCGGGTCGTCGTGAACGTCACGCCCAGCGCGATCATCCCGACGAAGTAGCCGACGTGCGACCACATCGCGGGGGAGAGGGCACCCGTCGTCAGGCCGCGGATCAGCTCGACGCCGTGCCACAGCGGCATCGCCTTGATGAACCACTGCACCGCCTCGGGGTACACCGACAGCGGGTAGAACGTGGCCGAGAACAGGAACATCGGCAGCAGGACGAAGTTGATCCAGTCCATCTGCTGGAAGGTCTTCATGTAGCTCGTGACGGCCATGCCGACGGCCGCGAAGCCGAACGCGATGAGCAGGACCGCGGGCACGGCGAGCACGGCCGTCCACGCCAGGTTGAGGCCCATGACCTGCATGACCGTGAGGAAGCCGAACGCGTAGACGCCCCCGCGGAGCAGCGCGTACGCGATCTCGCCGAGCGCGACGTCGAGCGGGCCCATCGACGTCGTGAGCATCGCGTCGTACAGCTTGCCGAAGTGCATCTTGAAGAAGACGTTCCACGTCGAGTCGTAGACCGCTCCGTTCATCGCCGAGACGGCCAGCAGCGCAGGCGCGACGAACGCGGCGTACGAGACGGCCTCGCCCGTGCCGAGCTCGACGTCGCCGATGTACGTGCCGAGCCCGTAGCCCATCGCCAGCAGGTAGAACACCGGCTCGAAGAACCCGGACAGCACGATCACCCAGTTGCCGGACCGCGTCGCGCGCAGCCCGCGCTCGACCACCGCACCGGCGTTCCCGGACGACAGCGCACGCACCCCGCCCGTGGTCAGCCAGCGGGGGGCGGCCGTCGTGGTCGTCGTCGTCATCCGCGCAGCCTCCTCGTGAAGATGCGCCCGGCGACGACCGCGCCCGCCCCCGCCATGACCAGCAGGACCGCGAGGTGCACCCCGACGGGCCAGGCACCGGGGGGCGACCCGTAGCTCAGCGAGCGGCCCACCTCGGACGCGTGCCAGACCGGCGACACCCACCCGATCCACTGCAGCGCGACCGGCACGGTCGTGAGCGGGTAGAACGTGCCGGAGAACAGGAAGAGCGGCGTGAAGACGAACCGCTGCACGAGCGCGATCTGCCCCCGGTCGTCCTTGAGCGACGCGGAGAACGCCATGACCGGCAGCCCGAACGCGAGCCCGGCGAGCACGCCGACGAGCGGGATCGCCAACCCGGCGAGCGGGTCCCCGACGGCCCCGAACGCGACCATGAGCACGTAGTACGCGACGGTCGTGAACAGCATCCGGCCCACGCACGCCACGACGACGCCCGTCGCGAGCTGCGCCGGCGAGATCGGCGTGGCGTTCGGCCCCCAGTACAGGCGCCGCCACTTGAACCCCGACATCACCGCGTACGTGAACTCGTCCATCGCGACGCCGACCGCAGCCGTCACGAGCAGCGCCGGGGCCACGAACGTCACGTAGTCGACCGGGCCGTCGGGCCCCTGCCCGATCGACACGTCGAGGAACGCCGCGAGACCCAGGCCGATGCCCAGCAGGTACAGCAGGGGCTGGCCCACGCCGCTCGCCACGATCGTCCAGCCGTACGCCTTCATGCTGCGCAGCTGCGCCTCGGCGACGTACCACCAGCCGAGCCGGCGGGGGAGGGCCGCCGCAGCCAGCGCGCGCTGCGCGGCGGGGCTCGGTGCGCTCGTCGTCGTCACTCGATCAGGCTCCGTCCGGTCAGCCGGAGGAACACGTCCTCGAGGCTGGAGCGGCGCACGAGGCTCGTCGTCGGCTCGAGCCCGAGGGCCAGGACCTTCTCGACGACCGCCTCGCCGTCGTCCGCGTACAGCAGCACCCGGTCCGGGAGCACCTCGACGCGCTCGGTCACGCCCGCCATGCGCTCCGCCGCCTCCGCGTTGCGCGACGAGCCGAACCGCAGCTCGACGACCTCGCGCGTCGAGTAGCGGCGGATCAGCTCCGCCGGGCTGCCCTCGGCCATGATCCGGCCGTGGTCGACGACGACCAGCCGGTCGCACAGCTGCTCGGCCTCGTCCATGTAGTGCGTCGTGACGACGAGCGTCGTGCCGCGCTCCTTGAGCCGGAACAACCGGTCCCACAGGACGTGCCGGGCCTGCGGGTCGAGGCCCGTCGTCGGCTCGTCGAGCATGAGGATCCGCGGGTCGTTGATGAGCGCACGGGCGATCGTCAGGCGCCGCTTCATGCCGCCCGACAGGTCGTCCGTCTTGACCTTGGCCTTCTCCGTGAGCTGCGCGAACTCCAGCAGCTCGTCGGCACGCTCGGCGCACACGCGGCGGGGGAGGCCGAAGTAGCGGCCGTAGACGAGCAGGTTGTCGCGGACGGTCAGCTCGGTGTCGAGGTTGTCCTCCTGCGGCACGACGCCGAGCTGCGAGCGGATCTCCGGGCCGTGCGTCTCGGGGTCGAGGTCGAGGACGCGCAGCTCGCCGCCCGATCGCGTCGACACCGCGCCGACCATCCGCATGGTCGTCGACTTGCCGGCGCCGTTCGGGCCGAGCAGGCCGAACGACTCGCCCGGGGCGACCTCGAAGTCGATGCCGTCGACGGCGACGAGCTCGCCGAAGCGCTTGGTGAGCCCGTGGGCCGCGATGACAGGTGTCACAGCCGTCCAACCTAGACCGCGCCGCCGACACACGGAACGGCGATCCACCGCGGATGCGACACGTCACCGTCACGGGGGACGCCGTCCGCGGAGCCCCGTCCCGTCGCGCACCAGGTCCCGCTACGCCGTCCGCTGCCCCGTGCGCCCGACGCCGAACGGGTAGAGCTGGCGGATGAGCGCCACGATGTCCGGAGCCGGCTGCACCCCGAGCTCGGCCCGCAGCACCCGGCTGAGCCGCTCGAACTGCCGCAGCGCCCCCGCGCCGTCGCCCCGTCGCGCGTGGATCTCGATGAGCACCCGGTTCGCGGACTCGGACCACGGCTCCGCCGCGACCGCCGCCAACCCGTACGGCAGCGCCGCCGCCGGACGACCCTGCGCCAGCAGCCGCGTCGCGGCGCTCTCCAACGCCTGGCTGACGAGCACCTGCCAGCGGTCCCGGTGGTCCCGCACCCACTCCTCGTCCCAGCCCGCGAGCAGCTCCCGGCCGACCTCCCGCGGCGGGCCCGCCGGGTCGTTCGGGGGCGCGTCGTCGTAGATCGTCGCGTTGACCCACGCCAGCATCCGGTCGGTGTCGACCGTGACGTCGTCCGCGAGCGCGAGCACCGTCCCGCGCGCGTCGACCAGCCCCGGGGTGAGGCGGCGCAGGCGTGACAGGGCCGTGCGGAGGTTGGACAGGGCCCTGCCGGTCGGCGCGTCCGGCCACAGCAGCGCCGCCGCCTGCTCGCGGGAGAGCGGCCCGACGAGGGCGAGCGCGGCCGTCAGCCGCGCGCACGCGTGGGGGAGGGGGACCCGTCGTCCGTCCGTGCGCAGCCGCACCGGTCCCAGCAGCTGGAGCACGTGGCTCATCCGACTCCCCTCGCCCCCCGCGTGAGTCGCGTGCCGCCAACGTAGCCGCGCGCGACGTGCGCGCTCGCGCAGGACACGAACGGGTCACGGCACGCGACGGACGGGAGGCGGCGACGTCACGGTGCGCACGCACGACGTCACGCCCGCGCACCGCGCGGTCGCGTCGGCGGGGCGGGCCGGAGGCGGGGTGCGCGCTGGCATGGGGTCGACCGGCACCACCGCCGGCCCACCACCGCAGGAGGCACCATGTCCGTCGCATCCGACCTCGCCGCCGCGTCCGTCGCGGCCGTCGACCTGTCCTCGCTTCCGCCGCAGGGCACGCTGCTCGGCGCCGTGCAGCCCACCGCACCCGCCGCGGCCGCCGCCCAGCAGGACGGCACCGAGAGCGCGACCGTCGTCGGCAACTCGCTGACGTCGTTCACCGCGTACGTCTCGGCGCAGCACAAGGACGACCTGAACAACTCCCTGGCCCTCGCGCAGCTCATGGCCGTGAAGGAGGGCCACGACCCGACCGCGGACCCGATCGGGTACTACACCTACGTCCAGACGTTCCTGCAGCAGATCGGCTACACCGGTCAGAACATCTCGTTCGGCGACTACACGGCGAGCACCGCGACCGTGCAGATCGACCAGGTCGTCCTCGAGATCCTCGGCGCGATCCTCGCGCCGGCCGAGCTCGGCATCGTCGAGGCGGCCGTCAAGGCGCTGCAGGGGTCGGCCGACTCCGGGGGCGCGCCGTGGTCGATCTACTCGTCGAGCTCGACGAGCAACAACGCCGGGACGTTCGCCGTCGGCCTCGCCAACGAGACGAACGGTTCCGTCGCCCTGCAGGTCGGCGCGTTCACGTTCAGCGGCACCGAGACGTCCACGAAGTTCCTGTGGATGTCGTACTCGGCGACGTCCGTGCACATCAAGAACGGCTCGACGCAGCTGTCGCTCAACGACGCCGTCTACGCGGGCGTCCGCGCGTCCGTGCAGCAGAAGATCGCGAGCCACGCCGCGTCGTACATCGCGAACCTCCCGGACCTGGGATGACGACGTTCATCGAGGTCAGCGGCGTGCTCGTCGGCATCGAGCCGTCGGTCGCGGCCGGCGACCAGGACCTCGTGCGCGACTGCCTGCTGCTCACCGTGGTGCCCGCCCTGGCGGGAAGCCCGGCGACGACGGCGACCGTGCTCGAGGCGGTCGTCACCGGGTTCACGCAGATGGGCTGGACGGCGTCCGCGTCGTCGGCACTGACGTCGACGGTGGCACGGCACCAGGTGCCCGCAGCGTTCGCGGCGCCGCACGGCCCGGGCACGGTCGTGCACGACGCGCTCACCGCCGTGCACCACGCGAACGCGGGTGCCGTCGCCGGGTTCGACGCGCTCAGCGCGTGCGCGCAGGACGGCCGCCAGGTGTTCGTCGTCCAGGCGACCGGCGAGGGCGGCCTCACGCTCGGGCTCGTGCACGTCGGGTTCCGGCCCGTCGTGCCCGCGGCCGGGTTCCCGTGGGCCGCTCTCACGCAGCCGTCGTCCATGACCGTCCACACCGCCACCCTGACCGCCAACCCGGCGGTCCTCACCCCGGCGCTGCGCGACCAGCTCAGCGCCAGGGCCGCGGCATCCGTCGCTGCCCACGTCCACCCCATCCCCTGAGGAGCCATCATGAACGGAGCACCGAGCGTCGACGTCGGCGGCGTCGTCTTCTCCTACGCGGAGATCCGCACCGGCACGCGCGCGATCCGCATCTGGACCGCCGGCCAGGGCGAGCGCACGTACAAGCTCGACCCCGACCCGCACCGCGACGGCGGCTACGAGGGCAACGAGCCGAAGTTCTACCAGCAGCTCGCGACCGCGATCGGCGAGGCGTTCGCGGCGGGCGGCGGGTGGCCCGCGTACGGCGCGCAGGTCTACGTGAAGCAGACGAAGACCGACTACACGCTCACCGAACGGTGAGCCCTGGCGACGTGGACCCGGTGGCACGGCCGGGTCCACGTCGTCGTCGAGCCGCAGGTCGGGACGCTCGACGACGCCGCACCCGGCTCCGCACGCGCGGCGCCCCGCAGGCGTCCCGGGCCCGTGGTCCCGGGAGAACGCACGAACCGGGCAGTAGCGTCCGCCCATGCTGCTCGCCGACCTGCAGTCCCGCGTCCGCATCGCGCTGACGAACACGCTCGTCGACCAGTGGACGCTGTTCGCGCCGTCCTCCGGGACGAGCCGCCCCAGCCCGCGCACCATCTCGTTCCACCTCGGCTGGGCCCTGCGCGGCATGATCGAGCGCACCTGGGACGTCGACGCGGAGTACGACCGGTCGGGCATGGTCCTCGAGTCGTCCGTGCGGCTGGACGAGGGCACGTCCCGCCCGCCGCACCTCATCGTGCACCGCCGCGGCCGCCTGGGTCCCGAGCACAACCTCCTGCTCGTCGAGCTGAGCGCCGACGCGTCCGGCGCCCCGGGCTCGCTCGATGTCGACACCGCGCACGCCGTGCAGCGCCGCTTCGGGTACCGCTACGGCGTTCTTCTCGACCTGCGGCTCGCCGAGGAGGGCACCACCGCCCGCGTCACCCCGCACTGGCGCTGGACCACCCTCGACGACGGTCCCGTCACGCACGCCCCCCAGCCCGTCTACTCCGCCGACGTGCTCGCCGGCATCACCGCCCGCGCGCGCGGCGGCGACGCCTGGTGACGTCGCTATCTCCCTTGCCCGGCGACCGCCCCGGCGACCAGGCTGCGCGCATGCCGGAGACCGAGACGCGCCCGACCACCCTCGTCGACCTGTGGCCCTTCGCCGGGCTCCGCGTCACCAGCGGCGACCTCGAGCTCCGCTACATCGACGACACGGTCGCCGAGCAGCTCGCGCTGACCGCCGCCGAGGGCGTGCACGACGAGGACTTCATGCCGTTCACGGTGCCGTGGACGCGCGGCACGCACGTCGAGGTCGGCCGCAGCGTCCTGCAGTACCAGTGGCGCATGCGCGCCGAGACGAAGCCCGACGACTGGCGCGTCGAGCTCGCCGTCGTCCGTGACGGCCAGGTCCTCGGCATCCAGGGCGCCTACGCCAAGGAGTTCCCCGTGCTGCGCACCGCCGAGACGGGCTCGTGGCTCGGCCGGCGCTTCCAGGGTGCCGGCGTCGGCACCCGCATGCGGCTCATGATGCTGCACCTGCTGTTCGAGGGCCTCGACGCCGAGCAGGCCACGAGCGGCGCGTTCACCGACAACGGCCCGTCGACCGGCGTCTCGCGCCGCATCGGCTACACCGACAACGGCCTGGAGCGCACGGTCCGCCTCGGCGAGACCGCCACGACGCGCCGCTTCCTCCTCACGCGTGACGCCTGGGACGCCCGCCCGGACCACCTGCGCCCGGACGTGACCATCGAGGGCCTCGCCCCCGTCCGCGGCTACCTCACCCTCGACTGACCGACGAGGCGCGCCCCAGCACGCCGAAGCCCACAGCTTGCCGCGACGGGGAGCGGCGGGGATCCCACGGCTCTGCGGCCCACGCTGGGTCACGGAAATCGACGACGCCCCACCCGGTCTTCCGGGCAGGGCGTACTCGCAGGTCGGATGCGTGCAGTGGTGGAGCCAAGGGGACTCGAACCCCTAACCCCCTGCTTGCAAAGCAGGTGCGCTACCAATTGCGCCATGGCCCCGGGCGAGGCCGCACCGCGGCGCTCAGGTGGGGGAGACGGTCACTCGAAGGTGTCGGTGACCTCGGACCACAGGTCCCGCTCGTCCTGGTCCTGCTGGTACTTCTGCCAGACGACGTAACCCACGGCGGCGACCGCCACCAGGAGCAGGAGCTTCTTCATCGGGGTCCCCCACGGGTCGGGAGTGGGCCTAACAGGACTTGAACCTGTGACCTCTTCCTTATCAGGGAAGCGCTCTAACCGTCTGAGCTATAGGCCCGTGCTGCTGACGCACGTGCGAACACGTGCGCTGCGCGCCGGACGAGACTACCCCAGCGGGGGTGCCGCGCCCAAACCGGCGGTCGTGGTCCGCCGGCTCACTCGTCCGTCATGGTGACGTGCACGCCGCCGACCAGCGCCGCCACGATGTTGTACAGGAACGCCCCGATCGTCGCGAGCGCCGTCATGAGGAACACGTCGACGACCGCGATGAGCGTCGCACCGGACACGACCCGCCGGAACTCGACGAACTCGAGGATGTTGACGTTGCCCTCGGAGCCCGTGATCTGCGTGACCAGGTCGTCGATCTTCGCGAAGACGTGCAGGCCGTCGAGGGTCAGCCAGATCACGGCCGCGGCCACGACGATCATGATGCCGATCGCGACGGAGAGCAGGAACGACAACTTCATGACCGACCAGGGGTCGACCCGCGAGATCGCGAGCCGCACGCGGCGCGGTCCGCCCACGGTCGGGATGCGGCCGGTCGCCGGCCGGGCGAGCGGCGTCGCGCCCGTCGCGGGACGGCTCGGGGGGCGGGTGGCGGTGGCCGCGGGGGCGGAGGCCGGGCTCGTCATGGTCGGGTCCTCGGTTCGGGGTCGGGTGACCGAGGCGAGCGCAGAGCTGGTCGCCCCCGCCGCCTTCTTGAACCACACGGTCGCGGTGTCGACCGCGACCATGAGGGGCGACGGCGGCTCCTGCTCGTCCGTCGAGCGCGGCACGCCGGTCGAGACGCGCACCGGCGCCTCCGGGCGGTCCGTCGCGTCACGTCGCGGCTCCGACGCGGTCGGGGCGGGACCGCGCGGGGGAGCCGTCTCCGTCCTGCCGCTGCCGTTCCGGGCGCCCGACGACCCGTTGCCGCTCGCCGACGGCCGTGCGGTCGTCGGGGTGGTCGGCTTCAGCCGCGGCGGGATCGTGGGCGGCGTCGGATCGGTCATGCGTCCTCCGAGGACTGGTCGGCGACGGCCTGCTCAGCGCTCGTGCCGTCCGCCGCGGGAGCCCCCGAGGCGTCCGGTAGGTCGGTTCCCTGGCCGTTCTCGCCGCCCACGGTACCGGCATCCTCACCGAGGTGTCGCTCAGTGTTGCGTGCGACCGCGATGATCCGGTCGCCGTTGTCGGGCTTGGCGAAGATGACGCCCTGCGTGGTGCGGCCCGTGGCGTTCACCTCGGTGGTCGCGGAGCGCACGATCTTGCCGCGCTCCATGATGACGAGCACCTCGTCGTCGGCGTCGGTCACGAGCGCACCCACGAGGTCGCCGTTCGCCTCCGGGAGGTTGGCGACCTTGATGCCGAGACCGCCGCGGCCCTGCTGCCGGTAGTTCTCGACGGTCAGCGCGGTGCGCTTCGCGATTCCGCCCTCGGTGACGGTGAACAGGAACGCGTCCTCGCGGACGACGTCCATCGCGAGCAGCTCGTCGTCGCCGCGGAACTTCATGCCGGTGACGCCGGACGTCGCGCGGCCCATCGGCCGCAGGGACTCGTCGGACGCCGTGAAGCGCACCGACTGGCCCTTGCGGGACACGAGGATGAGGTCCTGGTCGGAGTTCACGAGGCGGGCGCTCACGAGCTCGTCGGGCCGGCCCTCCTCGTCCTCGCGCAGGTTGATCGCGATGACGCCGCCCGAGCGGTTCGAGTCGTACTCCGTCAGGCGCGTCTTCTTCACGAGGCCGCGCTGCGTCGCGAGCACCAGGTGCTCCGCCTGCTCGTAGTTCCGCACGTCCAGGACCTGCGCGATCGTCTCGCCCGGCTGGAACGCCAGCAGGTTCGCGACGTGCTGGCCCTTGGCGTCCCGTCCGCCCTCGGGCAGCTCGTACGCCTTCGCGCGGTAGACGCGGCCGAGGTTCGTGAAGAACAGCAGCCAGTGGTGCGTCGTCGTGACGAAGAAGTGGTCGACGATGTCGTCCTCGCGCAGCTGCGCGCCCCGCACGCCCTTGCCGCCGCGACGCTGTGCCCGGTAGTTGTCCGAGCGCGTGCGCTTCGCGTAGCCGCCGCGGGTGATGGTGACGACCATCTCCTCCTCGGCGATGAGGTCCTCGACGGACACCTCGCCGTCGAACGGCAGGATCGTCGTGCGGCGCTCGTCGCCGTACTTGTCGACGATCTCGCGCAGCTCGTCGCTCACGATCGTGCGCTGCCGCTCGTCGGACGCGAGGATCGCGTTGAACTCCACGATCTGCGCCTGCAGCTCGTCGTGCCGCTGCGTGATCTCCTGGCGCTGCAGCGCGGCCAGGCGGCGCAGCTGCAGGTTGAGGATCGCGTTCGCCTGGACCTCGTCGACCCCGAGCAGCTCCATCAGGCCCGTGCGCGCCTCGTCGGCGTCGGGGGAGCGGCGGATGAGCGCGATGACCTCGTCGAGCGCGTCGAGCGCCTTGAGGTAGCCGCGGTAGATGTGGATCTGCTCCTCGGCCTTGCGGAGCCGGTAGCGGGTGCGGCGCTGGATGACCTCGAGCTGGTGCGCGGTCCAGTGCCGCACGAACGCGTCGATGCTGAGCGTGCGCGGCACGCCGTCGACGAGCGCCAGCATGTTCGCACCGAACGTGTCCTGCAGCTGCGTGTGCTTGTACAGGTTGTTGAGCACGACCTTCGCTACGGCGTCACGCTTGAGCACGATCACGAGGCGCTGGCCCGTGCGGCCCGAGGTCTCGTCGCGGATGTCCGCGATGCCCGTGACCCGGTTCTCCTTGACGAGGTCCGCGATCTTCTTCGCGAGCGTGTCGGGGTTCACCTGGTACGGCAGCTCGGTGACGACGAGGCAGATCCGGCCCTGGATCTCCTCGACGTTGACCACCGCGCGCATCGTGATCGAGCCGCGTCCCGTGCGGTACGCCTCGTCGATGCCACGGTGGCCGAGGATCGTCGCGCCCGTCGGGAAGTCCGGGCCCTTGATGCGGGTCAGGAGCGCCGCGAGCAGCTCCTCCTTCGTCGCCTCCGGGTGGTCCAGGTACCACTGGACGCCGTCGGCGACCTCGCGCAGGTTGTGCGGCGGGATGTTCGTCGCCATGCCGACCGCGATGCCCGCCGAGCCGTTGACCAGCAGGTTCGGGAAGCGTGCGGGCAGGACCAGCGGCTCCTGCGTGCGGCCGTCGTAGTTGTCGCCGAAGTCGACCGTGTCCTCGTCGATGTCCCGCACCATCTCCATCGAGAGGGGGGCCATCTTGCACTCGGTGTACCGCGGGGCCGCGGCCGGGTCGTCGCCGGGGGAGCCGAAGTTCCCCTGGCCGGCGACCAGCGGGTAGCGCAGAGACCAGTCCTGCACGAGGCGGACCAGGGCGTCGTAGATCGCCGAGTCGCCGTGGGGGTGGTACTTGCCCATGACGTCGCCGACGACGCGGCTGCACTTGGAGAACTGCCGGTCGGGGCGGTACCCGCCGTCGTACATCGCGTACAGCACGCGCCGGTGGACCGGCTTGAGGCCGTCGCGCACGTCGGGCAGCGCACGCCCGACGATGACGGACATCGCGTAGTCGAGGTACGACCGCTGCATCTCGAGCTGCAGGTCGACCTGCTCGATGCGGCCGTGCTCGATCTGGTCCGGGGTCTCGGTCACGAGGTTCCTTCGCTGGTGCTTCGGGGGAGGACGTGGGGCGCGCGCCCGGCGGGGCGCCGCGCCGGGTCAGATGTCGAGGAAGCGCACGTCCTTGGCGTTCCGCTGGATGAACGAGCGGCGGGACTCGACGTCCTCACCCATGAGCACCGAGAAGATCTCGTCCGCCGCGGCCGCCTCGTCGAGCGAGACCTGCAGCAGCGTGCGGTGCTCGGGCGACATGGTCGTCTCCCACAGCTCCGAGTAGTCCATCTCGCCCAGACCCTTGTACCGCTGGATCGCGTTGTCCTTGGGGAGCCGCTTGCCGTTGGCCTGCCCCTCCTTGATGTACGCATCACGCTCGCGGTCGGAGTACACGTAGTCGTGGTCCGCGTTCGACCACTTGATCCGGTACAGCGGCGGCTGCGCGAGGTACACGTGGCCCTGCGTGATGAGCTCCGGCATGTAGCGGAACAGCAGCGTCAGCAGCAGCGTGCAGATGTGCTTGCCGTCGACGTCGGCATCGGCCATGAGCACGATCTTGTGGTACCGCAGCTTCGCCAGGTCGAAGTCCTCGCCGATGCCCGTGCCGAACGCCGTGATGAGCGCCTGCACCTCCTGGTTGCCCAGGGCTCGGTCCAGACGGGCACGCTCGACGTTGAGGATCTTGCCGCGGATCGGCAGGATCGCCTGCGTCCGCGGGTTGCGGCCGCGCACCGCAGAGCCGCCGGCCGAGTCGCCCTCGACGATGAACACCTCGCACTCGGCGGGGTTGTTGCTCTG
Organism: Cellulomonas fimi ATCC 484; assembly: GCF_000212695.1. Lineage (NCBI taxonomy): Bacteria > Bacillati > Actinomycetota > Actinomycetes > Micrococcales > Cellulomonadaceae > Cellulomonas > Cellulomonas fimi. The sequence goes on along the minus strand of NC_015514.1, from coordinate 8,107 downwards.
GCAGTCCTTGAGCTTGCCGGGCATGCCGCCCGACTCCAGCAGGCCCTTGCGCCGCGTCGCCTCGCGCGCCTTGCGGGCCGCCATGCGGGCCGCCGCCGCCTGGATCGACTTGCGGATGACGTCACGCGCCTCGTTCGGGTGCGAGTCCAGCCAGTCCGCGAGCCGCTCGTTGACGACCTTCTGCACGAACGTCTTCGCCTCGGTGTTGCCGAGCTTCGTCTTCGTCTGGCCCTCGAACTGCGGCTCACCGAGCTTCACGGAGATGACGGCCGTCAGGCCCTCGCGGATGTCGTCGCCCGTGAGGTTGTCGTCCTTCTCCTTGAGGAGGTTCTTGTCCTTGGCGTACCGGTTGATGAGCGACGTCATCGCCGCCCGGAAGCCCTCCTCGTGCGTGCCGCCCTCGGTCGTCGAGATCGTGTTCGCGAACGTGTGCACCGACTCGCTGTACGCGCTCGTCCACTGCAGCGCGATGTCGACCGAGATCCGGCGGTCCGTGTCCTCCGCGGTGATCTCGATGACCTCGGGGTGCACGAGCTCGACCTTCTTGGCCGCGTTCAGGTGCGTCACGTAGTCGACGAGGCCGCCGTCGTACTTGTAGCTGACCGTGCGGTGCTGCGGGGTGTCGACCGGCTCGTCGCCGTCGACCGTGCGGTCCGCGTCCGTGACCTCGTCCTCGGTGCCGGTGTGCTGCGGGCGCTCGTCGGTGAGCGTGATCCGCAGGCCCTTGTTGAGGAAGGCCGTCTGCTGGAAGCGCGAGCGCAGCGTCTCGAAGTCGTAGTCGATCGTCTCGAAGATCGTCGAGTCGGCCCAGAACGTCTGGCTCGTGCCCGTCTCCTGCGTCGCCTCGCCCTGGCGGATCGACCCGACCGGCTTGCCGCCGTCCTCGAAGTCCATCTGCCACGTGTAGCCGTCGCGCTTGACGACCGACTCGACGCGGCTGCTCAGCGCGTTGACGACCGAGATGCCGACGCCGTGCAGGCCGCCGGACACCGCGTAGCCCGCGCCGCCGAACTTGCCTCCCGCGTGCAGGATCGTCATGACGACCTCGAGGGTCGGCTTGCCCTCCGTCGGGTGCATCTCGACGGGGATGCCGCGCCCGTTGTCGGCGACGCGCACGCCGCCGTCCGCGAGGAGCGTCACCTCGATGGTGTCGCAGTACCCCGCGAGGGCCTCGTCGACGGAGTTGTCGACGACCTCGTAGACGAGGTGGTGCAGGCCGCGCTCACCGGTCGAGCCGATGTACATGCCGGGCCGCTTGCGCACGGCCTCGAGGCCTTCCAGGACCGTGATCGCGCTGGCGTCGTACCCGCCGGCGCCGTTCGGGGTGCTGGGCGGGGTCGTGCTCTCGTCGGCCACGGGCGGATGTACTCCTCAAGCTCTCACACGCGACAGAGCGCCCCGCCAAGGACCTCGGAGGGCGGATCACCCCAGGAGACTGGAGTTCTCGGCTCTGATACCGGCGCAATCGCGCCAGAATGACGTCCACAGTCTACCCGTCCCCCGGCCTCGAACCGGGGCGACAGGGCCCGGTGCGCCCGACGAGTCCCTCGACGCCTCGCCCAGGTCCCGGCTCACCCGAACGTGTCGCGCGGTCCCCGGCCCACGACCCGCTTGCGACCGCGTCCGAAACCCGGCCCCGCCGGACCCAGGACGGTGATCTGCGTGACGACCCCCTCGCCCAGCTCCTCCGCGAAGCGGCGCAGCATCGTCGGCACCGCCCACGTCAGGTTCGTCGCCCAGCTCGTCGAGCTCGCCTGCACCGTCAGCACGCCCGCCTCGAGCGACACGTACGCGCAGTGCTCCGCGACCTCGGCCCCGACCAGCTCCGCCCACCGGTGCTGCACCGTGCCCGACACCAGCCCCGAGCCCCAGCCGAACTGCCCGACCAGCGCCCCGAGGGTGTCCGCGACCGCCTGCGGGTCGCGCGCGCCGGGACCGGCCGTGCCGGGGTGCGCGTCGACGAGCGCCCGGCGGCGTGGCGCGTCGCCCGGCCGTAGTCCGCGCGCGCGGGCCGCCTCCTTCGCGCGGTTCAGCGCCGCCACCGCGACCTGGCGCTCCGGCAGCAGGTCGACGACCTGCCGCAGCGGGACGCCGTCGACGGGGGGCCGCCGCACCGGGGGGAGCAGGGCACCGTCGTCGGGCTCACGGTCAGAGGACACGCGCCACCTCACCACCCAGGACGTCGACGCGCGCGCCCGCGAGCGGCTCGGGCACGTCCTGCGCGACCGCCGCCGTGATGAGGACCTGCCGCGCCGGGGCGACGAGCTCCGCCAGGCGGTCGCGCCGCCGCGTGTCGAGCTCCGCGAAGACGTCGTCGAGGACGAGCACCGGCTCCGCGTCCGGGCCCCAGTCCGCCCCCCGGGCCAGCAGCTCGGCGGTCGGGTCCGCCCCGCCGTCGCCCGTCCCGTCGCCCGGCCGGCCGGCCGCACCCGAGAGCAGCGCGTACGACGCGAGGCGCAGCGCGAGCGCGAACGACCACGACTCGCCGTGGCTCGCGTACCCCTTCGCCGGCAGCCCGCCCAGCGTGAGGACCAGGTCGTCGCGGTGCGGGCCGACGAGGCAGACGCCGCGCTCGACCTCCTTCTGCCGCAGGCGCCCCATCGCCTCGAGCAGCTGCGTCTCGACGAGCCGCGGCGACGCAGGCACGTCGCCGGGCGCAGCCTGCGGGTCGGCCGCCGCCGCGTCCGCCAGCGCGGCGTCCAGGGACGCCCGGTACGTCAGGACGGCCTCGCCCTGACCGGAGCTGACCTGCTCGTACGCGCTCGTGACCTGCGGCGCGAGGGCAGCGACGAGCGCGCGCCGGGCGACGACCAGCTCCGCGCCCGTCTGCGCGAGCTTGGCGTCCCACACGTCGAGCGTCCGCAGGTCCGCCGCGCCGCGGCCGCCGCGCATCGCCGCGCCCGCCGTCTTGAGCAGCGCGGACCGCTGCCGGAGCACGCGCTCGTAGTCCTGCACCGTGCCTGCGTAGCGCGGAACCAGCTGGACGAGCAGGTCGTCCAGGAACCGCCGGCGGCCGTCCGGGTCCCCCTTGACGAGCGCCAGGTCCTCGGGCGCGAACAGCACCGTGCGCAGGATGCCGAGGACGTCACGCGCCCGGCCCGGCGAACCGCCGTTGACGCGTGCCCGGTTCGCCTTGCCGGGCGTGACCTCGACCTCCACGAGCGTGGTGCGGGGCCGCCCCGGCTCGAGCTCACGGACGACCCGTGTCCGCACGACCGCGCGGCTCGCCCCGGCCCGCACCAGCGCCGCGTCCGACGGGACCCGGTGGCTCCCGAGCGTCGCGACGTAGCCGACCGCCTCGACGAGGTTCGTCTTGCCCTGCCCGTTCGGCCCGACCAGCGCGGTGATGCCCGGGTCCAGGGGCAGCTCGACCTGCGCGTAGGAGCGGAAGTCCGTGAGCGACAGGTGGGCGACGTACATCAGGTCTCTTCGCGGTGGGCGGTGTGGTGGCGAACGTGCGGCAGGCGGGCGCGGGGGGCGTACGGCCGGGGTGCGGCGTCGTGCGACCCGCTCCCGGACCGGGTCCGCCTCAGGCCGAGGGCGGGACCGCGGCGTCGGGGACGGGCGTCGTGCTCGTGACCGGGCCGGTCGTCCCGGCGGGCTTCACGGCGTGGCCGCCGAACTGCTGGCGCAGCGCCGCCACGGCCTTCATGGCGGGCGACTCCTCCTGGCGCGACGCGAACCGCGCGAACAGGGCCGCCGAGATCACCGGCGCCGGCACCGCGAGCTCGATCGCCTCGTCGACGGTCCACCGGCCCTCGCCGGAGTCCTCGACCCAGTCGTCGATCTCGCCGAACGCCGGGTCCTGCTCGAGGGCCTCGACCAGCAGGTCGAGCAGCCAGGACCGCACGACCGTGCCGCGCTGCCACGCCTTGAACGTGCCGTGCACGTCCGTGACCAGGTCCTTCGCGGCCAGCAGCTCGTAGCCCTCGGCGTACGCCTGCATGAGCCCGTACTCGATGCCGTTGTGGACCATCTTCGCGTAGTGCCCCGCGCCGACCGAGCCCGCGTGCACGAAGCCCTCCTCGCGGGGCCCCTCGGGCCGCAGGGCGTCGAACACCGGCAGGACGCGCTCCACGAGCGCCGCGTCGCCGCCGACCATGAGGCCGTAGCCGTTCTTCAGGCCCCACACGCCACCCGAGACACCCACGTCCAGGAAGCCCACGCCACGCTCCGCCAGCAGGTCCGCATGTGGCTGGTCGTCCTGGTAGTACGAGTTCCCGCCGTCGATCACCACGTCGCCCTCGCCCAGCAGCCCCGCGAGCTCGCGGATGACGCCGTCGGTGATCGCGCCCGACGGCACCATCACCCACACGACCCGCTCACCGGCCGGCAGGGCCTCGACCAGCGCCTCGAGGCTCGGCACGTCCGTGACGTCGGGGTTGCGGTCGTACCCGGTGACCTCGATGCCCGCCGCGCGGATGCGCTCGCGCATGTTGGCGCCCATCTTGCCCAGACCCACCAGACCGACGTGCATGGCCCCTCACTCTCCCCGGGACGCGCCCGGCTCTCGTCGTGACCGGGGTGCACCGGTCACTCTGCCGCACCGGTGCGCGCGGCGCCGCGTCGAGCCGGATCAGCTCGCGAAGCGGATGGGGACGAGCAGGTAGCGGTACTCCTGCTTGTCGTCCCCCTCGAGCGACTCCTGGCCGGTGAACTCCACCGGCTTGTTCGGGTGGGTGAAGGACAGCCGCACGAACGTCGTGTCCAGCGCGCCCAGGCCGTCGAGCAGGAACTGCGGGTTGAACGCGACCGTGATGTCGTCGCCGACGAGCGTCGCCTCGAGCGCCTCGGAGGCCTGCGCGTCGTCGCCCTGGCCGGCGTCGAGGACGACCTGGCCCTGCGTGAACGCGAGCCGGATCGGCGTGTTGCGCTCGGCGACGAGGGCGACGCGCTTCGCGGCCTCGGCCAGCGCGTGCGTGGAGACGATCGCGTGGATCGGCGTCTCGTCGGGGAACAGCCGGCGCACGGCCGGGTAGTCGCCGTCGACCAGCAGGCTCGTCGTCTGGCGGCCGCCCGCCTCGAAGCCGATGAGGTCGACGCCCGCGCCCGTCGACAGCGCGACCGTCACGGACCCGGCGCTGCCGAGCGACTTGGCCGCGTCGGACAGCGTGCGGGCGCGCACGAGCGCGACCGTGGAGATGTCCGGCGCCGACGGCTTCCACGTGAGCTCGCGCAGCGCGAGCCGGTAGCGGTCGGTGGCGAGCAGCGTGACCTTCTCGCCCTCGATCTCGACGCGGACGCCGGTCAGCAGGGGGAGCGTGTCGTCGCGGCTCGCGGCGACGGACACCTGCGCGACCGCGTGCGTGAGCTCGTCACCGTCGACGGTGCCGGCCGTCGCGGGCATCACGGGCAGGCTCGGGTAGTCCTCGACCGGCATGGTCAGGAGCGTGAAGCGGCTCGCGCCGCACGTGACGACGACCTTGGTTCCGTCGAGCACGACGTCGACGGGCTTGTCCGGCAGCGCGCGGGAGATCTCCGCCAGCAGCCGCCCGGAGACCAGCACCGTGCCCGGCTCGGCGACGTCCGCCGGGATCTGGGAGCGCGCCGAGACCTCGTAGTCGAAGCTCGACAGCTGGATGGTGCCGGTCGAGTCCGCCTCGATCCGCACCCCGGCGAGCACCGGGACCGGCGGGCGGGTGGGAAGGCTGCGAGCCGTCCATGTGACCGCGTCGGCGAGGACGTCACGGTCGACCCGGAACCTCATGTGTCACCTCTTCGTCGTTCGAGTGCTGCCCGAGGACCGGCTCGTCCGGCCACCTGCGGCGACGAGTGCGCGGTGCGCCGGCGGCGGAAGGACGCGACTGTGCGCGCGCCCGGTCCTCGCCTCGGTCCTGGCATCACGCGAACACTACGCGAGAGGTCCCACGCTCGGTACACGGACGGCGAGGTCGGTGGACGACCGTCGTGACGCCTCTCCTGCGGCTCTGGCGCCCGGGCGTCCCGGAGTCGTCGCACGGCGGGCGCCGGGTGGGCCGGGCCGCCTCCGTTCCGCCGTCTCGACGGTGTGTGGATCCCTCAGACAGAGAAGTGTCGTCGTCGTCATCGGTGCTGTGCACAGTGTGGATCACGACCGTCTGTGCAGGTCAGGGGCCGATGGCGGTGTGGATGTGCTGTGCGTGGCGTGACGGGGTCCCCGTGGACGACGGTGGACGGCTCCGAGGACCTCCTGCGCCGTCCACGGTCGGCGGGCCTGTTCTCCACAGCGTCCCGGCGTGTCGTCCACCGTCGTCCACAGGTGTGTGCACAGGTGTGCACATTCGTCCCATGCATGCTTCACGGACCGCGTGAGGGTTGCGCAAGAGCGCGTCGGATCGATTCGAGGATGAGAGGCGTCTCATCGACGCCGACGCGTCCGGGGCTGGCGTCGAATCGTGCGTCGACGCGGAGCCGCAGGTCAGGACGCTTTGCCACCGGCTCGCGAGACCGCCTGGGCCATTCGAGTGAACGACGTCACAAACATCCCCAGGCCACCTGTGGAAACTGTGGAAAACCGTGAGGAGGAATCCGCCATCCAGCGGACAAGCAGGACAGGATCAGCCGCGACTCTGCTGCTTGATCCGGTTCGTCAGCTCGGTCACCTGGTTGTAGATCGACCGGCGCTCCGCCATGAGCTCGCGGATCTTGCGGTTCGCGTGCATGACCGTCGTGTGGTCACGCCCCCCGAACGCCTGGCCGATCTTCGGCAGCGACAGGTCCGTCAGCTCGCGGCACAGGTACATCGCGATCTGCCGCGCCGTCACCAGCACGCGCGAGCGGCTCGACCCGCACAGGTCGTCGATCGACAGCCCGAAGTACGCCGCCGTCTGCCCGATCACCTGCGTCGCCGTGATCTCCGCCGTCTGCTCGTCGGTGATGAGGTCCTTCAGCACGATCTCGGCGAGCGACAGGTCGACCTGCTGACGGTTGAGGTTCGCGAACGCCGTCACCCGGATCAGCGCGCCCTCGAGCTCGCGGATGTTCGTCGAGATCTTGCTCGCGATGTACTCCAGCACGTCCGGCGGTGCCTGCAGCCGCTCGCTGCCCGCCTTCTTGCGCAGGATCGCGATGCGCGTCTCCAGGTCCGGCGGCTGCACGTCGGTGATCAGTCCCCACTCGAACCGCGACCGCATACGGTCCTCGAAGCCGTTCAGCTGCTTGGGCGGCAGGTCGGACGTGATCACGACCTGCTTGTTCGCGTTGTGCAGCGTGTTGAACGTGTGGAAGAACTCCTCCATCGTCTGTTCCTTGCCCTGCAGGAACTGGATGTCGTCGATGAGGAGGACGTCGACCTCGCGGTAACGCCGCTGGAAAGCGCCGGCCTTGCCCTCGGAGATCGAGTTGATGAAGTCGTTCGTGAACTCCTCCGAGTTCACGTACCGCACCCGCACGCCCGGGTAGAGGTTGTACGCGTAGTGCCCGATGGCGTGCAGCAGGTGCGTCTTGCCCAGACCTGAGTCGCCGTAGATGAACAGCGGGTTGTACGCCTTCGCCGGCGCCTCGGCGACCGCGACCGCGGCCGCGTGCGCGAACCGGTTGGACGAGCCGATGACGAACGTCTCGAACTGGTACTTCGGGTTCAGCCGCGCCGGCTCCGCGGCCTGCTTGCGTCCGGGCGGGAGGGGACGGTCGTCGACCGCGGGGTCGCGCCGCCCGTCCTGCCGGCCGCGCTGGTCGTCGCCGTGCACGACCGACAGGTCGGGGCGCTCGGGCACGTCGTCGTCGTCGCCGGGGCGCAGGTCGGTCGCGGGCGGGGCCGGGGGCACGACCCGCAGGGCGGGCGTGGTGTCGGTCGCGACCTCCGGGTCCACGGTGATCGCGAAGCGCGCCTCACGGTCGAGCGCGTCGCTGAGCGCCTCGGTGACCTCGGCGCGCACGCGCGTCTCGAGGTAGTCCTTGGTCAGGTCGTTGCCCACCGCGAGCAGGAGCGTGCCGTCCAGCAGGCCGAGCGGACGGGCGAGCCGGACGAACGCGATCTGCCGCGGCGTGATGTCGGGACTCGCCTCGAGGGTCGCCACGACGTGGCCCCAGACCCGGGCGAGCTCTTCGTCCTGTGACAACGTCCTACCTCAGCTGATCGATCGCGTGGAGGGGTGAGTCTCGCACGGCCCCCGTTATCCACATAGTT